>JAIRVF010000105.1 GCA_031254035.1 Paenibacillus sp.
CTGCTCCCTTCAGGAATGTATCGGATATAGTCCATTACAAGTAGTGTACCTCTCTTTGGCGATGAACTGAAGCCCTAATCCCATTTTATAAAAGGTTGTTCAAAAAGCGGTGCTGAAAACCGACCTTTTTGAACACACACTATAAGGGAACAATTTCGCGTAAAGCTTCATTTAATGTGGGATATTGGAAGGGATATCCTGCCTGTTCAAGTCTTTCCGGGATCACCCAGCGGCTTTTGAGAATCAGCTCGGTTTCGGTTTGAATGAGTCTAGCTCCCATTTCGAGCAGCCAAGCCGGGGACGCCAGCCCAAAACGCTTCTTCAAAGATTGACGGAGCTGCTGCATTAGCTCCCGGTTGCTCACCGGATTCGGGGACGAGACATTAAACACTCCGCCCAGTTCCGGGTGGTCCCGCAGAAAAAGAATAATGCCCAGGATATCTTCGATATGGATCCAGCTGAACATTTGGCTGCCAGGCCCCTGCACACCACCAAGTCCAAATCGAACCAGATTTTGATACGGAATCATGACTCCGCCGCTCCGCCCCAAAACGATGGCAATTCGCAGGGCGACTTGACGAGTATGCGGAAGAGAGAAGGAGAAAAAGGATTGCTCCCAAGCCTTGGCTACATCCACCGAAAAACCGGAGCCGATTTCCCCCTCCGCTTCCGTCATCGGGCGATCCTCGGCATGGCGGTAGATGGTGGCCGTGCTGGAATTGATCCAAAGCACCGGGGGATTCTTGCAGGCCAAAATCGCTTGTCCCAATATCCCGGTCGTTTCCGTTCTTGAATTCATAATTTTGGCTTTATTCTGCGCGTGATATCGGCAATTGACAGACTTGCCGGCCAAATTGATAAGCATTTCGGCATGTTCCAGCGCTTCATGGATACCTTCCTTGTCCTCCCAGGAGATATAGCCTGCCTGTCTGGAAATGATCCGCACCTCATAGCCAAGTTCTTCGAATTTATTTTCAAGATAAGCCCCGATAAAGCCTGTTCCCCCGGCGATGACGATTTTCCTTATCATACCCACTTTCCCCCTCCCACTCTGAGCTAAAACACGACTTGAAATTCTCTTTGATTGGATCCTGTGGGTCTCACTTCGACCAGGTTTCTTCCAGCAAGTTCATAGATAAAGCCTTCCGTTGGTTTTTAGGAAACTCGCGATGTTACATGTCATTTAATCGGAGTGCTTTGAAGTTTTTCATTAAATAATGAATTCCGGATATCAGCGTCATACCTACCGCAAGCAGCATCAGAACATCATCAATACGAATAGCGTTAATCCATTGGAGCGGAATGTTACCAAGCAGAACGGCAATGATGGCAGCCACCTGCAAAACCATCTTCCATTTCCCAAGTTTGTCTGCGGCCAGTGCGATCCCTTGGGACGAAGCAATCATACGAAGTCCAGTAATGACAAATTCGCGACCGATTATGATAATTGCTACCCAAGAGGCAATCATATCCGCCTCCACCATCATAATGAGCGCTGCGGAAATCAACAGTTTATCAGCAAGCGGGTCAAGCAATTTCCCTAAATTAGTGACCTGGTTGTACTTTCTTGCGATATAACCATCCAGTTTATCCGTTCCCGAAGCAAGCACAAAGAGGGCAATGGCGATGTACAAACCATAATCGTTCATAAACCGAATCAGACCACTAGATTCAGCCAGCCATGCCGGCCATTTTGTGAAAAACAGCATAAACAACGGAATAAGCGCGATCCGCGCCAGGGTGATTCGGTTGGCAGTATTCAATGGGAATCCTTGCTCCTTTCAATTCACTTGACCTGGCATGCTTCATGAATCGTGCTTCTTTCGATGTAAATTATCATTTGCCTTCCCGATTCCTGAACATCTCAGCCCTCAATGTTTTTCATCTGAATCACGCTGGTCACGCATGGCCCACTCGCTATAAAAATGCTTCAAATACAGCTCCATAAACGCATGCCTTTGCTCGGCCAGTTCTCTGGCGTACGACGTATTCATCAAATCTTTCAGCTTCAGCAGCTTCTCATAGAAATGATAGATAGCCGTCTTGTTGTTCGACCGGTAATCCTCTTGCGCGAGCACTTCATGACTCAACTCGGGGTCATGAATGATGTGGCCTTTGGCCCCGGAATAAGCAAAGGTGCGTGCGATCCCGATGGCGCCAAGCGCATCCAGACGGTCCGCATCCTGAACGACCTGCCCTTCCAGCGTCTTCATCGGCGAGTTCTGGCCCCCGTTGTAGGACATGGTCGAGATGATATCCATCACGTGGTCAATCAAGTTCATATCGGCCGTATGCTCACGCAACCAGGCGCGAACCTTATCCAGTCCGGCTTCTTTGCTTGCATTCAGCTTCTCGTCAGCCACATCATGCAAAAGCGCTGCCAGCTCGCACACAACAGCGTCCGCATGTTCCTTTCTCGCGATATCGAGTGCCGTATTGCGGACGCGTTCGATATGCCACCAGTCATGGCCGCTTGCTTCACCGGATAATTCCTCTTTTACAAAATGTTCTGCCTGCTTGATGAGTTCGGACTGTTCTGTCATACATGCTCCTTTATTTTCCCGCTGAAGCGGTTATTACATGGTTACTTGCTAACGGAAGACTGCGATCGTTATGGGCGAAATGAGGCTGCTGGAATTCTAACGAAACGGGTAATCGTTATTTGAGCAAAATTGTGCTTCCAAAGTTTCTAACGAAACTGGCAATCGTTATTGAGCAAATTCGAGGTGGAAAAAGCGATATTTCGAATGAATAACGCTCCTGAGTTTTGTTAGATTTGATAAGGCTACGATTTAGGGGGAATAACGCTCCCCAGTTTCGTTTAGCGACACAAACCGGAACAGTTAGCGGTACAAACCGGCACAATTGTTTGTGCCAGACAGCATTAAAGCATCTTAAAACAAAGCCCGGCCTAAGAATAAAATTACCAATCTTAAACCGGGTCGCATCGTTGTCTATTTTAGTTTTGTTTCTATGATTATACCTAGGAATGAGTGCAGATAAAAGCCCCCTGGCTCCTGCTAAAAACATTTAGTTCATAGAGCCTACGCCTTTCCGCAAATGATTATTTGTTTGTGATCCTGTTGGGTGTTGATTCAGCAATTTCAGGCCTTGACCATTCAAAATTTAGCAGGATGATTCGTTCTCTTCATTTAGATCAATGTATGCCAAATGTTCTCTACCCCAGCCGCACATACAATCGAGGAGAGGACGCAGCGATTTGCCATGCTCTGAAATGCTGTACTCAACTCTCGGAGGTATTTCCCGGTAAATGACACGTTCAATCAGCCTATCCTCTTCCAATTCCCGCAATTGCTTGGTGAGGGTTCCTTGGGATACATCCGGAATCATCCGTCTAAGCTCACCAAAACGCTTAGTCCCGTCCATCAGCAAAATAAACAATATCAGCGGCTTCCACTTTCCGCCAATCATCCGGAGCGTTGTTACAACCCCCGTCAATCGTGGCTCTTGCGTTTCAATGCTCATGTTCGAGCCCCAGGCGCGTCCGAAAGAATCTTCGTAATATTCTGAAATCACGGACAAACTTGTTGGGGCAAATGATGAAAATATAATCGGCCTCTGTAAAACTCTCCTGCGCCCATTTATGATGAACGACTTCAATAACCCAGGCTTCGCTGCCAACCGCCTGCTTTAAAAGCGCATCTCTTATCTCTATCGGAAACCTACGCTGTTCTTCGCCGCGCTCCCATACAAAGTTATCGGTTTCATAATGAGGGATCTCGAGCATCCGTGAGCACTCGCGTGCGATGTAAGATTTGCCGCTGCCGCATGATCCTATAATCCGGATTTTAATCGGTATCTCTCCCTTTAGGTGAATTCGTTGTCCGAAAACAAAGTTGCAACAACAATATGTAAATCAATGAAATCGCAAGCTCTGACCCGATAAACAATGAATCTCCTCCATACAGCAAAAAGGCGCAAACAATGCCCAAAATGAGATAGATAAGCATAACGGTTTGTAAAGCGACATGCTCATTTCTGATCAAATCTTCCTGCCAATATAAAGTAGATGGGAAGCCGATCCGAGCAAATACGGATTTTCGGATTCTTTCATGATGATGTCCATGATTTGCCGATAGGTCTCATCCCCCTGCCGGGACCAATACTCCCACTGCTCCGGTGTCATGGCACCCGCAATGCTGCTCGAACCAATCAACTTCACAGTTTCAAAGCCTTGTGACTCCATAAACGAGGTGATTTCAGCAATGTCAAAATAATAGGCTCCAGTAAACCGTCCCTCATCTTCATGATCAAACGTTCCTGTCTGCAAAAATTGCTGGATGCCCTCAATCGTGTGATTTGGCTTCCAATGCTCGGGGTGCATCAGCGAATTCGTTAAAAACTTGGTCTTAGTCATAAAGGCTGCAAAAACAAGTCCACCCGGTTTCGTTACCCGATGCAGCTCCCGGACCGCTTGTACCCGGTCTGCTTCCGCTTGCAAATGATACAGCGGCCCAAGCATCAGCGCGGCGTCAAAACGATTGTCCGAAAACAGTCCTAAGTCTCTGGCATCTGCCGAATAAAACCCATCAAATCGATCTTCGACCTGAAATTCCTTGGCTTTATTTTCTGCAATCTCCACCGATCTCGACGTTAAATCCGTCAGAGTGACCCGATAGCCCCTCTTAGCCAGCTCAATCGAATATTTTCCCGGCCCAGCGCCGTTGTCCAGGATATGTCCCTCTGGCGGAAGCAGGCTTTGGATATGATGCATATTAATGATAAATTCGATAGGCTCCCGCTCCAAACGTCCCCACTCGTCAAAATTATTGTAATATGAAATGATCTTATCCATAAAAAAATTGCCTCCTCTTGAGATGATCTTGCCGTACAGCTCTCATCATCTATGATTCTGAAATGACTTATATATTCTGATGAACAGCCAAAGAGCCAGGTAAATAACGGCAGCAGACAAGAAATAATAGATCAAATTAATTTCTGTTTTTTTAAACCCGTTTGCTGTAAATAGGAAAAACTTATTAGATGGGACAACATCAAAATCTCTGTACCAAATAAAGTGAAACGGAAAACCCATCGCATATTCCGGTATGGTGCCTTCTCCCGCATTTGTTCGACCTGCAGACCAGAAAAGGACGATATACAGTAAATGGGATGCGTACCCTTGGAAATCAGTGATCAAGTAGACAAAAAGATTAGAACTCAAATTTCTCCTTGATCATCTTCGCTACCATTTCAGGGCTCAAATTCGTATTGTTTATTCTCAAATAATGGGGGTGTTTGATTTCCCCCTCCGAGGAATTAAGCCGGTGGTTTTTCATGGTCTCCCGCAGATCCCGTTCGGAGAATTCCAGATCTCTTTTGGTCGGTTTGTGACTAAGCCGGTGCGGGCTTTTATTGCGCTCCAGCCGCTCATCCATGTCTGCTTCCAGTTCAACATAATACACCGTACCGCCCTGGGATTCGAAAATATGGCTGATCTTCTCCACATAATCCCAGTCACCTTGCAGATCAAATGCCCACACAACCGTAAAAATCAATCCGGGCAGATCACTTTTGGCCACTTCCTCAAAAATCTCCTGCCTAAACAAATGAACTAAGCGTTTGCCTGCAGGTGAGCTGTAACTAAAAAAGTTGGAAACAAGATCGATGGTCATGTGGTTATGAAACAGTTTCAAATCCGTTACTTTCGCAAGTTCCTGTCCTACCGTCATTTTTCCCACGGCCTGCGGCCCAAAAATAATGACTAATTTCATGGGTGTTCACCTCTTTTCTTCTAAACTTCTTAGGAATATATTGGTGGAATCATACAACATGATCGCGAACCTGCTCAAGCCTAATTTTAGTTCGAGCTTCATGCCCTCATATTTACGAGCAGCCTGGCGTAGTCTTCCAGCCTTTGTTCGAAGGTTATCAGGTCCATCCCACTTTCATATCATTTTATTGAAAAAAACGAATATGCTTGATCTGCGTGAGCAGGTTATCGTATTTGCGGCGCAGTTTCCCGCGGTTATCGGGCAGCAGTTCGATGTTTACAGCTTCCGCAATCGCCTCCGCCACTTCAGGGATCGTCATCGCATCCGTCTGCAACTGTCGCTCAAAGATAGGCAAAGATAGCCCCTCGATACATTTATCGATCTGCTGTGCGGCCCATGAACGCTCATTTTCTCCCCGGCTTCGCAGTCTCTTCAGGAGCGTCTCCTTAGAGGCGCAAAGTGCGAAATGATGAATCACGATTCCGTCCCGTCTCAGCCTGCCGACGATCTCATCAAAATACCGCGGATCCACGATTGTCATCGGAATGATGAGGGTTCCGTCATATTCGTCATGAATGTACTTGATCATGCCGTAATTCGTTTCACGCCATATCTGATGATCCTGAAAGTCGCTTTTGGCCATATTCGCGGGGATATTTTTCCGGATAAAATACCCGGCGTTCTCTGGATCATAAATATAGGAATTTGGTATCCGCCGCTGAAGCTCATGCGTCGTTTGCGTTTTTCCTGCGCCAAAAGCGCCGTTCACCCAAATGATCATTTCCCCACCTCAATTCTCAATTCAAATCCTGAATCAGGACTCAGGATCTTAAAACCCCTTGTTTCTCCACTTTTAAGTCTTCAAACACAGGTCTTTGCACGGAGCTGATAGGCAGGTGGTCTATTTCTTCTAAAGATTTGAATTCGAGCTTAAGGGACTCACCCCTAGGATCACGGAATCGAAGACGTTTCCCGTCACTAGCCATTTTCCCCTGCAAATCCACTTCTGCGTGAAAAATAAACATTACAAACACTACTTCATTGCCATCCGGATATGTATGTTGCATTCTTGACCCGCTATATACGCCATACAGCTGAAACGCTGTCACATCCAATCCCGTTTCTTCCCAAACCTCACGTTTCATCGTGTCTTCAATCAGTTCTCCCGGCTCCATGCCGCCGCCAGGCAATCCCCAGTCTCCATAATCCGAACGCCGCTGGAGTAAAATACGTCCCCATGCATCCTGAATGATGGCTCCGCCTGTAACGATAATCCGCATAGCGATCTCCTTTGTTCAACAGGTTTGCTGTACTGTACTCTACTCCAAATATATGTTCATCGAAATCCCTTCGATCACGATTGCGGACAGTCCATGTTCCGTTCTCGTTTCATGCCATTCTCCTGCTTCCCAAAAAGCAGCACTGCCGGCCTGAATCCGCTGCTCTTCATTTTCATACCCTTTAACAAAGCCCTCTCCGCTGATGACTAAAAACAACTGCGGCGTTGTTGCCTGGTGGTAGCTCACAACTCCGTTCGGACCTAAATGCATGCATCCTGTTTGCAGGTCTGCGGAGCTGCTTAGAATCCGTGTCATTACAAGCTGCTTGCTGCCGTATGCATGGATGTCTTTTCCGTTTTCACTGCCAAAATTGTATATTTTCAAGTCCAATCCTCCGTTACTTTTATTCCGCTGCTCCTTGCTGCCGCACAAAAGTCACATCCTGTTCAGTTAACGGGCGAATCGTATAGTTCATTGTCAAACCTCCTTTGCCGTTTCTTCCAGGAGCTCCTGCCGCATAATTTTCACATTGTCTTTATGGCATTCTGCTGTCGTATCGGATAGAAAACCATGCTCAAGCTTCAACTGTTCCAAAGCCTGCTCGTCATTTGCGAGTATCGCCTGTTTCATTCGCTTCAGATGATCCAGTGCCATGTTCACCCTACGGTCCATTTCGGCGCGGCTGGTGGTATGCTGTCCATGTCCAGGAATAAGCAGCTGTACCGGGTGGTCCTGCAAAATCTGCTCAGCCTTGCGGATCGTCTGTTCATACGCCCTAGCGCTGTGGTATATAAAAGGCAGCTCGAAATCCGATAAATAATCGCCTGCCACAAAAACCCCCGCCGAATCGATCACCGTAAACAAGCCATCTTCGGTATGGCCCGGGGCCAGGTAAAAGGTAAGCGTGGTGGAACCGATCGCAACTCGCTGACCGTCCTCGCCGATGACAATATCCAGCTCCGGAAATTCTATCGGGTAATCACGAGTCACGTAATAGGTAGCGTCAAAATTGCGGATTAGCTTCAGCTTATGCTCTTTTTCCGGGTAGTTCGCGAGCCCCGCGCTTCCGATGATTTTTGCCCCTGGAAAAGCCTTGTACCCGATAATATGGTCGTAGTCCGCGTGCGTAAACAGCAAATAACAGGGTTTGTCTCCTTTAACCGCGTCCACATGGTCCTTGATCTCCTGGATCTCATGAGGAAGCCAGTTTGGGTCCACGACGAGGATCAGATCCTCCAATTGAATGACGGTGGAGGTAGTTTGGAATAAAATGCTTTGGAAGACCGTCACTTTTTCGTTTGAAAATTGAATCATGGTTCACCTGCTTCTTTCATATCTTTAAAATGTTTTTTAGATGCACTTCTACAACTCTTTGATCAAATAAACCACCAAATCATCATCAACCATCACGGGCTCGCCAGGCGTCACCTTTATATTTTTATAGGTCATGCCCTGTCCGTCCAACACATATCCGCGTTTCGTATACATTTTTTGCGCATTTCCATAATCCTCGTATAATCCGACGCCGAGACCTATATGCGAGTATGTTTTGGAAGCTATACTTTCGAACTCATCAAATATTTGGCTGGCGATATGGTTGCGCCGGTATTCCGGAAACACGTTCAGATCATTAATTTCGGGTATATTATGTTCCTGAAAATAAGGGTATTTAGACCTTCGCAGCAGGTGACAGCACCCTGCCAGGGCATCCCCATAATAGGCCATCAAAGTGATCCGAGTCCCTTCCTCGTTCTCCTTCAGACAGCGGTCATAATAATCTCCCTGTCTGAACCAGTCAAAGTGGTGGGAAAATGCCTCGTTCAGAATGGCTACATCCGATGGTTCGGACAACCGCTTCAATGTGATCATCTCTTTCATTTTTGCACCCCCGCTTCGTTATCATCGTAGCTATAATTTGCTGCAATCCTTTTTGAAAGAAAATACTTACCCGGAAGGATCCCCCTATTTAGTTCCATATGTATTCATGAATCCCCTCTAAGTAGGGACGATATCAGAATGGAATGTGTTTCCCTGAAGTTTATACTTTCTGCTATCTTCAAAAAAAGAAGGCTGCGGGCACGGCAATTATTCCTTCTAAATGATCTTCTGGATCATCACCGGATTATGCCGTAAGCCTTCAACCTTCGCAATCAAATATTATTAAAATCCATTATTTAAGTCCACGGTTCATTGCATCAAGCAATTGATGCGTGTTGTCACAGCTGTATTCCCAGAACATGATTCCTGCCAGACTGTTGTTTTTCACATATTCGCATTTATGCCCGATTGATTCTTCATCATCATAGGATATCAGGCTGGAACCGTTGTAAAGATACGGCGCACATGCCTCCTCATCCCAATACCGGGCGTATCCATTTTTGTTGATATAGTCAGCTACAAGTGTTGTAAAAGTTGGACCGTACCCACCGGTAGTACCTGCCATTTGGTGAAGACCGTGGTTGCGGTCCGGCACCTGATTCCAAATACGGGAATAGAAAGCGGCCCCGATCACAATCTTCTCTTTCGGAACGCCCGCACGCATAAACATCTTGACGGAGGCATCCGTACTGATGCGGAACAAATCCCCTGTCGGTGTATACAGGTTCGTATGGTGTCCGGTCAGCACCTGGAAGCCGCCGCGCATATCATAGGTCATCAACTGAATGAAATCGAGGTACTTCTGCACTTCATCCATTTCGGTGCCATCCACATAATACTGGTCAGCCCCTGCGGCGATCGTGAGCAGGTAGTGGTGTCCGTCCTGAGCTCCTTTGTGGTCGAGCGCTTCCCGGATCATTTTGAGAAGCAGTGTAAAGTTTGTCTTGTCATCGGGACTGGATGCAATTCCGGCCTCTCCGTAGCTTGGATACTCCCAATCGAGATCGATCCCGTCAAACGGATAATCCGTCAAGATGCGGACTGTCGATTCCGCCATGCTTTTTCTCCCCGCTTCAGTTGAAGCCGCTTCTGAAAAACCACCTGCGCTCCATCCGCCGACGGACAGCAGGATACACAGTTCGGGATGCTCTTGCTTGATCTCCTGCAGTTTGCCCAGGTTTTTCAAATGATCCGTCGAAATCCGATGATCGACCACATGGCCGAAGGCTACGTTGAGATGGGTGAGTTTCATCAAGTCTTCCCGCGTCATGTCGGGTAACTTGGCGTCAACGGCATAACCGGCGACGATATAGTTCCGCTTCGTCATTACACTTCACTCCGTTCCATAGATTCCTGCCAGACAGCAGATAATACCTGCAACGCTTCTTTACCAGTTCCAATTTTATATCCCGAGGCCGTGTAGCGAATTTGATCCTGGCCATCCAATACGAAGAGATGCGGATAACCGGCCTCCTGAGCCGGAGAATGTGAAATGATATCCGGTAATGAAGCATATGAGGAATCCCGGACAAATATGGTGCTCGGCGGCAACTTCGGATAATTGGCCGGATTAAACGACGCGGTCCATTCCGAATCGCCGATGATCAGCACGATCGGCGCCCCAAGCTCCGCAAACGACTCGGTCAGCTCGCCGATTTCTCTAAACAAATGCTTGCTCGGTTCCCGTTCCGGCTCTATCCAGGCTGCAATCGCACCATTCATGCCGATCAAGTCTCCAAGCGTATTGTTTGCTCCGTCCAGCGTCGAAAGCGTACTGGTGCGATCTACCGTTCCCAGAACCGGAATGTCGTGTACGGTTTGGCGGTAAGTCAGCACAACATCGTTTTGTTCTCCGGCGTGTACCTTGAAATAAGTAAAGCGCACTTGCACGGTGCCATCCTTCAGACGGACGCCCGAAGTCATCCGGTACGAGCCTGGTTCCACCTCAAACGGTTCATCGTATACATCCTTATGACCGTATGGGAAGAAAAGTGTTTTATAGATCCCGTTCTCCAGCCGGGCAAACGTAAAATTCTCGGAATAGGAAGCGGCAGGCGCTTCGGCAGCGGCTTCGTGATCCTGCAGCAGTCGAATCGCACCCCAATCTTTCGTTTCCTTTTCCTGCGGGGCGGATGCATTCAGCACAGCATCTACCCAGCTTCCGCCTGCCATATATTGCGGCTTCAGCTCGCTCGGATGCAGCCGTGCCGGAACGCCCAGACTGCGGCAAATAGCGACGAAGAGAATATCCAGCGAGACGGGATCCCCTTTCATCAGATTGTACGTGCCAACCGGGTTTCCTTTCCCCTTCAGGTTCGGAAGGTCTTCCCATCTTCCGTAACCTTCGTCCAGATTGCGGGCAAGCAGGGAAGGATCAGCCTTAAACGCTGCAGCTTCCACGGTGGTGAATGCTGCCTGGAAGAATCTTTTATACGGCATAATCATCTCGTGCAGCACACGTGGACAAAGTACATATTGAGTGAATGTATCTTCGGAAAGATCCCCCCGCTGTGCCAAGGAATCAATCAAATGGTCATCCAGCGTTTCACTGAACGTATCCACCAGATCTTTTTCATTCAGGCTCTCGAGCAGCCGCAGCGGCCATTCTCCGTACTCCGTGGAGCGTTCACGTAGGAAGGCGGCGATTTCGCAGCAGTTCCCGCGCGCCTTGCGCAATATATCCCATACCCGCTCCGCTGGAAGCCCGGCCTCACCAGCAAGTTCCACAGCTTCCGATTCGGTCAGGAATGTGTCTTCGTAACCCGTCCGGATTTTCGTTCCTTCTTCCAGACGGCTGTTATGTCTTTGGATCTTTTCTTCGGACAGTGGTTCTATTGCTTCTCCCTCGCGTTCCGGCGGAGGAACCATGTCCAAATCCATCGTTCCAGACGGCGGCGAAGTCTGGTCAAGGACGATCTCGTAACGGTCGCTGTCTGCAACCGTAATTTTCTTTTCGCCCCACTTGCCATACTGTACCGCACGAATCAACAAATCACCGAAGCCGGTTTTGAAAGAAGCTTCTCCCCGCTCGTTCGTCGGAATCGTTGCGATCGGATAAAATTCAGCCATGTTAAACAACTCAAAATGCACGTCAGCCCCGCTGACGGGATTCCCTTGGCCATCCTTTACCAAAACGGTAATCGTCCGGGTAGGCGCATAATTTTCGAGCAAATTGATTTCCGTAAACCATTCATCGGCAAGTGTAATGTTCTCTGGTCCCGGATAATCCGCATATATGCGTGTATTAATCAACATGGCCCGGCGGGCAGGCGGAGTGAACCAGCCTTGATTCAGACGGGCTTCTGGCTCGCATGCGCCGATATAATACCAAGTTCCGTCGGCCCAAGCCTCCACCCACGCGTGGTTATCATCGCAATGTGCCCAGCGCGGCGTGTACACCTGACGGGCAGGAATGCCAATGCTTCGCAGAGCAGCAACGGCTAACGTGGATTCCTCACCGCAACGTCCACGTGCATTCCGGATCATCGTCAGCGGCGATATCGTCCGCAAATCGCTGCCTATGTAAGTTGCTTTTTCGTGACACCAGTAGTTCGTTTCCAGAATCGCGTCGGCCATGGATAATGACTTCGTCCGTTCTGACAAGACCTCATACAAAATACCGCGGGAATCCTCGATATTCTCCGTGTTTACCCGATAAGGCAATACAAAATGCAGGAATAAATGATCCGGTACACGGCTTCCCCAAGGCATTTGCTTGCGGATTTCAAGCGTCCGGCGGACATGGCTTAAGAATAAGGCCCCGTCGTAATCGGCCATATCGTTCACGGGCATATATGCAAACAGATATTTAAGCGCCCAAGTTTCTTCTTCCGTCAAATCCTCCTGAAAAACATCAAACAGCTCATGTTCTCTGGCCTGCGCCATCTGCCGCTTTTCACGGAGTTTGCGTTCGATCAGCTCCATTGCCGTTTGATCCAATGAGAATACAGAGGTCTGCATCGTCATTTTTCCGTTCACTCCTTCCACAGCTTTCCGTCTTCGCGGATACAATATAAAGTGGTCCCGTCCGATGAAGGAGCCGTAATCTGAAACAGACTCCGCGTCGTCTCGATTACCGGTGTGATGCTCCATTCATCTTCGCCCATTAGCAGGTTTGCGTCCTTCGTAAACTCGCCGTTCGCTTCGAAATAATTGCGCTCGCGGTAATAAAGTCTGCGAAGCTCCCATTTTATGCGCTCGTCCTGCGGCAGTTCAAAGGAATCCGGGCCGTCTCCATCAGCGAACACGACATACCCCCATAGTTCGGGATAATGCATATTGATAATGCCCATCGGCGACCATACCCAATTGTCTTCTGGATAAGGCTTGCCGGTATCAGGATTCAAAACCTTGCTGTACTTGCCATCCTTCACTTCCGTTTGCCACTCGACACGGGAGAAATTCACGCGCCAAAATTCACCTTTCACTGGCTGACGCGTTTCCGCCGCGCATTCTCTAAGGATCTTCCACGGAATGGCGACCTCCACGCTCCATTTCCGGTTCTCCGCTTCAGGACGATTAAGCTCACCTTCAATGTAAACCGCAGTCTTCAGCCCGTTGATGTCCCAGCCGTTGACTGGCGGTCCCCCGTCGCGATAAGGCTTGACGAGCAGCAAATCCCATACCGTATTCAGCGTATTGATCTCGAATTCGTAATATTGGTGCGTGTCTCCATCCGGATCAATGAAGATTTCAAAGTCGTTATCATAATAAATCACCGAATCCCGCTCCGTGAGCGTCGCCCAAATTTGATCCTCGATCAGCTCTGCTCCGAAATAGAAATATTCATCATCCCATAGCATTTTGACGCGGGTTTGCTTCGCCGGCTTTGGACGAAGATCGCCTTCAATATCAACGAACTCCTCCGTCCATTCCGCTGCTTGCCAAAACGACTTATCAATACGGCCATCCAAAACAAGTGGCTCCACCGCACGCTGGCAAATGTAATGATTGGGAGCGTATTCAATCCTCGGCTCAGGTACTCCACTTCGGTTCATGTTATTTCCTCCGGACATCCTTAATTTATTGATCATTTTTAAACTCTTACACATGCGTCATAGTTTCTTCCAAGATCAGGTTCAACTGATACTGTACCACTCCTTACACTTCCCGTGGTGCTAAAAATAACCAAAGAGCCGCTAGTTATGTGTTACAACGGCTCCGGAGCCGCCGTACATTTCTACTTCCTCATCAAATTCCAGCTTGAGCACTGTAACTTGTCCATGTGTATCCTCTGGCGTCAAGTGAATCCAAGTCGTTCCCGGAATGTTAAACCAAGGAACACCCCCGTGAATTTCATGCCTAAGCTCTTTCCCCGAGTGCAGCACGGTAATTTTTTTGATCGGATTGCACAGTCCTTTCAGGCACACATTCTCTTTCGGATTGTCATAGACAAAGAGATAAAGCGTCTTTTTATCTTTGGAAAGGGTACTTCCCCCCAGGTAATAACGCGTCATGATGCCTTCTTCCGTCCCGAAAACGGCTTCTTCATGTGTACGGATCCAGTCCCCGAGGCCAAGCAAAATCTCTTCCTGTCTTTCATCGATGGTTCCGTCTTCTCTCGGGCCAATGTCCAGCAGCATATTTCCGCCCATAGAGATGCAGTCACAGAACATCCGGATGATCTGATTCAGTGACTTATAGTGATTATCTGTCGGCACATAACCCCAAGAACTATTAATTGTGGTGCAGAATTCCCATGGACCTTCTGGCCTTGTAATTGGCAGACCTTGCTCTGGTGTTCTATAGTCACCGTGGCCTTGGAGTCTCGAATTAATAATAATATCCGGATTAAAAGACTGCAGATAATGCTTGAACTCCGGCAAATTCCACTGCTTGGCGCTCCGCTCCCAGTCCCCGTCAAACCACAACAGATCCACCTTGCCGTAGTTTGTCAAAACTTCTTTCAGCTGGTTATTGTTAAACTTTAAAAATCCCTTCCATTTCTCTTCATCCTGAACGCCGTCCAAAGGACTCGAGTATTTATTGACCTGGCTTAGGTCTTCCGGAACCTTACCTCCTTCGTATACGCTCGGATAATCCGGATGGGACCAATCGATCAGCGAGTAATACATCCCTAGCCGGATGCCTCTTTTCGTGATCGCCTCGGCATACTCTTTAATCAAGTCACGCTTTACCGGCGTTTTCTGCACGATGTTCAAGTCGCTGTACTTCGTGTCCCACAATGCTACGCCGTCGTGATGCTTAGTCGTAAGCACGGCATACTTGGCGCCCGATTTCTCAATCAGGTCCGCCCAATGATCCGCATCGAATTTGGAAGCGGTAAAGCCGTCCAATTGTTTCATGTATTGTTCATATGGAATTCTCCCGTTATAAAAAGACCATGACTCGGCAACGCCATCAACCGCGTAAATGCCGTAGTGAATAAAAATGCCCAGTTTCGCTTCCTCAAACCATTTTTGCATTTCAGCTCAGCACCTTTCCATCTTATAAAATCAAAATACCTTTTGTGAGTTAACCGCTACGGTTACGGATCGTTCTTCCGATCGCTGTTGTCCCCAAATTTCTTGAATATAACCTTTTACAAAGGTAGCAATTCGGAGACAAAGGCGCCCGCTGCCGCTTCTTCAGAACGATTCCGTCCCCTTCGCTACTTCACTTCTTGTTAAATACCAACTCTGGCGATGAATCCAATCCTTACCTATTGAATCCGAAAGACATGGGCGATCGGAGCCTTGTCCAGACGCTCCACTTCCGGCAGCTTCACCGCGATGCCCTTCTCCGTCCGGCGGCATTCAAGTTTGTCTTGTCCGCCGACCAGATCGATTCGGCTGAAATCCGTCTGAAGTGGAAGATGAATCTCCTCTGGAACGAATTCGTTTTCATCCTTGTACAAGTAGAAAGCGTAAACCTTGCCGTCTTTTTGGGTGAACTGGATGTTGTCGACCGAGTAAGGCTCGCAAATCCGCGTGCCGTATATGGCTTCGCCATGAACCTTCAGCCAAGCTCCCATTCCCTGAATTCGGGAAATGGCCGTCTTGGATATTCTGCCATCCGGTTGAGGTCCGACATTAAGAGCCAAGTTACCGCCTTTGGCCACGATCTCCACAAGAAGGTGAATGAGCTGGCGTACCGATTTATAGTTGTCCTCATAACGGAAAGAAAACGCCGTACCCATCGTGATACAGCTTTCCCACGGCACATGAAGCGCCCGCTCAGGCAGCGTCTGCTCCGGTGTAATCAGATTCTCGTAAGGTCCGCCAACCGTGCGGTCCGCCGAGAGAAGCCATGGCTGGATCTTGCGAGCTTTCTCCACGACTTCGCCCAGTCGGATGTTTTGGTCACGATAATCGTTGACCCACCCGGCGTCAAGCCAGAGTACGTCGATCCGGCCATAATTCGTCATCAGCTCCATGATCTGCTCATGAGTGAACTGAACAAACTGTTCCCACAGCCAAGGATATTCCTTCGGATCATAGGTTGGTCCCCGAGATGTCGTAGTTCCCTGCCGCATGCCTGACACCCAGTAATAAGGCGTGTGCCAATCCGCCTTGGAGAAGTATGCGGATATGCCAAGGCCCCTCGCCCGGAAAGCATTAAACAGCTGCTTAGTAATATCCGCATATTTATGCGTATGGTACGGGCAATCCAGTCCGGTGATACGGTAGTTTGTCGTCCGGGTATCCCACATACAGAACCCGTCATGATGTTTGGTTGTAAAATTCAAATATTTAAACCCATTCTCGGCAGCAAGATCAGCCCAAAGGTCAGGCTGAAAGCGAAGCGGATTAAACGTTTTGTTCAAGTCAAAATACTGCCGTTTCAATTCCTCCGTATCGATGTCCCAGTCAACCTCGTTACGCGACCATTCTTCGTCCACGTCGCTCAGTGCCCATGACTCAACGAGACCAAGCTGCGAATACGGCCCCCAATGCATCATGAGTCCAAGCTTCTGGTCCTTGAACCATTCCAGACGCTCCAGCAGCAGTGGATCTACAGGCTTCACCCAATTCTCTTCACTGCTGTAATGGTGTACCCCTTGTTCAACTACGGATTCGAATTCTTCATCAGGCAATTTATTCTCACTCATGGTATCCCCTCCATACTGGATTCGTTTATCCTTCGGTGTTGTGACACTCTACTTCGAATTCTTTCACTTGCCACCCATGTCCAAATAACCGAATTGTTGGTATCATTAAAAAATGCACACGCAAATGATCAGCTAACAGGAGGCAGAATAATTGAAACAAAACTATTTTAAATCCAAGCTATTCTTAAAATATATCTGGTCCTACTTATTTATCTTGCTGATTCCATTAGTGCTCATGACGATTTTTATTTATGAAAACGCAGTCACAAATCTCCGTTCCGAAATCGAACATTCACGCCTTGCCCAATTAACACAGGCCAAAGTGATCATTGATGGACGGATGAAAGAGCTTAGCGAAATTGCTACCCGCATCTCCTATGATAAGAGACTGACTCATTACCAGGTTCATGACCCGATATCCAGCGGAGAGTCCATTCAAGCGCTAGATCAATACAAGGCAACCAGCTCGATTATCGGAGAGATTTATTTGTATTTTCATAATGACGATAAAATCTACTCCAGCAAAGGTCTGAATAATTTCGATGTGTTTACGAATAATCTCAGCTTTGGAACCTGGGACAAAAACACGCTTTTCTATGATTTGAATAATGCAAAATATCCGGTCATGCGTCCGGCTGATGTCGTTAGCAATTCTTCCGGGCTTCAGGAAACGATGCTGGCCTATCTGATTCCGATCACGCCCAACAGTCCCAATCCGCACGGAACGATCATGTATCTGATCAAAGAATCCGAGCTTACGAGTCTCGTTGATTCAATTCTGGGAAACTATCAGGGCCAGACCTATATCCTCGATAACGAGGGGAATGTCCTGGTAGACAACCGTCAAGGGGAAGCATTATCGAGTGCTGAAGCAAAACCCCTATTCGATCAACTCACGCCCGGTATTGACGACCGCGTCATTAACGGACAAGCTCACTCGATCGTATCCGTGAAGTCCCAAAGCAATGGCTGGACCTATGTCACGATCATGCCAAGCGCCCAATTCTTCAGCAGTGTCCTGCATGTTCGCAGCTTCATCATCTTGCTCTTTATCATCATCGTGGTCGTTGGCGCAGCAATCGCGCTCGTCCTGGCCAAAATGCAGTATCAGCCCATTTCGATGCTGGTTGAGTTTGCTGCCTTCAAATCCGGTTCGCCTTCAGGTGAATCCAGCGTGTCAGGAAATGAGCTTGACCGAATCCGGAGCGCTCTGCAGGAATACAGCTCGCGGGTCGACCTTCAGGAACCGTTTGCCCGCCATCACTTTCTGTCCACACTACTCAAATATGGTAATGCACAGAGCCTGACGCCAGAGCTTCGAGGGGCTTTCGATCTGGATTTCAACCGTTCCCGTTACTTCGTGATGGTCATCGGATGGGATGAAGATGAACACAACGGTGCACAGGAGCATCAGGAAATGATTGATCTGCTCACCCAGATTGAATTTCCGGAGCTGGCCGCCCATGGATACGGTGTCGAACTGTCAAGAGTGGATCAAATCGGTCTCATCATTAACTTCGATCTTGATGACAAATCCGAAGAGTTTGAGCATAAACGGCTGATTGCCGAAGCTGTACGCAGCAACTTGCTCGATAGCTTCGATATCGTTCCAACGATCGGAGTCGGAACTTCCTATTCCAGTCCGGACCAGTTGAACCAGTCCTATATTGAAGCATGTTCGGCGTACGAGCTTCGGGTATCTACCGATCACGGATCCGTCAATTATTTTGAAAAGATGTCCGATACGTCTGATCATACGTTTTGGATTCCGAACAATAATCTGATGAAGTTATCCCAAAGTTTGAAACAAGGCAGCTACGATGTTGCGGGACAGATCATTCATTCAGCTTTCATGAACTTACACTCATCCGAGCTTTCGGCATTATTCATCCGCTGTATCTGCTTTGACCTGCTTAATACGATCTTAAAAACCGCTTCCGAACTGGGCAATCATCACAACCTGATGCAGGAAATTACGCCTAATCTGCTTTACAGCAGCTCATTGGACGAGCTGGAAGACGGTCTGCTCAAGCTAGCTTCCCAAATCTGTGAGCAGGTAGAACAGGATAACCATCAGGAAGAGCAGTCCATCATCGACCGAATCGTTGCTTATATCGATGAGCATTATATGGACAATGCTCTAAGCCTTGAGTCCGTAGCCTTTGAATTCGGCATCTCGCCTTCGCATGTCAGCCGCTCATTCAAGGAAAAGGTGGGACTGAACTTCATCCAGTACGTATGGCAAAAAAGAGTGGATGATGTTAAGCATCAGCTCAAAACAACCAGCGATCCATTAAAGGACATTATCCTGAAAGTTGGATACCAAGATGCGCCGAACTTCATCCGCAAGTTCAAAAAAGAAACAGGTTATACGCCGGGACAATACCGCAAAATGTTCTCGCAGCATGGCGGGACCGAATCCAATCCGGATTTGGACGCCGAATAATGATGAAAGCCAACATCCAGTCGAAATGGCCGGAACATGTTGGCTTTCATGTTTTCTAGAGCCAGAATCTAACCCTGCCCCTTACGTGCTAAGGTTATTTCCCAGTGTTCCAGCGGTCGTATGCGCCTTGATACAATTCGACGATACGGTCTCCGCCCATTTTTTTGATTTGTGCAATATACTTGTCCCAATTCGTGAGCGGCTCCTGTCCTGTCACAAACTTCGCTTCCATTTGCTTCACGTACGTATCCAGGTCAGACATCAATGCACTAGCTTCGCTTTGCTCTTCATTGGTCAAGTATACGTTAGGGAATGGAGACTTGCCGATTGGAACAAGTTTCTCTTCATTTTCCTTGTCGAGCCATCCATCAAAATCGCTTTTTAGCCCTTTGGTGAGCTCGCTGGAGTTCATGCCAGGTGTCAGAAATGCGTAGTTTGGCGTCATTGTGCCGCGGAATTCCTCGCGGTCTTTCCCTCCTGGAACAGGTAGCCATTCTTTTTCATGGGTCTCTTTGTTTTTGTACTTCCACAAAAGATTCTCAGGCCCTTGGGCAAACAGCGTAGCTCCATCATAGCCGTATTGGTAGTCGATCCAGCGCATGGTCGCTTCCGGCGAAGGGTTTTTGCTTGTAATGGCAAAGGTTCCTTGGGCTGAAATGCCCGGGTGTTTACCGTATACTGGAGAACCTTCGACCTCGCTCTTCACCGGCGTCATCAGCGGGTTATCTTCACTAGGCTCTCCGCCGAGCGTAAAGTAAGGGAAATAGTCGTTAAACACTGCAACTTGGTTGTTTTTACCTTTCGCTTTCTTTTGCTCAGGCGTTTGAGAGAACGTCTCGTGATCTAGTAAATCTTCCTTCCACAGACGATTCAAGAACGTCAAGTAACCTTTATAGCCTTCTTCTTGAGGCGTGTAATGGACCTTGCTGTCCTTGTCGGCATAAATGACTTCACTATAAATGCCCCAGAAGCCCAAGAAGTACATGCGCAAATCATCCAGCTTCACGGATGTCAGCGGAATTTCGTCTTTTTTGCCGTTGCCGTTCGGGTCTTCTTCTTTTACGCGCTTGAGATACGTGTACAGTTCTTCCGTCGTTTTTGGCAGCTCCGTAATATTAAGGGCTTTCAGGAATTTGCCGTTATACCACATTGGGCTTCGGTACCATACGGCGGACAAATCGATATTCGGAAGCGCATAGATATGTCCGTCAGGCGTCGTAAAAGACTTGCGGATATCCGGATGCTCGTCAAAAATCTTTTTGAGGTTAGGCGCATACCCTTCATCGATATATTTCTCCAAAGGAATCAGTACGCCTTGCGTTCCGTATGTTACCTGATCCCCCGATTTGAGGTCCGCGCCGTAAAATACGTCAGGCAAGTCGCCGCTGGCAAACACGAGATTTTTCTTAGTGGCAAAACTGTCAATCGGCGAAAGCTGGTAGTTGAATTTAATTCCTGACAGCTTTTCCATCTCCTGAGTCACAGGCATTTTGTTCCAATCGGCAACTCCTGCATCCTGAGACATCATTGTTAGCGTAAGCAGTTTCTCAACGATTGGAAAACCTTCCTTTTTAACACCTTCTGCGCTAGTGGAAGAACCCCCGTCCCCTTTCGACGAGCCGCATGCTGCAAGCAAAGTTGCGGATAGGGTGAGGCAAAGTAAAATGGATGATGCCTTGCGTAGTCTCTTCATTATGTGTGCAACTCCTTTTTATGTTATTAATGGCAAAGATCAGCCCTTTACGGAACCAATCATAACACCCTGAACGAAGTAACGCTGTAGGAAAGGATAAATGACAATGACTGGAATCGTCGCTACAATGATGACCGCATATTTAACCAGTGCCGCAATTTCCGCTTTACTATTCATGGCTGCTGCAGTGGTAGCATCGATCGCTCCGCCGCCTTGAGCAGCCATTTGCTGCAGAACCAGAATTTGTCGCAATACCAGTTGAAGCGGATATTTGGCGGAATCATTCAAGTAAATCATTGCCGGGAAATAGCTGTTCCAATTACCTACACCGTAAAATAAAGCCATTACCGCGATAATCGGCATCGATAGCGGAAGTATAATTTTAAGAAATAGTCTCATATTCGTACATCCGTCGATTTGGGCAGCTTCCTGTAGTTCTTTTGGAATAGAGCTTTGGAAGAACGTGCGGGAGACGATGATGTTCCAAATCGATGCCGCCGATGGAATAACGATCGCCCACATCGTATTGACCATGCCGAGCTGTTTAACGAGCAAATAGCTCGGTACCAGGCCACCGCCAAAAAACATGGTGACCATAAACATGCCCATAAAGAAGTTCCGTCCAACAAAATCCTTGCGGCTTAAGGCATATGCTGCAGGCAGCGTGACCACCAGGTTGATCATCGTTCCGACGACCGTATACAAAATGGTGTTGCCGTAGCCGATCCAAATGCTTGAGTTTTCAAACACCCTTTTATAACCGTCAAATGTAATTCCTTTCGGCCATAACCACATCTCGCCGGAGGCGACCATCTTCGGATCGCTGATCGACGCGCTGATCATATAGACCACAGGATAGAACACGATTAAAAAAGCAAGGAATACATAAATGTAGTTACAAATCAAAAACACTTTGTCGCGTTTGGTTTCTTTTACACCTGAAAGCATTCGTGCCCCTCCTTTCTTACCACAAACTATTTTCGCTCGTCCGGCGTACAATCTGGTTCACAACAACCAGCATCACGCAGTTGATCACAGAGTTAAACAAGCCGATCGCCGTCGAGAAGCTGTACTGTGCATCCACGAGCCCAGAGCGGTACACGAAAGTGGAAATAACGTCCGAAGATACCATGTTCAGTGGATTTTGCAGCAGCAAGATTTTCTCAAATCCTACCCCAAGTAAACTTCCCATGTTCAAAATAAGCAAAATGGTCATCGTTGGTATGATCGTTGGAATGTTAATATGGCGAATACGCTGGAATCGCGAAGCCCCGTCGATAATTGCCGCTTCATGAAGACCCGGGTCTACGCCCGAAAGCGCTGCCAAATAAATGATCGTTCCCCAACCTGCGCTTTGCCATACTCCCGATAAGACGTACATCGTTTTAAACCATCTTGGGTCTGTCAGAAATTCAGGAGCTTGAAAGCCTAACCCTTCGATGATATGAATGACGATCCCTGTGGATGGAGACAGGAAGGAAATAATCATCCCGGCCATAACCACGACGGAGATAAAGTGAGGCGCATAAGTGACGGTTTGGGCTAATTTTTTAAAGAAGCCATTTCTCACTTCATTGAAAGCAAGCGCCAGGATGATTGGAATCGGAAATCCAACCGCCAGTTCATACAAGCTGATACTTAATGTGTTCCATAGCAAGTCCCAAAAATAATACGAATGAAAGAAGCGTTCAAAATGATCAAATCCAACCCATGGGCTTCCCGTGATTCCTTTGGTAGGGATAAAGTTTTTAAACGCGATTTGAATACCATACATCGGTCCGTAGGAAAAAATAAGAAAGTAGAAAAACGCCGGTGCTATGAAAATATACAGTTCCCAGTTCTGTATGATTCTCTTCCAAACACCCTTAGTGTGTTTACCAGGCTTTAACATGGCATCGCCTGAAACGGCAGCTTTAGTATCCTGCATAGGATCACCCCTTTCATTATGATTGTTTCTCTTGTCTTGTTTCTTACTGCTTCGAATGTATCTTGCCTCTTCGAAGCCCTGCAGGATTATTGCTAGCGCTTACATTTGTAACGATAGGACATTATCAGTTCACTCGTAAATATGTCGTTTATGAGTTCCTAAAACCCGCGCCGTATCAAGGTTTAAGCCGTTTGACAATGACAAGTGACAAGCTGACAATGTGTTTTTTTTGCTTGGATGAAGGGGGTTTCATTTTCCATATCAAATATGACCAACCCCTTCAGCAGCAGGAAAAAACAATATATCTCCTGAGGCAGAGGAGAGTGTTTGAGAAAGTGACTACAAATCGTTAGCATCCTTTTGGACTCGACCTCCGCTTTAAATTGGTTTGTTGCAAAAGTGTAGTTTCTCTCAGGAATCGCTTCATCCGCCTCAAATCCATGAAGTGCGCTCGTATTCCGCTCGAATCTGCAAAGAACCGCTCGTATCCACTTCAAACGTCTATCGACGTATTTCTTAAATATTCAAAAAAGGACCCAAGGGAATAGCCTTCCCCTAGATCCTCCATAAATCATCATTTTGAATTAGTCCATTTCTACGCCGCTAGCACTACAGCCTCAGTATATCGGATAGTTATAACAAACTTTAACCCAAAAAATAAACCAGCATTTCTTCGTCATAAGTCTGTCCCTGTACTATTAAAGCCTCTTTCTCCAGGCCATAACTAACAAACCCCAGGCCATTATACAATGCCGACGCAGCGGTGTTGGCCGTAACTACCGTTAGCTGAATCTGCCGCAAGCCTGCTATTTCTTTGCCCCTGCGCAGTATTTCCTGAATAAGTTTCTTGGCGATTCCTTGGCCGCGATGGGCAGAAGATACGTACACTCCCCACACCATCCCTTTATGCCGGACTTTCATTCCCTGCTCTCTTCGAAATCCGGCCATGCCCACCAACTCGCCTGCTTCCGTAAAAGCCCCCAAAATATAATGATCAGGTTCTTCGTTTATTCTCAATTCGACTTCACTCATCGGCGTGTGTACCTGTTCCTCATAAGAGGACCCGAAAGCTTCGGGATGATTTTTCAGCGCTTCAAGCCTCAGCTTCCAAAATGCATCCGCTTGCCTACGCTCTATGTTCCTGATATGCATTAAATGCCACTCCCTTATCATTAAAATGACTTCTGCCCCAGCCTTTACTCTTTCCGCATATCTCCACAGAATCTTTGAAATTCCCACATATTTGCACCCGCATAGGCCTTTAATCGTATACAATAGTAGTATATAGGTACATTTTTCCATGCTAATTGAAGCGAATGATGTAAAAAGGAGTGCAGAAAATGGCAATTATTGATGTCGTAAAATATGATGGACCTCCAGGCGTTTTTGCATGGCGTTATCCTAATCAGGAATTGGGCACATGGACTCAGCTGATCGTACACGAAACACAAGAGGCGATTCTGTTTAAAGGCGGTCAGGCGCTGGATTCCTTTTCATCTGGGCGTCATACGTTAAGTACCGCTAATATACCAATTTTGTCCAACTTAGTAAATATTCCATTCGGTGGAAAATCACCTTTTACCGCCGAGGTATGGTTCGTCAACAAGCTCAGTTCAATGGATGTGAAATGGGGGACAAGCTCTCCACTGGAGCTTCAGGATCCCAAGTTCAATATCATTGTATCGATAAGAGCTCACGGCCAATTCGGAATTCGAATTGCAGATACCCGTAAGTTCCTCCTGAAGCTTGTTGGCACACTTCCGGCCTTTGATCAGGATACGTTGGTTAAATATTACCGCGGTGTGTTAATGTCTAACATCAAAGATATGATTTCATCCTATATCGTCCGCAAAAAAATCAGCGTAGTCGAAATCAACGCATACGCCGCTGAAATAGCAAAACATATCGAAGAAGCAATTGCGCCTGCATTTGAGGATATGGGGATATCACTGCTTAATTTTTATATCGACTCGATTAATATTCCAACAGATGACCCTGCCGTCCAACGAATCAAAGCAGCTTTAGCCAAAAAGGCGGAGATGGACATTATCGGATATACATATCAAGAGGAACGATCCTTCAATACCATGGAAGATATGGCCAAAAACCCCGGCAGCAGTGCAGCAGCGGTCGGTTCTGGACTTGGCTTGGGACTCGGTATGGCCGGCTCCATGCATGAAGCTGCAAGTCAGATGACCGCAAATCTTTCATTGCAAGGCACAACAGTAAAAGACGTAAGACAGAAAAGCTGTCAGAAGTGCGATAGTCTCAACTCTGAAGATGCAAGGTTTTGTTCCGGTTGCGGCCACACCTTAACGATCGACCCCCCTGTAAATCAAAATAAACAAATCATTTGCAGCGATTGTGGGAGTCCGATTCCTCCAAACGCCAAGTTTTGCGAAAATTGCGGAGATCCCTACAACGCCTGTCCGACTTGCGGCAATGATTTCGCCATCGGAACGGCTGTATGTACGCATTGCGGGACCCAGCTCCCAAAGGTGTGCAGAGAATGCGGGGAATTGATCGATGCAAAAGCAAAATTTTGCCCAGGTTGCGGTTCGAGCTGCATCCTGAAATGCTCGAGTTGTAATCATGAGATTTTGCCGGGACAGAAATTTTGTATGGAATGTGGCGCTAAATTAACTTAAAGCGGGGGAAGAAAATGAATACCGGAATCATTCGTAAAAGCTGGTTCAGGACCATGATCTTCATTCTGCCTTTGATTACCGTTATATTGTTTGGATTAAACGGCGGTTGGGTCCGAATGAATGCGTGGACTTCAGGTGCAGCAATCGGCTGCGCCGAAGTCGCCTTATTGTTATTTTTGCTGCGAACCGTAGGCCGTGAACCCGATTATGCGTCACCCGTTCCTTTTCGTATTGCTTCGGGAATTATCACCTTGATGTACGGGATTATCGTATTACTCAGCGTCATTTTGTTTGGATATATATTCGAAATTTCAGGCCTCACTTATCTAACGATGCACCTTATCATTTTCGCAGGATTTGCTGTCATTCTCATATTGATGGAACTGATCGGGAAACATGCCGGCTCCGAGGAACGAAAGCAATATGATGACCGAAACGCCCAAAAGAAGCAGGTCGCCCGGATTTCATCCATTCGATCACAAATACAGGCTATAACTGAAATACCCAATCAAAACGATTTGCTTCAGGAACTCCGTAAATTAGAGGAAACCATTTGTTATAGCGAACCCACAATCAACACGGCATTATTCGAAGTGATGAATCTATTGGAGCAGCATATCGCGTTGCTGGAGGATCAGGTGAAGCTAATCCAAACGGTTACCATGCCGAAGAAATTGGAATTAATCGCCGAGGTGCCCCCTCTTGTCCGTAAAATCCACGAAATCGTGAATGAACGAAATAAGCAGTCACTTCATTTAAAATCCAAATCGCTATAGATAAGAAATACAAAAAGGAGATCTTTGTATGAATTTTGAATTCAAATCAAAGTACAAGATATTTGACCGGATCATTCTCGGAATAACCTTTACTTTTTTCCCTCTTGGTTGGTTGATGGTTCTCATTCGCGTCCTTTCAACACATGTTCATCACAGCTGCAAAGGCCGAAACCATCGATTGCTGGGATGGTGTCTGGTCTACACCTATTTGATTCTTATGGCATTTGTCTACTTATCATATGACGATTTCGGGCCTGCTGAATCCTCGGAATTTGGTGAATATGTCTTCTACTTTGGATTAGCTATGATTCTTCCGGCTCTCGCCTTTTTTGTTTTAGGTGGTGCAGCAGACCGAAAGTTCAATAGCCTGCTGAGTCAATATTATCACCTAGTTATGGAAAGAGGGATCAATGAGATTGACCACATCGCGTATGAAACCGGACAATCCCCTTATCCGGTCATACGAGATTTGGATTTTATGATTAATGAGCGCATGCTGCCATTTGGAAGAATTGAAAACAGCATTCTTGAATTGGAGCCGGAAGGTTATCACCAACAATACGAAACGAACGTGGATTACGAGGAATACGAAGACGACGTGGGCGATGATGAATATGATGAGGATGAATATGATGAGGATGAATACGATGATGAGGATAGCGACGACGAAGAAGAAGATACGCACACAAAATCAAAAGGCCCACGGATGATGGAATGTCCCGGATGTGGCGCTAGGATATTCGTTGTCCCCAATGAACGGAAAGAATGTGAATATTGCGGCAACGTAATCAGTATGTGAGCCAATCTTAAAGAGCAACAGCAATGCTTGTATACCTCCAAAAAATGCGGCTTCCAAGATCACCAAAATCCCAAGAATTCCGTCAAATGGTGTGAAAAAGGGAGCCGTTCCCGGTGGTATATACACATGAACCAGTATTCCTTAGACTATGCAAGACAATAAAACTGCAGAACGAGATACCGAAATTTTCTGATGATAATATTACCGGGAACAGGATCGCGATAAAATAAATAAAAGCGCTCTCTTTCGAATTAATCCCTGTTTTTACTTTGTTAAGCTACTTTTATTGCAATTTTGGTAAACACCCATAAACTCCAGCCGGTGGTCACTCACTTCAAAACCGTATTCGCGTTCCAAACGTTCCTCCAAATCCCCAAGCCAATCCTCTTTAATGATCTCCATCTTTTTGCAGTCCTCGCAAATCAGATGATGGTGCATATGTTTCTCTTCTTCGCCGCGTAGGTCAAAGAGGGCTACACCCTCACCATCATTTATTTTTTTTATAATTTGCAGATCCGTCAATAGCTCTAAATTACGGTACACGGTGGCAATGCCTATCTCGGGATATTTATCCTTCACCAGGACATAGATCTCCTCCGAAGACAAAAAATTATGCTCATTTTCCAATAAAACCTGAATCGTCGCTTCACGCTGAGCTGTCATCTTATAACCTTTTTTCATGATCATTTGGCTAATTTGATTTATTCTCTCTTGAAGCTTCATGTTTGGCGCTGACCTCCTCCATGGTGCTGTATGATCGATGTCATCGGTGGCTACGATGTGATGAGGTAATGAATACGATAGCGTTAGTAGCAGTTGATGCGCCATACCCAGAAAAGTTGTCGGTTTATTCAAAAAAAATGCCCATTTGCTGTGCGAATGTCATTAAAGAAACTTCTCGCTATAAAATGGACTGATGAATTGACCCGAAAAATATTCTTTTAAAAAGCCATGTGTTGTTTGGGGAAACAGATAAGATTGTGATGCGGATTCGGGTGTATATAATGTGCCTCTTCCAACGTTCCATTAGGCTCCTGAGCACCTCCAGGCAGCGTATAATAAATCCCTATATTTGGCCTCTCTTTTCGAATGAAAAGTAGCTTGTCTTCATGGATAATCAAAGCCCTGACCGTATTTCTGACCACGAAACTCCACCCCCGATCCCTTTCACTCAGTCCATCCGAAAAACAATTTCCTCACTCTTTGGGCTATCCTTAAATGGAATGCTGTGTTGCTTGCCGATACTCTTTTTTAAGAATCGAAAAATAATATTGGTCGGTCCATTCATCGTTCCAAAATAACTCTTCCTTAAACACGCCTTCCCGGGTCACCACAAATCTTCATACAATGTCCCTCCTGAATTTGTAAAGTTAATGATGTTAAAATGAATGACTCGAATTTATGGGTTGTCCCGAATCATATTCCATAATAACCCATAATCCGAAATCAAATAGCTGGACTTATCTGCCGCTAAAAGTTAAACTCTTTGCTCCAATCGTATCGTGCCGCTCGGGTTGCTTGGATCTTGGGTCGGGTCATGTTGTGTTATGTATTTTATTTTCCGTTACGGTTGAAACTCATGAATAAGGACTTAGATTCAGATTGTGTCCTTTTAGCTTATATATTACAATGATTAGGTTTTCAAAAATACTCTCACAACTAATACATAATATTGAGACCGAGGTGTGTGCAAACATTATGATTTTCGGGGTTTTTACAGTTATCTTATTTATCATTTTTTTAATTTTCCATTTATCGGATCCTAGGAGAATAATAAACGGCTTTGTATTCAATGTGTTTTGTTGTTCACTAGTGGTTTCCGGAGCTTATTTTGCTCTTACAACTCCTATTGTTATTTTTCGAGTCATGATACTGATACCATTATTTATCGTTCTTCTTTTTCTATCGACTTTCGGAATCATCGTCTTATGCGTTGGGTTACTTCTTAATGCAAGAATTTTGTTAAAAAAGGAAGGACGACGGTTTTCGAATTGCTTAACATTAATTTTTGGTTTATGTCTGTTGCTATTGATATTATTTCCGATTTTTATTCCGGAGCGGTTGATATCTTCTCATCTTGGCCCCTTGCTTGCAGGAGGATCGCTGATTCTAATCTATTTCTTTTTTAGCTTAACTAATTTCTTAAGTGCATATTTTCTTTATCAGTTTAACCGACCGAAATATAACCAGGATTTTATTATCGTTCTTGGAAGTGGATTAATTCGTGACAAAGTACCGCCGCTGTTAGCGAGCAGAATTGATAAAGCCATTGATTTTTATCGGAAACAAGCTTCTGCTGCTTATCCGCCCACAATTATTTTCTCCGGTGGACAAGGCCCTAATGAAAATCTCTCGGAAGCCGAGGCTATGCAAAAATATGCTATCGAAAAAGGAATTCCTCCGGAACATACGCTGAAGGAAGACCGTTCTGTTAATACGTATCAGAATATGCTTTTTTCTAAACAAATCATGGACTCGTTAATGAGCGACAAATATAGCAGCATCTTTACCACCAATAATTTTCACCTATTCCGTGCTGGCTTGTATGCAAAACAAACGGGATTAAAGAGTCAAGGCATTGGATCAAAAACGGCCTTTTATTACTGGCCTAATGCAATGATTCGTGAATATATAGCTATCTTAGTCATGAATCGTAAGCGTCATAGCATCGTAGTAGGAAGTATTTTAGTTTTTTCAATGATAATAACAACCATTTACTTTTTAGTATTATAAGGAGGTTGTATGTCTTAATTTGGGATATGCTGGGATACGCTCTTCATTCTTTTCAGATGATAGAGCGGCCCATGCACTGTATAACATCAAATGAGCTGCATCCGAAACTGCCCATAATATTTACATAGTTGAAATAATTTGCGATATTCTCTTCAATCCATTACGCTTTTATTCATTCAGAAAAATGCTTCCGGATTTTCGCGAATTCCGCGTAATCCTCCATGTAAAAGTCTGCGCCTGGACACTTATTCTGAAACAAACAGGTTTTGATTCCAATTGCTTTCCCCGGCAATATATCCAGTTCCCGATCGCCAATCACAAGATCGATATGGTATTGATTGTGGAGATGTTGATATGATGCCGGATCCGGCTTTCTTGGGTAACCATCGTCACCGGCAATCATGTCAGTAAAATATGTATCCCAGCCAAAATGCTGCAGTACGGCCAAAATTTCTTTTCGAGGTTTATGCGTCATGATGACATTGGTGTGAGCGTATTTCAAAACCTCTTCGACCCCATCAAACGGGTGAAAAGCATCCGGTGACAACCATGCTGTTTTATGACGTATTTCCTTTATTTGATCTTCCGTCATTCGAAAATATTTCTCGGCATCGCCGAATGAAATTTTCAGCTTAGAGAACACTTCTTCTTCCGTTATACGATCGTCACCCAGCACTTCTTTAAAAACAGCTGTATACGCAGGATATGTATTAAATATGGTCCCATCAAAATCCCATAAAATATTCAAGAGTTAACACCCGCCTTTTGGATAGGTTTTGTTCAAAAATTCAATAGACCCGTTTATCAACTGGGTCCCCACATTTTCGCTTCATAACCTGTCATTTCCGTGAAGATATCCAATAGTTTAAATGCATCTTCACGTTTTTTCAGATTTTCGATATTTCCAATGAATTCAATGACACTGCTGTCGGTTTCTTTTGTTTTTAATTCATACATATTGGATTCCCTCCGCTAAACAATGGTTGCGCAATATCCTGTTTCTTTTCCTTTTTGAACGGCCCTAACATACCCTTCAAAATAATAGGGGATGTTGTCTTCTTCGCCGTTTACTATTCTCCCCCTTACTTTGTCAAAAGCATAAATCGAAACGGAAAATGCAGGTTCTCCGGTAATTAGAACAGGCTGCTCTTTGTCTTGTACCCAATAATACTCGCCGCCATAGTTTCTTCTTGCCACCTCAAAAATATAGCTTCCTGCCATCGAGCAGGCGGAATCCAAAAAGTCTTCATCGATTTCAAAATCACGTAATTCATCTAACATATTATCTACATCGTGAAGGCTCTCCACACTAAAATCGAAATTGCCCTTGTCGGAAAAGTTGTCAGTAAAATTTTCAGCAGTTTCTATAATGTCGTTTTTTAAACTTCTTTGCATTGATTGGCCCTCCAACTTTTTATGTAGTCGCTTCAGGATTTGGGTTACCTTGCTACCAAGAGATCCATCTTCTATTGTCCTCTCATTCCAACTGCAAAAACTTTAAAATTCATTTTTTCATAATAGAGCACTAATTCCTCTTCGCAAAAAAACTGCAGATGCAGATTTTCATTTTGGCAGCGGTCTGCTAACCGACGTGTAATTTCCGATCCAATCCCTTTATTCCTATAGTCGGGGTGAACCCCCAAACCGCAAAAGTAAGCGTTTATGATTCCATCAGAAACGATTCTTCCAGTGCCGATTAAGCGATTATCGTGATATGCATAGATAACGAACCAACTTTGTTTCATAGCTATCAGTAGCCGTTCTTTATTAAGCTGCAAAAATTCATTCCAGCCAAGAATCTCGTACAAATCATATATATTTTCTTCTGTTGGTAGTTCTGATGTATATTTGATGTTCATTGGATGGCCTCCTTACTCATTTATTATTGATCTCCTCGTTTTAATATCCATTTTGCTTCTTTCGGCTGTTGGATCAGAGCCCATATCTCCCTATATATCTAGTTTATGCCATACATTCAATAGAGTAAAATGACTAATTAACTCAACTTTCGCAGCTTAATTTCGGTAGGTAAGCCTTGATGTAATTGGGCAAACCAGTGATCCATTGCTGGAGTTGCGTCTGGATAAGTGTTGTGATCTTCTTACTGGCCTTCT
>JAIRVF010000009.1 GCA_031254035.1 Paenibacillus sp.
AAGCTAAATTGTACCATTAGTCAAGTAACAGGTAAACAATCACAGTACACATAAATTGCAGGGGGACTAGATATGCTTAGCGATTGGTTGGAACCTGTCATCGAAAAAAGATGTGACGAAATAAACGGAATTATGTTGGAAACGGGCATAGGCTCTGAATATGAAGTTTTCCTAAATATATTAAGAATCAATACTGCATTGAGTAATGAAGAAAAGTTCGATTTGGAAAATGCTTTTATTTTGCATTCGAAACGAGTTGTAGAGATATCATACAGATCGGGACTAACTGAAGGAATACAGATATACAGAAAGGACGGGTGATTTTTCCCGTCCTTTTATAATTGTTGTATGTGATATATAATAATAAACATTCATAAATCAAAAAGGGGTTGTTATTAAATGCCACTCTCTTGTGGTATCGTCGGTCTGCCGAATGTCGGCAAATCCACTTTGTTTAATGCGATTACGCAGGCGGGTGCGGAATCCGCTAACTATCCGTTTTGTACAATTGACCCGAATGTTGGCGTGGTAGAGGTTCCGGATGAGCGTCTGGACAAGTTGACAGATCTTGTGCAGCCGAACAAAACAGTTCCGACTGCCTTTGAATTTGTAGATATCGCGGGTCTCGTGCGCGGCGCAAGCAAAGGTGAAGGACTGGGCAACAAATTCCTGGCTCATATTCGTGAAGTTGATGCCATCGTTCATGTGGTTAGATGTTTCGAAGACGAAAATGTCACCCATGTCGACGGAAAAGTTAATCCGATCAGTGACATTCAGACCATCAATCTGGAGCTGATCCTCGCGGACTTGGAGAGCGTCGACAAACGAATCGAGCGTTCCCGCAAAAATATGAAAGGCGGCAACAAGCAATACGAGCAGGAAGTTGCTGTACTTGAGCGTGTGAAAGAAGCGCTGTACAATGATCAGCCTGCGCGCAGTGTGGAGCTGTCCGATGATGAGAAAGCAATCGTACGCGATCTGCATCTGCTGACGCTCAAGCCGGTTCTTTATGCGGCTAACGTGAGCGAAGACGAAGTGTCCGATGCAGACAACAATCCGTACGTACAGCAGGTTAAAGAATTTGCTGCGGCGGAAAATGCCGAAGTTGTGCCGATCAGTGCCAAAGTGGAAGCGGAAATCGCTGAACTTGAAGGGGAAGACAAGGCCATGTTCCTGGAGGAGTTGGGTCTGGAGGAATCCGGTCTGAACCGTCTGATCAAAGCAGCATACCGTCTGCTGGGACTTTATACGTATTTCACAGCGGGCGTGCAGGAAGTCCGCGCTTGGACTATCCGCAAGGGAATGAAGGCGCCACAGGCTGCGGGCGTAATCCATACCGACTTTGAACGCGGCTTTATCCGTGCCGAAGTGGTATCTTATGAAGACTTGCTCGCTGCAGGTTCCATGAATGTGGCCAAGGAACGCGGCCAGCTCCGCCTGGAGGGCAAAGAATACGTCGTCGCTGACGGCGATGTGATGCATTTCCGTTTTAATGTGTAATAACCAACAAGGTCTTTAAGAGGCTGCCCCAACAGTGAACTGCAACCGATTGTTAGTCTTGCGATTAATAATGAGGCGCAGCTTGCGATGGGGCGGCTTTTTTTACTATAAAAGGATAAAGGGAATGGGGGCATAAGTCATCGGACACTATAGGATTAGTATATTAAGTTGAAGGGGGAGTACATATTGAGTAATGACATCAGTATTTGGACGCTTAAGAAAATGCCCTTGCAGCAGGTTATTCAATATATTGTGCGGAACAGTACACCTGAATTTCAAGCGCGGATGGCCGATATGAAGCAAACGGAGTATGGGCTGCTGCTACCCGATCAGGCTCAAGACAAACTGGCTGTAGCCATTTCGAAAATGAGTGAGGAGGATTATACGGATTATTTATTGGAGTTGGTCGATGAGTAAACGAGTAGGAGAGGGGAACATAACAAAAATCGGGTATCAAGATATTGAATCTCGATAGCCCGATTTTTTTAGATCTCGCCACAAGCGTCATAACCAGACCACGATTAAAACTACTCGTTGTCCCCGTAATTTACTTTGATGCTTCCGTTGGTAGTGTCCAACTCTACTTTGTGAGTACCGTCGCCGATCGTTGCGCTCCGTTTGTCGTCATCGTCTTGGACCCAAGAGATATTGCCTTTGATGGACGAGTTCGTTGTTTTGGCTTTAATTTCTGCATTTGTATTTTTCGGAATCCCTAATGAGATGCTGCCATTTGAGCTGCTGCAGTTCCAGTCACCACCAATAGCGGATGTGCCTTTGATGCTACCGTTGGTTGTTTTGGCTGTTAAACCGCCAGCAATATTATTCACTGTGATGGCACTGTTGCTTGTTTTTAGTTGTGCGGAACCGCCGACATCAGTCACACGCACGGTTCCATTGGTCGTTGTTGCAGAAACATTGTCTTTAATTTGCTCTAAAGTAATGGAAGAATTGGAGGTTGTTGCAGAGACAATGCCTTCAATTTGAGTCAAATTGATGGATCCGTTGGTGGTCACGGCCGTGAAGCCTGCTCCGGTTTCCCTTCCTTTAATTGAATCGTTTTTGGTGTGTACTTCCACTTCCAACGGTTTAGGGATCTGAACATTCAAATACTCTTCATCTTTATCGAATTCGATGTTAAAAAATGAAAACCAATTGTTGTCGTCATTCAGCGATAGGACAAGCGTATCACCCTCCGTATTAACCTTCCATCTCTCTTCAATCATACGGTCCGCATCTTTCTGGGTGTTAGCGTCTTGGAAGCGGAATTTGCCGTCATACGCTACTTTGGCATTGTCCGTACCAGTCACGTCAACTTTTCCATGATCCACAACAATTTCAACGCGTTTGACATTGCTGCCGATCTCGGTTGAACCGTGAATTGCGCCTGCGTATCCTTTGTTAAACAGAGTGCCTAAATTTGGAATCATAACCTGGGCTGTGCTGACGAGCAAAAGGAGAATCAATATGGTTACGCTGAAGCCGCCCAACCGGACCCGTTTGTCGGAGTGAATAATGTTGGCGACTACGACTTCAACGCCCAGAAGGATGAGTAGCACAGGCCATATATATTTCAGGACCTCAAATGATAAGACATGGTTTAATTGCAATAAAACGATGACGCCAATGCCGATGAGACCAATCGCTGTGGTCCACCTGCCAACTTTAATGGTTCGCGGGGCATCTTTGATAGGAGTGTTCACAAGGCTTCATTTCCTTTACGGTCATTTTTTCTGAACAAAAGCATCAGGCCGTATCCAATCAATGCGATAGCCAGCAGGATGCTTGCCGCATTTTCTTGCAGCAGCCAGCTCCAAAGCCCAGGGAAGACGGTTGTGAGCAGCACCATGGCGCCAACAATGACGCAACCTACACCGGTCCAGAAGGGATTCAGCTGATTATCACGCGGATATCCTCCGGCAGCCATTAAATCCTGCATCGTCCAGGGGTACCCGAACGTATCATGGCCCATCATCATGCGATCATGCTCCGCGGCTGCAGCTTTCATCCATGTGGCTTTCTGTAAGGCGTCAAACAATTGGTAAAACCACAGGATTGCGAGCGCAAAGGAGAAAATCAGCGGAATGGAAGGGATAAGTATGATGCTAACGCAGGCTGCGATCATGATTTGGATCCCTTTTTTAGTAAAGCCCAGGTAAAGATGTCCGACCCCGGGAAGCAACGCAAACATAAAAGTAAGCCATTTTCTTTTTCTAATCATCGTTTAACCTCCTTTAGTAATTGATCCACGGAATTGGAGAGTTTTTGCGTAGCGTCCGTAATTCCTGTCCCCAATTGCTCAAATACACCGAACTGGAACAGGCAGAAGGCAAGGCATGCCGCAACCGTAAAATGCGTGAACATCGATTTCCGGGAATCTCTTGGTTTCAGGCGCGAAGTCTGGTGAGTATATAGAGGCGGCATCTGCCGGATATTATCCATGATGTCCGCAGTCATATCGGGAAAATCCATCTCTATTTCAGGCTGCCCCCAGATACTGGACATTTCTTGTAACTCCTTGTGCCATGCCTGGCATGCAGGGCAGGTACGCAGATGCTGTTCGATATAAAGGGAGGATTCGGGTGGCAGTTCACCTGCGGTATAAGCCCCTAGTTGATATTGGATCAATTCGCATTTCATCGTAATTCCTCTCCTTTCTTCCGCATCATTGCCCTTGCGCGGTACAGCTGGGATTCTACGGTTTTAGCGGTAATGCCGCGTCTTTCAGCGATTTCCTGATAAGAGCGTTGTTCAAAATAATACATCCGGACGGACGTCCGGTATGGCTCGCCCAGCTCGTCGACGATTTTGTGGAGCTTACTGCTCCTTTCCTCGGCCAAAACGATCTGTTCGGGCGTTTCATGGGTCACCCAGTCGTTTTCGGTTACTTCTCCCGGACTTCGCCGCGTCTGCTCGCGCTGTTGCGCGCGTTTCCAGTCGAGACATTTGCGGACGGCAATCTGGTAGAGCCAGGTGGAGAAGGAGGAATCTTCACGGAAGGCGGGCAGTGCTGAGTATGCCTTCATAAATATGTCCTGCGACAAATCTTTGGCCGAGATGTCATCGAATGTTATTTTAAGGCACACGTGGTAAACCATGTTTTGGTACCGCTGCACCAGAAACTTATAAGCTTCCGGATGGCCGGCTTTGACGGCCCGGACCCATTGCAACTCTTCCAGTCTTCTCCCCTCCTTCCCGTTCGATTAGTTTGACGCCACATATTTTCGTATCCCTGCAAACTTTTTAAAAATATTTTTTCAAGGCACATCCATTATTTTCTATCCCCATCCGAAAGGCAAGAATAACTTTTAACGGTCCTTCTTTAGCCATATATAAATGAGCTAAATCCCTTAACTAATTCAAAGCTGGTAAATATGCATATTTCATGATATAATAAAAAGTCGTCTGTCCATGGTTTAATAACGGGATAAACGACGTTTTCTTCATTCATTACCGAAAGTACTTAAAATAACTACAATATATTAAAAACACAGGAGAGGTGATCCCCTTGTTGGACCGATTGCAAGCCTTGGCAGACCGCTATGAAAAGCTAAGCGAGTTGCTGTGTGATCCAGATGTTGTGAACGACAGCAAGCGACTTCGGGAATATTCGAAAGAACAATCTGACTTACAACCTGCCTTTGAGGCTTATACTGAATATAAAACTGTAACGGAAGAGCTGGAAGCGGCCAAAGTCATGCAGGGCGAAAAGCTTGATGATGAAATGCGTGAGATGGTGAAAATGGAAATCGACGAGCTTTCCACCCGTCAGACGGAGCTTGATGAGCGCATTCGCATTTTGCTGCTGCCTAAAGACCCGAATGATGATAAAAACGTGATCATTGAAATCCGCGGCGCGGCCGGCGGCGACGAAGCTGCGTTGTTTGCGGCTGACCTCTACCGCATGTACACCCGCTATGCCGATAACCAGGGCTGGCGCGTGGAGCTGATGGATGCCAACACGAACGATCTTGGCGGCTTCAAAGAGGTCATCTTCATGATCAACGGAAAAGGCGCGTACAGCAAAATGAAATACGAAAGCGGCGCGCACCGCGTGCAGCGTATTCCTGCGACGGAATCCGGGGGCCGGATTCATACGTCGACTTCAACGGTAGCTGTTATGCCAGAGGTTGAAGACCTCGACATCGAGATTCACGACAAGGATATCCGCGTGGATACATTCTGTTCCAGTGGTGCGGGCGGACAATCCGTCAACACGACCAAATCGGCGGTGCGTGTGACGCATATTCCGACAGGGATCGTGGCAACCTGTCAAGACGGCAAATCCCAGAACTCGAACAAAGATAAGGCGCTTCAGGTGCTTCGCGCCCGGATCTTCGACGTTAAACGCCAAGAAGAGGAAGCGAAGTATGCCGGGGAACGTAAAAGCAAAGTCGGTACTGGAGACCGCAGTGAACGGATTCGGACTTATAACTACCCGCAAAGCCGGGTAACCGACCACCGCATCGGTCTGACGCTGCACAAGCTGGACCAGGTGATGAACGGTGAAATCGAGGAGATCATCTCGGCACTGAACATTGCCGAACAGGCAGAAATGATGGAAAAAGGGGAATAATGCTTTGCATGTAACCACATTTGTGATGTCGCCAAAGCAAACGATACGGGAAGCCTTCGTTGAGGCTTCCTCTTTTTTAACAACTTGCGGAGTCACGGAGCCGCAGCGCAGTGCCCAACTGCTGCTAGAGCATGTGCTGCAGATGGAAGGGGCAGCCTATTATATGGCGTTGCCCGAGCCTTTCCCTGAGGAGCGCAGAGCGCCGTGGGAGCGGGTGGTTACGCGCCGGGGAGCCGGCGAACCGTTGCAATATATCACGGGAGAGCAGGAGTTTTACGGCATCCCGTTTGAAGTGACGCCAGCCGTGCTGATTCCGCGGCCGGAAACGGAACTGCTCGTTGAGGCCGTGCTTATGCAGGCGAAGCGCCTGTGGCCGGCGGGCGGCGCGCCAAGTGGCGGCGCAAGCGATGACGGCGTACAGCGTCCGCTCGAGTGCGCCGATATCGGCACTGGCAGCGGCGCCATCGCTGTCACGCTGGCGCTGCACGCCCCGCGCTGGCATGTGTGCGCCAGCGACATATCGGCGGACGCGCTGCAGGTTGCCGCGCGCAACGCCGCCGCAAACGGCGCGGAGGTTGCCTTCCTAGAAGGCAACCTGCTGGAGCCGTTTGCGGGCGGATGGTTGGACATTCTCGTGTCCAACCCGCCGTACATCCCTGCGGCCGATATTCCCGGCCTGCAGCAGGAGGTGCGCGACCATGAGCCGCGCACCGCACTGGATGGCGGTACGGACGGGCTCGCGCCGTACCGCATCATGATGGAGCAGCTGCCGCTGCTCCAGGCCCCGCCCCGGCTCATCGGGTTTGAGCTCGGGCAGGGGCAAGCGCAGGATGTCGCAGAGCTCCTGCGCGGCGCGGGCCACTGGGACGAGATTATCATCGTCCCAGATCTAGCCGGCATAGAGCGCCATGTACTCGGCGTCTCAAGCGTGCCACGCTAATTTTCCTTTGCATCCGGTTTAAACTACAATAGAGATCATGGGACCCGGGGTTGTCGTTAAATCCTGTACAATTTGGAGGATGCCGCATGCCGCAGAATTTCAAACGAATGGATATGTCCATCATATTGATCCTGCTAGCGCTTATGGCCTTCAGTTTATTTTCCATTTATAGCGTCACTGCGGGCAGACCTAAGGTCGGACATTATGCGGAGCGTATGGCTGTTTATTACGCTGTCGGTTTCGTGGCCTTTTTGATTTTCTCATTGGTCAGCTATAAGTTGCTGATCAAGTATGCCTTGTACATTTATCTCTTTGGGCTTGCATTGCTGGTAATGGTGTTGTTTATTGGCAATGAGTATTACGGAGCCAGGGGATGGATGACGCTCCCGGGCGGCCTCAGCCTTCAGCCTGCGGAATTGTTCAAATTGTTTCTCATTATTTTTATTTCTTACCTACTCCAGAGGAAACGTAAACACAAGCTTTCTTTATGGCGCGACGTGGTGCCTCTTGGCCTCGTTACGTTTGTACCATGGCTGCTCGTCATGGCGCAAAATGATCTTGGCAATGCGCTCAGTTATATGGTGATTCTGGCTGGACTTCTTTGGGTTGGTAATATGAAATACGCCCATTCGCTTATCACACTCGTCGTTATCTTCGTTGCTGTATTCAGCGGCATTCAGGCGTATATTCATTACCATGACAAGGCGGTCAAGTTGATCAGCGAGGATTTGGGCAAAAAACACTGGATTGCGCGTTTTGACCCCTGGCTCGTACCTGAGCTTGCTTCCCGCGACGTCAGCTGGCAGACCTATAACGCGAATTTGGCCATTGGCTCGGGCGGCATTGAAGGCAAGGGGTACATGAAGGGGACGAGCATCCAGTCTGAGCGGGTTCCGCTGGCCTACGCCGATTCGATTTTCGTACAAATCGCAGAGGAATATGGATTTATCGGCTCTTCGGTATTACTTCTGCTTTATTTCATTCTGATTCATCGGATGATTCTAATCGCAGCTGATTGCAAGGGCAGGGCGGGGCCATACCTGATTACGGGGATTATTGCCATGTTCGTATACCAGATTTTCGTAAACGTCGGTGCTTTTATTGGGCTGATGCCACTTACTGGCATCACGCTTCCCTTTATTAGTTTCGGAGGGACCTCGCTATTGATCAACATGATAAGCGTAGGTATTGCCATGAGCATCCGAATTCACGGACAGGAAGAGGAGGAGCCATTCACGCTTTCTGAAAAACCGGTGGAAGTAAGTTGGGTTGGCAAAGCCTTGCAGCGCATCCGTAATGGTTTTATCAGGAATTGAATATGACACTGCTATTCCTTTACAATAGACAGGTGAGTTCTAATATGCATTGCGGCAAGAAGGGGCGGAAAAGGCCTGCAAGGGGGATAGCACATGTTTCAGAAGCTAAAAAAAGTGGATTATGTCGTCGTGTTCATACTGTTTCTATTTATGGGCATAAGTCTGATGACAATATACAGTGTTACGGTAGGGACCAAATTCGAAGGATTCCACATCAAAATGATGTATTTTTACATTCTGGCCTTTGTTGCTTTTTTCGGGCTGGTCTTAACGGATTATAAATGGCTCGTCAAATATGCGCTTTATATTTATTTATTCGGGATTGTGCTGCTAATCGCAGTCAACTTTTTGGGATCGGATGTCAACGGGGCTCAGGGATGGTTTCAGGTCGGGGGCTTCAGCCTTCAGCCTGCCGAGTTGTTTAAGTTGATTTTGATTATTTTTCTGACCTATTTGTTGATGAAAAGGCCAAAAGCTAGACTCTCCTTATGGAGCGACGTGCTGCCGATCGGCGGCTTGACGTTCATTCCGTTCGCGCTTGTCATGATTCAGAATGACCTCGGAAATGCGCTCAGCTACGTGCTGATCCTGCTTGGTCTTTTGTGGGTCGGCAACATTAAGTTTCTTCATGCTTTCTTTGCTCTTATCATCTTGGGGGCAGTCGCCGTGAGCGGCATTTTCTCATATATCCATTTTCATGATGATATCGAGAAATTTATGATAAAAATTCACCGGGAGCATTGGACGGAACGGATTGACCCTTGGTTGGTTCCGGATAAGGCAACGGCCAAAGCCTCGTACCATACGAAAAACGCCAAGCTGGCCATCGCCTCCGGGGGAATGATGGGCGAAGGTTATATGGAAGGAAAGTCAGTGCAGTCGGGTCGCGTTCCGTATACGTATTCGGACTCTATTTTCGTGGCGATTGCAGAGGAGTTTGGGTTTGTGGGCGCATCTGTTGTGCTCCTGCTGTATTTCATTCTGATCCACCGCATGATTTTGATCTGCCTGGAATGCCGGGATCGGGCTGGTCCCCTGCTTATTGTCGGTGTCGTGTCGATGATGCTCTATCAGATTTTTGAAAATATCGGAGCTTTTATCGGGCTAATGCCGCTTACGGGGATTACGCTGCCTTTTATCAGTTACGGCGGCACCTCTTTGCTGATCAATATGGCTAGTATCGGCATTGTGATGAGCGTGCGCATTCATGGCCATGAGGTCAACGAGGAACATATCGTGACGGCGCCATCAAAGGCTTCAGCTAGCAAATCAAGCAAAGCAACTAATGCAGCCAAACCAACAAAAGCTACAAAAGCAACAAAAGAAACCAAGGCAACAAAAGAAACAAAATTAACAAGAGAAACCAAATTAACAAAAGAAACCGAAGTAACCGAACAGGCCTGATAAAACCCTTTTCTGAAGGAATAGCGAATATGGACCGCCCACCAAATCTTTTTTTGCAGATGCTGGAGGGGCGGCCTCTTTTTTTGCTTGGTAGTTTCATAGAAACAGAGGTTTAGACTCTATCAAATCCGGACATACTGGTCAGTATCATATGGAGGATTTGATAGAGGGGGCTTGACTGGCATGTTTAAAGATCAGCAAAAAGAAGACCGTCTCCGGTCGTTAGTAAAGAATACCGCTATTATTTTTTGTATAATGTTTATGTTGGCTATGACCTGGGAGGCTCAAAAAACGGACGCGGCTGTGGCTGGAGGACCGATTCCGCAGGAATCCATACGCCTTCGTATTCTGGCTAATTCCGATAATCCGGATGACCAGCTCGTCAAACGTCAAATCCGCGACGCGGTGGTCGAACAAATGGACAGCTGGGTTCAGGACCTTGAGAATCCACAAAGTCTGGATGAAGCGCGCAGGGCGATTCGCCATCATCTTCCGGAATTGAATGAATTGGTAGGAAAAGAGCTGGAGAAAAGGGGGATCGGCTACGATTACAATGTCGAGCTGGCAGTTGTCCCTTTTCCGACGAAATTATATGGAGGCACCGTATATCCTGCAGGCAATTATGAAGCGCTGCGGATCACGCTTGGTGCGGGCAAAGGCCAGAACTGGTGGTGCGTACTTTTTCCACCGCTCTGCTTTATCGATGCAGGCAGTGGCGAGGCGGCTGCACAAACGGCTGCGGCTAAAGCGGAGACGGGTAAAGGCGACTTGAAAGCAGGCAAGAGTCAGAGCAAGGATGACTTGAAAGCAGGTAAGAGTCAGAGCAAGGATGTCCAGGTTAAGAAAACGGCTTACAGCCCGTCGCTGTCGAAGGAGCAAACGTCTGGAGCTCAAGAACTGATGCCGGACAAAAACTCCGAACCAAAAGTGCGGTTTTTCCTTTGGGATCTGCTAAAAGGGATTGTTGATTGGTTCAAATCTTTGTTCTAGGGGGAAATGAACAGAGTTAGACTGATTCCGTCCCTTCCGCTACTTTCGCTCTAATTATGATGCTTGAGCCTAAAAAAGTTTGGAAATGTTAGTGGATCTTTGCCTCATTGAAAATACAGCAGCTCAAAATTGAAAATAAGGTTGACAGAAAATCTATCGCTTGGAAAATCTGCTAATTGAAAATACAGCAGCTCAAAAAAATCTATAGTTTGGGAAACTTGTGATTAAGAAATCTATGGCTTGGAAAACCTGCAAATCTGCATCTTTTTCAAGCGTTTAGCCTGCTCCACACGGAAAAGCATGCAAAAGTGCAAGCATTTTGAGGCTATACAAGTCTAATTCGAATATTTATCCGGGAAAAGATGTACTATCGCAGGAATTTGTCCGATTGCCACTAAAAGTGAGAAAATAGATGCACAAATGAATCAATTTCATAATCCTCGTATGATTCCATTATGAAATTGATTCCGAATGCAGGGATTTTTGAATCTTTTTAAATGGTTTAATGAATACTCAGGTATGGCCAGAATGCGGTATAATGCTGCATGCTGGCTTTTCTCACATAAAAATATTTCCATTCTTGATGATGGCATCTAGGGTTTCGTATGTTTGGATCAATTCTCAAATATACGGATGATTAATTGATAGAAAGACGGGATAGAAATGGCGCAAGCAGAAAAAGAAAACGGGACGGACTTACCGTCCACTCCATATTGGCGGATTGATCCGGAGACGATGTCCGCGCCTTCAAAGTTGAAAGAAGAACTGCAGGAAGCAGCGGCATTGCTTCGCGGGGGCGGTGTGATTGCATTTCCTACCGAAACCGTATACGGCCTTGGCGCGGATGCCCGCTCTACTTCGGCGGTGGAAGCGGTATTTGCGGCCAAAGGAAGACCATCGGATAATCCGCTTATTGTACATATATCCGATGACTCCCAACTGGACGGACTGGTTCAGCATGTGGGCACTACGGCGCGGAGGCTGATGGATGCCCTCTGGCCGGGACCGCTCACAGTCGTGCTGCCGGTGCAGCCGGATGTCTTATCCCCTCGCGTGACGGCAGGACTTGATACCGTGGGCATCCGCATGCCTGACCATCCGGTGGCGCTGGCTTTGATTGAGGCATCCGGATGCCCGGTTGCGGCTCCGAGCGCAAACCGTTCTGGACGCCCGAGCCCGACACTTGCAGGCCATGTCCTGGAAGATCTCGCGGGTTCCATCGACGGCGTCGTCGATGGCGGCGCGACGGGCGTTGGCTTGGAATCGACCGTCGTTCAGATATTGGATGACGGGAGTGTTACTGTATTGCGTCCCGGAGGGGTTACTCTAGAACAGCTGTCGCAGGCGGCGGGCGTACCCGTGCATTTGGATCCTGCGCTTATTGCGGCTGCAGGGTCCGGCAGCGAGTTGGCTCCCCGTGCGCCAGGCATGAAATATACCCATTATGCGCCGAAGGGAACGCTTTGCATTGTCACCGGAGACTCGCCTTCCGAGGTGTCCGAGTGGATCAGCGGTAGCTTGCAGAAGGCCGCAGCAGACGGAGTGCGGACGGGGGTACTCGCCTTTGACGAGCATATCAGCCGCTATCATGCGGATTGCATCGAATCGCTGGGAAGCCTGTCCGATTTGGGCACGGCTGCGCACCGATTGTATGCCGCCCTGCGGCGCATGGATGAGGAACATATCGAATTTATTTTGTCCGAGGCTTGCCTGGAAGACGGTCTTGGCGCAGCGATCATGAATCGGCTGCGCAAGGCCGCAGGCCAAGAAGTAATCCATCTAGGAAGTCAGATGCGCTAACTTAACCTAATCCGTGACTACGGCCTTCGTTCGCCGTCGACGATACGCACCCTCAGTTGTGCGTCATCGTGTCGGAATGTCAAACATTCATTCGGCAAATTTTTATACTCACTCACTAACTTGGATTTGGGCATTCTACACCAGACTGGCTATTAGCCCCAGTTGTTATTGCTTCCCTTCTCGCCGTTTGGTGGTAACGACACGTCGTATATGTCGTTATATACCGTGTGCACTGCTACCTGTGTGCACGGTGGTGGTCCGGGGCATGCTTGGATGGCTGTTGTCGACTACATACACATCCGAGCTTGGCCGATGTACAAGTCATGTTTGTCCTCTTGTCCGCATATGGTTGTACAAGAACCTAACGGACTTGGGGGCGTTCGAATGTATGAGACATCTGCCGATTTGGGGCAGCTGATTGCGATTTTGATTATGGCCGCTGCTTTGGGAATGGACGCATTTTCTTTGGGCATCGGGATCGGCATGAAGGGGATCCGTTTGCTGGATGTGTTGAAGATGAGCTTCCTCATCGGAATTTTCCATATCGTTATGCCGCTTTTAGGTATGTTTACCGGCCATTATGTCAGCTCTCTGCTGGGACAGGTGACGTCGTACGCTGCAGGAGGGTTGCTAATCCTTCTCGGGATTCATATGGTATGGAATTCATTTAAAGGCGGGGGCGAAATCCGCCTGATCGACCATCGTTCGCTGCCGGGAATGATTTTGGTTGCCTTAAGTGTGAGCGTGGATTCTTTTTCCGTTGGGGTCTCCTTAGGTATGTTCCGGAGCAATCTGGTTCTGACCGTGCTTGCCTTTGGTTTCTTTGGGGGGATCATGTCGGTGCTTGGGCTTTTGCTTGGCCGGAGTGCCAGCCGCAATTTGGGTGATTATGGGGAGGCGCTAGGAGGAGCGATTCTATTGGCATTTGGCCTTGCTATTATCTTTTGATACAATAAACGCCATAGAATAATCCGGGAGGTGCGTATGGCGTGAAGCATATTTTGTTTGTGTGTACAGGGAACACATGCCGCAGCCCGATGGCGGAAGCTCTGCTTCGCAAAATGGCGAAGGAACGGGGAATAGAGGTGGAGGCGCGCTCAGCTGGCGTGGCAGCCATGGAAGGAATAACTATGTCCCGGCATGCGGAGGCGGTTTTGCGTGATCATGATATCGATGAGTGTTTGACGTCCAAACCTTTGAGACTGGATGCGGTGAATTGGTCTGATGTAATACTCACGCTGACCCAGGGGCATAAGCAGCATGTGATCCGGATTTTTCCGCAAGTCGCTGACAAAGTGTTTACGCTGAAGGAATATGCGGAAAACGATGAAAATGTGCTGAATGACCTGAAGGAGCTGGATGGCCTTTATGCGACTTGGGAGGTTAATCGGTCCCTTGGACAGGAACTCGGCGATGGGGAACGGGAAAGGCTGATTGAAATTCAGCAGCGTATTCCAAACTTTGATATATCGGATCCCTACGGTGGCACCCGCGAGGATTACGATATGGCGGCAGCGGAAATCCGCACGGCCATTGAATGCCTGCTAGATAAATGGACTTCGGAGTAACCTTTTCGCCAGCTTATTCGCAAGCTGAAGCGGTTTAAGAAGAAATAGTGCGTTCTTCCGCTTCTTTATCCGTTGCATTTCGGCGCTGAATGATTTATGATGATTGTGAAAAACTTCGGTTCCGGTGTAACTGGCGACAAATGTGGGATAAACCACGATGGAGCACCGGAATATACGGCCGGTCGCCTGGGCAAAAGAGCAATTCTGCGGACATTCGCGGACTGCTCTTTTTTGTATTTTTGATGGGTTCCCGCCAAACATCGAGAAGGATTTTAAATGATTCTTCTTGTCTGGGGATGTTCGTCTTGTGACTTCGAAATAGGGTATAATGAAAAAAGAAATCACAATAGCATGAAATTCAGGGAGGTTTTTCAAAACATGAAGATTGCTGTCGGAACAGACCACGCGGGAATACGTTTAAAGGAAGACATCATCGCTGTCATTCAGGAAATGGGACATGAGGTTGTGGACGTGGGATGCAGCTGCGCTGATTCCGTGGATTATCCCGATTACGCCCTGCCTGTATGCGAGCAGGTTGTCTCGGGTGAAGCTGATCGCGGCATTCTGATTTGCGGTACCGGGATCGGCATGAGCATCGCTGCCAACAAAATCCCCGGCATCCGCTGCGCGCTTGTTCATGATACTTTTTCGGCGAAAGCAACGAGAGAACATAACGACTCAAATGTGCTGGCGATGGGCGAGCGGGTCATCGGTCCTGGCCTAGCCGGGGAGATAACGCAAATTTGGCTCGGTACGCCATTTAGCGAAGGCGAGCGGCATATCGGACGCGTCGACAAGATCAAGGCGATCGAAAAGCGCTATCTGCAGCAATAAGGGGGCAACCGCCATGGAAAATTCTGAACAACGCATTCCATCGGAAGTGTCAATCAAAGAACAGGCATCAAGTGTTTTGCGCGAGTTAGCCAAACATGCGGGGCTTGGACCCGGCAAGGTTGTCGTTGTCGGAACCAGCACCAGTGAGGTGGCTGGGCGCCGCATCGGCACCTCGGGAGCGGTCGAAGTGGCAAGCGAGCTGTTGGCAGGAATTCGCGAGGTTCAGGACGAATTTGGTTTTGATGTAGCCTATCAGTGCTGCGAACACTTGAACCGCGCATTGGTGATGGAACGTTCCTTGTTAAACAGACTTCGTCTGACTGAGGTGGCCGCTGTGCCAGTTCCTAAAGCTGGGGGCTCTATGGCTAGCGGAGCTTACCGCGCTATGAAGGAACCATGTTTGGCCGAGAGCGTCGAAGCGGATGCGGGGATCGATATCGGGGAAACGCTGATCGGCATGCATCTGCGGCGGGTGGCCGTTCCTTACCGGACGCAGGTCCGCTATATCGGGGAGGCGCGAGTCAATGCCGCGTTTACCCGGCCGAAGCTGATCGGGGGAGAACGGGCGGTATATACGCTTGATGTACAGCCGAAAGAGGGCAATGCCCATCTTTGCGATTAACAGTACTAAAAGATAACCTATGGGGAGGAACAAGGAATTATGGATCAATTGCGTAAGAAGGACCCGGCTGTATTGGATGCGATGAATTTGGAATTGAAGCGTCAACGTAGTAACATCGAGCTGATTGCTTCGGAGAATATCGTCAGTGAAGCGGTTATAGAAGCCATGGGCTCCGTCCTCACGAACAAATATGCGGAAGGTTATCCCGGCAAACGTTATTACGGCGGCTGCGAACGCGTCGATATCGTCGAGGATATCGCCCGCGACCGTGCAAAGCAATTGTTTGGCGCAGAGCATGCCAACGTTCAGCCGCATTCCGGCGCTCAAGCGAACATGGCTGTATACCTTGCCGCCCTTAAGCCTGGCGACACCGTCCTCGGTATGAACCTTGCCCATGGCGGCCACTTGACTCACGGCAGCCCTGTCAACGCCTCCGGCCAGCTTTACAATTTTGTAGCCTACGGCGTACAGGAAGACAGCTTCCTCATCGATTACAACGAAGTTCGCAAAGCCGCTTTCAAGCACCGCCCGCGTATGATCGTTGCCGGCGCTAGCGCTTATCCGCGTATCATCGATTTCGAAGCTTTGGCTTCCATCGCAAATGATGTAGGTGCCTTGTTTATGGTTGATATGGCTCATATTGCGGGTCTGGTTGCCGCAGGCGTCCATCCAAGTCCGGTGCCGCATGCCCATTTCGTAACGACGACAACGCACAAAACATTGCGCGGCCCCCGCGGCGGTATGATTCTGTGCAAACAACCATGGGCACAGGCGATTGACAAAGCGGTATTCCCGGGCAGCCAGGGTGGCCCGCTTATGCACGTGATCGCATCCAAAGCCGTGGCTCTTGGTGAAGCCCTTGATCCTTCCTTCAAGACGTATGCCGAAGACATCGTGAAAAACGCCAAGGTTCTGGCTGAAACACTGATCGGCGAAGGATTGAACCTGGTATCCGGCGGTACGGACAACCACTTGATGCTGGTCGATACCCGCAGTGTGAACATTACGGGGAAAGACGCGGAGAAAGTTCTCGATTCCATCGGCATTACGGTCAATAAAAATGCGATTCCATTTGATCCGACCAGCCCATTTGTAACGAGCGGCATCCGAATCGGTACCCCTGCCATCACTTCGCGCGGCATGGATGAAGCCGCGATGGTGAAGATCGGCAAGATCATCGCCATGACGCTGAAACAGCCGAAAGACGAAACCGTGCTTTCCGAGGCGGCAGCTATGGTGAAGGAATTGACGGATCAATATCCGCTGTATCCTGAACTGAACTACTAAGGGGCGATCAAAGAAATAGCGAATCATATTTGCACGAAAACTGCCCTTCGCCTAAGCTACTTTCGGCAATTGAATGATCTAGGCGCGATCAAGAAAAGTTTTCTTGATCGCGCCCTGATAACATATAGGGAAAGGCTGGAGGACGAACGAACCTCCAGCCTTTTTTGAGATCATAGAAGGGTCCCCGCAAAGTATTTGGAATAAGCATCGAAGTATAGACTCCACTCCGTACTTTTGCTCTGCAAAAGCGCCCCTCTTTGAGAACGTCGATACTCTTTGTGGGGTTATTTGTGTAGTAAGGGTTTTTGCTGGCGCAATAGACCTGGTCGGTAATGGATTTACATTTTGTAACGATTTGGATGCCGCAAAAGGTTTAATCCTCTGCATATTATGGCGAAAATAAAACATGTGAAACGTAGGTGCAATTTCATTTACGGGAATGATATAATAAACAAGATTTGTGTACCTGCACGTATTTGCACTAGGCAAACCGGCACTGGCAGCACTAAGACTTACAATTACCGGAGGGACAAAAAATGGGAAAACTGGTGATTTGTGATCACCCCTTGATTCAACACAAGCTGACTTTTATCCGTGATGTGCGGACAAACACAAAGGATTTTCGTGAACTTGTTGATGAGGTTGCTTCTTTAATGGCTTATGAGATTACGCGTGAGGTTCCGCTGGAAACGGTTAAGGTTCAAACTCCTGTCGCCGAAATGGATGGCAAGGTTCTTGCCGGACGTATGCTCGGACTGATTCCGATTTTGCGTGCGGGTCTTGGCATGCTCGACGGCATTCTGAAACTCATTCCTGCGGCCAAAGTAGGCCATGTAGGCCTGTTCCGTGATCCAGAAACGCTACAGCCTGTAGAATATTACACCAAGCTGCCTACTGATGTAACTGAACGTGAGTTGATCGTGATCGATCCGATGCTGGCTACGGGCGGATCCGCGATTGCAGCGATTGACGTGCTGAAGAAACGCGGCTGCACCCAGATTAAGATGATGAATCTGATTGCAGCTCCGGAAGGTGTTAAGGCCGTGCAGGAAGCTCATCCCGATGTAGACATCTATGTCGCTGCGCTTGATGAAAAATTGGACAGCCATGGATACATCGTACCTGGCCTTGGCGATGCGGGAGATCGTCTATACGGAACCAAGTAAGCGAAAAGAGGGTATAACTCATGTCTAAAATAAAAGTGATGACGATCTTCGGCGTGCGTCCAGAAGCCATCAAGATGGCTCCACTCATTCTGGAGCTTCAAAAGCATCCCGAACATATCGAATCGGTTGTCTGCGTCACGGCGCAGCACCGTCAAATGTTAGATCAGGTGCTTGAAGTTTTTAAGATTACGCCGGATTATGATCTGGATGTTATGAAAGACCGCCAAACGCTGAATGAAATCACCATCCGCGTGCTGGAAGGATTGGAGCCTGTTTTGCGCGAAGCAAAGCCGGATATTGTGCTGGTTCATGGGGACACGCTGACGACCTTCCTGGCAAGTTACGCAGCGTTCCTACAACAAATCCAGGTAGGGCACGTTGAAGCGGGGCTTCGGACCTGGAATAAGCTTTCTCCTTATCCTGAGGAGATGAACCGTCAACTAACAGGCGTTTTGGCCGACCTCCATTTCTCGCCAACGGAATGGTCTGCTGGAAATTTAAAGAAGGAAAACAAAAATGAATCAAGAATATATGTCACAGGCAACACCGTAACGGATGTGTTTCAATATACCGTACAGCCAAACTACCAGCACCCGGTGCTGGAATGGGCCGCCGGCAAAAAGCTCATTCTCATGACTGCACACCGCCGTGAATCCCAGGGCGAACCGCATATGAATATTTTCCGGGCAGTTAAACGGATTGCCGATGAATTTGAAGATATCGCCATCGTTTATCCAGTACATCTAAGCCCTGCAGTCAAGGAACCGGCGCATGCCGTGCTTGGCGGACATCCTAGAATCAAGCTGATCGATCCGCTGGATGTGGTGGATTTGCATAATTTCTATCCGCATACGCATCTGATTTTAACAGATTCTGGGGGACTCCAGGAGGAAGCTCCTTCATTTGGCGTGCCTGTCCTTGTACTCCGTGACACGACCGAACGTCCTGAAGGGATTGACGCTGGCACGCTCGAGCTGGTAGGCACGGATGAGGAGAAGGTTTATGAGCGCACCAAAGCTTTGCTGACTGATCAGGCGCTTTACGATTCGATGAGTAAGTCTGCCAATCCATATGGAGACGGCAAGGCGTCGGAACGGATCGTTCAGGCAATCCTACATCATTTTGGCATCGTAAAAGAACGGCCCAAACAATTTCACAAAATGTTCACAAAGTGAAGTTGACCCATATTCTTTGGGTAAATAATACAGCATACAGTTAAACTGTACGGTTTACACGGTTTTTGCAGTGGCTTGCTGTGATTATTTTCATAGTTTCGGGCAAAAATGACATGAATCTACTCAATTGACAAACTCTTGTGACATTCAGTAAAATGAACTGGGATTAGAGGGTGGGAAGCTGATGAGTAAACCTAAGAAGCCTTATCCTAGCAATAAGCCTAGTGGTGAAGTTTGGAAGTCATTAAGCTATGTTACCTTGTTTGGTATCGTTATGGCCACCTGTACTTTTTCCGGTTATTATCTTGGGTCATGGTTGGAAAGAGTTTGGGGGGGTGGTGGATTTTGGGTCGCCGCAGGCGTTCTTGTGGGGATGGGAGTAGGCATCCTGAGTCTTTACATTATCTTAAAACCTACGATGGTGGACCGCGATGAATGAGCTATCCATATATCAAAGGAAAATGTTAGTATTTGTGCTTTCTCTTGTATGTTTATGTTTTATAATGGCAATATTAGTGCCGGGATATAAGGATATATTTTTGGGTATGGCATTGGGAACAGGGGTAAGCTGTGTTAATGCCCTTTACCTAGGCTTCAAGGTGATAGCGGTAACAACGGCTATTTCCGAAGGTAAGACAAAACGTATGGGTATGGGATTTATCACTAGGGTTTTCTTTGCGATCATGGCTGTGGTTCTGGCTACTAAGTACCCTGTTTATTTCAACTTATACGCTGTCGTATTTGGTCTGGTAGTAGCACAATTTTCTTTGTTAGTAATAGGGATCTATTTCAACAAGAAACTGCGCTGAGAAAGGGGTGAGAAAATTGCATGAATCTCCAATAATCATGTTAGGTGGATTTCGTCTTGATCTTTCTATTGTATTGATGCTGATTGTCACTTGCTTGATTGTTTTTATTGTGGCCAAGATGGCTACAAGGAACCTATCCGTAGAGAATCCTGGCAAAATGCAGAACTTTATGGAATGGGCGGTTGAATTTGTTAGAAATATCATTTCTAGCACAATGAGCATGGAAAAAGGGAAGCATTTTGTTGGGCTAGGTTTGACAATGATCATGTTCATCTTTGTGGGCAACATGCTTGGTCTTCCGTTTAGTATTGTCACGGATTACCATGACCCAGCAAAAGCCCATATTTTTGGACAAGAGATCGTCAGTGTAACCGAAGGGTTGCAAAAGTCGCATGCAGAGGGAGTTGGGGTTGTTTGGTGGAAGTCGCCAACAGCCGATTTGGGAGTTACCATGGGTCTTGCCCTTGTAGTATTCCTCTTATCCCACGGGATTGGGATTGTTAAAAATACCAAGGCATACTTCAAACACTACTTCCAACCATTTGTTTTCTTTTTCCCAATTAATATTATAGAGACTCTTTCGAAGTTGTTGACGCATGGGATCCGTTTGTTTGCGAATATTTTTGCCGGCGAAGTGTTGATCTCCACAATCATGGGGTTATCGAAACTTGGAATAATTGGTACCGTAATGTCTATACCTCTGCTTATGGCATGGCAAGGATTCAGTATTTTTATCGGCACCATCCAAGCTTTCGTATTTACGATATTGATGATGGTATACTTATCGCAAAATGTTGAATCTCATGAGGAACATGAACATTAGTAATAAGTCTCTTAACAAGAGAATTTATCTCTATAAAAGACTAAAATTATGGTTTACATTTTAAGGAGGATAATTAGAATGGGAGCAATGGCATTATTAGCAGCTGCGATTGTAGCAGGTTTGGGCGCGTTCGGCGCTAGTATTGGTAACGGTTTGGTAATCAGCAAAACGGTTGAAGGGATTGCCCGTCAACCAGAAGCAAAATCTACTCTTCAAACAACAATGTATATCGGCGTAGGCTTGATCGAAGTATTGCCTCTCATCGGCGTTGTACTGGCATTTTTGTTCTACGGTATGGCATCTTAAGAACAACAGAGATATGGCGGGGAGGCAGTTGCCCTCCGCGCCTTCTTTGTTTGGAGTACATTGCTTAGGAAGGAGTGGACAGGTTGAAATTTGTTTGGGAAAACCTTGTACTCGCGATGATCGCGATAATCATTTTGTATATTTTACTGAGCAAATATGCTTTCGGACCGTTGTTCTCGATCTTGGAAAAACGGCGTCAAATGGTATTGCAGGAAATTAATGAAGCTAGTCAATCCCGTGAGCAGGCAGTTTCTTATGTAGAGGAGCAAAAGCAAGCTCTGGAGGCAGCACGCAAAGAGGCCTATGAAATCATTGAGCAATCCAAGAAAACGAGTGGCAAGCATGCTGATCAGTTGATGGCACAAGCGAAAGAGGAAGCGACGCGCATCAAGGAAGAAGCTGTACGTGAAATCGCCAGCGAAAAGAACAAAGCGGTTTTGGAACTGCGCAACGAAGTGGGAGCTGTATCCGTGAAGATCGCTTCCAAGCTGCTTGAGAAGGAAGTAAGCAGCGACAACGTGCAGGAAGAGCTTGTGGACCAATACCTTAAAGAGGTAGGAGGCAGACCATGAGCCGGGAAACACTAGCAGCCAAGCGTTATGCAAAGGCGCTGTTTGAAGTGGCTGCGCAGCAGCAGAAAACACTGGAAGTCGAGCAGGAGCTGAAAAGCGTCGTAGAAGCTCTTCAAAGCGATGATGTACAGAAGTTTATCTCCGCGCCTAGCATTTCCGTCTCCGTGAAAGTGGATGTGCTGAAGAAAGCCCTTCAAGATAAAGTATCCCAGCCGGTCGTGAATACGATTGAACTGCTCATTGAGCGGGGCAGAGCTGATCTCCTTTCAGATCTTCTGGATAGCTATATTCGGATCGAAGGCGAAAGCCTCGGAATTGCGGATGCTACGGTGTACTCCACTTATCCGCTGAGTGAGCAGGAACGGGAAACCGTTGCTGCACAATTTGGAGTTTTGGCTAATAAGAAAATTCGCGTGAATAACGTGGTTGATAAGACCCTGCTCGGTGGCATTAAGGTCATGATCGGCGATAAGCTGTATGACGGAAGTCTGGCAGGGAAGCTGGAACGGCTTGAAACGTCTTTTAATAGACGAGCACAGTAGATAGGGGTGAAGACACTTGAGTATCAGACCTGAAGAAATCAGTACGCTGATTAAAAGTCAAATTGAACAATATAAATCAGAGATCGAGGTATCCGAAGTCGGTACCGTTATTCAAGTAAGCGACGGTATTGCCCGCGTTCACGGCATTGGCAACGTTATGGCCGGCGAGCTCGTAGAATTCGCGAATGGTGTCGTAGGCCTTGCGCTCAACTTGGAAGAAAGCAATGTAGGTGTCGTTATCCTCGGCCCTTACACTGAAATCAAAGAAGGCGATCAGGTTAAACGTACCGGCCGTATCATGCAGGTTCCTGTAGGGGAAGCAATGCTTGGACGCGTCGTTAACCCGCTGGGTCAGCCTGTGGATGGCAAAGGCCCGATCGAGACAACGGATTTCCGTCCTGTAGAAAATAACGCACCAGGCGTTATCGAACGTAAATCCGTACATGAGCCAATGCAGACAGGTATCAAAGCGATCGACGCAATGGTACCGATCGGCCGCGGTCAACGCGAGCTCATCATCGGTGACCGTCAAACAGGTAAAACGCAAATCGCGATCGACACGATCCTTAACCAAAAAGGCAATGGCGTGAAATGTATCTATGTGGCTATCGGTCAGAAACAGTCGACGGTTGCGCACGTGGTAGAAAACCTTCGCCGTCATGGCGCTTTGGACTACACTATCGTCGTTACCGCATCGGCTTCCGAGCCGTCCCCGCTCTTGTACATCGCTCCTTATGCGGGCTGTGCAATGGGTGAATATTTCATGTACAAAGGCGAGCATGCCCTGATCATCTATGATGACTTGTCCAAACAAGCAGCGGCATACCGCGAACTTTCCTTGCTTTTGAAACGTCCTCCAGGCCGTGAAGCTTATCCTGGTGACGTATTCTATCTGCATTCCCGTTTGCTGGAACGTGCAGCGAAGCTGAGCGATGCTCTGGGTGGAGGATCATTAACCGCTCTTCCGTTCATTGAAACACAAGCTTCCGACGTATCCGCATATATTCCGACTAACGTAATTTCGATTACAGACGGTCAGATTTTCCTTGAGTCCGAGCTGTTCTATTCTGGTCAACGTCCGGCGATCAACGTGGGTATTTCCGTATCCCGTGTCGGCAGCTCTGCACAAACCAAGGCGATGAAAAAAGTTGCCGGCGGTATGAAGCTCGACCTTGCTCAATACCGTGAGCTTCAAGCGTTCTCGCAATTTGGTTCCGATTTGGATAAATCGACGCTTGCCCGTTTGAACCGTGGTGCAAGATTGATGGAAATTCTGAAGCAAGGGGTTAACCAGCCGCTTAAGGTTGAGCAGCAGGTTGCAAGCTTGTACACGGCTGTGAGAGGCCATCTGGATGATATTCCAGTGGGCGATATCCGCCGCTTCGAAAAAGAATTCCTTGGGTTCCTGGATAGCAATCATCCTGAAATCCTGGCTTCCATTCGTGATACCAAAGATCTGGGCGCTGACAACGAAGCGGCTCTGAAAGAAGCTATCGCGAAATTTAAAAGAGGCTTTGCTGTTATAGCGTAAGTCAATAACATGAACCGGGCCGCAGGGCTCGGATTCATCTTTTTAAGATATTAGGGAGCTTTGGCTTCCAGTCAAAGCTAAGTGAATGCTTACGAAGTAACTTTGGCTTCGCCAAGGTTAAGCCTATGCTTACGAAGTCAGCTTTGACCTCCAGTCAAAGCAAGCTCATGCTTACGAAGTTAGCTTTGGCTTCGCCAAAGCTTGAAGGTGGTGAAAACATGGCAAGAAGTTTACGCGATATTAAACGTCAGATTAAGAGTATTCAAGGTACGAAGCAAATCACGAAAGCGATGGAAATGGTTGCTGCTGCTAAGCTCAGAAAAGCTCAGGAGATGGCACAACATGCCCGTCCTTACTCTGATAAGCTGAAAGAAGTGGTGTCCAGCATCGCTTCCGGTACGAAAGGCATCAAGCATCCGATGTTTGAGAAACGCCCCGTGAAGAAGACTGGATATCTGGTGATTACCTCGGATCGCGGTCTTTGTGGTGGATACAACGCCAACATCTTGAAAAGAGTGTCGGCAACGATTAAAGAGAAGCACAAGTCCTCCGATGAATACGTCATTTTCGTCATCGGACGTAAAGGCCGTGATTACTTCCGCCGCCGGGAGATGCCGGTCGTTCAGGAGGTTACGGATCTATCCGATACACCTTCCTTCTCGGATATCAAGTCGATCGCTTATGCAGCGGTACGTCAATTTGAAGATTCGCAAATCGACGAACTGTTTATCTGTTACAACCGTTTCGTGAACGCACTGACTCAAATTCCTGAAGTGGATCAACTTCTGCCTATGGAAAATACGGCTGCTCAAGCAACCGGCGTAACGGCTAGCTACGAGTACGAACCATCTCCGGAAGCCGTGCTTGAAGTGCTTTTGCCTAGATACGCGGAAACCTTGATTTTCAGCGCAATGCTGGATGGCAAGGCGAGTGAACTGGGAGCGAAAATGACAGCGATGGGCTCCGCAACGAAAAATGCGACCAAGCTGATCAATGAATTGACGCTGACATACAACCGTGCACGTCAGGCTGCCATTACTCAGGAAATTTCCGAGATTGTGGCCGGAGCCAACGCTCAGGTGTAATAATAAAGTTTCATAATCAATGACAAACCCATGAACGGAAAATGGCGTAAAGCTCTGCAGCTTACGATGAAGGTTTGCATTTAAGCAGACTTGTAGGAGGGAACAAAAAGATGAACAAAGGACGCGTAGTCAGCATTATGGGTGCGGTTGTCGACATCGAGTTCGAAAGAGGTCAACTTCCGCAAATCTACAATGCGATTAAAATTGAGGGCACTGTCGCTGGCGGACGCCAAATCGACTTGACCCTGGAAGCTTCAAACCATCTTGGTGACAACATGGTACGTTGCATTGCCATGTCCTCCACAGATGGACTGGTACGTGGTATGGAAGCCGTCGATCAAGGCGCTCCAATCTCCGTTCCGGTAGGTCCTGCAACACTTGGTCGCGTATTTAATGTACTCGGAAATCCAATCGACGAGGCAGGCGACGTTACTTCTGAAGTAAAAAGCCCAATTCACCGTGAGGCTCCAAAATATGATGAACTGTCCACACAAGCTGAAATGCTTGAGACAGGGATTAAAGTTATCGACCTTCTCGCGCCTTACCAAAAGGGTGGTAAAATTGGTCTGTTTGGAGGCGCGGGTGTAGGTAAAACCGTTGCGATCCAAGAACTTATCAACAACATCGCTCAGGAACACGGTGGTATTTCCGTATTCGCAGGTGTTGGTGAGCGTACACGTGAAGGTAATGACTTGTACCATGAAATGAGCGACTCCGGCGTTATCAAGAAGACCGCGATGGTATTCGGACAAATGAACGAGCCGCCAGGCGCGCGTCTTCGCGTAGCATTGACAGGTCTGACGATGGCGGAATATTTCCGTGATCAAGAAGGCAAAGACGTGCTTCTCTTTATCGACAACATTTTCCGCTTTACACAAGCCGGTTCCGAAGTATCCGCCTTGCTCGGCCGTATGCCGTCCGCGGTAGGTTACCAACCTACGCTGGCAACAGAAATGGGTCAGCTGCAAGAGCGTATCACTTCAACGAAAAAAGGTTCTGTAACGTCCATCCAGGCGATCTACGTGCCTGCGGATGACTATACTGACCCGGCTCCTGCAACAACATTTGCCCACTTGGATGCGACAACCAACCTGGAGCGTAAGATTTCCGAAATGGGTATCTACCCAGCGGTAGATCCACTCGCTTCGAGTTCCCGTATTCTGGCACCTGAAATTGTAGGCGAAGAGCACTACAACGTAGCTCAAGGCGTTAAGCAACTGCTTGCCCGCTATAACGAGCTTCAAGATATTATTGCGATCCTCGGTATGGATGAATTGAGTGAAGACGACAAAATGATCGTTGCGCGTGCGCGTAAAGTTCAACGTTTCTTGTCTCAGCCATTCCACGTTGCGGAAGCATTTAACGGCATGCCGGGTACGTATGTACCTGTCAAAGAAACAATCCGCAGTTTCAAAGAAATCCTCGATGGTAAACACGATGATCTTCCTGAAGCAGCTTTCCTCTTTGTAGGAACGATTGATGAAGCCGTAGAAAAAGCAAAAACACTGGAATAAGTCCTGCAAGGGAAGCTTAGGCTTCCGATGCGAGCTGTTCAGGAGGGATGAAAGTGAGTACCTTTTTATTGGAAATTGTGACGCCGGATCATGTGGCATATTCCGGAGAGGTAGAAAGCCTGACGGTTCGGGGTGTGGAAGGCGATATGGGTATCCTGCCGGGGCACATTCCTATGGTTACCCCGCTTCAGGTCGCTCCGCTTATCGTCAGAACTGGCAAGAAAACGAGCCAGATCGCGGTGAATGGCGGCTTCGTGGAAATCCGTAAGGACAAAGTGGTTGTTCTGGCTGAAAGTGCCGAAGTAGCGGAAGAAATCGATTTGCAGCGTGCTGAGGCAGCCAAAGAACGCGCAGAGCGCCGTCTTGCAGTCAGCAGCAAGCAGGATGAAATTGATTTCCGTCGTGCGGAAATTTCTCTGAAAAAAGCCATGAACCGGATCAACGTTTACAGTCATAAAAAATAGCTCTTTAGCCCGTCTCTTTCGTTTTGAGACGGGCTGTTTTATTGGATTCCCTTACCTGTTGACTTGCTTGTAATTTGTGGGATATTTTCGGATAAGGGAAATGATAATTTGTAGGGTTAATTGTATTTTTTCTTGTAGTTAAAAGGAACATATCGCTTTGAGTATAAAGTTTTGTCGAATAAGGTAGCATTATTTGAATTCGGTTCAGGAAAATGTAAATATTTCCGAGGAAATGAAATGATGATAAATTAGTGAAAGTAAGCGCTTTATTGAAAGAAATTTAAAAAATGACGAATTTGAAGCTGGATTCTTGGTGAAGAGACCAGTATTATATAATAGGTCCTAAGAATATTTTAAGTGCGAGTTCAAAAAGGCCAGTTTTCAGCACCGAGGCATATGCTTCCGATATGCGTTTTTCAAAATGCTTGAATTGGATGAAGATAGGGACTGAGGAGCGGAGCTACACGTTTTCGTAGAAAACGACTTCGTAAGCAGCCACCTGTAGTGGGTACTTGAGTACCTGAAATATTTCCAAAGGAAATATTCTTCGTAAGCGTAGGCTAAGACCGGCTGAATTCAAGATTCGATGCCGAGTTGCTTCCTGATTCACTTCGTGATCAAAGGCGAACTTTTTGAATAACCTCTTTGAGGCTAATAAGGATGGAGGCGCAAGATGGATTCAAGCTTTAACAATACTCTGTTTAGCGGTTTGGGTGTCAACGGTTTGATTTCGATAATTGTCTCTCTAATCTGTATTGGCATGTCTTGGTGGGCTCTGCAAAATTTGAAGTTGGACTTGTTTATCCGGCATCCGAAGAGTGCCCAAGGAAAGCTGCTGCAATTGTTGCTGGCCATTATCTTGGGGCATTTTGTTGCTAAATTCATACTGGATTATTTGAGTTGGAGCCAAATGATCAAATACATGTTTTAGCGTAACGGCTTTTGGGTATGAGTCAGCTGTTTTCTTGGCCAAAATAGTCGGATGAGCAATGATTATGTCGAATAATAACATTTTTTTATGTCAACAATGAATACAACAAGGTTTTTATGCTTGAATAACACCTTTTGCAATAACTGCCATGAGGTCTAACACAGCAGATTCGATGTACACCAGAATCCCTCCGTATTCATTGAAAGAACCGGCTGAAATTGGTACTGGGTCTTTAGATCTAGTAAAATTTGTGTTCTGGGTCTCATTCGCCAAAAAGTGCTTGTATCCATGAAATAGTCGGTGTTAAGATGGAGGTTAGGGAATTAACAATGTTTTTTCTTGTGAATACAGAATTTGTGGAAAAAAATGAACGCGGAGGGAATCATGATGAGCAAATTTATCGTCCGCGGTGGCAATAAACTGACCGGAAGCGTGAAAGTCAGCGGAGCAAAAAATTCAGTTCTTCCGATCATCGCTGCCTCTCTTCTTGGGGAAGAAGGAGTAAGCGCTATTTATGATGCGCCTCCTCTTGACGATGTAATTACAATCAGCAAAGTGTTGGAATCCATAGGTGCAGGCATTACATATGCAAATAATGTAATGAGGGTTGACGCCCAAGCTATTTCCTCTTGCGAAGCACCTTATGAATGGGTGCGGAAAATGCGTGCGTCTTTCCTGGTCATGGGTCCTTTGCTCGCAAGAATGGGGCATACACGGATTTCTCTGCCGGGAGGTTGCGCCATTGGAACAAGACCGATCGATCAGCACTTAAAAGGCTTCGAAGCTTTGGGAGCCGAGATCAGTCTTGGACAAGGCTATATAGAAGCGAAAGTGAACGGCAAACTGCGTGGTGCTAAAATCTATTTGGATGTAGCTAGCGTAGGTGCTACTGAAAATATTATGATGGCTGCCACTCTGGCTGAAGGGGTTACCGTGATCGAAAATGCGGCGAGAGAGCCAGAAATTGTCGATCTGGCTAACTACCTAAACGGGATGGGCGCTATCGTTCGTGGCGCAGGTACCGGTGTGATCCGTATTGAAGGCGTTGAGAAACTGCATGGTACCGAGCATACGGTCATTCCTGACCGGATTGAGGCAGGCACGTTTATGGTGGCTGCAGCGATTACTGGCGGCGATGTGTACGTAGAAGGCGCGATTGTAGATCATCTTGGTCCGGTCGTTTCCAAATTGGAAGAGATGGGCGTATCCATCGAGCCTGATGAGAATGGCATTCGCGTGATGGCGAATCATCCACTCAAGGCGGTAGATATCAAAACACTCCCTTACCCAGGATTTCCTACCGACATGCAGTCGCAAATGATGGCACTGCTGCTCAAATCCGAAGGAACGAGCGTCGTAACCGAAACGGTGTTTGAGAACCGTTTTATGCATGTGGATGAGTTCCAACTCATGAATGCAGAGATCAAGGTTGAAGGCCGTACAGCGATTGTGACGGGAGGAGCAAGTCTGAAAGGCGCCAAAGTGTGTGCAACGGATTTGCGTGCAGGTGCCGCATTGATTCTTGCGGGTCTCGTTTCCGAAGGTACGACCGAAGTGAGCGGAACACATCACATTGACCGTGGTTATGTGGATTTGGCTGAGAAGCTTTCTGCACTTGGTGCGGATATCTGGCGCATCTCTGTTGAAGAGCCTACGCTTGAACCGGCCAAAAAAAAGGTGGAGCTGGAAGAAGAGATTCCTGTATTCAACATCCAGCCAACTTGGGTATAACGGCTTCATTGCTATTATAGAATGGCAAGAAAAACGCAAAACCAATCTATATAATATTGTACTGGAAAAGAGCAGAAACCTAGACTGTAATTAAGCGAGCAAGGACCGGCCCTATGGGGCCGGTCTTTTTGCGTTTCTAGAGATTTAATAACGTATGAATTTTGAAGAATATATCCTTTATACCGCAAGAAAGACAACATCTAAGAATGATTGGGTGTTCAATAGAGTACGACGTTAGCGGTCTCTCTATTTCATATGAATCTTCCATTTCTCCTAAAAGGCGGTTCTATCATCTGTCAAAAGCTCATAACTATACATATCGGGAGAAAAGAGGCAGAGAGCCGGAATCCAATACCCACAGCCAAATATAGAAACTCACAATACATAGAGTCTATCAGAAGGCAGAGGATGAAGAACTAATGGAGGTTGGAAGAATATGAACGACCCACGTACACAAATAAAAGTATCGATTGTACAGAGAAATAAAGCAGCGAAGCCGGATATTCCCTTACATCAACCAAGTGAGGTTGATAAGGAGGGCGGCCGGCTGGCGCCTGTGCGGCGCTCATGGGCCTCGCCGCCCGGAAGCGACCGCGGCGGAGCCTGGCGGCCGAAAAGCCCGGGCAACGCCCGCAGGATGCCCCCCACCGCCATATGGGCGGGAGGGCTGCTCGCTTTGGCGCTGCTGATTCCTGGGCTGGTGGTGACGACGCACCACCAGCCCAAACCGCTACCTGCGCCCATACCCGCGCCGGTAGCCCCAGCTGTGCCGCAAATATTCGCACAGCCGCAGGTGTCCGTCTATCTATCGAAGACGGGCACAGTTGAGACGCTGCCTCTCGAAGATTACGTCGTCGGGGTCATCGCGGCTGAGATGCCGGCCGATTTCGATCTCGAGGCACTGAAAGCCCAAGCGGTGGCTGCACGCACGTTTATCGTACGCCGGCTTGCCGACGAGGACCGAAGCGGCGTACCTGGCTCGCAAGCGGATGTGACAGACACGGTTAACCATCAAGCCTATCTCTCCAAGGAGCAGTTGGAGACGTTAGGGAAGGGTAAACCGGAGGAGCTGGCCAAGTTGAAGAGAGCGGTGGAGGAAAGCCGCAATACAATCTTGACCTATCAAGGCAAGCCGATTACCGCTTCTTTTTTCTCTAACGGCAACGGCTATACCGAAAATTCGGAAGAGTATTGGAGCCAAAGTATTCCGTACCTACGCAGCGTGACCAGTCCCTGGGACGAGCAGGCGCCGAACTTTAAAGAGACGGTAAAGATGAGCCGGGAGGATTTTTTGACCAAGCTTGGATTGGTAGGTCAAACTATACCTTCGGCAGCGCTGGGCAGTCATCAGCCTTTCATTCAAATCCTTTCCACATCGACGGGACACCGCATTAAGGGAATTTCCATCGGCGGGGTTAAATTCAGTGGCCGGGAGGTAAGAGAGAAACTTGGCCTCCGCTCCAGCGAGTTTAGTTGGAAGACCTCCGGCGGCGATGTTTTGATTACAACATATGGTTACGGACATGGTGTCGGCATGAGCCAATGGGGAGCGGAAGGAATGGCGAAGGAAGGTTATACCGCGACCCAAATTCTGAAACACTACTATACCGGCGTCCAATTCTCGAAAGCTTCGGATTTCATTAAATAACAAATCACGGGCGGAGCAGCTCCTATTAGTTCTACGATCCCTCTTTCAGTTTTCTATAGCAGCTATAAAGTAAAGGGAATATTAATTCGTCTAATTATTCTTCTTACTATAAGAGACGCGTCTATCCTAAAAAAAGTTCGCTTTGTTAAAACTTTATCTCCGAGTTTCTACTATATTTAAAGCTATAATCAAGAAATTTGGATGCGGTCAGTGATCGGAAGAACGATCCGTAACCGCAGTGGCTGGACTCGCGTATAGCCGGGGGATTCTCTAACGAAACGTGGCATCGCTATTTGTCGCAAAAATGGCTCTTTGAAATTCTAACGAAACTGGGTATCGCTATTAAGCTAAAATGTGCCGCCGAAGCCTGATTTTATTCCAAATAATGATCTGTAGTTTCGTTAGATTCAATTTGCTCTTATTTTTGAGACAATAGCGCTCTGTAGTTTCGTTAGAGATACATGGGATAACAGTTTCCTCCGGGAAGCTGTTAGGCGATTCTCAAAAAATAATTTAAGAGATACGTATAAAAGGTTTTGCCCCGGTAACACTGATTACTGAGGTGATAACCATATGAATGAACAAAACAAAAGTAATCAAAACCATGGAGAAACTCCTAAAAAATCACAGGGAGAGCTGGTAAGCCAGCCGTCTGCATGGAAAAAGCTGTTGTCCAAACGGTGGGTATACCCGGCAGCTTATGTGGCCGCAGCAGCAATTATACTAACCTTAGTTTGGGTCTACCAGGATGTCAGCCAGAAGAGACTTGCACAAGACCCTACTAAAGTGACGGAGAACGCCGCGCTACCTACTACAGGACAAATCGATAAAGAAACCGCCAAAGAGCCAAAAGATCAGGAAGTAACCGCTACTGTTCAAGGCATGGCATGGCCGGTGGCCGACGCCAATGAAGTCAAAGTCGTGAAGCCTTTCTTTGATGAGAATGGAACTGCCGAAGATAATCAGGCGGCCATGGTGCAGTACAATGACACGTTTATCCCGAATGTCGGCGTGGATCTCGGTCGCGAGGATGACAAGGTGTTTGACGTTAAGGCAGCACTCCCCGGCAAAGTTACCAGAGTGCAACTGAATCCACCTCTGACGGGTACAGTCATCGAAATTACACATGACAACAATGTGAAAACCGTGTATCAATCTCTATCCGACGCAAAAGTGAAAGAGGGCGATACGGTGAAGCAGGGCGATACAATCGGTACAGCTGGCCGCAGTGAAATTGAGAAGGATCTGGGCAACCATGTACACTTTGAAGTGGTCGAAAAGGGAACCCAAGTTAATCCGATAAGTCTGCTTCCCAAAAAATAAATAAAACACAGGAAAGGCGGGGAAAACCCCTGCCTTTTTTACTGCAACCAAAGCCCCACTTCGTGGGGTTATTTTGCGTGTAATGAAAATAAATGGGCCTTAGGGAGCTTGTCAGGTCTCCAAAGCGCGAATATATAGGCACGCCCCTCATATAATGTACCAAACATCCACACAGTAGGGAGGCGGGAGCGTGCACGATTACATCAAGGAACGGACGATTAAAATTGGACGTTGTATCGTGGAGACGAAGCACACGGTCCGGACAATTGCCAAAGAATTTGGCGTATCAAAAAGTACAGTGCATAAGGACTTGACCGAACGTTTGCCTGAAATCAATCCTGATCTGGCGGACCAGGTCAAGCACATACTCGAATACCATAAGTCGATCCGTCATCTACGGGGAGGAGAAGCCACCAAGATCAAATACAAAAAGACGAAAAAACGCGAAGCGGTGGGATCCGCCAAATCATAATTTTTTGAGAAGTCAAAGCTCGCTTTAAACCATTGAATCCGTCCCCTGAAGTATGATATGTTAAAAGATGGTATAGGTCGAAAAATGTGATCCCTGCTTCCCTATGTACATAACCCTGCCGCATCTTGTCGAAAAGGGACTTTCAGAAGGCTCAGGGACTCTTTTACCATAAAATATGACTTTGGGGGCTCTTTTCATGATGTTTAGCAAGGATATTGGAATTGATCTGGGTACGGCTAACGTTTTGATTCATGTGAAAGGGAGGGGCGTCGTTGTTGACGAACCTTCCGTTGTAACGATTGAAAGTGATACGAAAAAGGTTCTCGCCGTTGGCGAAGAAGCTCGCAGAATGGTGGGACGCACACCAGGTAATATTGTGACGATCCGCCCGCTGCGTGATGGCGTTATTGCGGATTTTGCCATTACGGAAGCGATGCTGAAATATTTTATCGGCCGTGTTGGTGGCCGCAGCTGGAGCAGCCGTCCGCGCATTTTGATCTGCGCACCTACCAACATTACCTCGGTTGAGCAGAAAGCAATTCGCGATGCTGCTGAACGCAGCGGGGCGAGAGATGTATTTCTGGAGGAAGAACCAAAGGCTGCGGCGATTGGCGCCGGAATGGACATTTTTGAACCAAGCGGCAACATGGTTGTCGATATTGGCGGCGGAACAACGGATGTTGCCGTGCTTTCTATGGGTGACATCGTAACCGCCTCTTCTACTAAGATGGCGGGGGACAAGTTTGACGAGTCTATCGCTAAATATATTAAAAATAAATACAAGCTTATGATCGGCGAGCGTACTTCCGAGGATATCAAGATCAATATTGGTACGGTACGTCCAGGTGGAAAACAAGATGAGATGGATATCCGTGGACGAGACATGGTGTCGGGACTTCCGCTTACGGTCACGATTTCATCTAGTGAGATTCAGGAAGCGTTATGGGAGCCGGTTTCCTCGATTGTCACGGCAGCGAAGTCGGTGTTGGAACGGACACCGCCGGAATTGTCGGCGGATATTATCGACCGAGGCGTGATTTTAACAGGCGGCGGGGCGCTGCTGAACGGATTGGACGAGCTCCTTTCCGAAGAACTCCGCGTTCCAGTGCTGATTGCCGAAGACCCGATGCACTGCGTCGTAAAAGGCACGGGAATCATGCTGGATAATTTGGACAAGGTCGTTAAGAAATCGTTCTAAGCCGCCGATAAATACAATATAATTACGGATTGCAAAGGTCCGTTCATATATCTTTGCTAAATGAAAGCATTTGGCATTTGGCACGACATGAAAAGGGGGCTCCCACTTATATGATCAGAGGACTTTATACAGCGGCCGCAGGCATGCTGACATCACAAAGCCGCCATGATACCGCTGTACAGAATTTAGCCAACGTCAACACGCCGGGTTACAAGCAGGTCAACAGCGTGGCCCGCTCTTTTCCGGAAATGTTGCTTACGATGGTCGGAGGAAACAGCGATCATCCCACGTCGAAGATCGGTAAGCTGAATACCGGGGTGTTTGCGGAGGAAGCTTTGTCGATTTACCAACGAGGCGTTGTCACAGAAACTGATAATTCGACGGATTTTGCGCTAGTGTCCGATATGGAAGTGAAGGATCCGAAAACCGGCCAAAATATTATGTTCGACGGTTCCGGCAAATCGTTCAGCGCAAATGGCGATGTGGTTTACAAACCGGAAGCTTTCTTCACGGTAAAGGGACCGGATGGGCAAATCCGCTATACCAAAGATGGCAACTTTAAGGTTGATACGAACGGCCAATTGCTTACATCCACTGGTTACCAGGTATTGGACAGCAACAACCGGGCAATTGTATTGACAGGCTCCGTCGACAACTTTAAAGTGAACGAACAGGGGTACATTTTGGACCCGAATACTGGAGCACGCGGTGCTCGCCTGGGTGTGTCTGTTGTAGGACAGCCATTCCAGATGACACGCGACGGCGAAGGGGTATTCCGGATCGATGACCCGCAGGAAGCAGGCGTGCGTCCGATGGGCGGGACAGACCGCGTGGAAGTACGTCAGAACTATATTGAAGCCTCGAATGTGAATCCGTCCGATGTCGTGGTCGATATGAATATGGCACTCCGTGCTTATGAAGCAAACCAGAAAGTGATTCAATTTTACGATAAAAGCTTGGATAAAGCGGTTAACGAAGTTGGTAGGGTGTAAAACCGGAATTAGGATAAGGGAGCAATTCCTGTAATGAATTAATTTGAGGTTTGAAATAAAAAAGCGTCTCCTGTATGCTGGGTTCCGAATGGTGCACATTCATTCCCTAATTGAAGGAGGACGCTCAATATGAAGTATAAACAATCTATGAAGCATAATCAACGAATCTTACGAATTACCGAAAATACCCTTGTTGTTGGAGCA
>JAIRVF010000048.1 GCA_031254035.1 Paenibacillus sp.
AGTCCCCATTTGTTCAGCTCTTCCATGAATGGATCCGGATTGAACTCTTCGACATTGTATACGCCCGGTTTGTTCCATTTGCCGGTGAGGACCATCGCCGCGCCGATCATGGCAGGAACGCCCGTTGTATAGGAGATGGCTTGGGAGCCCACTTCTTTATAGCACTCTTGGTGGTCACAAACATTGTAGACATAGTATGTCTTGTCTTGGCCGTCTTTTTTTCCTTTGAAGATACAGCCGATGTTTGTCTTGCCTACCGTACGAGGTCCGAGGGAAGACGGGTCCGGGAGCACAGCCTTCAGGAATTGAAGTGGAATGATTTGTTTTCCTTCGTATTCGATGGGCTCGATGGAAGTCATTCCTACGTTTTCAAGCGCCTTTAGGTGCATGAGATAACTTTGGCCGAAAGTCATGAAGAAACGGATGCGTTTCAGACCAGGGATGTTTTGCGCAAGAGACTCGAGCTCTTCATGGTATAGCAGATACATATCCTTTTGACCGACTTCAGCAAAGTTATATTCACGCTTAATTTCCATCGGTTTTGTTTCGATCCATTCCCCTTTTTCCCAGTAGCGGCCATTGGCAGACACTTCGCGGATATTGATTTCCGGGTTGAAGTTGGTTGCGAAAGGATAACCGTGATCCCCGCCGTTGCAATCCAAAATGTCGATATATTCGATTTCGTCAAAATAGTGTTTCAGCGCATAAGCCGAGAATACGCCAGTTACGCCGGGGTCGAATCCGCTGCCGAGTAGTGCTGTAATCCCTGCTTTCTCGAAGCGTTCCCGATATTCCCACTGCCATCTGTATTCGAATTTCGCCGTATCTTCCGGCTCATAGTTTGCTGTATCCATATAATGCGTTTTCGTAGCCAGACAGGCATCCATGATCGTCAAATCCTGGTAAGGCAGAGCCAAGTTCATGACGATATCCGGTTTGACTTCGTTAATCAGAGCGATCAGCTCTTCAACGTTATTGGCATCGACCTGTGCGGTTGTAATTTTCGTTTTGCCGCCGTCCAGTTTGGCTTTCAGATCATCGCATTTGGACTTCGTACGGCTGGCGATGCAGATTTCTTCGAAAACCTCGCTGTTTTGAACGCATTTATGAACCGCTACAGATGCTACGCCACCGGCGCCAATGATTAGTGCTTTTCCCATTTTTTTCAGTCTCCTCATCAAATTAAATTTTGTTCACTGTAAAAACGGCAACAAAAAAAGCAAGTGAAACACGCATCATGCGCATCACACTTGCTTGATATATTTAAATAAATAAGATATTTCCATTAAACATGACAGAACAGAACAAACTCCTAGCGTGATTATCAATCACCCATAGGACTCATAGTTTCATGGAAGAGCTCTTAATATTCAAATATATTTTGTTAGGATCAGAGTCTATATAGCAAATAATTACTATTGCCACTCTTATTGGCCGTTTCACAAGTTGTATGCGAATGCACTGGTTGTAAAGTAACCAACTTATAAAATTTGAGTTTTTAACTCAATCAATAGGACAACGAAAGTTGCCAGTCGGCATTTGACCCGGCTGTCCGTGTGGCCTTAACTTCTCATGATCCGTTTCGTGTCACTGCTCTCATAAAGTATTCATGCAAAAGCAAAAGTGCGACACCCTGATTCCGCTATTTCTTCATCAGCGTGTCCTGGAGTGTTCCGGAAGGTAAACAGACCGATGGCGAGGCAGATTGTGATGGCGAGAAACGGAACTCTTTTATTATTTTCCGGCGGTGGAGGGACCTACGGCAAAGTAGTTCCTATATCTACCAACAAGACATAGTTTGAAGCTTGTCTTCATAGAGTGTTTGGATGGTGGATCAAAGCGACTGCGCAGTCCTTTTGGAGCATTGCAGGCTTGCATTTGTAATGGATAGGATTGATCTGGTTTTTCTGAAAGGCGTACAGGTTGGATTCGCGGTCGGTTATTTGAACTGCACCACATTTGTAAGGTGCAGTTTTTTCATGGCTCCGATCTGCGGTCAGACCGAGGTGCCTTGCTCTATCCGTTCTTTTTCTCGGGACACTGTTCGCTAGACACGTTTTTAACTCCTTGTTACAGAGGTACACCTTTTATCAAACTAATTTTGTGGGAATCTCAACCAAGTGGGTGGTTTGTGAATATGTATAGACAATGTGGGGGAAATTAATGAAAATTTCAAAAGCGAGGTTTATTATGAGAAGACTGTTGATTTCCCTAATATTCCTTTTTATTGCTTCCACTATTTCATTGGAAGCTCAGCCTGAGCCTAGCATACGCAAAATGGGGAGCAATTGCAGTGAAGGAAACACTAAAGCGATACAAAGCAGACATAATTGATTATAAGCACATTGGTCGTACTGAACTCGCGTCAAACAAGGCTGTAGAAAAATTCAAGCTATGGCTGAGAAGCAAAGAGGGCCACGAGTTTGGGGTTTATGTATCTATCACATTTGACCCATCAACGGAGGTAGTTCAGTCTATTCAGTTCACTGAATCTACTCGTTAATAATAAATCTACATGGTCTTAGTATAGCCGCTGGGAAAAGAATGCATATCTCTGCCCTCCTCGAACATATCTAAAGATTAAATCTGCAACGCAGCAACAATATAAAATGTAGAGATCGTTAATAAATCCGCTTATTTCTTAAACCTCCATCTAATGGCTCATCCTTCAAACGTGGGATGAGCCATTATTTATACCGCTTTGCCCTTACCCTTTCCTAATTAATTCATAAGATACACAGTATCTTAATTCAAGGAGGTAGTGGGATGAGTGAATTTGTAGGAGGAGTCGGCGCAGGATACGGATATGGTGTAGGTGGTGTAGGTGGTGTCGGCGGTATTGGTTATGGTGGCGGTGGTATAGGAGCTATCTTGGTCCTGTTCATTCTTCTAGTTATCATCTCTAGGGCCTTTTTCTTCTAAAGTAACAAAGACCCTGCTGGCTAAGTGCTGGCAGGGTTTTTTTGTTAAACAAGATATATAATATTAGTGAACATATAAAAGATATTTTAGTAAAAACCGGATCACGTAGTGAGCCTAACTTGGTCCAGCCTTCCATTTTCACCTCGGTACGGTTAAGTGGCCCGAGGCATAAGTGATTGCTTTTATAAAAAAAAACGACCGTTCCCTAGTAAACCGGAAACAGTCAGCATAAAATGTGCTATGAATTCTGTCTACATTGATTGACAGGGGACGATCAGAACAATTAGCTAAGCTCTCTACTCCTCGATCCCCATGTGAAGCAAATCTTCATAATGGATTTGGGCTGTAACCTTGAGATTATGATCCTTTTGGTATTGGATAACTGCGATTTCCGTCAAACGGTCAAATCGGCCGTTGCATTCTCCTTTGTAATACCCGGCCGCTTGAAGGCGATTCTGGACGATTTGCACGAGTGCACTCCGGGAACCTTTAACCAATATGCGGTACCTTACATCAGGATGTCCAGTTAAGGGACCGTCGATGGTAACCTTGGTACCAACTTCTACAAGATCGTAAAGCTCCTTTACTTGATTATCATACATGCGGATACACCCTTCACTCACGAATCCGCCAATGGAATAGGGTTTATCGGTGCCGTGGATACCGAAGGTTCCCCAGCCAGCACTAAGCTCCATCCACCTTGGTCCAAAGCCATCGTACCAATTTTTCCTTTTATCTACAATCTTGAAAACCCCCATAGGGGATGGGGTGTCCCTTGTACCAACCCCAATACGGTAAGTTTTAATGACCTTACCATTCTCCTGGAGTTCAAGTGTCCTTTTCCACAGGTTAATGTAAATCTCCTTGTCAACACGGGCAATCTCCTTGTTAGCGTGGGCATGGATCGGGCTCGCGCTAATTGCGATCATTCCACTTAAGATAACTGAAATAAGCCATTTCATTGTGTTCACCTTGTTATGGGGAGTAGTATGTGTAGGAATATTTTCGCCTCATTAATTCGTAAATATGTATCCACCTATTCACATTTTTTACATCTACAATTTTACTTTAATGATGACCTTTCCTTTTCCGAAAACGGAAGAACATATACAGGAATACGCAAATGGATAAAAATATCACACCCCCAATCGAGCGGATAAACGCCGAATCAAGGCCGACGCGAATCATAAGAGCATTAAATGGAGCGTGGAAAACGGCGATGGCCAAAAGAAAAATAAAGCCGCTGAATAAGTTGCCTGTGGGGAAGGCACCTTTGCATTGTTTTTGCACCATGGCCACATTCCAAAGTAAGGGAACAAATTCAAAGACAAATATGCTTATTGCGGCACCTTTGTAACCAAACCCGGGTATAGCCGTTAAATAATATGCTGTTATCGCCGAGCAAACAAGACCCAGGATCGAGCCGACTAAGGGCGCTTTTTTTTGATCCATTGCCCATAAAAGCGTCGTCGTTAGTTCCCTCATGCCCGCAACGATAGGTACAAAAGACATATAGCGTATTGCTTGAGCGGCCCCTTCGTTGCCGAAAATGAGGGAGGAAAGTGTATCTGCATGAAAGATGAGGAAGACCATTGAGCCGATACCCCAAAACCATCCTACTTCCAAGGATAAGTTTGAACGTTCGATAAAATCTTCCCTTTTATTATTTTGCCAATTTGCGGTTAGTTTAGAGGCCATCGTATATGATAATGCTGCGGTTAAGACCGTGGGAAGATAAACGGTTATCGATGCCATTCCGGATATTTCTCCGAAAACACCTACAGCCTCCGATTGACTCAGGCCTGATATTTGTAGGCGGGCAGGAATGATAATTGCATCCAGAAGATCGGATGTTGGCGAGACCAAACGTGTTAATGTTATAGCAAAGGATGATTTGAAAAAAAGTAATACTCCAGGTCCGAGAACGGCCCAGCGGATAGATTCTGTAAATGTTCCGTAATCCATGCCGAATGACATTGGTCTTTTGCTAGATTTCCGTATCCAAAGAAAACATAAAGCAACAAGCGCTCCCGTAAATGCACCAAAAACAGCCCCGCCAGCCGCAGTGTGAATTCCGTATTTCATCCATAAAACAACTAACAAGAGCATCGTACCGGCGCGAACTGCTTGCTCAACCAACTCGGAAATAGATACCTTTCCGTAAGATTCGATCCCTTGCAAATAACCACGATATAGCTGCAATAAAGGGACAATTAGTAATGCCGGTGCAAGGCAACGAAAGGGAAAAGCCAATTCGCGATCTCCGAGATAATATGCGAGGTCAGGCGCTACAATGTAACAAAGGGAACCGGAACAAACACCCAACAATAGAAATGGAATAACTAGACCTTTAAAAAATTGCGATCCGCGTTGTGGGTCTTTGGCCGTCATTAAAGCTAATGTCGTTGGAAAGCCACCAGTAAGGAGGGTGAGTGCAAATCCAAAAATAGCATAAACAATTTGATAAATACCGGTTCCTACCGGGCCGAGTAGCTGATATAACGGAATACGAACAGCAAGTCCAATCGCTTTAACTAGAAAAATAGCACCAGAACGCAGCACTGTTTGTTTCAGGAAGATAGGAAGCTTCATAGTTTCACCCCAAATAACCTTGTCCCCAAATTATATGAACAAGGCTATTGAGGTATACGTCCCAATCGTTTAATCGTAAATATGAATTAAGATATATTTTGTATTTTTGTCCCAACCGAGGTCAAACGGCACGCGGTAGCGATCTGCGGTATGGGAGTTCACCAGAGGATACCCGTTCACATCAGTTCCAACAACGACAGAAAAGTGGTCTGTGTCTCCATCAAGTGAATAACCAATAACATCGCCTGGCAATAATTTTGCAATGGCTCCATCCGGATGTTTTCCGCGGGATTGGGTAATTTCCGTAAACGTACCTTTGGCAATTAATTTCCCATATCCGGAGTAAAGCACGAAATGTTCGAAAGCATCCGTTTGCACCCAGGCCCGGCTTCCTCCTTCCCAATACCCCCATGCTCCCGTCATTCGCAAACCACCACCTTCCTTTTTATCTCCGAGAACCTGGGAAGTAAAATTCGTACAGTCTCCACCGAGCGGTGTATAATCCATATATTTCTTATTGTATCGATTGTTATTCCCTGCTCCCCAGGCTAGACCTGCGTATTTGTTGGCGTAGGTAACTGCACGCTCTCGGTTATAACGCCTTTTTGATTTTGGCGTATAATCAGCTGAGGAAAGATGAGGAAAGCCAGCTGGGGTATCCGAAATTAAATTCGGATTTTCCTCCAGAGGGTCCAGATACCATTCTTTTTTTACAACCCAGCTGTTATTTTCCTTTTTAAGCGTAAGGGCATGCCGCGTACCAACCCCAAATGATTGGGGAGGAAGATTCGATCCTAGATTCGATCCTTTGTACTCATAAGATATTTTCGCCGATTGAATTAAGGTGACTGTCGCTAGGTCGCCTTCTTTCTTAAAGCGACCGATGCGAATGAGCGGTTCTGCTGCAACAAGGCGGAGCCCGCGTTTTTCCGCCCAGGAGTACATGTATTTTGCCCGCTTTAGCTCCATTTGATATGCATAACGGCTTGCGGGTTTGGATTTTATATAATATTTCCCTATTGTTTCTGGACGCTGATTGACAAGGAAGTCATTGCGGTCTTTATACAACTGGGATAAAAAGTGGGTGACTTCCTCTTTATCGATATCCTTTTCTAAGCGCTTTTCCAAAGGAACAGCGTAACCCTTTAATGGCGTAAACCCAATAATGAGTGACATTCCGACCAACAGAAATAAACGTAGCACATTAAGAGCCTCCCAAGGGTTATTTCTGCATCACCGAAATAGTGCATTACTTACTTAATAATACTTTCACCTTATTTCGCTTGGCGCAGGAAACATTGCCATTTACCTAAGTATCCTTGTTTTCAAGCGGCTTAAGACCGTGTTCGATGAAGTCATAAATTTCGTTTTCATACGCGCGAAATTTCTTTTTTTGCACAAGACTTGGCGCTCCTGCAAAAGCGGAAGAACAAGTGGTTAGGAAAAGAAGGAGAATCGCGGCGAAAACAATTATCTTATTGGATTTTCTCATGTTCATGTATACCTTCTGGAAGGTCTAGCAATTCGGGAATGGTAACCAGCTTAACCTTGTCTTTTCGCAGTTTTTTAATAATGTCGGAGAGGGCTTGAACGGATCCCGATAAATCTTCCCCAGTCCCCCCCGCCGCGTGCTGAAGGATAATTGAACCTGGGTGCACCTGGGCTAAGACATTCGTCTTGACTTGTTCTGCATTCAATCCCTTCCAATCCAATGAATCAACATTCCAGTTTACAATCTTCTTGTGCTGGCTAGCCAGCCATTGAATTTGAGGTTCGCTGATATTCCCATAGGGGGGGCGAATGATTTTGGGCGTATACCCCGAGATTGAGCGAATAATATTATCCGTTTTATTAACTTGTTTCCGAAAGTTGGCGTCACTTAGTTTCGGCAAATTCGCATGGTTGTACGAATGATTCCCCACGACATGTCCCTCATTAACCATTCTTTGGACAATTTCAGGATGGGCCTCGATCCGGTTGCCAACGAGAAAAAATGTTGCCTTCACGCCCTCGCTTTTTAAAACATCCAGTACTTGAGGGGTAAACTTGTCGTCGGGGGCATCATCGAATGTTAAAGCGACTTCACGCTTTGACGATGGACCGCTTAGTAAAAACGTGCTTTTGTATTTAGTGCGCAAATCAGCTAGCGAAAGCGGGTGGGGATTTCGGATTGCTCTCTCCGGGCCTTCAAGCAAATCCGGTGTTTGAGTAATTTTCGTACTGTTGTACTTTATCCCTTTCGGCGTCACTTGGGGCGTCGTTTGGTTTGTCTTGTATTGGTTGCAGCCCGAACACACCAACAAAGCGAATAAAGGGACGATCCAAATTGTTTTCATCGTCGATAACTCCTCGCTGATGTAATCTAAAATTCAACAATTATCCTACCCTTCATTTTCTGGGATATGCCTGGAATTCACCTCCAATTTTTGGTTCCACTCATCATTTCATCCCCCGTTGTCATGAAATAAAATCTCCGTTTAGGCAAACGCCGTGTTCATCATAGGCATTCCTCCATAGACTAATGTCGAGAACAAAATTTTTCATCGCCATAAGGAGGAATCCAATGAATCATTTCGTACACTACCCAATGCCGCTGTACAATCAAGACCATGCCACCTATTGCCGGCAAATGTACGAATGGCATATGAAAATGCATCATTATCAAGATCAATTACGTTGTTTTCATTTAGAACGGGCAAAACATTTTCAAGGATTGGCTGAAGAAAAAGAAGAGGTTTCTAAAAAATCTAATGATGGACCTGCTGCTTGATACCAAGTTAACCTGGTGCGATAGATTAAATTGGATGCAGGTGTATGTTTGACTCGGGGATTGTTGATCCTTTAAGGTTCTGGTTTAACTCCTAACCAACATGTTGATTACAGAACTGCTATTTCTCACGACTTAGTGGGCCATTAATTTAAAATCCAAGGAGGAACATCTTTCGTTACGCGTGTAAAGGTGCTATAGAGGGTTGAGGGTGCGCAGGAAGCCGTGTCGATTGTTCCATCCATTTCGGGAGCCACATATGATAAATCAGAAAATTGATTGAAGGATGAGGGAAGGGCTGATTTATCAGGCCAGAATGTTTGTCCGATGGCGTAAATGATATGTGAATAAAATAATTAATTTACCAACGTTGGACGATCTTGCATCCTTCGGCCTTTATTCGAAGAGGGACAAAGGGATGGAACGAGTGCATCGGGGAATTCGGGAAAACTGTTTGCCAGCTTTATATCGGTACTGACCGGAGCAATGACGGTGGGATATCGGTGAATTAACAGCAGTTTCACATAAAAGCACCTAACACCTCATTGCAGGCGGCAGGTGCATTTTTTACGAAATATGCTGCAATACGTTGGTATTGGTGGTGCACTACAAACTTAGCAATTCAGACTAACGGACGATTTGCGACAGATAACTGAACGCCCCTCCTTGCAAGCTATAAGCAGTATATCGTCAATAACGAGCTCAATTTTCATAATCGGTGGTACCATGTAGCGCGGCATGGGAGCTAACGGATAGTTTAGCATTAATATAGAAACAAAGAAGACCGTGGGAGTTAGTTATTCCTCGGTCTAGTATCACAAAAAGATATATCACTTAGAAAGCGGCAACATCGGGATCAGCAGTATGTGATTGTGCTGGGAATTGGAATTCTAGGGTGGAAGGTGCATATTGGCCATGAAATCGGAATGCTTTTTGAATTTCAACTGCAGTACGACGTGCATCTTCTACGGTTAGTTTGCCATTAATAATGTCATTCATCAAGTTTAAAGCCAAAAAATTCGACGCCTCATGATCGCATTTAGCTGTAGCTTCACCAGCCGTACGGTCTGGATATAAGCTACCATCAAACTTTGCTAAGACATCAAAAAGATGGACAGGGACTTTATAATTAATGGTTTGTTCTAAATAATCATGATGGGGAGTCGGAGAGTTATGAGGAACTGTAAAAAGGTGAACAGTCGTTCGTTTCCAAGGGGTATTGTTGTACCACGTAATTTTTGTCATGCATGCATCATTTGGTAAACCATATTTACTGATTAACAAAGAAACAGTATTTTTTTGCTCCTCAGGCCACTTCGCCAGAATTTTTTCTAAAAACTGAACCATAGGAGATTCCTGACGATGATATCCATTATACATTTTAAATACCCTCCCTCTAATAGATGTAACATTATACGCTGGTCATCTGTCCATAGTTACAAGATAATCACAAGTTGCTGATTTAGATAAACATTCCTGTCTAGCCTAAGAAAGGGGTTGCACGACTTGGTAACTAGAATGATCTATCAACTGTGGGTGGTACATAAGTTTTCGCCAGTCTTAGATATACGGGAAAAAGCGTGCATACCGGAAAAAGTATGAACTACTTAATATTATCAAACCTGAACCTTCAATGATTGCTCTCGATATATTCATTTGTTATAAATAGCCCTCATTTTTCACAAGATATAAACCCATTATATGCAACAAGTGTTTACCTAGAGACAATACTTTTCCCTGGGTAAACATTTAAGCCCTGCAGTACAAGATGCTGGTAGAAGAACTAGGAGATCAGGATATTGATAAGGTCAGTGAATTTGTTGAAGGAATATTGGACATTTTCAAGAATTTTAGATGGATACATATTTAAGAGAAAACGAGGTCAAATAATGATGGTAACCGCAAAAACGGGAAATGAAATTATTATTGAACCTGCTTACTTACGATCACTATTACAGCAAATTGTACCTTCTAACATTTTTCAGTTGTTATCGTGGAATTGCAGCCCACTTGGAGAAAACAAGGAAGAAAGTTCGGTGTATAGGGTATTATGTACGGTTCTAATAAACAGCGGCAGCATGCAAAATTATTCCCTGATTATAAGAATCAATTTCATAATGTATCGATCTAAAAAAGTGTAGACTGTCCTAGTCCAAACTCGAGCGATTTTTTAGAATTATGCGACTTGAATTTTAAGCTGTTTGTTTAGGCGATCAGCGGCCAGTTTCATACTGTTGTACAC
>JAIRVF010000122.1 GCA_031254035.1 Paenibacillus sp.
ACCTTGATCGATCGCTATGAAGGGCTACAGCGCTCTTTCTACGCCGGAGCAATAGGTTTTATGGGATTCAACGGAGACTTCAACCATGCCATTATGATACGCTCCTTCCTTAGTAAAAAGAACGTACTCCATTATCAGGCTGGTGCAGGCATCGTACTCGACTCTGACCCCGAAAAAGAACTACAAGAAGTAAATAATAAAATAGCTGCATTACGCAGAGCCCTTGAAATAGCACAAACCCTATGATACGTCCACTTGAATACTGTGAAAACACGGCACAAATAGCCTCAAGTATTGATACTATTGACGCTAGAATATTGGAACTACTCCATCTTAGGAAACAATATGTCGCCGAAAAACAAAGAATACTGGGCAACAACGAGACAGATTTAATAAATTTGTCTGTAGTTAATGAGGATATCCAACAATTAATAGAAAACAATCAATTGTTACAAAATGAGCAAAAATAAGATTCTCGTCATCGATAATTATGATTCTTTCACCTACAATCTGGTGCACTTGTTGCAAGAATTAGGCGAAAGTTATGAGGTCGTTCGCAACGACAAGTTCGAACTGAGCTATGTCGACCAATTTGACTATATCCTATTATCGCCTGGACCAGGAATCCCGGAAGAGGCAGGATTACTAATGGATGTCATCCGCACCTATGCGGCCAGCAAGCGCATCTTAGGAATATGTCTTGGACAGCAAGCGATTGCAGAAGTATTTGGAGGCACCCTCTACAACATGCCCAAACCTCTACATGGTGTCGCTTCCTCCATCATCGTTACGGACAGAGAAGAGAAGCTTTTCCAGGAATCAGATTGTACACCCACAAATCAGCAACATCCAGATAACCCAATACCGGCAAATAAAACACGATCACATATAGCGGAGATTTCAGCAAATATTGATTTAGAGTCTCGGAGCGCACAGCCGCAATAAAACCGAGCAATGTAAAAAAGAAGGAGGTCAGAACAATACCGAAAAACATAGGCACAATATGAATCGGACCTCTCCAAGTCAAGGCCAGCAAGATGGCGCTAGCAATAAGCGCCATAATCGTCAAGGACAACACTTTCGAAAAAATGTATTCATAAATTCTAAGTGGAGTCACAAATAAATTTTCCAGCGTATTCTGGTCCTTATCCATTAGCAACACGCCGCCAATGATAAAGAAGCCGATAGCGGATGGATCTGTAAAGATAATCAACACTTCCACGGTGTCCTGGTATTCCATAGGGAGGCTACGCAGCAGCACAACATAAAGAGCAATGATAACCATATAAGCATAATAAAACCCGTAGCGAAATTGTGCGATTACGTCGTATTTAAGCGCATGGAGTAATCTCATATATGGCTCCTGTGCTGCTCTTTTTCCGATTTGCCAACTCCGATTGCAGCAAGCAGCTTGTTTTTTCCTGTACTGAAAGCGTCATATCCGTAAGCCCAGAAAAATTGGAAAAGCATGACGAAAACGGCAGCTGTAAAAGGCCTGTGAACGATCGTCTCCGGCTTCGGAATAAACAGCTTGGCAGCTTTCCCGCTAATTTGTTTGCCCGTGAGGTTCACCAGCTTTTTCTTGCCGACAAACGGCAATTTGGACAGCTTGGGAAGCGGCGGCCAGAGCAGCTTTAGATGGGGAGTCATGACGCCGTTCTCTACGCGCCAGCGAGCTCTCTCTCCCATTTTCCTCTGTAAATAGCCTTGTAGCGACCGTATTTTTTCCGGAGAGGCAAAGCTCCATGACGCCTGAGAATGAAACAGTTTCTTCTGCAAGATGGTCCGCAGCTTGGCGTCCAGCTTCGACTCCTTGGCGGGATCTCCATTCGTATTCAGCATCCAGCGCACGAAATACCAGCGCAGTTGAATGCCGGAGGAGAGAATCACATTGTCGAGCAGGTGAGATAAAATGAAAAATCGATGATCTTCAATCGCTTTTGTATATTTGGTCAGCACAAAGTTGCGGATGATCAGCCAATCCTGTGTCAAATTTCGATTGACCCGGTCAATGTATTCGCGATTAAGCCTACCTTGGCGAACATCTTCATACACGATATTTCCAATATGGAAGGAGGTAAGCAGAGACATGGAAATGCCTTGACTATAGTAGGCGTCAATGATCGTCGCCGCATCGCCGGCCATGCCGTAACGTTTTTCGCTGACAAACGTATCCGTCGTATATTGAACGTCCTTGTACATGCGGAACTCCAGCATGTCCTCCTTTTTGAGCAAGGACGTCAGAATCGGATAACGGTTCATCACATCCCAGAACTGATCCTTCGGTTTTGCCCCAGCAGGCTGCTTGTTCTGATCAAAGGTTACGCCGACGCTTAGCCGATTGTTGCTCAGACGAATGACCCAAATCCAATACCCGTCGCCCCACAAGTGGCAAGTATGCTTTTGCCTCATGCTTCGTGTACCATTTTCATACGTATAGGCCCATATATCATCAAACTGCTCTTCAAGCACATTGCCGAATTGCGCCCATACTGCCGTCGTCTGAAAATCATCGCCAAAATCGGTGGCATGTCCCATTTTCGTAGCAATCAGCCTCCGTCGTCCTCCGCAGTCGATTACCCATCTTGCTGCGACACTCCCGGATTCCTTGGTTTCTCTACATATCCACTTTACTTCATGCGGCTCTTCTCCGTCTCCGATGAGCACATCGTCGACAAGCGCGGTATCGAGAAAGGTCACGTTGCTGTAGGAACGCACGCGTTCTTGCATAAAATCTTCCGCTTCCGGCCGAACGAGCTGCTTCTCATGAAAGCAAGCCCGGTACTGAAGCGTATTCGGCATAATTTCTTTAAACCAGCTATCCTGGTAAGATAAAGCCCATTCGGTATTATCCTCAAAGGATTTCTTCCATTCCATGCCGTTTGTAAACCAGACGCCTAGTTTCGTATACGAAGTATTCGCAAAGGAATCCAGTTCGCCAAGAGTGCGCAAAAATACGTTGCTGTAGCTAAGCAGAGATTCTCCTACCTTGTAGCTGCGCTTCTGATTGACGACATTATCGATAATGACGACCTGTAATCCCTGTTTCGCGTACATCAGAGCATTAAAAAGACCCACGATACCTGCTCCAACAATGACGATATCTGCCTCTCTATTTATCTTCATGCTTTTACACCTCCTATTCCTGATTCAATTTTTTGCCTGTAATCGTGATGAAAATATCCTCCAGTGTCGCCTCTTGCGTATGCAGACGTTCGATATTCTTTGTTCGGAGCAATTGTATAAACGTTTTGTTTTCGCCAATTCCATCCAGCTCAAATTCTTTGCTTACGTTAACGCCTTGTTCTTTGTACTCCAGCCTAACGAGTTTTTCGCCATAGCGGACCTTCAGGTCGCGGGGCGTATCGATCAGCTTCACTTCGCCATCGACGATAAAGGCGACACGGTCGCAAATCTCCGAGGCAATTCCCATATTATGCGTTGTGATGACGATGGTTTTGCCTTCCTTTTTCTTTTGCCAGATCAGATCCTTGACTAATTTCGAATTGACGGGATCAAGGCCGGAGGTAGGTTCGTCCAGGAAAATGAGATTCGCATCATTAAGAAGTGCACGGCAGAAATTCAATCTCATTTTCATGCCCTTGGAAAAATTAGACACTTTGTCATTGGCATGGTCAGCCAATCCTACCGATGCAAGCAATTGTTTGGGATCAGCGGTTTTTCCGCTGTAAAGTGAGCGGAAAAAAGACAAATTTTCCAAAGCCGTGAATTTGGAATAAAGATTGGGCAGTTCGAACGAAACCCCGATTTTCTCGTAGTAATCGGAATTAATGCCGTTGATCTCCTTTTGTCCCACCTTGACATTTCCTCTGTAGCCCTTAAGGATGCCGATCAGAATTTTTTGGATGGTGCTTTTCCCGGCGCCGGATGGTCCCAGAAAACCAAAAATCTCTCCGCTACGCACCTCAAAGCTTACCCCTTTGACCGCGGGCGCTTTTTTGCCTGGATAGGTAAATATCAAATCCGTTACCTCTATCATTCAGCGCTTCATTCCTTTTTTGAATGAACCCGGGGCAGAAGCATGATCTGTCCCCGAGTAACATATTTAGTAGTGGTACTATAATACTTCGCCAAATACCACTTATTCCCCTTTAATATAAAATAATCCATCCGATTCCAATACTTCTAACCACGTTGGCAGCAAGTCATGATAAATGGAAGGCAAATTAAGCCTCTCAAGCAGTTCCTGCTTCGTAAGAACCTTTTCTGCGCCGGAGAGTAGCCCCGATTGCTCAAGCAACTCTAGCAGCATTCTACTCCCCTGCCGAGTATACTCCGTGATCGGATTGATATTGTGCCCCTCCTTTGGAGAGGAATCAAGCAGTCGCCTCACTTGGTCGGCAACAAAACTTAAATTGGGTTCCTCCAGAATGCTGTTGTGATCACATTCAACGGTATGAACATCAATGTTTTGTGTCACCATCCCCTTCCAATATTCGGAGTAGTCGTAATCCTGAAGAATATTGACTCCTTTTAAGCCGAAAGGGTTGTCATCAGATACAAAACCTTTGGTCGTCTTGAAGAAGGTTACGTCCGAGATATCATAAGCAGTTGGTCGATACGTTACA
>JAIRVF010000100.1 GCA_031254035.1 Paenibacillus sp.
GAGCAAGCTCTCCATCAAGTCCGCTCGACTTGCATGTATTAGGCACGCCGCCAGCGTTCGTCCTGAGCCAGGATCAAACTCTCCAAGAAAGTTTGTAGCTCATTTTGAATCTGACGAGATATAATGAATTTTTCGATTGAGCAAGGCCGAATCGGAAATTTCATTATTAAAATCTCATTTTGCTCCGTGAATCATTCAGTCAGAAGACTCGAACCAATTCACTTCGCGGTCGACCTTGCAAGCAAGGTCTTTATCTCACTCGTTGCTCAGTTTTCAAAGACCAAATTCTTTCGTTTTCAGTGCCGCTCGTTTGTTTCAGCAGCAACTCTTATATAGTATCATTCTTCGACAAGTTTTGCAAGAACTTTTTTTCTTAAAATCTGCTCTGCTTATTAGTCGACCGGCAAAATATCTTGTTTAAGTGGCCGGACTAATAATATAACTCTTAGGGACAACTATTTCAAGTTGTAAATTTCCCCAACTGGAGTATTAAAGATCAATCTTTCATAGTCCTCCTTTCTCATATGAAACAAAATAGCCTCTGAAAGAACTTAGAAACACTCTGCTGTAAGTAATCGTTCATTGTGACTATCCTAACACTGCGCCAATAATTCAACGGAAAACCGTGTCAGATATACAAATCTTATACTTACGCTATCCTGCCCATTAGTTGAGAAAAGGCATCCATCAAAATTCCGGATGCCTTTAAATGTTTTTATTGAGCTATTGTGTTCCGTTAATTGAACACGTTGCTACTGGAATTGTCTGAATATATACTATCAAGAAACTCGATTGAGACGCGTTCAGCTTCCATCTTAGGTACAATCTCTGAAGCTGTACCTAATCGTTGATACATCTTAATCGTGTTTTTTAGAGCATGGTAGCAACTTTCGAAGCTGTGGAAAGGAATCGTTCCTTTAAGTTCTTCCAATTCTTTTGAAGCGTATTTCTCGAGCCTTCGAACCCCTCGCGGGGAATGGCCGTTACGAATGAGGACTAACGGTCCTAACACAGCATTCCGAATAAATGTTAGGTGATCGATCAGTTCGAATAATTCGCCCCTCCCTAATTTAGTCGCGCCATAATGCACCCATACCCAGAAACGTTCCTCAATCCATTGAGGATCAGGGAAGGGGAAAGTCGGAGTTGTTTTGCTGAGTAACGTTGTAATATCAGAACTTCTCTCCCAAAGAATCAGCGGGTTCTCGATTCGTACTTCGAGCTCCTCCACTTGAACAAACTTAAGATCGACATGAAGAGGTGCTGGGCCAGGGCCATATAAACAAATAAGCAATCTGGGTTCTCCGACATGCTCACCGGTGAATGCCGAAAGTAAGTTACCGAGCCCTTCTGCGATACGGGGGCGTTGTTCCATGATCTCATTTCGAAAAGCGTAATTGTAGACGATTATTAAATCCAAATCACTGTACTCATCCAATGCTCCGTGTATCATGGAGCCGCCTGCAAGGAGACCTGTAAGTCGATGATCTAGTCTCACATACTCTATTGCCTGTTCAATGAACCGTTCGTGTACAGGTAACTTCAATGCCAATCGCTCCTTAAATAGTGACCCATAAAATGGGTATTACCAAAATGTAGCATTCATAATGAGTGGGCGTCAATCGTATGTGGATCAATTTAGCAACAAATCGCGCTAAACTACCCGTTAGCTTAAAGCCGCTGCCATTCCATAACTTTATATTCAGGAACATCCAAGCAAAAGAACCGACCATGATGGCCGGTTCTTTACGTCTATTTATTATACCCCAAGCATGGGTAGATGCTTTCGATTATGATAAGTCAGTGCCAATGCAATGCACTGTTTTAATTCATCTACTGGTATCTCACGTAAGGGCATTCCGTTTCATGAAATCTGTGAGCAGCTCCATGTTGCTTGATTGTTATGGGATTTTCTGTAACCATTTTTGCTCATTTATAGATATCTATTTAATGGAGTCTAGCATTTTCTCAAGTTTACTCGGACTCATGATTTCATGGGTCACAAACTTTCCGTTATAAAACATGCTGAATGTAGTCCATATCGCTGGCGATTCCAGCGCTTCTTCTCTTGTGCTAATGCGCTTGGTGCGAAAAGGAATATCTCTGGCATCCGCGACTCTTTGCAGATCATCCAGCACTCCCACGGCAAACGGACATTGTGCTGTAAAATAGATACAAATCCCTTTATCCGATGCCGCATGGGGTTGAGCTGAATGTATAAAAGCTGGGTCGGCTCCATTTTCGTTCCATTTCTGAACCAGCAACACGAAATAAGGATCTGCTTGATCCATCACAGTAAATCCCATATGTTCAAAGTAACGTTTCTCGCTCAGGTAAGGCATCTTTTTTGAACTCGCAATATGGACGATCCCATCCATTCCAAGCTTCTCTGCATCTTTCCTGCATTGTTCGAGCAGTTTTTTACTGTGACCGCTGCCCTTATGACGTCCGCTAACCCAAAGGCAATTGATATACATGTAATTTGGAGCATCAATTGGGATCCAGGCCTTGCCGGCAGGCAGGTATTCGATAAAAACCTTGGCGCGTTCATCGAGTCGATGAAACCTCAATCCCTCCTCCATCCGCTCGCATAACCACTGTTTCTTTTCCTTTACAGCCCGTTCATATTGCTTGGCCCCGAGAGCGCAGCAGATATGTTCATGTTCGATGTTTTCTTTCGTAATTTCCAGGTATGTCATATGCATGCTTGTCCTTTCTAGTTTTTATATATTTCATGCTTGATCATTTAGGACAACCCGCCAACCCATCTTATAACTTTGCCAAACTTGATATCCAATCCTGCCGTACCATTCTGTTAACCGTATACATACAGGTGATCAATGACGTATCCTTGTTGCCCTTGCGACAGTGCACGTTGTCTAAACTGCTGCGATAATCCTCATCTTTATCGTGGTCACATAATTCACTCTACTAAGCTTATTTCCCTGTTGATCCTCCAAGTAAAAACCTAGCTGGTGGTAGTCATTCAGACGAAAAGAAGGTAAAGAAGGTGATGGCCGCACCGCAGCTGAAGACATCTTGGTTTGAAATCCATCTTCTCACGTCCATGAGACCTCTCACGGTAAGACGACTCACTTTCCCTCCATACATCCGCACCGTTTATACTGGAATGTCCGTGTAGTGTATTGGACTTTGCTTTGTAATGCAAGCCCATCCCATTCCTTGTGCCTGATGGCGTTCGTGTTCCTCGGACCGGAGGTTTGCCTCCAGCTTCCTTCAGATTCCACCTCGCGATGGACACCCTTGCTCTTGGCTAGTGGTTGGCCACTACAAACCCCCACAGCGGACTTTCACCGCCTAGTTAGTCGCCATGCGTGGCGCACATCAAAAGAACCGACCATGCTGGCCGGTTCTTTACGTCTATTTACTATATCCCAAGCATGGGTAGATGCTTTCGATTATGATAAGTCAGTGCCAGTGCAATACAATGTTTTAATTCGTCTACTGGTATTTCATCGTTCTCAGCAAATACAATTGCTCGATTACCTTCATAGTTGAATAAATCTCTATAAACCTCTTTAAACGTCTCCACTAGCTTTGTTTTACAGTTGAAGTACATGGCGTATTGATCTGGGTTTGACTGTTTCCAGCCTATTCTAATGGTACTCCCCTTTTTTGTGATATAACTAGGCTCTCCCCATTTTAGCGTTTCATCCACATAATCAACGCCTTCTATCTCTATCGCTGTATCCAAAATTAGCTGACGAAGAATCAATAGTCTCGACTGAATGTGGTTAGGATACTGTTCGAATACTTCCTTCACCTTGGCCTGGTACAACATCGAGTCTATTTTATCGCAATATAAATTTCCGCTTGTCCGTTCTCTGGATTAACATCCTTGCTATAATATTCAAAATCACCTGTAAATGCTCGATTATTACCTGGCTGTTGCGACCATTGCCAAATATCAGCCCAAGTGCGCTGCACCATTTCTATAATGGGTCCACGTTCTGTAACGAATACAGCATATTTTGCAGTAGGAACAGTAAATTCTTTTATCATATCTAGGTTTTGAAGCTGTAATGCCTCCTGCACACGCACGCTAACCATTACTTCATAAAGACCCGCAGCTCCCTGTTCATAGTTGAAGTAACAGCTATAATGACCATCTTCTTGTATATTAACACCTAACTTCTCACCAATATTTTGAGAATGGAACTGTTCAAACAACTTACCAATTTTGCCATTTTGGCTTTGTTCGGCTTCATTTGTTGTAACGGCACTAATTCCAGCTAACGTGAAGGAAGGTAATTCCTCAATACGGGTAGGTCCAATTTCAGTTATACCTTTTTGTTCGTTTTGTTTCATCCTTAATCAATCCCCTTATTATAGAATGAAACCAGTATAAAACAATAAACCTGACAACTGATTGTCAAGTTACGTTGTCAGGTTTATAGATTTTTGCTATTTTTTCTGCACGACTAGCAATAATTTTCCGTAAATGCTGTGGCTCAAGCACCTCTACATGATGTCCTAAACCAAGAATGAAGCTATAGAGCCATTCATTTTCTGGATATGCCTTTTTAACTAACCAACTACCGTCATCAACTGGCAAAAGCTCTTCAATACCAAACCATTCTTCTGCTAAATAACGAGCTTCATCTTGGAATCGAAAGACAACTTCCGGTATATGGGATGGCTCGAATTTACTCTTGTCTTCTTCATGCTCCTGAGCAGCGAGATCTCGGCGAATGAAGTTTCTTTCACGATCTATCGCGAGATCTTTCATTCTTTTTAGTTTAAAAAGGCGGAACGCTTCTTTCTCTAGACAATAAGCTTTTAGATACCATTGCCTTCCTTTGAGAATAAGCATATGCGGCTCTACTATTCGCTGGGAAACTTCACCTTCTGCATTCGAATAGGTAAAGTTAACTAATGCGCAGCTATCTATTGCTTCGTCTAATAGCTGTAGTTTCGAACGGAGATGTTCCATTCCATCCCAAGGAGAGTAATCGATTAGTACGCGATTTGTCTTCTGTTGAAATTCTTCTTCATATGCTGGCAGTACGACACTATTTATTTTTTCTACTAGTCGTTGGTGTTGCTCTTTGCCATATGAAGTGGAGATACTGCGGAGGGCAGTAACGATAGCAGCAAGCTCGTCATTGGTTAACATATTTCGGTCCAAGCGGTAACCTTCTGACAAACCAATGCCACCGTTTGTTCCTTGATAGGTGACGATCGGGATGCCGGCTGCATTAATTGCGTCAACATCTCGGTATATCGTCCGAATGGATACCTCGAACCGCTCCGCCAATTCTTTAGCCTGTACCATACGACGGTTCAGCAGTAAAATAATGATGGATAAGAGCCTTTCCAGTTTCAAAATATGTAACCTCCATTTTAACGTCACTTCTTTTCTTAGCTGCATTGTAAATCTTCTTTATTATTATTTTCAAGGAAACGGGAGTGAATTAAAGAGTCTTTCTCTCATCAAAAAAAAAAAAAAAATGACCTGGCTTCCCCTGATGTACATAAAAGACAGACCCCACGCAGAGGAAGAACAGAAGGGATTTCTGTATGACAATCGCGTAGAACCGATCCTCCTCTTTCCAGGTCTTTATTTGGTCTTATTATTTCTCTGTAAGATAATTCATATCTCTTCTTTAACATCCATCCGTTGATTTCTGCCCCGGTGCAAAGTAATGTCGAATATCTTCCAAGAAGCATTGGACACTAGGAGCCAGATACCGATTTTTCATAAACATCAAATAGACCGTTCGTTCCAACGCAGGTGAATCCACTGTTTTGCGGACAATCGATTCATCTTTCGGTTCAACTAAATAATTTTCAGGGATAATGGCAACCCCAAGGTTTTCCCTTACCAATGTCAAAGCAGTCTCAAACCGTTCAATTTCAAATTTAATGTTCGGAGTCGTTTGCTCGAGCGCAAAGGCATTCAAAATATCTTCCCTTGTCTGGAATCCTTCCATGCTAATAATGAAGGGTTCTCTTTCCAATTCTTTGAATGTGATGAATTCCTTCCGAGATAGTGCGTGATCCCGATGCAGCACAAGAACTAACTTTTCATTATATAAAGGGTATGATTCAATATCGTCTTCATGGATACACTGGTTAGTAATGATGAGATGGGTATGGTATTTTCGTAATGAATCGACCACCGCCTTTCTGCTCAGCACCTCTAACAGCTTAATATGAATCGAAGGAAAGCGGTTTTGATATTCACGGATCACCTTGGGAACCCACTGCCTCACGGATTCGATCATACCAATCACAAGCTCCCCGTTGCCAGTTAACTTTACTTCTTCCATCTCTTTTTTCAAAATGTTCATTTGGGAAAGAAGCCGAATCGATTTTCGATACAAAACGCTGCCGGCGTCCGTCAATTCGATTTTTCTCGTACTACGTTCAAACAATGGCGAGCCGACCTCTTGCTCCAAATTTTTGATGGCATTGCTTAGAGATGGCTGTGATATATGCAGTTTTATCGCGGCTTTGGAATAACTCAACTGATCGGCAACCGTCACAAAATAATGTAATTGTTTGATATCCAAATCACTCTTCCCCTCTCTATTTATAACTTAAAGCTATTAAATTATTTGTATTATATATTTTAAATTATAAGATTGTCATCATATAATTGAAACAACAGAAATATGCAGAAAGGGTGGGGACACTTGCGAAAACATCTTGGAGCCGATGTATGGGTCGGCCGAACGGATCATTCGGAAAGAAGAAGCAGCTTCCGCTACCATCAAATCGTGGAACGTGTGGAGCTGGATACACCATGGAAGGCCTTCTCAACCAACACTTGCGCCATCATCGGTTTTGAATGCGAGGAAGGGGTTCGACGCAATCAAGGGAGATTAGGCGCGGTGAACGCTCCGAATGAAATCAGGAAAGCACTTGCAGGTCTGCCTTGGAGAGCAGCGGAAAGTCATCGCCTTATTGACGCGGGGAATGTGGTGTGTACCGACGGAAAGCTTGAAGAAGCTCAGGAAGCATTGGGACATGCCGTATCCGACCTCTTTTCAAAATCCGCGACTCCCATTATTTTGGGCGGCGGACATGAGACGCTGTATGGACATTATTTAGGTGTCCGGCAACATATAGGGCAAGATGCTAGGCTAGGAATTATCAACATTGACGCCCATTTCGACTTACGCCCCTACGACAATCAACCTTCATCAGGAACGATGTTCCGACAAATATTAGAGCACGACAGCAATAGCCGCTATTTTGTGCTCGGCATTCAGCGATTCGGAAATACACAGGAACTGTTTGACAAGGCGGACGAGCTTGGCACCCGCTACATTTGCGAGGAAGAGATGCATGAAGGACGGATGAATGACATCATTTCATCATTACATACGTTCATGGAACAACAGGATTATGTCATGCTCACCCTTTGTACCGATGTACTCAATGCGGCATTTGCGCCGGGAGTCAGCGCTCCGTCTCCTTTCGGATTATCACCAATGGATGTTCGTGCCCTGATTCGCACTGTCGCCACTCATAAGAAGGCGCTATCTTTTGATATCTGCGAAGTAAATCCGACTGTTGACGAGAACGGAAGAACCATAAAGCTAGGTGCATACTTGACGAATGAAGCCATTATGGCATTTATGGGGAGGGACAATAATGACACTGGCACTTAATCAAGTAAGTACGATATTTTTGGCTGTAGCCCTGCTCGTATTAGGAACCGTTATTGTCAGAAAATCGGGAGTACTGCAAAAGTTTTGTATTCCCGCGCCAGTTGTCGGTGGGCTGCTGTTTGCCATCCTGGCTACGATTCTAAAAACGTCAGGTCTTGTTGAAATTTCACTGGATACTTCGCTCCAAAGTCTATTCATGCTTACGTTCTTCACTACGGTAGGATTGGGCGCAAGCTTTCAACTCATCAAATTAGGCGGCAAGTTGCTTGTCATTTATTGGCTTTCCTGCGGATTCCTGGCTTTAGCGCAAAATGTGATCGGGGTTTCCCTCGCCTCGTTATTCGGTATTCATCCGCTGATCGGAATGATGGCAGGGGCCGTATCTATGGAAGGCGGACATGGAGCGGCAAGCGCATTTGGACAAACCATTGAAGATCTGGGAATCCACTCGGCATTGTCTATTGGGATCGCGGCAGCTACCTTCGGTCTTATCGCAGGTGGTTTGGTTGGCGGCCCGACGGTAAAATATTTGATAGGGAAATACAATCTGAAGCCGACGGAAACAAATGAAGAAGCAGCGGGCGTGGAAGAAGACGTTCAACCGATAACGACAAATACCTTCTTCATCCAAGTATTGCTCATTACATTCTGTATGGCATTAGGGACGTATTTGGGAGAACTGTTCACGTCTGCGACAGGTTTTGTCCTTCCCGGATATGTCGGAGCCATGTTTGTGGCCGTTATCGTTCGCAACATCGTGGATAAATTGAGTCCGAATGTCATCGATATGAAGAGTATCAACCTGGTTGGTGACGTGACGCTTGGCATCTTCCTGTCTATGGCGCTTATGAGCATCAAGCTATGGGAAGTAGCCGATCTTGCGCTTCCGATTCTCATCATCGTGCTGGTACAAGTGCTATTTATCGTTCTGTTCGGGATTTTCATTTTATTCAAGTTGCTGGGCAAAAACTATGACGCCGCCGTGATGGTCGCCGGTTTTACAGGCCATGGCCTTGGCGCCACGCCTAATGCCATGGCCAATATGGCTGCGGTAACGGAAAGATTCGGGCCTTCACGCAAAGCGTACCTGGTCGTTCCCATCGTAGGCGCCTTTCTTATCGACGTGTTTGCCATGCCAATCATTATTACGACGCTGAATTTATTTAAATAGTATTCTTCAACGGCTTATCAGCCAAAAGAAAAACCTCCAGCCCACGATGTGGGATTGGGGGTTTTTTCCGACTCATTACACTCTCCACCACTATCCGCCTTGTTGGAAAGAATGGGATCTAGGTATATAATGGGATACGTGTTCCACGATACTGAAGCTAAAAGGAAAGCAAACCCAGACCATGAATACCAAACATACTAATACGAACCGTTTTCGATTCATGTCTTTTCAGATGATGAGAGATATTATACATGTGTGGAAGCATGCGTACCGTCCTTTTCTTCTATTTGAATTGGTATACAAACTACTGACGGTAGGTGTATTTGTCCCGCTGTTATCGATACTTTTCAACAAAATACTGGATGTTGGGGGCTTCGATGCAGCTGCCAATCATGACCTTCTGCGCTTCGTGTTCAGCAGATATGGCCTACTTAGTGTGCTGTTAATGGCGCCAATCGCCATGATGCTCATATACACAGAATTTGCGGTTCTCTTCTATATTGCCTACTACGGGATTCAAGAGAAGCGCGCACGAATCCGTCCCGTATTGTTCAAGGCAATCTCTCGCTTGCCGGGCTTATGGCGCATCGGGGTATTCGGACTTGCTCTCTACTTGCTGCTGCTGTTCCCGCTGCTTGATGCCAACATTGGCGGATCGTTGTTGCCTAATTTGACGATCCCGAACTTTATTACGGGCGAACTAATGAAGACAACTCCTGGAACCATCGCTCTTGTCATCGTCGGACTGGTCGTTCTGGCATTAAACTTTATCTGTATCTACGCCCTGCCGATTATGGTACTGGAAGGCAAGTATCAATTCTGGAACGCCGTTCGCGAGAGCAGGCGATTGTTCTGGCGCAGCAAGTGGTCATTAGTTAGAGCCGTGCTTGAATGGGCAGTAATCTTCCTTCTTCTGTTCATTCTACTTATCTGTCTGATCTTCTTAATCGTGCTGCTCCTTCCAAAAGGGGATGGCGAGTCCACATTAATGATTACCATTGGCGTCACGCTTAGCTTTGGCTTATATATTGCATCACTGGTTATGGCTCCAATGTTCATTACCATCATCACCCTGCTCTATGTGCGCTATCAAGGCCATGACCGCGTGAACATCGATATCGATGGAGTCGATGCTTCTGTCTGGAAAGGACGCGATATGCAGCGTTCGCTCGTACGACGTTATCGTTCAGCGCTGACTGCATTCGGAATGCTCATTCTTATTGCAATAGGCTGGGGAGCTACCACCCTGTTGACTGATTGGGGTGAAGCCAATGAGAAGTTCATCATTATGGCTCATCGCGGCGACACCACCTCAGGCATAGAGAATACGATGGGTGCCTTCGAAGGCGCAATTCGGGCAGGTGCCGATTATATCGAGCTCGATATTTTGCAGACGAAGGATGGCAAACTTGCGGTCATCCATGATGAAAATTTGAAACGACTGTCCGGCCGGAATGTGAACGTATTTGATCTTACCCTCGCCGAGCTTCAACAAATTCCGCTGCGCACAGACAAGTTCCAAGACCGTGTGCCATCCCTTGATGAGGTGCTAGAGCGGACGAAGGGCAAAATCAAGCTTAATGTGGAACTCAAAACACATGGACATGAGAAGGATTTTGTCCCCATCTTAGTCGATACGATTCGTAAACATAAGGCAGAACAACAGATCATTATCCAGAGCTTGGACTATGAACTCGTACAGAAAGTGAAGAAGACCGCACCAGACTTAACAGTCGGGTATGTCATATTCGCCACCTTCGCTCCGCTCAATCAGTTCGATGCAGATTTCTTTGTTGTCGAAGAGGCTTTTGCCCGTCCTCGATTAATTCGTTCAGCGAAAATGATCGGCAAGCCGATTTATGTCTGGACCGTAAATGATGTGGACAGCGTTGAATATTTCTATACGTCAGGTGCGGATGGTATCATTACAGACATTGCCACTGACGCAAGGGAGGCCCTTCAAACGCTGCATAAGGAATAGAACTAGAAACAATAAAATGGAAATATCACCGCTCCTTTTTCGTGAAACACGAACACCCGGTATTTAGCGCAGGACGCTGTTCTACCGGGTGTTTTGCGTTATTTATATTTGCACAAGATATATTCTTCAACTTCCTCAGCACGTGAATTGGAGAATCCCTTGTCTTCACCTTTTATCTCAAAGCCGCACTTTTTTAAAACTCGAATAGAAGCAATGTTGTCCTTCGCCGCGCGAGCATGGAGTGGTCGATTGTGATAAGCTTCCACTTACGGCACATACGACACAACCCGGCCTTAGATAACTCATATCTTAGGTCGGGTTGTGTGTTGTCTCAATATTCATCTATGCCTTGCCTCTAACAATCAAGGGGTAAATATTCGCTTCAGTATAGCCCATTTTATAACGCTTTTAAATATGCCTTCGAAGCATCTAACCCTCTGAATTTTTAAAAATTATACCTTGTCCTTCCCAATACTCAGTTTTTACATCTTGAATACTATAATCTCCGTGAGTGTAGTTACGAATTGCACTTTCCCAAAATTCTTTAGATATTGGATTATTCCCGTGTTGAAGAACTTCCCAATAGCCCCTATGTGTATCAAAAATTAATTTTGAAACTACTTTTCCTATTCCTTTTCTACGATACTTACGCATAATAAAAAACTCAGCAATTGCCCTTGAATTATTGTGTACTAGATAGCAATGATCATTCACCAATACAAACCCGGCATACTGTCCACTAACTTTTACGAAATATGCCTGTCTGTTCTCCTCCGTCCAATAATGATCAAAATATTTGTAATCATAAAACCCATATTGATTAATATCTGCTTCATTAAACTCACTAAAATCATATTCATACAATTCAATGAGTTGTTTCAAGATCGATTTCTGATCTTCTCTCACTTTAATAATTTCCACTAAGTCATTCATGGGTTTCCCTCTTTCTTTTTTTATCTTTTTAGATAAAATTTCATGTTCACGATGTCCCACCAACTTAAGGCGACGAAGTCACCCCAAATAGGTGAATAATGGGTTTTACAGGACCATATTGCTCGCAGCGGAATATGGTGTTATATGTTGTCGGGTCCTTCCTATTATTCAGGTATTTCAATGTGTTCGGAGACTCTCGACTTTAATAGTTCAATTAATTCTTCATCCATATATCTATACTCATCTTCTATATCTAGTCTTATGATCCGCTTCTCACTCAAGTCTTGTCCAAACTTTTCTTTCAGTCTTCTTTCGTGTTTTTTCTCCATTACAAATATCAGATCTGCCCATCCAATATGACCGGCAGTGACTTTAATTCGTGCATTCTCCTCTGTCCCCGCAGACTTAACATCATACATCCTGAATTGTTCGAATATCTTCTCAGCTGTTAGGCTTCTCCACTTATTTCGACTACAAATAAACAACAGCTTGATGCTGATCACCTTCACTCCTTGTCATTTATATAAATATACCTTCAATTCTAATTATCAGTAATAATTTGTTGGTCTTTTTATTTTGGTTTGCCCCGATTGCATGTAACATTTATGTATTCCTGACGTCCCACCACCTTAAGGTTCGTTTGGGCCGGTTAGGTGGTGCGGATGTGTCGCCTGATTCCACTTCCCTGCTTCTGGCAATCAAGGATCGCTTGTGATCCGCTGTGGGAATATGATGTTGCGACTCCCTTGTCTTATTCGAGTTACTCACATTAATGGTATTGTCGCTTCGCTAAATTCGTAATTTCACCCCTTAGATAATATGTTATGCTAATCTTCCACACTATTCAATCTCATTCGTCGTTGCGCTTCTACGCACAGATTTCGCCATACGTAGGTATCCTAGCTACAAAGGTGACTCGGCTCCACCTTCGGTTAGACTTTCATAATGCGTGCCTCTGGGTACGCTCAGCAAAAAGAGACGGTCTCTCGACCGTCTCCAATGCTTCCGGAACATTTTGCCACTCTTCATTTAATCTCTTTTAATCGTCAGAGCCAAACCTTTTGCATCCCATGAGCCTTTTGCACCAAGAGCTTCGGTGATGAAATTCATTGGCACGTAGGCATAGCCCTCGAAACTTTGCACTGGCTGTGCAAGCGTCTTGGTTACGCCATCGATCGAAGCCTGCTTCGAGCCCACTTTCAGAACGATCTTGGAGCCTGTCAGGTCTTCGGTCAGCGTCATTTGCTTGGTGGCATTATCCCACGTGAGCTTCGCATCAAGTGCGTCGGCAACGTATTTGAGCGGTACCATAAGCGTATTATTCACAATTACCGGCTCGTACCCTGCATCGTTCAGATCCTTCGGATCTTTCTCCGTGTACAGGATGAGAGATTTTTTTGTGATGTTCATATCGTCTTTCAGCAACCGGTACAGTTCGGATTGACGATCCACATGGCGCAGCGTCTCACCCGGTGTCGCTTCACCCTGTTTCACGCTCCAGATTCCTTTAGAGCTGTCTACTTCATGAACGGTTACCGGTTCGTTGACGCTCCACGTTTCGCCTTCGGAATGAACCTTAACCTGTTTTACAGGTAGACCCTTGCTAGACGGAAGCTGTACGGTCAAATCTATGTTTTGCTTGCGGATGTTCAGCTTGCTGTCGAGCAGGTAGTCGAGGGAAAGCACGGTATTTTTACTAAAAACCTCTTTAAATTCTGGTGAATTCGCGAACAGTTCATTGACGTTTTTATCAAAGTCAGGGAGCAGTTCATTCAAAGCCTTCATCATCTCTTCTACGCCTTCATTGATGTTCTTTTCCTTCTCTGCTTTGGACACTGAAGCAGTTGCCTCTTCCGGAGCTCCGGCATAAGCTTCAAAAATTGGATAATACGTGTCATACATGCGGCTAATAAGCTCCTTCACGCCTTCCTTATCTTTCGATACGCTTGTGAGGAACCCTTTAGCCAATCCTACCAGCTCATCTCCACGGATATCAATATGCAGCTTTTGCAGCGACAATGACTCCCCGTTTACTTTATCGGTTACAGGCGTTACTGAAATGGAAGACGGATTCGGAGCATGTTTAAGCATGAAACCCCAAACATCCTTGTACATTTGAATGATGCTGTCATTGTTCATTTTCGGACCCGCAAAGTCTTCCAATTCAAGCGGTACGGACACAGGCTGCGTCATGCCTTCTACCGATAGGGTTAGCGCCTTTTTGTCCATCGCCATGTGGAAAGGCAGCTTTTTGCCGTTAAACTTAGCCGTTCCTTCTATCGACGTATGATTCATATCCTGCATGTTGGCCTGGTCAATCGTTAAGGAAAAAGAGTTAATCAATTCGATCATCTTCCGGTCTTTTTCCGTTAACTTACCGTCTGTAGGCACCAGTTGTATGGATAGCGTTTGCTTGGACATAGATGATTTAACATCGAGGGTGCTGAGTGCCGCCTTACCGACATCTACACCACCAACGGCCTGACAACCTGCGAGCAGCACTAGAAGCATGGAAAGCAATGCTGCCAAACCCAGTTTAACGCGCTTCATCATATTGTTCCTCCTTATGTACACATTTTTATTTTTTGATGTATGAGTGCAAAAATGCCCCATTAAATATAGTATGCCAGTCCCTGTCTACTCATGTAAATACTATTTTTACATAAAATTGGTTCTAGGCTACAATCTCGTTGTTTCATACACAACAAAATAGTAAAAAAGCCAACCCCAACTCTGCCTGCTGCAAATTTTTTGGAATTAGCTTCTTTTGTTCTTTTTAAAATAACCTTGGCTCTAGGCCTCTATTTTTTTGCCAACAATCACTAGATCGCGCTCGATTCCGTCAAGTTCGGCCACTCCCGGCAGGAACCCCCAATCCTCAAAACTGTATCTGCGCAGCAGCTTCAAGCTCGGATCATTATGGCCGAATACAAAACCAACCAGCCGTTTGATCCCAAGGCGCGGACATACTTCAAAAGCTTTTTCCAGTAAAACACCACCGACGCCCTTGCCGCGGCAGGTTTCCGATACATAGATACTGATTTCAGCCGTTGCATTATAAGCAGCTCGTCCATAAAAGGATTGAAAACTCAGCCAAGCCACCGTTTCTCCATCCGACTTCATGACCCACAGCGGACGATGATGGTTGTTATGCTCATCAAGCCAGCGCTGGCGGCTTTCCACTGTTACAGGCTCCAGATCCGCTGTCACTTTTCGCCCGGCAACCGTAGAGTTATAGATAGCGACAATGGCAGGCAGGTCTCCGGGTTGTGCGTCTTCGATCGTATAGTTGTCCAATTTCATGGTGTATTCAGCCCTCCGAAGTAATCCGATTGATTTTTGTTTCTATTTTATAGGAAGAATGTCCTTTGCGCTATCCAGTGATGGAAATTTTCTTCTACCGTTTTTTCAGCAAATTTTCATCTTATAGAATTATGATGTACTCGTAAACGCAATCTATTTATATATTCGGGAGGAATAATAATGAATGCACCCCTTCATCCTTTGATTGTCCATTTTCCGATAGCGCTGTTATCCCTTGCGGCGATCGTCCAAATCCTTGCTCTTTGGAAACCGCGTCTGTTCGACTGGCCGGCAACCGGCCTTCTGGCGGTGGGATTCATCAGTGGAATTTTTGCTTATATTACCGGCGACGGCGGAGAGCATTATGCCAAAAACGTATTCGGTGCAACTGAAGACATGATTCACAGACATGAAAATATGGCTTTTCTTGCACTTCTGTTCTTCGGAATCCTGCTTGCTTTAAAGGTGCTGATTCAGTTACCTTGGACAAAAGAACATTTTGGGAAAAACATACGTTGGATGATGCCGCTGCTGCCGATCATCTCCTTAGCTGGGCTCGTACTTATTTATTATACCGGTCACTATGGCGGTCAAATCGTATATCATGGCGGCACGGAAGCACTTGGACAAACCCTGAAATAATACAAGGAAAAAAAGGCAATCTAAATTATGGAAAATATAGCGGGAGGTTAACCTCATGAAGCTGTTGCTGGCCGAGGATGACGCAAAGTTGGCCAAATTGCTGCTCCATTTGCTTCGCAAGGACGGCCACCTTACCGATTGGGTGGAAAACGGGCATGACGCACTGGATTATGCGCTTTATACCCCTTATGACGCCGTCATCCTCGACTGGATGATGCCGGGAAAAGATGGAATTGAGGTATGCCGCGAACTCCGCAAAGCGGGATTTACCGGCGGCATTCTTTTTATGACTGCCCGGCACGAAGTGGATGACCGGGTGATCGGGCTTGACGAAGGTGCGGATGATTATGTCATCAAACCCGTTCAGTACGAAGAATTGGCTGCGCGGCTTCGTTCTCTCGATCGCCGGATTGTGCCGCGAATTCCTGGCGCCGGCACGCTGAATCCATCTGACCGCTCGCTTCGTGCCAAAGACATCACTGTAACCTTAACGGCCCGCGAATATCAACTTTTGGATATTCTACTAAAGCGTTTTGGCCGGATCGTCACCCATGAGACGCTAATCGAAATGATCTGGGGATTAAATTCGGAGGCATCGGAAAACGCCGTTGAGGTGCTGGTTAGACTACTGCGTAAGAAGCTAGACGCCGTTCCCACAGGATGGAAGCTGCTGAACATCCGCAGCGTCGGGTACAAGCTGGAGGAGGAAGCAGATGTTTCGGAGCATTCGTAACCGCCTCACCAGAGATTTTGCCCTCATGATGATCGGAGCATGGGTTATCTTCGATCTTTTATCTTTTGGCGTCCTTTCTTCCATACTCCGCCAAGCACAAGTTAATGCAATTACCTCTACCTTAAGAGAACAGATTCAGGAAATGGATGAGGGGACGTTAACTGAAGGACTCTGGTGGATAACCGATCATGAAGGAAAGGTCTTAAATCGAAGTCCGGAGGCTGCTTTCGCACTCGGTCGGAATTGGAACGGGCTGGGATATGTACTGAACCCAGGCAAACCCAAAGTCATTGAATCCAATACAACTGCCGGAAAAGAGATCCACTGGCTGTTCATGGGCGACCGCCTTCAATCCGGAGATTCCTACCTGATGGTAGCGATGGATATTTCCGAAGGGCATCGCGCGATCCGCGTATGGGGGATCGCCTCCATCGTGCTATCCGTCATATTTACGGCAGGATTTGCTTGGATGGCAGGCCGAATGTCTAATCGTGCCATGCAGCCAATCACCGAGGCACTGGACAAGCAAAGACAGTTTACCGCTGATGCTTCCCACGAACTGCGAACACCTCTTGCGGTGATGCAATCATCAATAGATGTATTGAGAACCGAAAACAGCGAGCGTCTTGATCCCTTTTCACAAGAAGTGCTAGAAGATATGCAACAAGAAGTAACAGGCATGTCTCGTCTCATTAGCGACCTTCTTCAGCTTGCACGATGGGATGTCGGTATATCCCTAGAGTTGTCGACACTGGATGGAGCAGAGCTGATCCGGCATACATGCCGCCGCCTTGCTCCACAGGCAGCCCTCAAACAAATCGATATGACATTCGAGCTCGCAAAGGACCTTCTCTTACCGGGAGACCGGAGCAAGCTAGAGCAACTGCTGACCATTCTATTGGACAACGCGATCCGATATACGCCGGAAGGCGGAAACATCTCCTTTACAGGTTTCCGAAGCGAAGATATGGTCATCTTCTGTTGCAAAGATAGCGGTCCTGGCATTCCTGAAGCACTTCACCGGAAAGTTTTTGAAAGATTTTATCGTGCCGAGTCATCACGCCACCGCTCTTTGTCTACCCCATCCGGGGGATCCGGCCTCGGGCTAGCGATCGCGGCAGAGATTACGACTGCTCACCATGGTACGATAGAAGTTTATTCACCGCCGGAAGGCGGCGCATTGTTTACTGTTAAGCTTCCCGGGCTGGCCGTGAATCCTTAATTACAAGAGCTTTCTGACGACGTTTCACAGAAGGCTCTTTTTCTCATTGGAGATTTTTAATGGAGGGAACATCAGTGCTATAATAGAAGGGTTAAAATAAGAACGAGAAACCCTTTGTCTGGAAAGGAAGATCTAAATATGAGCAATCGTATTGAACAGTTGATGTTATCTATGAATGAAAAAGGCCTCGACAGCCTTCTAGTTACCGATCCCAAACATGTGTATTACTTAACCGGATTTGCAAGCGACCCGCATGAACGTTTTCTTGGCCTACTGCTTGTTCGTGGGGAGGAGCCCGTACTGATCACGCCTGCGCTGGACGCCGAAGCTGCCCATGCTGCATCCAGTGTGCAGAACATCGTTACCCATAGCGATACGGACAATCCTTATGAGCTGCTTAAGCAGCAGTTTAAAGGTAGCATCGGAACACTTGGCATTGAAAAGGAACAGCTTACCGTGGCGCGATATGAAGAACTGACCGCCGTCGTTTCCGCCAAGCAATACAGCGATATCGGTCCGCTGCTCCGCAGTATGCGCGTCAAGAAATCGCCGGAAGAAGTCAAACGCATGAAACATGCCATTCATCTGATCGAAGAAGTGCTGCGTCAAGGACTAAAAAGCGTAAAAGCAGGCGTTACCGAAATCGAAATCGTCGCCGAGCTGGAATACTTAATGAAAAAACTTGGTGCGGGAGGTCCTTCTTTCGATACGATGGTGCTATCCGGACTCAAAACCGCGCTGCCGCATGGAACCCCAGGAGACCACAAAATCCAGCACGGTGACCTGCTGATGTTTGACATGGGCGTTTATGCTGATGGTTATGCATCCGATATTACCCGCACCTTTGCGGTCGGAGAGATCTCCTCTGAGCTAAAATCGATTTACAACGCGGTATTGGAAGCAAACCTGCAAGGCATTCAGGCGATCAAACCGGGTGTTACCCTTGCATCGGTAGACCAGGCAGCACGCAATGCGATTGAAAAAGCCGGTTACGGCCCATATTTCCTGCATCGCTTGGGACATGGTCTTGGCATCGATGTGCATGAATATCCTTCCGTGCATGGCAACAACACTGATCTGGTGCAGTCCGGCATGATTTTTACCGTTGAGCCTGGAGTTTATGTGGCCGGCCTTGGCGGCGTGCGGATCGAAGATGATATTTTCGTTACCGAAAATGGTGTTGAGGTTTTGACCTCTTATCCAAAAGAACTGATTACACTTGAGGTGTAACGCTCCGCCGTCGTCCTTATAAGAAGGGACTGCCCCAAAAGTAATATGCTCCCCTTACGGTAGACAGGTGAAATAAATAAAACTGCCACTGTAACGGGAGCTTTTTCATGCTTAATAAAAAATATAGTGCGTAAGAAAAACGTTATCGAAGTACTCTCATAGAAGACAGACCGCGTTTAACAGTAATTTTTCTTGCGATATAAGGATGCGAGATCTCCGAAGTTTATACTTTCTTATATCTTTCAGAACAACTCTCTATTCTCGAGTTTCTCTCTATCCTCGAGTTTTGAAGTCGAAATACAATTGTTGCGATTGTACAACCTTTTCAGGCGTTTCGTGGTGTGGGAGGCAGAATTGATGCGAGAGTGCATCCTTTTGACCATGAATGACCTAATTGCGTACAGAAAAAAGAAAAAGCTTGCACTTTCGCAAGCTTTTTACCCAAATCAAGCCGTTGTGTCGTAAATAGATGCACTTTTGCATCAATTTCGCTACTCGACGGGGTGTAGTTCACCTTCGGGGACACCCTCTTTATTTAGCTATATAGTCAAAATTATTTGACTCAATCTCATAAATAGTACTAATACAGCGAAAATAGCGAAGGGGATGGAATCGTTCTGAAGAAGCTGAAAGCTTTTTGAAAAAAAGCTGCTTCGGAAGCATATGCTGCGGTCGCCTAAAAGTTCTCCGTAGGAAAGCTAGTATCGAAGCATACGCTTGTCTCCGAATTTCTACCTTTGTGAACGGTTATAATCAAGAAATTTGGAGGCAGGCAGCGATCGGAAGAACGATCCGTAACCGCAGCGGACAACTCGTGAAATGTTTGTAACTATTTTTAAGATTTATCATACATTGAGACGTTATTCCTCTTCCGCAAACTTGAAATCGCGGGCAATGTACAGAAACGGCGTCCCTACGGCGGTCAGCACGAATTTGATAATGTACGTTGTCAGGAACACTTCCATCCAAATTGTCCAGGTGAAACCTTCTCTGCCAGCAAAAGCAATCACACAGAAAACGAGCGTATCCACAAACGAACTGATCATCGTACTGCCGTTGTTGCGGATCCAGAACTGATTACGTTTGCCGTAAAACTTGCGAATCCATGTGTACAGCCTTACGTCCAGGAACTGACTTACAAAATAAGCCGTCAAACTACCCAGCGCAAGCCGAGGCATGAGGCCGAAAATACTCTGCAAGGCCTTCTGCATTTCATCCTCTTTGCCGCCCAGCGGCGTGAAATACAAAGCCATCTGCATCAGCAAGGTCGTCATAATGAGAGTAAAGAACCCGAACCAGACCGCCTTTTTCGCTTCCTTTCTGCCGTATTTCTCATTCAGCAGATCGCTTGTCATATACAAGCTGACATACATCGTATTGCCAAGCGTCATGGCGATGCCGAACATCTCGATGGTTTTGGTCACTTGGATGTTGGCAATCACGGTCGCTACCCCGATCCAGGCGTATAAACCTTTTTTGCCGAACAAACGGTAACAAAGCAAATATAGCGAAAAATTGACGAGTACGAAAACAATACCCCATAACAAGTTAAACATATGATACTGCCTCCTAGTTTTGATTACGCGGGATGGTTACGAACCGCGGCTTTCAGGAAGGCACTGCCGCCCAGAAAACATGTTTTAATGTAACATAAATTCGCTGTCCATGGCTACGTTTTTTTGCTTTTCAGTACATATTTCCAGTCAATGTAAGCATTCAGCATAAAAAGCATAAAAAAAACCCGACATCCGCCGAGGCTCGAAACTTCATCATTCATCGATTTAAAACGCTGTAGTCCTTTTCTATTTATACTTGAACGGCCTGATCCAGATCCACGTCGTTGTTACTAAAGACATCATGATCGTTTTCCTTCAGTATCTTGCTGGACACAAGCCCTGCAACCATCGAGTCGTTAACGTTCAGTGCCGTGCGGCCCATATCGATGAGCGGTTCAACCGAAATCAGAAGACCGGCGAGAGCTACCGGAAGGTTCATCGTGGAAAGCACGATCAGGGAAGCGAAGGTCGCCCCACCCCCAACTCCAGCAACTCCGAAGGAACTGATGACAACAATCAGGATCAGCTCTACAATAAAGCTCCAGCTCAGCGGATCAATTCCTACTGTCGGTGCAATCATGCAAGCGAGCATGGCCGGATAAATACCGGCGCAGCCGTTCTGTCCGATCGTTGCCCCGAAGGTCGCGGACAGATTGGCAATCCCTTCGGATACGCCGAGATTCTTCGTTTGAGTCTCCACGTTCAGCGGTATCGTCGCCGCGCTTGAACGGGAGGTAAAAGCAAAAGTGAGCGTCGGGAGTACCTTCCGCACATATTGAACCGGATTAAACCCGAACAGAGCCACGATAATCAGATGAATGATGAACATCACAATCAGAGCGAAGTATGATGCACCCACGAATTTGATCAGCTTAAGGATTTCATCGACATTGGTTGTCGCGACGGTTTTCGTAATCAAGGCGAGAATGCCGTATGGCGTCAGCCTCAACACGAGTGTGACGATCCTAAGTACAACGGCGTACACCGCCTCGACCATTTTCCGGAAAGTTGCCGCTTGCTCCGGTTTTTTGCGGTCAATACCCAGCACGGCCACCCCGATGAATGCGGAGAAAATAACAACTGCCAACGTGGAGGAACGGCGTGCCCCTGTCATATCAGCAAACGGATTGGTTGGCACGAATTCCAGAATTTGCTGAGGAATCGTTTTATCCTGAACATCTCCGAGCTTCTGTTCAAGCTTTTGCCCCTGCTGCGCTTCCCGGTCGCCTGCTTTGATGTCGATGGCTTTCAGGTTAAAGCTGAGGCTGGTCGCGATACTCACAGCGGCCGCGATAGCTACGGTAATCAGCAGCACGCCAATAATTGAAGCGCTCATTTTACCGAGATTCTGTCTGCCCTTCAAATTCATAATTGCGGAAATAATCGAAACCATAATCAGCGGAATAACCACCATTTGCAGTAGGCCAACGTAACCGTAACCCGCCAAGTTGAACCAGTCTGTTGACTTGGTGATCACATCGGAATCAACGCCGAAGATCAATTGCAAAATAACGCCAAATACAATGCCGAGACCCAAACCGGCAAAAACGCGTTTTGTGAACGATACATGCTTTTTCGACATCCAGAGCAGTAAACCGATCAGAGCCAGCATGACGATCACATTGACAATTACCCATAGTGTATTCATCTTCTTTTGCACCCCTTTTGATATAAGTTTAGGCCTGCCTGCAGCCATCCGTAAGCTGTCCGTTTCCGAATGTCTGCATAGCCTTTGGATTCATCCATGAGAATTTGGCCAAATGCACATTCCGTACAGCCTTCCACTGCTCACCACTTGCACTTCCGGCAATGAAAAGTAAGTCCAATCTTATACGGTCATGATTCTTTTGTAGAGTCATGCCTATGTCAGCAAGTCATTTCATCGTAGTGTTTTCTTATATTAGCATAACTCATAGTATTTGGATAGGATTAATTATTTGTATGTCTTAGGAATATAATAATGGCTTTTCGTCCCATTTATGCCTCATTTGTTCGTAAAATAAATCAATTTGTTCCCCGAATTATAGTTATAGGCGCGTGATTTATCAGTACTTTGTTGAACTCCCCTTTTGTCCACCTGTACAGCCTTCGGATCACAACAAAAAAAAGCCATCCCATCAGGATGACTTCAATGTCCATTTTCACCTTATCTCTATGAAAATATAACCCTTTAACCGATGCCCATTAGCTTATAGATCGCATCCATCCGCAAGTGCTTCCGGACCGACTCCGCAACAAGGTCGAACTCCTTCTCCTTAAGTTCCTTGACCGAAAAGGTACCCGCTTCCCGCTCAAGCCCTTTCGCCTTCCGGATTGCATTAAGCCAACCTGTGCGGAATTCATCGTTATGAAAAATCCCATGTAAATACGTTCCCCATACCCGTCCGTCAGCTGTTCCGCGACCTTCCGGTTTCAATGTTCCGCCAGCCTCCGCAACCTCAAATAGCGGATATGTCTTCGCTTCAATATCCTCCGGTGCAGTAGTGCTTCCCATATGGATCTCATAACCTTCCACCTGAACTGAAGGATTGTGATAGAGCTCATCGAGGGGGATCGGACATCTCTCAAGAAGATTGCCGCTAACACGGACCGTTCTTTTTTCCTCCGTAAAAAGCGTTGTGAGCGGTAGGTATCCAAGTCCATTCATTTCCTGTACCTGCGAGTTTTCCATGCCACTTGGATCAGATAGCTTCTTCCCTAACATCTGGTAACCGCCGCAAATACCGACCAATTGTGTCCCGGCGGAATGCATGGCCTCTGCAATCGCCGTCTCAAACCCTTCGCTTCGGATATAAGCCAAATCTCCAATTGTATTTTTCGTTCCCGGCAGGATGATGACATCCGGGTTTCCCAATTCGGTAGGCTTGCTGACAAAACGTACACAAACTCCCGGTTCCTCCTTCAGCGGATCCACATCCGTAAAATTGGAGATACGAGGAGTGCGGATGACAGCAATATCGATGTCAGGTGATTCCGTTTGCTGCTTCTTTAAAGGTTGCTTGTCCAAAACAACGGAGTCCTCCGCTTCTAGACGCAGATCATGAATGTATGGCAGCACGCCCAAAACGGGAATACCCGTACGTTCCTCAAGCCAATCCAGACCCGGCTGCAGCAGCGACAAATCGCCGCGAAACTTATTAATTATGAAGCCTTTCACCCGCTTGCGCTCATGTGGCTCCAGCAGTTCCAGCGTCCCCACCAGAAAAGCAAACACACCGCCGCGATCGATATCCGCCACCAGCAACACGGGAGAGTCAGCCCAGTCGGCCAGATTCATGTTGACGATATCCCGGTCCTTCAAGTTGATCTCGGCGGGACTGCCCGCCCCTTCCATTACGACGATGTCATATGCGGAGCGCAGCCGTCCAAGCGATTCCAATACCAACGGTTTCGCGGTTGGAAGATAGTTGCTTCGGTACTCCGCAGCACTCATATTCGTCAGTGGTCGCCCATGAACAACGATCTGCGAATGCATGTCATGCGTCGGTTTAATTAAAATAGGATTCATGTCTGTGGTAGCCTCAATTCCGCAAGCCTCTGCTTGCATGCCCTGGGCCCTTCCAATCTCCTTGCCGTCAACCGTAACATAGGAATTCAGCGCCATATTTTGCGATTTGAAGGGAGCCGTTCGGAAGCCGTCCTGCATAAAGATCCGGCAAAGCGCGGCGGTAATGACGCTTTTGCCTACATCCGAGGCTGTTCCTTGCAGCATCAGCACCGCCGCGCTTCCGGACTCTCCATTTCCTGTCTTGCTCATGTTGACTGTTCCTCCTTTCCTAGGCGCGATCAATGAATAGGGCGCGATCAAGAAAATAGCTGTTATTTCCTTGATCGCGCCTAGATCATTCGATTTGCCGAAAGTAGCCTAATGAATGATGGGCGGTTTTCGTACAAATCTGATTCACTATTTTTTGATCTCGCCTTACAGACGATATTGGATCATCACAAGAACGAGCAGCAATACCGTTTCGATTCCTTCATTCAGTGCGCCGTAGGTATCACCAGTCAGACCACCTAGCTTTGCCGTCATGCGCCGTGCCGCCCAGGTTCCAAATGCCCAGGCAGTTGTTGGAAGCAGCAGCCAAGCCAGCCCGGCTTGCAAAAATGTAAAATCTCCGACGCCAAGCAGCGGAAAAAAAGAAGCCGCGACTCCGGTCAAGAGAGCGGCGCCCGGTACCGCCGCCAGGCTATGACGTTTTTCCATGCCGTTAAAGTTTCCCCCGGCCAGCCCTTCTTTGCCCCGCGCCATGGGCCATGATGCCATCGCATGGACCATGAACCAGCGGCTCCAGATAGGTGGAAGCAGGATCAACAAGGGTGGCCAGCCACCCGTTAACAGGGAGTAAATCAGCGATAACTTAAGCAGAAGGAGCAACACACAGGCGATAACCCCCATTGCTCCAACGCGGCTGTCCTTCATAATTTCAAGCATTTTCTCGCGCGATCTATAGCTCAGCAGTCCATCGGCCGTATCCATCCATCCGTCCAGATGTAATCCGCCGGTCAAGGTGACCCATAGTGTTAGAATCAACACTGCTGCTGGCAGCGGCGGCAAAAGATACGATGCTGCGGCAGCTGAGCACCAGACAACCAGACCAATAGCAGCCCCGACGAGCGAATAAAAACGCGTGCTTTGCCGGAACAGCTCCGGCGTATAATCCAGCTGTGCGCGAACCGGAAACCGCGAAAGAAATTGAAAAGCGGCCGCCATCGCCTGAACTCTTTTATTCATAGCCGGTACTCCCTGCTTTTTAGTTCGATCGGAATGCCAACAGTCACCAAAAACACCTGCTCACATACACGCGCCACCGACTGATTCAATATCCCTGCATAGTCACGATACACTCGGCCCAGCGGGTACTCGGGCACTATGCCGTCCCCGACCTCATTGGTCACGAGTACAAGCTGGCCGGGATACCCTTTAATTTCCTCCGCAAGATTTTGAATGGCCTCCCTGATGTTCTGCTCCATATCCTTCTGATCTTCAGCGGCCAAAATGACATTGCTGAGCCATAAGGTCAAACAATCCACCAACACGGTAGGCGCACTCGAATCCGAATGAAAGGACCGGAGCAGTTCTGCCAGTCGCCGCGGCTCTTCTACCGTCCGCCAGGCAAAATCCGCTTGATCCCGCTGCTCTTTATGCAGTGCGATTCGTTCTTTCATTTCTTGGTCAAAGGCCTGTGCAGTCGCTACGTAAATCGCTTGGTCCGTATTCGCCATGATCCACCGCTCTGCGAAGGAGCTTTTCCCGCTCCTTGCTCCACCTGTTACCAGAATGCTCATGGCTGCTCCGGTGATTCGCTTCCGGAAATACCTGCACTTTCGAATGTGGCCATTTCGCTGACAATCCGACAAGCCGCGTCAATCAGCGTCAGTCCGAGTACACCACCGGTGCCTTCGCCGATTCTCATGTCCAGATCCAGTCCCGGACGCATATCCAGCGCCTGCAGCAGCATACGATGTCCCTGCTCATGGGAGGCATGGGATGCTATCATGTAACCAGCTGCTTCTGGACAAACGGCCCGTGCCAGCAAAGCTGCCGCACTGGATATAAATCCGTCGATAACAACCGGACAACGGTTGGCTGCCGCACCTAGAATGACGCCGGCCAGACCGCCAATTTCGAGCCCTCCGACTTTTGCGAGCACGTCGATCGGATCAGACACATCCGGATGATTCAGCTTCAGCGCCTTTTCAATGACGCTGATTTTATGCTTCAGGCGCGCATCATCGAGCCCGGTGCCGCGTCCCGTCGCAACACGAGGGTCCGTATGGGTCATCGCGCACATGACTGCCGCGCTAGGAGTCGTATTCCCGATTCCCATCTCTCCGGTCACAAAAATGTTTATTCCGCGCTGCACAGCCTCTTCTACCAGCCGGATACCTGTTTCGATGGACATTTCTGCTTCTTCTCGCGTCATGGCCGGTCCCTTGGCCATATTAGCCGTACCAAAGCGGATTTTGCGTGAAATCAACTCCGGATGGGAAATATCGCTGTTTACGCCGATATCTACACATACCACCTGCGCTTTAGCCTGGCGGGCCAATACGTTTACCGCGGCTCCGCCTGACAAGAAGTTATAGATCATCTGGGGCGTGACTTCCTGCGGAAAAGCGCTGACCCCTTCTTCGCATACCCCATGATCGGCAGCCATAATAATAACCTCACGTTTATCAAAAGAAGGTTTGATCTTGCCCGTGATACCCGCAAGCTGCACGGCCAGAGCTTCCAGCTTGCCGAGTGCGCCCGGTGGTACCGTCAAATTACCGATATGGGCTTTCGCCGCTTGAGCTGCCTCACTGTCAAGACCTGTAATTCGTTTTACATACTGTTCCAAAAAGCTCATGTTGTCTTCCCCCCTAGTTCAATTAAATCCTCTGTTCATCCATTTGATTAGGACTGGACAAAAGTACTTGCGGCACGCCGCTTCCAGGATGAGTAACGACGACAGGTTCAACCTCGTAGACGGACCGGATACGCTCTTCCGTCAGCATCTCCTCCGGCGTACCCATGCCGATCGCCTTGCCGCCTTGCAGCACAAGCAGCTTGTCGCAATACAGCGCGGCAAGATTAAGATCATGCAGTACGGCGATTACCGTGATTCCCGTTTCTCTCCGCCAGTTGGCCACCAGCTCCATGAACTGCTGCTGGTAATGGATATCCAGAAAAGTTGTTGGCTCATCCAACAGCAAAATTTGCGGCTCCTGAGCCATGACCTGCCCGAGCGCCACCCGTTGCCGTTGACCGCCGCTTAACTCATCCAGCGCCCGCTCCGCCAGCTCATGAAGTTCAAGCTTATCCATAATTCCATCGATAAGTAAATCTACTCCCTCTCGGGAATCACGCCCAAGCCAATCCAGGTAAGGATAACGTCCCATCTCCAGCACTTCCCTTACGGGATAATGAACAGGTGCAATCCCTTCCTGTTGAAGCACCCCCATCATCCGCGAGAGCTGCTTGCGGTTATAGCTGGCAATATTCCGGCCGCGGATGTTAATCGCACCTTTGCTCATCCGTTCCACTCCCGAAAGCATGCGCATCAATGTCGACTTGCCGCTTCCATTCGGACCGATGATGCCCCACCATTCTCCCTCCGCAATGGTCCAATCCAGACCATGCAAGGCGGTGATGCCTCCGAACTGCTTCCTAGCGCCTATAACCTCGATCACGAGCTTATCCCCCCTCGCTGCTTCTTGTTACGATAAAGCAGGTAGCCAAAGAATGGCGCGCCCACGAACGCAGTCACTACGCCAAGCGGAATTTCCGTTGGAGCAAGAACCGAGCGGGCGATCGTATCTGCCCATACCATAAATATCCCGCCGCCGATCGCGGAAAGCGGAACGATATATTTATAGTTCGGCCCGACGATCAGCCGGATCACATGCGGAATAACCAGACCCACAAAGCCGATAACCCCGGCCATGGACACCGCTGCGGCCGTCAGAAGTGTGCTAACCAGAAGCACCATAATCTTGAGTTTCTCCACATTCACACCTAGATGTGCCGCCTGCCGCTCCCCTAGGGATAAAAGGTTAAGAGAACGCGCTCGACTCCAGATGAAGATGAATCCAACAAGGAAATATGGCAAAAGGATGATCGTATACGACCATCCACGCAAACTCAGACTACCCATTGTCCAATATAAAATTTCATTGACGGTGCGCTTCGACATAGCCGTCAGGAAAGAAACGATCGCCCCGAGAAAAGACTGCATCACCACGCCCGACAAGATCAAGCTGTTCGTCGGGATTTTGCCTTTCTCTCGGGCAAGTACCATAACCCCCCACAATGTTAGCGAGCCGGTGACGAACGCCACAGCAGGCATAGACCAAGCTCCGAACAAGGAATACTGCATTCCAAAATAAATCAGCATCGACGCGCCAACCGCCGAACCAGAGGATACGCCCAGCGTAAACGGATCGGCTAGCGGGTTCCGCAGCACTCCCTGAAATCCGGAGCCCGCCACGGCAAGCGACGCACCAACCAGCATGCCGAGCAGCACACGTGGCAGCCGTACTTTGATAATAATTTGCTCAAAAGACGGGTCCCAGTTCGGCTGAATTCCCTCCCCGATCCAGGGCAACCGATGAAGCACTATGAATACGATATCCTTCACCGGCAGTGCGACCGAACCGATCCCTAGACAGATTAGCAGGGTCAACACTAGCAGTACAATGCCGATCCCTCCGTAACCTGCCAGTTTCTTACTCATTATTTAAACAACTCCGGATAAATCGCTTTGGCAACTTCCAGAAGACCTTGCGTTACGCGCGGACCTGGACGGCTCAGCAAATTATCATCCATTCCGATGACATTCCCGTTTTTCACAGCTGTAATCTGGTCCCAGCCGCTGCGGCCTTTAATGATGTCTCCCAGGCCTTTTTTAGTTTTATCGTCTACAACACTTTTTGCAAACAATATCACATCCGGATTGTCCTTAATAATCTTCTCTTCGCTGATTTGATTCCAGCCTTGCGTATCCGCCGCCACATTGATGCCTCCGGCAAGCATAATCAATTCATCCATAAACTCGCCTTTACCTACGGTCCAGCCTGGCGAGAACTCGATATACACTTTTTTCTTCTGATCTTCGCTCAAAGACTTGACGGCCTGTACGATCTTGTCTCTTTCCTCTTTCATCTGATCCACGACTTTTTGCGCTTCGGCCTGATGGTCCGTGATTTGCCCGTAGGTTTCAATGTTTTTCATTACGTCATCTACCGTTTTCGGAGCGGTTTTGAAAATAGGAATTTGGAGTTCGCGCAGCTTCTTCACCGCGTCCTCGCTCATCGAAATCCCGGTGAATACCACATCCGGCTGAGCCGCAATCATCGCTTCCTCGTTTGGTTTCATGATTCCGCCCATTTTAGGTTTGGATTTCACCGCTTCCGGATAATCATCATAATCGGATACGCCTACGATTTCATCTCCGAGTCCGATCGCAAACAATGCTTCGGTTTCCGCCGGAGACACCGATACGATTTTTTTCGGCGCTTCTTTGAAAGTAAAGGACTGTCCTGTGGCATCCTGTAGAGTTAATGGATATGTAGTTTTCAGTTGATCTTGTTGATCAGTTTGCGTCTGCTGGGACTCTTGTTTAGCAGGCTCCTGAGTTGCAGTTTGATTATCCTTAGTTTCATTGCCACAAGCAGCAAGGGATAACGCGAGCAGCAGAGCCGCAATTCCAGTGGACCATCTCTTTACAGCGGGTTTTAAATTCATTTACGGTTCTCTCCTCAATTTGGTTTTTCAGACACAAAAGAGGCCTGGTAGTACAACGTTCATGAATACTGCATGACGGAGTAAATCACGGAAAAAGCAGATGGTTTAGCGCCTTGAGACAACCAGGTTCTTTTTCAATAAAAAACCCTGATTCTTATTATAAGAATCAGGGATTACGTCTCCTCGGACTTTTGCAATTGCAGCCGTGATCGGCAGACACCATTGATTCTTTAATCAATTGGTGTGCAAAAAGGCGCTAGAACGCAATCCTTTCCTCGAAGGACCGTCATTACTCTCATGAGGTAGGTCTCCTGACTTACAGGCTTGGCAGTATCATCCCGGCCTTCCCATTCCTATTTGTAGCGGAACAGTGGCATTTCGGGATATTCCTGTTTTACAGTGGCGGGACCGTGCTGGATTTGCACCAGCTTCCCTATTCACCCGGAGGCAGCAGCTGCTGCTTTTCCAGGACCTCATCAGTTATCATTATTCACTTTTATTTCCAGGCAATGTATCTCTTCCTTAGATTATATGTGAAATATTCCATACTTACAATGACATATATCACAATCGCGATATAGTTTGTACCTGCGTGCCTCCACACAAGGGATCTCAGTAGGGCTCATTTCAAATGATATGAAGGTCGCCGCCCGTCCAGTCATCTTCCCCGCGTATCATCTGTAAGACGAGCAAATTTCCCGGTTCAACTTTTATATCCCAAAAAGCTATATCCCGATGGAGCCAATGTACAATCTGCCGGATCACGCCTCCATGAGCCACCAGCAGCACGGAGGAGGTCAGTGGAGAATCGACAGCCTGTTCATCCTCTGCGATCCGTAGCATGAATTCCAGAAACTCTGTAGTCCTATGTTCAAATGCTTCCCAAGACTCTCCCTGCGGAGGGGTAACGCACTTCGGTTCGTCCAACCACTGCCGGTACAGGGGCACATTCTTGAGCTGATCATAGGTATGGCCCTCCCATTCCCCGAAGTCCATTTCCCGCAAACGACTGTCGTATACGGCTTCGGTTGAAAGGTCCGGACGCACCGCATTCAGACTTTCGCGGCAGCGCGTAAGATCGCTGCAGTAGATGCGGTCAAAGTCCATTTCTTTTAATTTATTTCGAGCAGAAATCAATTCTTCATGACCTTTACTACTGAGGCTGAGGTCCGTGTGGCCCAAGTAGCGCTTCTGCTCATTCCATAAGGTAGAGCCATGTCTCATCAGAACGAGATCAAACCGCTTCAAGTCCATAATGCGCCTCCCGCTCCCCATATCTCAAGTATTGCTAGAACGACGAATAGCACGGAGACTGTTAACAGCAGTCGGCCCGTCAGCAATATGTCATGGGCCTCCATCGGTCTTGACGCATCGCCCATTAACGCTCTGAAGGAAGCAACACCATGGTATACGTTTGTGCCGCCGAGCTGGATACCCAGCGCCCCTGCAACCGCGGACTCAGGAAAACCGCTGTTCGGGCTTGGATGTTTTTTCGCATCGCGCTGTATCATGCGTAATGCACTCCGGTAATCCAGCTGCAGAATCCAGGCGGACAACGTAAGCAGAAGCCCGGTCAAACGGGCCGGAATCCAGTTGGCGAGGTCGTCAAATCGGGCCGAGGCCCAGCCGAGATCCTTATACTTCTCATTTTTGTAGCCGACCATGGAGTCCAAGGTGTTCGCCGCGCGATAGGCCATGGCGAGCGGAGCTCCGCCGATCAATGCATACAGTAAAGGGGAGATGACCGCATCCACAATATTTTCGGCTACGGTTTCCACCGTTCCCCGCACGATTTCCGGTTCATCCAAATGCGAAGTTTCGCGTCCGACGATCATGCTGAGGCTGGTCCGTGCAGCTGGCAAATCGCCTTTTTGCAGATGACGATATATTTCAAGTCCGGCGTCTTTGAGTCCTTTAACAGCGATCGTTGTTGCAATCAACACCGCTTCCACCACCCAGCCGAGCCAAGGGTGAATCCACGCGAGCAGCTTCAAAACCGCCCAGGTGATCACAAACGAACCTCCCACAAGGAACACGGGGAGCAGGATGCCGGCTTTTTTTAGATTATCGGGACGGAAGCTGCGACGAATCCAAGCCTCCGTACTTTTGATCGCTTTTCCCATCCCAATGACCGGATGTGGAATCCAGCGCGGATCGCCGATCAGCAGATCCAGAATAAATGCCGCCGCCAGAACCACAATGGCCGTTAACTCCGTTCCGCCCATGCCGTTAGAAGCGCCTCCTTTACTCCGTCATATACCGTCCGTCCGATCATGGCCCCCAAATGCGTAGCCGTTCCTGAATAGACAAGCTCCACCGGAGATGCCGCACTTTGGCTCACGCCCAGAATGATCGCGTCCGAGGTTGTGCCGGTTGCCACCAGACCGTTCTCCGCATCCCGCACATCGAGATCGGCGAGTGCAGCCGCCTTTGCTTCCACAGCAGTCATGATGGCATTCACCATCGCCGCCTGCGACAGCTTGGCATCAATCATCAGCATGATGTTAATCGTTCCAGGACGGTATGACGGATATGTCGTCCGTGCCGAACCCGCTCTTGCGGCGTTGGATGTCCCCGCGGTTACACAGCAGAAAACCGCCGCCTCCTCGTTTTTCTCTTCCTGCACCGATGCATGCCGCAGCTGCACCGCCGTAAGGAGCCCTGCTGTTGTATCGATTGGATATCTCCATTCCCGTAACCACCCCATCACATCCTCCACCGGACTCGAGCAGTCGTAAAAGCGATCCACATAAATATTCGCGATTCTCCGGAGCCGTGTCATTCCCCCGCCATGTATCGGGCTTCCTATCGCTTCGAGCATCGCTGGCGACTGCAGCAGCAAATGCCGCTCGCCCTGCTTTAACGTAAGTCCGGGCCATACTTCTGATGCATATTCCGTTTTGCTTCCATTCAAAAAAGGTGTTGTCACTTCATTTTCCCCCTTATGTCCATTTATAATCTCCTATCAAAACCTTCCGGCATCCATCAAATCGTAAATCTTCTCCCCCCAGCATCCATCAAAACGCTGCCTATTCATTGGTCTACTTGCTTCATTGGTCTACTGGCCATTTAGCACCTCGGCCATTATCTTCAGCAGCTGCCTGTTAGATTCCTGCGCTTTAACCGCAACCCGAATGTATTCTTCTCCCAACCCGGGATACGTGGCGCAGCTACGGATCAGCACGCCCCTACGGCCCATCTCTGTCTGCATGCTCTCTGCCGTCCATGGAGCTGGCAGGCCCGCCAGCAGAAAATTGGCTTCGCCTTCGCTGACTTCACAGCCCAGTTCCCGCAAGCCGGATACGAGCAAACACCTCTGTTCCGTAATCAGCTCAATGGTCTCTCGCTCATATCGCTCCCCGCTGTTCAAGCATGCTTCCCCTGCCAGAAGAGCAAGTCCGTTGACACTCCAGGTCACCTGCTTACCCGTCATTGCCTGCACCAGATCTGAATGTGCAACCGCGTAGCCAAGCCGCAGTCCCGGAATCGCGTAAAATTTCGTCATGGAACGTACCAAAATGGTATGCGGATATTGGTCTAGCTCCGGAAGCATCGTCTGCCTTTTATTTTCCGGAATAAAATCGATAAAAGCCTCATCCACGACCAAATATGTACCGCAGCGCTCGGCTTCGCTGGCCAGATGGCGCAGTATTCCCAGATCATATTGAATCCCGTTCGGGTTATTGGGCTGTCCGATGAACAGAAGGTCCACAGTCTTCAAGAGCCCTTCGATCTCTGAAAGCTCTGTTCGCCATCCGTTTTCACGCGTACCGCACACGGACTGGACATTTGCACCGAACTGCTCCGACAGCTGCCTATATTCCGAGAAGCAAGGCTCCACAATGCCCACCTTATGCGGCTGCAACCCAAGCAATATTAAAGCCATACATTCAGCCGCCCCGTTGCCTATACAGAGCTGTTCAGAACGAACGCCCAGTTTTGCGCCAAGCCGCTCCTTCAGCCCCCGGTGCCCCGGATCCGGATACCGTATGATGGATGGCAATGCGTTTTCCAGCTCCTGCATCACACCGGGAGGAGGACCAAGCGGATTGATATTGGCGCTGAAATCCAAAAAAACGCTTTGGCCATAAACCTCGGTTGCACTCTCCAAATCCCCGCCATGCCCATATCTCTCAAGCATCAATGTTACCCCTCCTGTCTTTTGGACGATGAAGCGCGATCAAAAAAATAGTGAATCCGATTTGCACGAAAACTGCCCGTCGCCTAAGCTATTATTTTTTTGATCGCGTCTAATAAAAACCATTATTGCGTCATCTTTGCGGCTCCGTCAATGCGATTTCTTTTTTGTTTCTTGCAAACGATTGGTTTACAATAGACTCGGAAGCAACTATATACAGGCCTTTTAAACGGAGGAATCGAGCCATGCTGTTTATTGATAATCAAGGGATCACAGATCCGGCCATCAACCTGGCCATCGAAGAATTCACACTGAAGCATTTGCCGCTGGAAGAAGACAGCTATCTGTTGTTCTATATCAACCGCCCTTCCATCATTATCGGCAAACACCAGAACACCATAGAAGAAATCAATCAAGAATATGTAAAAGACCACAACATACAAGTCGTACGTCGCCTTTCCGGCGGTGGAGCGGTTTATCATGATCTCGGCAACCTGAACTTCAGCTTTATTACCAAGGATGACGGGCAATCCTTCCATAACTTCTCGAAGTTTACCCAGCCGGTCGTCGATGCGCTGCGCGGCATGGGGGTTAATGCCGAGCTGAGTGGACGCAATGATCTGCAGGTCGGCGAACAAAAGATTTCCGGCAACGCTCAATTTTCAACGCGGGGCCGTATGTTCAGCCATGGCACGCTGATGTTCAACCTGAATCTGGATGATGTGCAGGCTTCTTTGAACGTTAATCCGGAAAAATTCAAATCCAAAAGCACCAAATCCGTCCGCAGCCGGGTCGCAAACATCAAAGATCTGATGGAAGGCGACATGACGATTGAGCAGTTCCGCTCCGAGCTGCTGCGCGCTATTTTCAACATGGACCCGAAAGACGTGCCGCAATACCATCTGACTGAAGCCGACTGGGCAAAAATCCATGAAATCTCCAAAGAGCGTTACCAGAATTGGGAATGGAACTACGGACAATCGCCTGAATCCAACGTGAAGCATACGAAGCGTTTCTCTGTTGGTATTATCGATATCCGGATGGACATCAAAGATGCCCGTATTCAAAATATTAAAATCTACGGCGACTTTTTCGGTGTGGGCGACGTAGTGGATATTGAGGACAAGCTGCGCGGCAAACGATACGAGGAATCCGAGGTTCGCGAAGCTTTGGCGGATGTTGATATCAAGCATTACTTCGGCAATATCGAGCTGGATGATTTTATCGGGCTGGTATTTTTGGAAGAGTAGGAGATTATCTTCTACATCTCAACAGTTAAAAAGAGGCCATAGTTTATGGTCTCTTTTATATTTTCTAGGCTGGGCTTGCTATCACCAAATAAAGGGAACCAAATGAAAACGAGTTTTCTGGCAATAAACATCATAACCATGCAATTCTTTTAGTAAAACTTTTTCTTCATCTAAAAGCCTAAGTATTACAAAAATAGTAATGACTCCTGCTGGAATCAATCCCCACCAAGAACCTAACGCAAGAGGAGTAAATAAAATAATCATCACAGCTCCTGAGTACATAGGATGGCGAACTGACGTATATGGTCAAATATCCTGTGATAAAGTATGTGGGGGCAAAAAAGACAATCAAATAAATCCACGCTTCCCAATAATCAAGCGACCCCGATGGCAAAAATAGAAACAAATACCCACCTCCAGAAATCTATTTTTTTAAATAACCCTAAGTAACTTTATGAGTGAAAATGATATTGCATGATTACCGCTATCCGATTTATATCAAAATCAATAGGGAGGTTTAGCAGAGGCATTGTTGCAAAAGTGCACTTTTTCCGCCGTCAAATCATCCGTTTATAGGAAATAGATGCGAAAATGCAGCTTTTTTCATTGATTCCTTTAAATCAGGGATAAAACCAGGAAAATTGATGCACTTTCGCAAGCTTTCTTCATCTAGCGTGAATATATAAGTAAAAGGGTGCACTTTTGCAACAATTCCCCAATTTACACTTAAATTCCATGTGCGCGATTCATCTTATCGCATCCAAAATTATAGATTTTCCCCTCCACTTGTTACCGCATCCCATAAAAGAACAAAAACGCCTCCAACGCAAGAACGTTAGAGACGCTTTTTTATTTTTGTTTACTTGTATTTTTTCCAGTCCATGCTGTTGTTCTCAAGCAGATATTCGAAGTCATTGTCGCGTCGTTTTTGCTCGGCTTTGCGCTCTTCCTCCGCCTTTTTCAGTTCCGCTTCTTTCTGCTTCTGCTGCTCGGCTTTCAGTTCCTCCGATTGCTGCTTGAGCTTGTCCAGTACATCGCTGCTCAAGAGATCCTTTAAGGTTGCCGGCTTATCCGCCGCTTGCGGTTTCACGGCCGCATCCGGTCTTTTTTTCTTGGCCATATGATCAACTCCGTTTCACCCACATTATAACAGGTTTGCCGTCATGCGTCAGGTGTATTGGTAGCTTATTTCCTTGTCCGCTTTCTCGTTTTACGATACAATTTTTTAAGATTACGAGCTTTCCTCAATTTTTCATTGCCTTGAAAGGAATGACCTTATTGAACCGCTCTCGTCTTGCCGATCTCAGCTTGCTTATCGTTGCCATGATGTGGGGATGTACTTTTTTAATCGTGCAGAATGCAGTCAGAGTACTGCCTCCGCTCGCTTTTAACAGCATCCGCTTCGTAGGCGCAGCTATTTTGCTGGCTTTGATCATCACCATTTTTTACAGGAACCAGTGGCGGACCATTACCCGCCGGATGCTGCTGCATTCCTGCCTGCTGGGCCTTTTTTTGTTTATGGGTTATGCCTTTCAAACAGTAGGCCTGCTGTATACCACCACCTCCAATGCCGGTTTTATTACGGGGTTATCGGTGGTTTTGGTGCCTTTCCTGGCACTGATCTTACTCAAGCATCCAATTTCACGCTTTACCTGGCTGAGCGCCTTGCTGGCGGTCTGCGGACTATATCTGCTGACCTTTGCAGGCTCGACGCTTGTGTTTAACAAAGGAGATTTCCTCGTATTTTTGTGCGCAATTGCTTTTGCACTTCATATCGCTTATACCGGTATTTTTGCGCCTAAATACCCCGCACTTCCGCTGGCAGCGCTGCAAATGGCCGTGGTTGGCCTATTCAGCTTGATCGGCTCGCTGCTGTTCGAGGATATGGGACCAATCGCGCAGACGCTGGAGCGGCTTGCACAGCCTGAGGTTCTATGGGCACTTATCGTATCCATCGGACCCACCAGCGCGTTCGCATTCTGGATTCAGACCGTCTGTCAAAAATACACCACACCTTCCCGGGTGGCCGTCATTTTTGCGATGGAACCGGTCTTCGCCGCTCTTACCGGCATGTGGTTTGGAGGAGAGAAATTAGGAATCATGGCAGGATTCGGCTGTTTATGTATTTTTACGGGAATGATTCTAGCAGAATTGAAATCTGCGCCTCGTACGGTACAATAGATTATTATAGAGAGAATACAAAAGAAAGAATAGGGAGAGAGACAACTATGTACAAACTGATTGCCATCGACATCGACGATACGCTGATTAACGACGACAAAGAAGTGACCCCTGGCACGCAGCAAGCCCTCGAGCAAGCGGTAGCCAAAGGAGCGATCGTTACGCTGGCTACCGGCCGCGCCTACGCATCCGCCCAAGCCATTGCCCGCCAAACGGGCCTGAATGTGCCGATCATTACGTATCAAGGCGCTTTGATCAAAAATCTAATGGATGAAAAAGTGCTCTTCGAACGTTACGTACCAAAAGAAGCAGGGCGCAAGCTTTTCGAGTATTGTATTGGGCATAATCTACACTTGCAAGTATATATCGACGATAAGCTGTACGCTCGCGAGGAAAACCAAAAGCTGAAGGATTACAGCAATCTTAACGGAACACCTTATTTTATCGAACCCGACTTTGAAAAGCTGGTCGCGCAAAACACACCGAAAATGCTGATCATTGACGAGCCGGATTACTTGGATACACTGATCCCCGTTTTCCGTGAACTGCTCGGGCCTGAAGTTCATATTACCAAGTCCAAACCGCATTTCCTTGAAATCATGCACCACGAAGGCACCAAAGGTCATGCTCTGACCTTCCTTGCCAAACATTTTGATGTGGATATGTCAGAAACGATGGCGCTTGGCGACTCTTGGAATGACCATGAGATGTTGGAAGCCGCCGGCCTTGGTGTCGCTATGGGCAACGCCATTCAGGGGCTGAAGGATATTGCGAACTACGTGACGCTTAGCAATAATGAGGACGGCGTGAAGGCCGCGATTGAGAAGTTTGTATTGAATGCTTAGAAGAAGTTTGCTACAGCCTTAGGGAAAACGTCAATCGACTTATTTCAAAAAAAGACAGCCGCAGGAACAGGTGCAACTTGAACCTTTATCGGCTGTCTTTTCGTATATATAACGCTGGAATTGCATCTCAGCCTAAATTGATCTTCATTCCGGTTCGTGCAAGCACAACATTTGGAGGAAGCGGATAATCCGCATTAACATCGACGTTATGGGACATATGCGTATAGATGGTTTTCACAGGATGCACTTCAGAGAGCAGCAGCGCCGCCTCCTGCATATCATACACTGATCGGGTGGAATATTCGGCTGTTTCATGGTAAAAGCTTGTCCCGAGCACCAGCAGATCCAGATCATGCAGCGGCTTTTTCTCCTCCTCGTTCAAACCGATGGAATCGGAACAGTATACCCAGCGGAAATCCTTTTGCTCCAAACGGTAAGCATATGAAAACCCATTATAGCCATGGCAGACCTTCCAACAGGAAATCTCCCAGCCGCCCAGTGTAATTCCGTCATCAACAGCCGTAATCTTCATATGTTTGGCAAGCCATGGAAACTGCTTCAGGATCGTTTCGATAACTTCCTGCGGGGCGTACAGTTCCCCTTCAAGGCCCAGCCAGCGGCAGGCATCCGCCCACTCAGGAAGACCGCCGATATGATCAAAATGAGCATGGGTAACCAGAATCTTTTCGGCAAAACGCATGCCCTGCATCTCCATTTGGCTACGCCAATCTGGACCGCAATCGATCAGGAAGTCACCATCCAGCCCCTCAATCATAACCAGCGAGCGGTAGCGACGATTATTTCCGGTCATTCTGGCCTCCCCGCATACCTCACAATCACAATATACCCGTGGTACTCCCATCGCATCGCCGGTCCCCAAAAACACAAGCGTGTCCATTACAATTCCTCCTCACGATTGAAAATCATCCCCCGTGGACATTCCGGATCTTCATGGGGCATACCACCCGTCTTCGCCCATCGTCCATCGTCCATCGTCCATCGTCCAGTCATTATAATGCCTTTATTGTAACACGTCGAAAAGCCGGTTGCCCGTCTCCTACGAATTGGGCGCACAGCAAAATCCCCCCCACAAAGAGTATCGGAAAGAAATCCGGGTACCTCTCAAAGAGGGGCCCTTTTGCGGAGCAAAAGGAGTGGGGCCTATGCTTCGATGCTTATTCCAAATACTTTGCGGGGCTCAAAAAAGGACTTGCCTTGTCTGGCAAATCCTTGTGTGAAAAATGGCTCAATCTTTAGTTCTTGATATTGTACGAGGTGGCCGCTGCGGTTACGGATCGTTCTTCCGATCGCTGCCGCTTCGTAAGAATCGATTCCGTCCCCTTCGCTACTTTCGCTTTTTTTCAAGCATTAATTATGATGTTGAGCCAAAAAACATTCTTATATTCGGACTGCTTACAGGCTAGCGAGAACCTGATACCATACGCCCTTTTTCGAATACAGCGTTTGCCGCACTTCATTCCAACCGCCCAAGTAAGAAATGTCAAACAACCCGGTCGGAATAGGATAGTGGCCCTCGTTGGCTTTAAACACCTCTTCGTTCACCGGCCGGAAGCCATAATCGGCAAAAACCGTCTGCGCTTCCTTGCTGCGGAGATAATCCACAAATGCCTCGGCAACTTCACGCGTGCCATGTTGATCGACGTATTCATCGACCACCGCTACGGGATTTTCAATCTTGATCGTATATTCCGGAATGATAATGTCATACTTGATGCCCTGCCTGATGCGGGCAAGCAGTTCATTTTCGTAGGTAACAACCACGTCGCCAACGCCATATTCAAAAGCGGCCATCGATGCCCTTCCGCTCTTATCCAGAGACTCAACATTGCGATGTACCTTCTCCAAAAATGCCTTGGCGTAAGCTGGATCCTTCTTTCCCTGCTTCTCCGACAGTTTAAGGCCCGTGCCATAAATCGCATTGATATCCCACTGCGCTCCGCCGGATGTTTGCGGATTCGGATACAGCACTTTAACGCCTGGTTTCGTCAGATCCCCAAAGTCGTGGATGCCAAGCGGGTTCCCCTCACGGGTCCCAAGCACGACGATAGATCGTGTGACCATGCCATGATCAGGCGTATCGCGCCACTGTTTGTTCACCAGACCGGCCTTGACCAGCTTATCGACATCGCCTTCCATCGCGAGCAGCGTCACATCCGCCTCGAAGCCGCCAATGATCGCCCGCGCCTGGGTTCCGGAGGCTTCATAAGACTCCTGGAATTGGACTGTCTGCCCGGTTTTGGCCTTCCATTCCCGCTCAAACTTCGGCACAATATCCGCCAGCGCATCCTTAGCGATGCTGTACGCCCCGATAACCAGCGTGACATCTTTGCCATTCGCAGGAGTGGCGGTACCTTCTTTGGTAGTCTCCTGGCTGCATCCAGACAGCATGCTCGGCAACACCAAAAGGAAGCTGACCATACCTAACATATACACTTTCAACCGGCTAAAGGATTGTTTCATATGCGCTTCCTCCTTATTTTAAAAATTTCAGGGTAACATAGCGGATCGTGCGGAATTACGCCAAAGTAGCGGAGGGGACGGAATCGATCTGAAGAAGCGGAAGCGTTCGCCTTTGTCTCCGAATTTCTACCTTTTAAAAAAGTAAAATCAAGAAATTAGGAGACAACAGCGATCGGAAGAACGATCCGTAACCGCAGCGGTCAACTCGCACAATTTATCACTGCGCTAGGATGCCCAGTTCATTTTTTAAATCATCACTGGCATCGGATCAACCTTAAGCCGGTTCTCCTCCATCCAGCTTCGCTCATTATTGAACAAATACGCACGGTGCACCAGCACCCTCACATGTTGGCCGACGGAGAGGGCCGGCTTCTCCAGCGATCGGTAGGTCATTAGCTTGTGGCTACCGACCTCCACTTCGACCATCCACTCGCTCCCCCGGAAATGCAAGCGGTGTACGACCCCTTCCTCCGTGACTGACAACATGCTGAATTCATGCGACTCCCCCACCTCGATATACTCCGGCCGGATCAATGCCTTTGTTCCTCCTGCCGCGGTTGCTTCCTCAAACCCCCTTAGCTGAGATACGTCATCAATCATTGTGGATTCACCGATAAACGAAGCAACAAATGGCGTTTTTGGTTCCTTGTATATATCCCAAGGCGTTCCCTTTTGCTCCAAACGCCCCTGATTCATAATCATAATTTCATCGGCAACCTCGATCGCCTCATCCTGATCATGGGTTACAAAAATCGAAGTGATGCCTACACGCTCAATCAGCTCACGCAGCCAGGAGCGCAGCTCTTGCCTGATTTTGGCGTCGATCGCAGCGAACGGCTCATCCAGCAGCAGTAGCTGCGGTTCGGGTGCAAGCGCCCGGGCAAAAGCTACGCGCTGCCGCTGCCCTCCGGACAGCTGGTGAGGATAACGCTTTTCAAAACCCGACAGGCCAGTCAGCTCCACCAGTTCCATGACACGTTCCTTTAGCACTGGCTTTGCGACCTTTTTCACCATCAGTCCGAAAGCGATGTTATCGTACACCGTCATATGCTTGAACAGAGCATAGTTTTGAAATACAAAACCGATCCCTCGTTCCTGCGGCAGCAGCTGATTAACGAGCTCGCCATGGAAGCGGATCTCTCCGGCATCTGGCTGTTCTAAGCCCGCAAGCATTCGAAGAACGGAAGTCTTACCGCCACCGCTAGGACCAAGAAGTCCGATCAGGTGGCCTTTCGCAATCTCAAAGCTGACATCCTTAACGGCATGAAAATTGCCAAAATGCTTGTTTAAACCGCGAACCTCAATATGCATTGTCAGTGCACTCCCCTTCTTCTTTTCGCCCATTCCATGATCAACATAAGTCCGATTGAAAACGCCGCGAGAACCAGTGCCGCTCCATTAGCCGAGGTTACGTTAAAATTCTCAACATCCTGATAGATCAGCGTCGTCGCGGTCTGTGTACGGTTAATAATGTTGCCGGAAACCACCAGCACTGCACCGAACTCGCCAAGCGCGCGGGCAATAGTCAGCACCACACCGTAAATGACTGCCCAACGGATCGAAGGCCAGGTCACCTTCCAAAACGTTGTCCAGCTGTAAGCCCCGAGCGTCGATGCCGCTTCCTCCTGCTGGGTGCCGATCTCCTGCAGCACAGGCATCACTTCACGCACCATCAACGGAAAAGTTACAAACAGCGTCGCAATGACCATCCCCGGAAACGCATATACGATTTTGAAGCCAATATGTTCAAAAAAGGTTCCCGCCGCACTTCCTGGACCAAGCAGCAAAACAATCATAAGGCCGCCAATGACAGGCGACACCGCATATGGCAGGTCGACGATGCTGTTGAGCAGACGTCTTAACCCTCGGCTCATCCAAGTGCCGCGTACGAGATAGACCGCCGTCATCATGCCGAGCAGTGTATTCAATAACGTCACAGTTACGACGACAAGCGCCGTCATCATAAAAGCATGCAATGCCTCCGGACGGGACAATGCCGCGCCAAGCTCGCCAAGTCCGCCGCTGAAAGCAGCCAATGTCATTTTGCCGAGAGGAATGATCAGCAGCACGGTAAATATAGCATAAGTTAGAGCGATCCAAAGCTTGTTCATTGGCTTCTCCCCCGTGTCTGGACCCAGTTCACAACCCACAATATGATAAAGGAAAGCGTCAACAGCAGCACCGACACCGCCGCCGCTCCCGCTGTATTATCGCTTTCGACCTCGCCGTAGATATAAACTGATGCGACCAGCGTCCTACCTGGAATATTCCCGGCAACCAGCACCACTGCGCCAAACTCAGCCAGCGCCCTCGAAAAGGCAAGCATCCCGCCGCTCAGAATCCCAGGCAGCATCGATGGCAAAACCACTTTAAAAAACACCTTAACACCTGATGCTCCCAGCGTACGCGCCGCTTCTTCCTCCGACGGATCGATCTCCTCCAGCAGTGGCTGAACTGCGCGGATCACAAACGGAAATGTTACGAACACCATTGCGATAATGATCGCTGGTGGATGAAATACGATTTCGAACCCCATTGCTCCGGCGGCCTTGCCGATCCAGCTCGTAGGCCCTAGCAGCAGTAGGATCATAAGTCCTCCTACGGCGGTGGGTAAGGCAAATGGCAAATCGACCAGGCTGTTTAGCAGCGTTCTGCCCGGAAAGCGGCACCGTACCAATACCCATCCGATCATCGTGCCGATCAGCATATTTACGATGGCCGCCGCAAGTGCCAGCCGGACAGTCAGTAGGACCGCTTTCCAGGCAATGGGATCTGTAACACTATCGGCAAACAATTGCCATCCTTGAGAAAAGGAATGATAGTATACACCCAGCAATGGAAAAATAACTAGCAGCAAAAAATATAAAAGAAGGGTGCTGCGGAATCCCCATGTCCAGCCTTTATGTCGCAGCAGTGTATTCATACGGCTTTCCCCCGCCTTCTTGAATCCTACATGCAAATCTCTTATTGCCAACGTGTTGTTTATCCGCACAATCAGTCTGTTTATCTCACAATCAATTTAATTCCTATTTGTATACTTGGTTTTTACTCAAGAGATACTTTACCAAATACTGTATGTCATCGTCAATAATAAGTTTGCAAAGATTCGTTATTTACTTTCGCGCATGGAGAATTGGGTTATACACATACTACTAGATGATTGATTTAAAATCTTGGGATATTTGAAACCGATGAGAGGAGAATCCATCATGCTTTACATGCTTGAGCTGGCCACAACCGGCCGTGACGAAATAAGGGATGTGACAAGGGATATCCGTTCACTCGTACATAAAAGCGAAGTAAAAGAAGGTACGGTGCTTATTTATTGTCCGCATACGACAGCGGGAATTGCCATTAACGAAAATGCCGATCCGGACGTCAAGAAGGATGTATTGATGCGTTTGGATGAGGTCTACCCGTGGAAGCATCCTAAATACCGCCATGTCGAAGGCAACACAGCATCCCATTTGAAGTCCATCACCTGTGGTCCGTCCCAAACAGTGATTATCTATGGAGGCGAACTTCTGCTGGGCCGTTGGCAAGGAATTTATTTTTGCGAGTTTGACGGTCCCCGTCGCAGGCAGGTCCATGTAAAAATCATGCAGGGATAGTTGCCCTGAATACAGTTAAACTTTTCGCACAGTCATGCGCTGCGCAACAAATCAGGCGTTGGGGCTTTAGGCAAAACTGCCTATTCCCCTACACCATCAAAGAGCCACACGCTTTTCTGCGATAACATTTCAACGTTATAAAGTCTTTATGTAAATAAAAAAACATTTTTTTGACGAATTGCTTTAATCGTCGTTTTTTTTCAGACATTCGCAGCATATTTTCACATGCGTCAGCGCAGCGGGCCTAATTTCCTCAAACGTGACTCGATCTTGGATGTAGTAGGATATGAAGCCGTGCATCGATAAAAACAGCGTTAACGGAAGACTACGGCAGAAATCCTGGCCGTGCGTTTCTTCGTTTAAGTAACGGCGTACGATGGAAGCAAACAATTCCAGACAACGCCCCTGCTCCGCCCGACAGTAGGATAACAGCTCCTCGTCCCGAATCATGAACATAATCTCATATTGGTACGGATGATTTAGGCCGAAGCGGATGAACTCGATCATTAACAGCTCCACTTTGGTCAAATCCTGAACCGGGGGAGCAATGATGACTTTTTTCAGTTGGACCGCAAGATTGCTGAAATCCTCCACAACAATAGCGTAAAACAACTCCGCCTTTTCCTTAAAATGATAATATAAAGAACCATGACTATAACCTAAATGCTGACCTATACTGCGCATGGAGATAGCCCTGTAGCCCTTTGTGACGAACAAATGTCTAGCCGCTTCCAGAATCCTCTCCCTGGATAACTCCTGTTCCACCGCTCTTCTTGCCATAGACCCTATTCCCCTTCAATAAAATAAAGCTGCTCACCCTCCGCAATTTGGGATTGCCCCTGAGTCAGATCCACCATCCACGCCATGAAGTTCTGAGCCTCCGCATCGAGTGGCAGGCATTCCAGCGTCACCTTGTCTGTAAAGCGGGTTTCCCCCATTCGGATTTCTCGATTCCGAAGTTCATTTTCCACTTTACCTAACCACGTATAATCCAATTCTACAAAAATTTGGCGATGAAGTACACGAGTAATCGCTTCCCCTGCCTCAATGGCGGCTACGGCGCCATCCGTATAAGCCCGAATCAGGCCGCCGGCACCCAGCATGATTCCCCCAAAATAGCGGGTAACCACAATCGCCACATTTTTCAAACCTTGATTTCGGATCACCTCAAGAATCGGTTTCCCTGCAGTCCCGCTGGGCTCACCGTCATCCGACTGCTTCTGGATCTCGTCACGTTCACCGATCATGTAAGCAAAACAGTTATGCGTCGCGTTCCAGTGTTTTTTGCGAATCTCTTCAATAAAAGCGTTTGCATCATCCTCGTTTTCAACCGGCATGATATGGCCGATAAAACGTGATTTTCTAATAACGATTTCTTTTTCACCGCTTTGGCGTATGGTGCGATAACGTTCAATCATTTCAAAAATCCCTTTCCCTCATTGGAAAGAAAGCAGTCCCCCGCGTCATTTTTCAACCGGTGAACTGCTTCCTCCTTATGTCTGTTTCTAAGTTATTTTGTTATTCAGAAAGTCTGGCTTCCAGATCAGCCTTCTCTTTTTCATAGCCTGGTTTGCCAAGCAATGCGAACATATTTTTCTTGTAAGCTTCAACACCCGGCTGGTCAAATGGATTTACGCCGGAGAGGTAACCGCTGATGCCGCAAGCTTTTTCAAAGAAATAAACCAGATATCCGAAAGAATATGGTGTCAGATCAGGCACCGTAACAATCAGGTTAGGAACCTGTCCGTCGGTATGGGCTAGCATCGTGCCTTGGAAAGCTTTTTTGTTGACGAAGTCCATTGTTTTGCCTGCAAGGAAGTTCAGTCCATCCAGATCATCCGGATCGCTTTCGATCGTAATTTCTTCAGTCACCTTGTCTACCTGAATGACGGTTTCGAAAATGTTCCGACTGCCCTCTTGGATAAATTGTCCCATGGAGTGCAAATCAGTGGAGAAGTCCACGGAAGCCGGGTAAATACCTTTGTAATCCTTACCTTCGCTTTCGCCGTAAAGCTGTTTCCACCATTCCGACACATAGTGCAGGGAAGGCTCGTAGTTCACGAGGATTTCAATCGCTTTGCCTTTGCGGTACAAAGCATTGCGAACGGCAGCATATTGGTAAGCCTGGTTTTCAGCCACGTTCGGGTTACTAAATTCCTTGGCTGCATCTGCCGCACCTTTCATCATGTCCTCAATGTTGATGCCTGCGGTAGCGATTGGCAGAAGACCTACCGCTGTCAGAACGGAATAACGTCCGCCTACATCGTCCGGAATGATAAAGGACTCGTAGCCTTCTTCAGTCGCTAGCTTCTTGAGTGCGCCCTTTTCCTTGTCGGTTGTGGCGTAAATGCGTTTTCTCGCTTCTTCCTTGCCGTATTTTTTCTCGAGAGCCGCACGGAAAATACGGAATGCAATGGCAGGCTCTGTTGTTGTACCGGATTTGGAAATAACGTTCACGGAGAAATCTTTGCCTTCCACCAGATCAAGCAAATGAGTGACGTAAGTCGAGCTGATGTTGTTGCCAGCAAAATAAATTTCAGGCGTTTTACGCTTATCTTTCGGCAGGTAGTTATAGAAAGAATGCGACAGCGCTTCGATGGCCGCACGCGCGCCAAGGTATGAACCGCCGATTCCAATGACGATCAGAACGTCAGAGTCATTTTGGATTTTGTTCGCCGCTTTTTGAATGCGTGCAAACTCTTCTTTATCATATGCGGTCGGCAAATCGATCCATCCGAGATAATCGGAACCTGCACCGGTTTTATTATGTAGCTGTTCGTGAGCCAGCTTGATCGGTTCTGCAAAGTAATCCACTTCATGCTGGTTGATGAATTCGAGGGCTTTGCTGTAATCAAATTTCAATGGGTTTGACATATGTCTGTACCTCCTGGTTTCATCTCTACTCTACACTCCAAAAAATAGCTTTAGAATAGGATACTGTAATTTTAAACTCCTCGCAAGCCAATACGGTCAAAAGTCCTGCGTTCGTATTTTCTCAGAAAACATGCCAGTATTACAATGAAAGTTGTTACTATAATAAGTTGTTCTTATGATTTTGTACGAAGGATATTGAGCCCTCTTGCCTATTCCTTAGCCTTTGCAATTCAACTTATAGAGGATATAACTTTCTTGTAACTCGCCATAGTAAAGCCAGATACCTCGCAAGGAGGTCTATTGATGCATTTTTTAAGAAGACAGACCGCTTTTTGCGGACGTTTTTCTTGCGATACCCGAGATATGGGCCTTCTTGAAGTTTAAACTTTCTGTTATCTTAAAGAGACAACGCTGCTTAAATCTCCGGGGGAATCCGCAAAAAGCGTTTCATTAGAGAACAGCATGCAAGATTCCCCGCGGAAAGAAAAGGTGATCACATGAAAAAAATAGGCTTTATCGGACTAGGAACCATGGGAGCGCCAATGGCTTCCAATCTGCTTCAAAAAGGCTACGACGTCACTGTGTATAATCGAACCGCAGCCAAATGCGATTCACTTGTTGCGGCAGGGGCAACTGCTGCTGCCACTCCGTGCGAAGCTGCAGCCGGACGTGATGTTGTTATCACAATGGTTAGCAATGATGACTCCATCCGAGAAGTATTTTACGGCGAAAACGGCATTCTGAAGTCGCTTGAAACAGGTATGACCGTCATAGACTCCAGCACAATTTCTCCAGGTCTTGTTAAGGAACTCGCCGCTTCGATCCGCGAGCAGGGCGCCCACTTTCTCGACGCGCCGGTAACCGGCAGCAAGCCGGCTGCCATAGATGGCACGCTTGTCTTTATGGTCGGGGGCGAAGCTTCCGTACTCGAAGACGTGACCGATATTTTTGATACCCTTGGTAAAAAGATCATCCATATGGGCCAAAACGGCAGCGGTTCCGTGGCCAAGCTGGCGCATAATACGATGGTTGGCATCAATAACCTGGCTTTGGCCGAAGGTTTCGCCATAGCTGCCAAGTCTGGCATTCCTGCCGATAACTTCCTTGAGCTGGTGCAGCTTGGTTCCGCAGGCAGCAAAACTGCTGATCTCAAAGGCCGCAAAATTATTGAAGCGGACTTCAGCAACCAGTTTTCGCTGGCACTTATGCTAAAAGATCTCAAGCTAGCTTCTTCCCTGACCGACAATGCCGGCATTCCTTCCCCGATGCTGAACCTGGCTAAAAGCCTCTTCCAGGCAGGTGATACACAAGGTTACGGAGATGAAGATCTGTCCGCCGTCGTCAAATGTTACGAAACCTGGATTGGACAAACCATCGGCGGCAAGCCGCTGCAATAAAGTTTCTACAACCAGAACGGCTTATATGCAGTCCGGATGGATGTTTAATTGATACAGTCAGAACATGCATAGACGGTTTAATCGCGGTCCGCATGGATGACAAGAAGGGTAAGACTGCTGAGTTCAGCAGTCTTACCCTTTTTGATGTATTGATTTTTCGGTTCCCTAAGTAGCAGGTTTAGCTTCAGCGTTCCTATAGGGATTAACGGTTAGAGCAGCGCTTTGACGCGCTTAACTACATTTTCCACTGTAAATCCGTATTCTTTCATAACAACATCCCCAGGAGCGGACGCACCGAAGGTTGTGATGCCAAGAATATCGCCTTTGTCGCCGACATAACGTTCCCATCCGAAAGTTTGTGCCATTTCCACAGCCAAACGGGCTTTCACGTCTGGAAGGATGACGGAGTCCTTGTAAGCCTGGTCCTGCTTCTCGAACAGATCCCAGCTTGGCATGCTAATAACGCGTACTTCAATGCCTTCTTTGGCGAGTTCTTCCTGAGCTTTAACAGCCAGTTGAACCTCGGAGCCTGTTGCGATAATTTGTGCAACTGGTTTACCGTTTTTCGCGTCAGAAACCACATATGCACCACGTTTGATGCCTTCTCTTGCGTTTTCGACAGCTCCGGCAAGGATCGGCAAGTTTTGACGAGTCAGTACCAGTGCTACAGGATTTTCTTTGTTTTCCATCGAATAAGCCCAAGCCGCGGATGTTTCGTTGCCGTCAGCCGGACGAATCACTGTCAAACCAGGAATGATGCGTAAGGAAGCCAGTTGCTCGATCGGTTCATGCGTTGGACCGTCTTCGCCGACAGCGATACTGTCATGTGTGAGTACATAAGTCACAGGCAGTTTCATAAGTGCAGACAAACGTACCGCAGGACGCAGGTAGTCGGTAAATACGAAGAATGTACCACCGAATGGTTTCAATCCGCCATGCAGCATCATGCCGTTAATCGCTGCAGCCATACCAAACTCGCGTACCCCGAAGTAAATGTTGCGGCCTTCGCGGCTTTCCGGTGAATAGTTGGCCACACCGTTCAGATGAGTCATCGTGGAGCTTTCAAGGTCGGCAGATCCGCCAAGCAGCTGAGGCACATTACCCACAAGTCCGTTCAAAGCGTTACTGGATGCCACGCGAGTGGATACGGCTTTGTCTTCTACGGCATATTTCGGCAGGTCTTTATCCCAACCTTCAGGCAATTCGCCGGCAATAGCCTTCTCGAATTGAGCTGCGAGTTCTGGATGAGCTTTTTTGTAAGCTGCGAACTGCTCGTTCCATTCCTTGTTCACTTGGATGCCATGTTCTTTCACTTTTGCAAAATGCTCGCGCACTTCTTCAGGCACGTAGAAATCTTCTTCGTAGACCCATTTGTAGGCTTCTTTGGTCAACTTCGTTTCTTCTGCACCAAGCGGAGATCCGTGTGTACCGCCATGACCGCCTTTGCCTTGCTTATTCGGGCTTCCGTAACCGATGACCGTTTTTACTTCGATCAGGGTTGGTTTTTCCGTTTCAGCCTGTGCTTCGGCAATCGCTTTTTCGATCGCAGCCAAGTCATTGCCGTCTTCGACGCGCAGCACTTGCCAGCCGTAGGCTTCAAAACGTTTTTGCACGTTTTCAGAGAAGGACAGGTTCAGTTTGCCATCCAGGGAAATGTCGTTGGAATCATAGAGAGTAATCAATTTGCCAAGCTTCAAATGACCAGCAAAGGATGCCGCTTCAGAAGCAACACCTTCCATCAGGTCGCCGTCGCCGCAAATAGCGTAGGTGAAGTGGTCAACCACTTTATATTGATCTTTATTGTAAGTTCCAGCCAGCTGCGTTTCGGCAAGCGCCATACCGACAGCCATCGCAATCCCTTGACCGAGAGGACCGGTTGTAGCGTCAACGCCGGCAGTGTGGCCGAATTCAGGATGCCCTGGAGTCAAGCTTCCCCATTGACGGAACTGTTTCAACTCTTCCATTGGAAGATCATAGCCGCTCAGGTGCAGCAAGCTGTACAGCAGCATGGAGCCGTGTCCTGCGGACAGAACGAACCGGTCGCGGTTGATCCATGTCGGATTTTCCGGATTGTGGTTCATCGTTTTGGCGAACAGTTGGTATCCCATTGGCGCAGAGCCCATCGGCATGCCGGGATGACCCGATTTCGCTTTTTCAATGGCATCGATAGCCAATGTACGGATAGTCGTAATCGATAGATTATCGATTGTCTGATTTTTGTCAGTCATGTGTATCCTCCTCAGTCATTTTCGGGAATGTAATGCCAGCGGCGCCAAATCGCGTAATTAGGCGATAAGTTGCAATAACATGACAAAAGAAAGCGCAAAAGCCTTATCCCGCTTACGGATTTAGAAGAAACTCCGCTTGAATGTTTCATTTTGACTTATTGTAACACTTGGCTCTCTTCTTTTCCATATCCTTTATCACGATTCCCTGCGATGAACATCATTATGCGGTACTGTAGAGCCTTATTCAGACGTGGCAAAAAATGCGTTGATAAGTTGTTAATAGTAAATTTTACTACCATAATTTTTCTTTGCAGCGTAATAGAAGATTCAAGCGCCTAACCTTGATTTGCTCGTTTGCTGACTTTCCCACCAGGGATCGCTAATGAGTATCCATGAACTTGGTGGACCTCCGTTTTGCAAACTTTTGCACACCGTGCGCACTGCTCTCTATACGCATGGCGCATGATCCCAGGTATGATTTGATGATTGTTGACTATCCCACACCACGCGCTAGGAGCTGCGAGCGGTGCGAAAGAGGACGCACCTTTTGCAAAACCATAGGGCGATCTATTCTGGCGTGGGTTCTCGCTTTTACTTTCTAGGATGTTGATTCGTAGCCCAAAAATTCACAGCACCAATGCTGCTGTTTCTCCCAGCTTTATGAATAGTTGAATAGTTCTTGCCTGCTTTAACTGCTTTAACTGCCTTAACTACTTTAACTGCCTTAACTGCCTTAACTACTTTAACTGCCTTACGCGCTCATCTAACTAAATTCCTGCTAAAGTGCATCTTTTTTATCTTGAGATGGATAAATCGAAGGAATTCTTGCAATTGTGCATCCTTTTTGGGACATATGAACACATTTGGTTCTACTAACCGAAAAAGCTTGCAGTTTCGCAGGAATTTCCTTGGCATACGGTGGAATGGCGCTAAAAAGATGCAGATTTGCAGGAATTTCCGGGGATCAGCAGGAAGAGGCGATTAGCGGGATGCGGTTCATGCGGGTCATGCGGGTCATCAGTTCATGCGGTTTGTACAGTTCATGCGGCTTATGAGGAGATGCGGTAATGCTGCGATGCGGTTGATGGTGTTGGTGGTGGTGATACGATGAGCGATGGTACGATTGGTTCTGTGTGGGATACTATATAAATATCCCCGCGGACATCAAAATGCCGCGGGGAGTTTTTGAAAATGGCATAAGTGCAACTGCCTTTATGTGTCTGTCCAGGCCGTTCCGGCTAGCGCGGGTTGCGCTTGCGGGCGGCCAGCAGGCGGTCCATCGAAGCGGACCGCTCGTCTTGCGGCGGCTTGGGCGCAGCCGCCGCCGCTTTCTTGCCAGGCCCGGCCTCCGGCGGCCGGGCATCCCGCGTCCCGCGCGGCGCCTCAGCCTTCGGCTCAGCCGCGAGGGACGCCACCGAAGCCGGACGCTTCGCTTCGGCTTCCTCCCTACCGGCGCGTGCCTGCGGCTGCGCCGGGTCTGGCGGCGCTGCAGAGCCGCCGCCGTAAAAGGCCGCGGCGCGCTGCTTGCGCGCGGCAAGCCTGCCGAGGCCGGCGTCAACGGGCTCCGCCCCGCCGGCCGGCTGCGGCCGCCTGCGGAGCAGGGCGGCCAGGCGTGCGCCGATCAGGCCCCATGGGAGGGCCAGACGGCGCACCGCAATATCCGCGACCCACAAGAGGAGGGCCGCGATGAGCAGCGCATAGCCGAGGTCATGCAGCTGTCGGCTTGGTCGCGGAGCCGCAGCAAACAACTGCTCCGGCTTGTCCCAAAATAGCACGCGTCCGCCGGTCATTTCGGCGAGACGTTCCAGCTCTTTGCCCGCATCTCCTGACTCGATCCGGTATTCAGGCGAATAGGGGACGACCAATCCGCTTGGCATAGCGACGCTTTTTCCGCTGCCATCCTCAAGCGACAGCAGGAAGGATCCAGGCTGATCCACTGTCATCTCCCCGCTGTAGCTGCCAGGAGATTCCTGAACCAGCTCCACTTTGCTCGGCTGCAGCTGATCCCCGGTTACTACAGCCTGCAGCTGTTCCGGTCCGCTGCCTGAGGTGGCATTAATTTGAAACCGGACCTTGTTACCCTCCACCTGCGTTTTCACCTCATATGGCGAAGCGGCAAATTGCGGAAAGGTCCATTTCACCATCTGGGTCAGCACATTGGAAAAAGCGGGCGAGGACACCCAGTCCTTCGACCATTTCCCCATCATATCGCTTGTCCAGGCTACCGTACGGCCGGAACCGTACTGCCAGCGTGCCAGCAGCGGATCGGGCTCCGGACTCGAAAGCACGGTTTGGGCAGCTGGTTTTGCCGTGGTAGCCACATATCCGTAAATCTGCGGCACTCCGTTATCAAACAGCTTGCCCCAGTCGCCCGCATCCTGCAATGCAGGAACAAATGGTTTATCCACAATATAGGATTTGGAAATCATAGCGGCTTCGCGGCTAAAGATCGCCGGAATCGTTGTCTCATCCTCCGCCATATAGAACCTTCCCTTTGCTCCATCGGCAAGGCTCTGCAGTAAATTCACATCCGCATCCATACCCACGGCCACGGTGGACATGGTGATTTTTTCGCTCACCATCTGTTCCAGAAGCGAGCCATAAGCATCATTTCCAGCGGACTGGCCGTCGGTCATCAGGATGATATGTTTGCGCTGTGCCTGAACCTTAAGCATTTCTTCCACGGCCGATGCCGCTGCCGGATAAATATCGGTCCCGCCGTCACTTTGAATGGATTGAATATTATCAATAACTTCCTGCTTTTTGTCGTCCAGCTTCATCGGCGGCACAACCCACCAGTTGGTTGAGTCGAAAGCCAGAACACCAACGCTATCCTTCGGACGGAGCATTTCCACGGTACGAATGGCGGCTTCTTTGGCCATTTCTATCTTCTCACCGGACATACTCCCCGAACGGTCGATAACCAGAATCAGCCCGAGCGAAGGAATCTGCCTTTTTCCCTCCAGCTCCATGGATACCGGCAAAGCGCGTTCAATCGGCGTTTTGAAATAACCGCCCATGCCGTAGCTGTCTTCGCCGCCAACCATCATAAACCCGATGCCGTAGCTTTTTACCGCCTGTTCAATCATTTCCATCCGCCGCTCGCCGACCTGGTCGCCGGATACATTGTTGAAAATGATCGAGTCGTAGGCCGCATATTTAGCCATCTCGTTCGGCAAAAGCCCCGGGCTCGACATCACTTCATATTGAATCAGGCCCGATGACAACGCCGCGGTAATATTCTCGGAGGTTCCCTTCTTACCTTCCACAATCAGCACCTTCGGCGGGCCATCCACGCGCGTAAACGCATATCCAGCATTGTTGGACGACTGCTGATCCCCGTTCATGAAGATTTCCGCCCGGTAACGATGAAGTCCAGTCGTTTTCGCCAGTGCTTTGACGGCATACCGGTTTTCGCCTACGGCGACATCCACCGTCTCCCTGCCGATTTCGCGGCTGTCTTCGTAGATCCTTAGTTCCCCTTGACCTTTGAAAGTACTCTGCACGAGCACCTCGATGGAAAAAGACTCTGCCTGATAGAGCTTCTGGGGCACGCTGACTTCTTCTACCGCCACATCCTTGATCTGCTTGGAGGGCGATGCCAGCACGTCAACGACGATCCCCTGATTTTTCAGCATCCGTCCAGCAGCAAGCATACTGCCTACGTTCTCCTTACCATCGCTGATCAATACGATGTGGGAATCGGAGCGGCCGTCCAGCAAATTCCCCGCGAGCATAAGTCCTGATTCCAGATTCGTAAATTCGGGGTTTTGGGCCGCATTCAGGCTGAGATTTGTCGGTAAATGGTTCATTAGCTTCTGCTCGTAGGCACCTTGCAAAGAAGTGGACACAACTCCAACGGAATCATCCTCTTTTTTGGAAGCAGCCGATTTGAGCATCCATGCCTCCGCCTGTCCCGCCTCTGGCATGCTGGCAGACCGGTCCACGACATACACAACCTTTTTTTGCTGAAGAACGGTAAAAGACTGCATTCCCGAAATCACAAATACCAGTAACAGCAGCACAGCGGTTCTGAGCAAAACGGCTATGGTTTTCCGTACACCGAAAAGCCGAAAATCGGATTTATATGCATAAAACATAAATACGGCCAGCGGAATAGTCAGGAGCAGCAGCCAAGGGTGGTTAAATTGAACGCCCACGCTGATACACCCCCCATTCCACTAGAATAACTAGTAATGCCAAGCCCGCAAGCAGCGTCAACAGCGGCATTTTGCTCTGATCCCCGTTATTTTTGGCCGGCGTGGTACCCAAATCGGCATTTGCAGCTGCCTCTTTTCCGTCCGCAGCCTGACCTATAGCAGCCAGCTTGGCGTTCGTTTCACCCCACTGCCCTTCATAGGGATCTGCTGAAGATTCGGCTAGATATTCAGTCTTTTTCCCCGCGCTGTTTTCCTGCTCTAAAGCATACAGTCCTGGAACCGGAGGAACCTTCTGCAAGGCGTTGATTCCTTTATCTCCGGTTTCCGCCTCTGTATTCGGAACATTCATCGATTTCGCCATGCCGCCTTTAGCAACCCACCTGGCAGCTGCCGTATCTGCAGCGATTGGAATTTCCACCCTCCTACCTGCCGTCAGACGTCCCAGGCTTTTACCGCCGCTCTCCGTAAGCCAGGACACAGCCTCATGTACGACGATCGGGAATTCTGCCGATAGCGCAAAATCCGTTTCCTTGAGATCATACAGGAAGGATAAGCGAGGTCTCCCGTTTTCAGTTCCTGCGACAACCGCAGGATGGTTCTCTATGCTCATGATCGGAGTGGCCCAATCCGGTAGTTTCCGTTCTAGTAGACTGGAGAAATAGACCCCGTTATAGCTCGCATACCGGTTTATCGGATGGCTTTCAAGCTTCGGCTGTCCTCCGCTCACATTGACCTTGCTACCGCTTCCTCCCAACGTCCATATTGGAGTACGATCGAGCAGCTTCTTCCATTCGCCTTGCGTTGTAAAAAGTGGCGCTGTTCCGTCGATCACGATTAAATCCGGTAGATGGTCGGGAACAGCCGTACCTGTGGATCGTTTAGGGTCTGTATCCGCGCTATCTTCCTCAGGCAAAGCCATTTTTACCACCTCGGCTCCTGTCAACTGAAGCCCCTTCTCCAGAAATATATTCCCCTTGGTCATCAGCAAAATCCGCGGCGTCTCATTCGGCTGTGAAAATGCGTACGCTTCATTGTCTGCCGGGTAGGCGTCATCTACCTCTAGTTCCGCGCGATAAACCGCTGCCTCCGGCAAATCCCGGAATGTCAACGTTAACGCCACCTCTGGCTTTATCTCCGTGTGAGTCGTTTGAAGAAGCCTCCCGTCACCATATAGGTTTATCTCCGTCGACCTTGCCGTCTTACCGTGATTTTTCACAACGGCTACGGCTGTTTTTCTGCCCGACTCGTCCTTGATGCCAAATTGCTGCAGCGCGAGATTAAATCCGGCTTGCGATCCTACGGAAAATACTCTTACTGGAACCTGAAACGGGATGGATGACGGATCCCCTCTCCACTGGCCATCGGTAAAAACGATAACCTCAGCATCTTTTTCCTCACGGGTTAGCGCCGAAGCAAGCGAAAGGGTTTCATCATATGAGGCCCTGCCAAAATAAACTTGAAGTGAATCGATCGCCTGGGTGGCACGGCTGTGGTCTTTTTCCCGGGAAATGACTAAATTCGGCTCCGCATTCATACTGAGCAGGGTGATTTCGCTGTTCTTCGCCTCATGTTTAATAAAGTCCTTCATCTCCTGCTTCATCTGCTCAAGCCTCTCTTGGGAGGGCTGCCCCGCTGCCGGGATCGTCAACGCGCTCATGCTTCCTGATGTATCTGCTACAAGCACAACATGGTCCTTGCCTCCACCAGGCGCCCACCAGAACGGCTTCATAAGAGCAAATACAAGCAGAGCTGCGGCAAGCAGCTGAAGCCAAAGGAGGAGCCTGTTGTGCAGTTTTTGCCATGGACGGTTGGCCTCCAGGTTCTTCAGCACTCTCTGCCACAGCAGATGGCTCGGAACTTTAGTATCGAGAAATTTTCGTTTGAGTAGATACATGGCCAAAATCGCCGGTATGCTAAGTCCGAACCAAAGTCCGAGCCATGAACCAATCCCCACTAGGATTCCTCCTTTCTCTTACGCATTCAAATCAGTTAGACCCGTATCAGCCCGGCGTTCGCAAACACGCCAAATACCGCTTCCTGCAGCGTCATATCGCTTGACAACGTGACAAAAGAAGTGCCGCGCTCGGAAGCTGTTTTCCGAAGTTCATTTTGGTAATGCTCCAGCTCTTCAGTGTACCTGTGCAGTACGCGGCCGGTAATGGCTACTTCCTTGCCCGTGTTCAGTTCGCTGTCTATAAGCCGCAGATCGCCGCTCAGCTCGGGGTGAATTTCTTCCGGCGAAAGCACCTGCACAAGAACGACTTCTTGACCTGCCCCCACCAAGCGTGAAAGAATGTTCCCCATTTCAGATTCGCCTTCTCTCAGCCAAAAATCAGAAAATATCCAGGTCATTCCGGATAAACGCGGCATTGCACCCGGCTCTCCCAGCGCGGATGCCAAGCTTCCTTCGCCGCCGGGAGGCATATCCTGCAAAAATTGAAACAAACGATTGGCAGATCCCCTCCCCCGCAAAACCGGCAGCCGTCCATTAAGCCTGTTGCTATAGCAGAGGGCCCCGACTCGTTCATAGGAACAAAGCGCAATGTAACCAATGCTGGCAGCGAGTCTTTTTGCAAAAAGCAGCTTGTTATCACCTGCCTTGCCGGTCATCATCCCCTTCATTGCTTGCGATCCGCCGAAATCCATTGAGGCTGAGCAATCCACATATAGACTAAGCATCAGTTCCTGCTCGTCCATAAACTGACGGACAAACGGTTTTCCCGTCCGGGAGTATACGCCCCAATCAAAACGCCTAATGTCGTCTCCGGGTGCATAGGAACGGTAATCCGCGAATTCCAGCGAAGAACCGAGCCGGCTTGAACGCCGCTTGCCCTGAAGCGTACCCGCAACTCTTCTGCCTGAACCAAGTGTGAGCCTTTCCAGGCGCATCATCCAGTCCGAAGGCAGCAGATGGGCGCTGGTCATGGCCGCCCTCCAAGCGTCTGCAATATTTCGTTAATGACTTGATCTGTCGTCACGCCCATGGCTTGTCCTTCAAAATTCAAAAATATCCGGTGACGTAGTGCAGGTACGGCTACGGCATGAATGTCGCTTTGTGCCAAGTGCATTCTTCCCTGGCAAACTGCCCGTACCTTGCCTGTTGCGATGATGGACTGAATCCCGCGTGGACCGGATCCGAACCTCACATATTTTTTCACGACTTCGGGAGCAGCTTCTTCTTCGGGATGTGACATCATCAGCAGCCTAGCCGCATAATCGAGCACCTCGTCAGCAACCAGCACTTCCCTCGCCCCATGCTGAATTTCCAGTAGTTCTTCCGGACCGGCCTGCTTCACAATGGAAGGCGTATGGTTGGATGTCGTTCGTTTTACGATTTCTTTGAGCTCGTCCGCATTCGGATAAGGAACGAGAATTTTGAGGAGAAAACGGTCCAGCTGCGCTTCAGGCAGCGGATAGGTGCCTTCGTTTTCTAGTGGGTTTTGCGTCGCTAGCACAAAAAATGGGCTTGGCAATCGGTGCGTTTCATTCCCAACCGTCACGGTTTTTTCCTGCATAGCTTCGAGCAGCGCACTCTGGGTTTTGGGTGTGGCGCGGTTGATTTCATCCGCCAGCACAATGCTGCTGAATAAAGGCCCGCTTTGGAATGTCATCCCTGTCTCGCCTTGTCTGCCAAATGACAAAATTTGAGTTCCCGTAATGTCGCTTGGCATTAGGTCAGGTGTAAACTGGATGCGAGAAAATGAAAGATCAAGCGTGTCTGCAATCGTGCGGACAAGCATCGTTTTCCCTAGTCCCGGAATTCCTTCCAGCAGAGCATGTCCGCCGGCAAAGATACACCACAGCATCTGCTCGACGACCTCTTGCTGGCCAACAATGATTTCACCGATCTGATTGCGCACGCGCGATATCGTTTCTTTCCAGGCCTCAGGCTGGATTTGGGTTTCTTGCATCATTACGTCCTCCCGCTCCCTTAAATGAAGATGTATTTTGCCCTATCCCTCAAGGATTCGGATTGATTCCGGTAAAATAGCTTTCAACCAGGTTTTGCATCTGCTGCGGCAACTCCTGCCGTCCTAGCGACTTCTTCGCTTCGGCCTCGTACTCTTTGTACACTTCTTCATACGGACGGCTCGCTCCATCTACGGCCGGCGTAACTCCGCCTTTCTGGATCGTGCCGCCTTGCCCTTTGAGCGGTCCCTTGTCGTTCTGCTTGTTGCCGCCACCTTCGAATTTACGTGGCGTCTTGACCAGATCGCGTCCGCCGGCTTCAAGTCCTGCTCCTGAACCCTGCCCGCCAGCATCGCCTATCCCCCGACCCGAACCGCTGCCACTTCCCGAACCGTTGCCTGAACCGCTGCCGCTGCCGACACCCTTACCTTGTTCACCACTGCTTCCCGGGGAGGCCGCATCGGCGTCTTCAGATTCATCTCCTCCGTATTCCTCAGCCCAAGCCAGTTCTTCCGCGCTTCCCCCGTTGCTCCATGTATCCGACACATGCATGCCTGAAGCCATCATTTGCGAAGCAAGGCCAAGTCCCTGCGAAGCAAGCTGAGAACTCATGCTGGAAGCTGTGGCCGACTGGCTCGAGGCTGCGGCACGTGCCGCAAGGGCTTTGGCCAGCGCAGCCTCCAGATCATTCATCGCTTCATCCTTCTCCTTGTCCTTCGCTCCTTCGGCGAGCGCTTTTGCCGTCTTTTGCAACGCATCCTTCAGCGCTTGGGTATCGGGGTTTTTGGTCGCCTCATCAGCCAGCTTGTTCAGTGCCTCCCGAAGCTGCTCCTTTTGTTCCGGTGAGAGCTGTTTTACCTGCTGTTTGAACATTTCCATGGATTTTTTCAATTCTTCCGTTTTCCCCTCGGCAAGACTTTTGCCCAAGGATGACATATTCGGAGCGTTTTGCATCTTTTTTCCGAGCTCGGACAAATTCCGGACGGCTGCTTCCTGTTTCGCCGCTATTTTCTCCATTGCTTTCATCGTTTTCTCCAGCTCGGCCAGTGCCTTTTCCGGATCCTTTTGGCCGTCCAGATTTTTTTGCAGCGTTCGGAGCGTATCCTCAAGCGGTTTCCTTATGGACGGATCGAGTTTTTGGGTCTGAAGCTGCTGTACCAGCTTTTCTGTTTTCTGCTTTTGGTCCTGCACCCATTCCTGCTTGCGGGCGGCTTCGGCGAGCTTCGCATCCATCGGACTTGGCAGAATCGAAAGTACACCCCCAACTGCCAAAAGAATACAGCAGGCAATCGCCGTCTTTTTATAATCCGGGTATGGAAGCCTGCTCTTCAACTGGGCAATGAAGCTGTTTCCATAGGCTTCGGCCTGCTTGCGCTGCCATCTTGCCGCAGGCGTATCATGTCCGGCAAATGAAAGAGCCGTCACCATCATATCGCTCCGCTCAGCTCCGCCTGTAGCTGCATCCATAGCCAGCGCCGCCTCGCGCTCCTTCACGCGGTTCAGCTGTCCCCAGACAGCTCCCGCTAAGAGGCCTGTCAATGCGACCGCAAACGCCAGATACCGGTAAGATGGAACGGGCCATAGCCGGGCCGCGAGCAGCAGCAAAATAGCTCCGATAAGTCCCGCTGCGCTCCCGAGCAAGGAACAGCGGATAAGCCGAAACTGCTGCAGTCGCAATCCCGCTTGGCGAACCGCTCTTCGAATGGCTTCCATTAGCTGTCCTCCTTTGAGTTTCAGGTACTTGCATGGAGAAAGTTTCTTGCAACCTTCTGGACCAAGCCCTTTCTCCATGCTCCAACATAAACTGATTTACGATTGATCAGCCGCCCCCGTTTCGACGAGTGGAGCCGTATATTCCTGATTCTTCTTTTTTCGTTTGGCCACAGGACGGATCCGGCGGATCGCAATCCATAAGGCAGAAATGATCACCACGCTGTATACCAGTACAAATTCCAGCCACAGCTGTATCGGTGCATCCGTATTCAAGTTCCCGTTCTGCAGCCTAAACGCCGTTTTGGAAAATCCAGGTTCAAATATACTGATCAGAGCTCCTGCCGGGTTTAATCCGAGCACATAACCGACCCAGGAATAGGTAGGTCCCGTAGGAGTCAGCCCGGAATTATAGCTCCGCTGTTCTATGCCCATAAAAAACAAATACAGTAGTCCGGTCAGCAAGAAGATGCATAAGCCGACACCATATGTAACAATAACGGATATCATCGTCCTTCTAAACAATGTCGAGAACAGTACCCCAAGTGACCCGAGCAGCAGCATGACAAACAAGTAAAAGATAAAAATGAAAATCAGCTGCTTCAGTGAAATGCCCCCATAAAGGAATACGATGCTGTAGATCGGCAGACTGGCCACAACAAGGAGCGTCATGAAGCTTAAAGAGGAAATCAACTTACTGAGTATTATGGTTGACGAGCTTTGCTGCGTCGTCAGCAGCATGCTCAGCGTCTGCTTCTCCCGCTCGCCACTGATAACTCCTGCCGTCAAAGCTGGCGCCATAAAAGCGATCAATACTAGCTGTGCAAAGCTTAGCACATAAAACATCACACGACCTGTGCCGGAATCAAAAGGCCGGTTCCCCTGATAGCCAAAGTAAAGCGTGATATAAATAAAGCCAAGCGCGACCAGTCCTAACACCAAAATGTAAACAAACAGGGATATGGCCGAACGGGGCGTGCGCATCCGTAGGCGGAACTCTTTGTCGAGTACCGGATTGATCCATTTGCGGCTCAAGTTCATACGACAGGCCCTCCTTTGGTAATTTCGAGGAATACATCCTCCAGATTGGTTTGTGCTTCGTGGAAGGAGATAACAGCATATCCCCAAGATATAATGCGTTGAAGAAGCTGCACCTGCTCAAGATCCCCGCCGTTAAAATGCACATGAATTCCCATATTATCAGAAAGCACCGCCGACACCAGCGCTTCATCCCGCAATTGCTGCGCAAGCTCCTCCTCCCGTTCAATTACACGGATATGCAGCACTTTTTTCACACGAAGCTGCGCCTGGATATCGGCAACCCTGCCCTGAGCTACCATCTCCCCATGTTCAATCACGCCGATTTCATCCACCATTTCTGCCAGTTCAGGTAGAATATGCGAAGAAATAATAATCGTCTTGCCCATTTGCTTCAATTCTTTTAATATTTCGCGCATTTCGATTCTTGCCCTCGGGTCAAGGCCGGAAGCTGGCTCGTCCAAGATCAGAACTTTCGGATCATGAATCAGGCAGCGTGCGAGACAAAGGCGCTGCTTCATGCCTCGGGAAAGAGTGTCGACATACACGTCGCTTTTATCGCTTAAGTTTACTAGCTCGAGCAGCTGCGGAATGAGCTTTTCTCGTTCAGTGCGCGGGATGCTGTAACTCGCCCCGTAAAAATGTAAATATTCCGTCGTCTTCAATTGGTCATATACGCCGAAAAAGTCAGGCATGTAACCGATTCTTTTGCGCACCTCTTTGGGATGCTGCGTCACATCAAAACCGTCCACTTTTGCCACACCCGATGTCGGCAGCATTAATGTAGCCAAAATCGACATGGTTGTGGACTTGCCGGCGCCATTCGGTCCCACAAATCCAAATACCGTTCCCTCCGGAATACATAGATTAATGTCTTTGAGCGCATTGAAATTCCCATATTTTTTGCTTAAATGCTGAATATCTATCATGGCTTCACCACCCCCTCAACTGAAAGTTCGGGCAGTATCAGCTCCGTTGCTTCCTTGGCTACCAGCTTAACCCGGATACGCCCCTGCGCAGCGTAACGCTCATTCGGATCTGCCACACTCCACTTTCTGGATGCATCCCACTTGAGAGGCTCCCATTCTTGCTTGGTATAATCGAAAATATAATATTCCGTTTGCTTGCCTGGATTTTTGCTTTGCAGCTTCATCGTCCCACCCGTCATTTTTTTCATATCGGGAACATCGTAATCGAATACAATATAGCCCTGCTCGATATGGCTGTCGCCATTAGGATCCGGATAATAGCTAGTCGTTGCTTGAGTGACCATCGGCGACACGAATCCGAATGGAATGTTCAGCTTGCCTTTTTGGATCCAACTGATGTCCACAGGTTGAAGCCATACATTAAGCTGGTTGCTTTCGATTTCATGGCCATCATTGAGGTAGTTGAACAGCTTGTCCTTGCTGAATCCCAATACATAAGCTTCCTTTGAAGACCATGCCGAAGCCTGCAAGTAGTTGTCTATCATACCTCTTTCACGAACAAACGGATCTTGACCGTTATTTGGGTATCCCTGGAACAGCGCAAACGATAGATTGCCGTTTACAAATGATTGCGCGTTTGAGACTGCCGCCAACGAAACGCTTTTCCCTTGCTCCAAATCTCCAAGAGGGTACAGCTTACCGCCCACGATCAAGCCTGCATGATCCAGACTTTTGGATGTCGAGTTCACCACGCTGCCGTCAACGGTTCCTTTGTCATTGATAAACAAGCTGACATTGAATTTGCCCAATCCTTCCACTTGCGAGCGCTGTTCTACCCAAAGTTTGGCCAGAGACCACTGCGCCATGTCCAACAGCTCGACGCCCGTCTCCTTGGTTCCCATTTCGACCAGACTCCGGGTGTTATTGGAGCCCGAGAAACTACCACCCTCCCGCTGAATGGACACATATGAATTAGCAGGGAACTCCAGATGATAATTACCGCTTCCCGGTGAGAAAAACGCCGTTGCGCTTTTCATCTTACCTCGGCCGCTTCCATCCAGTTCCACCACATTCAGCGTATGGGACATCTTCTTGGTTTTATCCGCTGCTCCGATAAAATACACTGTGCCGCTGGCAATGACCGCGATCGTCGGAATCATCCACCAGGCCCATTCGCGCTTGTCCGCCTTTTTCAAGATCCAGTACAGCAGTGGTGCCACAACAATAGCGTAAATCAGGATCAGCCAGGCAAGTACCTGAAACGAAGGCATTTTCAGCGAAGGGAAAAAGTTCAGAACATAGCTCAGATTCAACATCGGATTATAATTTCCGCGCATAGCATTCCAATTGCTCGTCTGCAATTCGCTGCCCAGCAGCGCAGACCAGACGGAAGGATGACCCGGCCAGGCAGCAATCGGCTCCTGAGTAACGTCATAAGCCGCGTAAAGCACCTTGCCGTTTTCAACCTGACGGCTTGCAAACAGAGGTTTGCCGCCTTCTGCATACAGCAGCTTGGCCTCTTTGACAATTTCGGCGTCGGATAACGTCACTTCCCCGCCCAGATTCAGTTTTGCCGCTCCGCCTTTTTCGCTCCCCTGCTTGTAAGCTCCAAGCTTTTCAAGTTCAGGCAGGGAGGCCGTACTATAAGTTCCCGTATATTTAACCGGAGATATGTCCGAGAAAGGACCTGCCGTTTTCGGAAAAGCCGCCCCTCCGCCTAAGACCAGATGCCCTCCGGTTCTGACCCACTCCTCAATTGCTTTGACTTGCTGTGGAGTCAGTGTATCGGATGCAAAACGGTTAAACACAAGCACATCGATACCATCCAGCAGCATCGGATTGTCGGGAATGTCCTGCTGCTTCATATGCATGACGCTGACTTTCGAATTTCCGCTTTGCAGCAGCGCCAAAAAGTTCATCGCATCAGGATCGTCCGACAGAACAGCTACATTTGCTGAATTAAAGGTCGCGCCCTGGATATAGCTGTCTCCCTTGGTAAATGGAATCTGTTTTCCTTTTTCAACAGAACCCTCATAAAAAATTACGTTATTATTCTGTTTGTTATAGAGCTGCCCGGGAATGGTCAGCAGCACTTCCTTAGCCGTATCCTTCGGAAGTTCCACATGCTGGACGTATGAAATCGGACTGTTACCGTTCCGGGTCTCCAATATTTGAAAAACGATATCTCCAGACAGATCCTGATTGCTAGTTAAGGTTAACTTCAGCGGATTCCAGGCACCCTCCTTGATCATCCTGTCGTAGCCCACTTGGCTTTTCATCTCAATGGATGGCTTGTTGTCAGCATAGACGATACCCGCAGCCAGCCCAAGCTGAAACAGCATCAGTAACGCCAGAAAGCCAATCGGGAGCCTTATCCGCTTCAAATTCTTATTCCGCAAAGACAAAGTCTCTACCCCTCTCTAATAAATACTTTTCGTTTCCACTTTTTTGATCTTACGATATTAAAGACGCTTCACATCTTAATTTCACTTCAATATTTTTAAAATTTTCTAAAGAAAATTTAGAACATTTTGTTAGAACAACTATAATAAAGGTATTTCATGGTATAAACAAACCTATTTTTCCGTTACAACAACAAAAATCAGCAATCCTGGTTTGCATGAGCGCCTTTCTGCGGAATACTTGGCCCCTAGCTTTTATAACTAGACATCAGCCGAAGTATGTGGAATCGAAATGGCTGTCGATCCGACCCGCTCCTCAAAGCGGCATGAAAGTATTAAAAAAGCCCGCTTCACTATCACTGGAAGCAGGCTTTGATCAATGGATGACTATATTCAACTCATGATGCTTTAAATAGCGCATTTGTGAAAAAATGGTCGTCGAATTAGCCGTTAAACACGACGGTTTTATTTTCATGCACCAAAATCCGGTCCTCGATGTGCCATTTAACGGCTCTTGCCAAGACGACGCGCTCAATGGTGCGGCCGATCCGCTTCAATTCGCTGACATCATCGCGGTGGCTGACGCGCTGCACGTCCTGCTCAATAATCGGGCCGCCATCTAGTACTTCAGTTACGTAGTGGGCGGTTGCCCCGATGATTTTCACGCCGCGTTCATAGGCTTGGGCATAAGGCTTGCCGCCAACAAAGGCCGGAAGGAACGAATGATGGATATTGATGATCCGGTTTCGATAGTGCTCGATAAAAGTCGGTGAAATAATCTGCATGTAGCGCGCCAAAATAATCACGTCAATATCGTTGCCGACCACTTCAAGCTGGCGCTGCTCGGCTTCTTTTTTCGTATCGGACGTCACCGGAATATGATGATAAGGAATGCCAAACGACTCCACGTATTCTTTCATATCCGGGTGGTTGCTTACAACCATCGCGATTTCGGCATCAAGATCCCCTGCCTGCCACTGCCACAGAAGCTCAACCAAACAGTGATCCTCTTTGGATACGAAAATAGCCAGTCTTTTCTTGCGGCTGACTTGATAGATCTTCCACTGCATGCTGAACTTCGCCGCTACGTCCGCAAATTGTTCTTCAAGCTCGGGCAGTTTTTGTTCTAGCTCCACCAGATCGAACTCCACTCTCATGAAGAACATACCGCCCTCCGGATCCATCGTATATTGATCGGATTGTACGATGTTCGCTCCATGTTGATGCAAAAAATGCGACACGGCTGCGACAATTCCCGGTCCATCTGGACAAGAAATAAGCATGCGCGCACGGCTCTGATGTGCTTGTGAATCGTTTGGTGCATTTTTTTTGACGTGTAGTTCCATGAGACTCCTGCTCCTCCCCGTACTCTCTCTAGTTCGTTATTAATTCAGGTTATTTCAAAGCGCCTTTTCCCGCCAAGCAGGCGATCAGCCGCTCGTTAATTTGCTGTTCGCTCAGATCTGGGAATACATTCGCTTCAACGATCATATCGTACAAGCGCTCAAGCGGCTCCCGGGAATCCGCCTTTTTCGCTTTGGCGTCATTTTTAAGCAGATGCCAGACATCCAGCACGTATTGGCGAGGATCGATGTCCTGCTTCGCGTAAAATGTATGCAGGTCTTCCACTTGATTCATAAAGTCGGCACCAAAACGTTCTGACACGTTGCCGCGCAGAAGTGCAATTTCGATTTCATACATTGGACGCTGCGTTTTGGCATCCTTGCCGATCCAAGGCGTTTCCAAAATAAACGGCCGGCCGGCGAGTTTCTCGTGATTTACGACATTATTGATTGCCTCAAAGCCGATCCAACCTGAACCGATCGGGGCGTGACGGTCTTTCCCTGCTCCACGCGGGTTCTTGCTGTCATTGATATGAACGACGCCGATACGTTCGAGACCGATAATGCGGTCAAATTCTTCAAGTACGCCGTCGAGATCACTAACGATATCGTAACCGCCGTCATGAATATGGCATGTATCCATGCAAATCGTCAGGCGTTCATCATGATCCACTCTCTCAATCATGCGGGCAATTTCCTCGAAGGTCCGGCCCATCTCCGTGCCTTTGCCAGCCATCGTTTCGAGCGCAATATGAACCTCGGTGTCGTTTGTGCCGTTCAGAACCTCATTGAGGCCTTCAGCGATCCGATCAATTCCGTATGCCGCATCCTTGTCGGTATACGCCCCTGGATGTAATACGATATTCTTCACGCCAATCGCATGCGTTCGACGGATTTCTTCCTGCAAAAAGCTGACGGCAAGCTCAAACGTATTGGGCTTGTACGATCCAAGATTGATAATGTAAGGCGCGTGCACCACAATTTCCTCAAAGCCGCTTTCCTTCATTAATTGCTTGCCTTCCTCCAAGTACATCGATTCAATTGGTTTGCGGCGCGTATTCTGCGGAGCACCGGTATATATCATAAACGAGTTAGATCCGTAGCTGTTAGCTTCATTAGTTGCACTTAACAGGCCCTTGTCCGAAAAGGACACATGAGAACCGATTTTCAGCATAATTCATCCCCCTCATTAGAATTATCCCTTATTTTAGCGTGAATGCTGAAATAAATCTAGGAATGCGTTATAATTCTAAAATAACCCCACAAAGTGACGTGTAGTCTATGAAGCTTATTCCGATTACTTTGCAGGGACCCCGGAAAGTAAAAGGTTTCATGAATTGAAGATCATTCTAGAGGTGAACCGAATGCACAGCTCATTGGGCGCGAGGCTACTGTCCTCATCTATGCCCTCGAATATCTTTATGGATTCCATCATGCTATGGGCCGTTATCCTGCTCAGCTGCATGGTAATCGGCGGATTTTTTATGATCCGTAAGTTTTTGAAGGTGCTGCCGAAGAACGACGGCAAATCCAAGCTCGATTGGCAAAACCACTGGGTGGAAGCCAGCCGCCATCTATGGTCGGATGAATCCAAAGCTTTTTTGGACAAACTGGTTAAGCCTGTTCCTGGACCATTCAGAGATATCGCCAAACATACCATCGCGGCGGAAATCGGTAGAATCGCTTTGGAAGAGGGTTCCTCAGAAGTCACCCGAGACCATTGCATTAAAGGCTATATTTCCGCGACGCCGAAAAGGGATAACAAATTCCTCGTCGCGTTTCTCAACAAAAACCAGATTGATTACAAACCGTATGAGCATCTGATGCAAAAGTAATCTTTCACACACGAACAACAAGCCCTCTGGCAGGAACATCAAACCTGAAGAAATGAGCCATTTCTTCAGGTTGATCTCCTATCAGGGGGCTTTTGATTTACAGAAGGCTGCTCAAGCATGATTTTAGCTTCGAATAAGCTACACTAGAGAAAGCCCTTCAGGATTTGCGGAAACATCAGGCCTTGCGGAAGGTATAACGCCCTTTCACAATAATGAACGTATCCCCGTCACGAAGCGGGTACTCCTTATAGGGTACCATTGTTTCGCCTCCTAAGCGGGTCCCGTTTCTCGAACCGAGATCCTTGATCAAGTATCCTCCATTTTCGCTCCGGCTTAGCTCCACATGCGCACGTGAAGCTCCTACGGAGCTTTCAACGTATTGCGATACTTCATCGGAGCGCCCGATGACAAAATGCTGCTGCCGCAGCTCGATCTGTTCAGCCCTTGCTCCCTCTTCTCCTTCCCGAAGAAGATAACATTCAGGTGCAGAGAGGGCAGACGAGGGTCTTCCAGCATCTTGAGCCGGGTTACTCAGCAGTACGGTTGCACCACCTTTGCCCGGTTTCAATATCTCCGTCTTCATCCCTAGCTGGCCGTAATAATCACTCTCATCCATGTCTGGACTGGCTGTATCCGTAACACCGATATGATCCCACATTCTTTGGTTAAGCACGGAATTAAGCCTATCTTCCGGGGCGGCCACTGATCCTCCTGATAAACTCTCCCGGCTATTAGCAATACTCTGTTCTCGCCCCGCCGGAGGAAACTTCCATTTCCACTCCGGTTCAGGGTCGGAATCCTCTTTCGCCGAACGATCCCCTTCATTACCTTTTTTCAAGTTCCCTTTAAAAAATCCGGTGAACTGCTCCACTTCAAAACGGTACCTCCCTTTATTCCGCTTGTTTTCCATGGAAAGCTCGGCGGAGCCGAAATCAGGCAGCTCATCAAAGACTGAAGGAGACATATCCGCATGTTTAGGCGCAAATAACTTGCCCTTCCAGCCCATTAGTGCAACGGTACCAAGAACAACGGTAAGTAAGACACAAAGAATCAATTTTCCACTGCTCGGGACTGGCATGTATATCATTCTCCAGACAAGTGCCGACGCCAGCAGGCAGCCAAGAGCGATATAAATCTTCCGGGACGAAGTTGAATTCTGACCCTCTTCTTCATCGGATTCTGCTTCCTCCGCGTTATCAACATAGCTATTCCGGCCCTTTAAAAAGTTTGGAATTGCATGGTCGTCACTCCCGCGGCTCCGTTCCGTTATTGATACAGGAAATTGTTCTGCCACAGTTGAATTTCTGCCTCGCTTTATCCTCTGATCGGCCATAGGATCTCCATATGACCCGGCAATCGCCCTTTCCGCTTTTCCTTTGTAAGAAGAAAACACCTCTGGCCGCTGCTGCGATTGAGCTCCGCGATTCATGCCTGCGTGTCCGTCTGATCCCAATACTCCCGCAACAGGATCTTCCTCGTACGGAACTGGTGCATGAGCAGGCTTCCCATCCCGCGCCGGAAACGTATGTGCACCGTCTTCACTGGACATCAATCTGAGCAGCAACCTTTTGAATCCACCCAGCGTAAAACCCTCTGATGCCGTATACTGCAACAACTGCTGCACTCCTCCGCCGCTCAGTTCCGTCACAGATGCCATAAACTGGGTAACAAGCTCTTTCAAGCTGTTATTGACCGCCGCGGGGCCGTCTCGTTCAAGCGGAATATAGGCTAGGTAAAGGGTCCCCGCTTGAAGGGAGCCGTCCACAAAGATATAATCCTCATTCAAAACGTATTTCCCGGGCTGAAGCATGTATTTAGCGCTTTCCTCCAATGTTTCCGCTATCTGCAACAGCAAGCCGTAGTATTCGGTCATATTGATTTTCTCACTTTTGAGCATATGTGAAAGCATTTTTTTCTCCGTAATGTCATACCTCAGCGTCACCTGAAGATCGATTTCCTTCACATAAAGGGGCAGAAAGCGCGGAATCCGTGAAGCCGAGATCATGGACACCTCCACCTTGCTCAGTTCATCCGAGCGGATGCCGTTGCTTCTGGACAGCACCATAAAGGTACCGCCCTGCTGTATAAAATCACGCGTTAATCCTAACAATCGGTACGCCTCCTAACTGAGTGTATAGATACAGGCGATCATATACCCAGGAACCACGGCAAGCATAAATGGGAAACGAAGCTGTTGTTCTTTTCCATCCAGCAGAGCCCGAAAACTCTTCAGAATAAAAAATCCCGCCAAGTTGCCCGCTACTTTACGCATTCTCTTCATAGTTTCCCGCCTCCACAGGAGGATTACGATCCCTATTGCGCCAGCACAGAGGACAGAATAAACCAGACATTGAACCGTAAGAAGCGCTCCCAACCAAGCACCGATCCCACCAAACAGCTTTACATCACCTGCACCAACTGCTCCGATCATATGCATTAAAAGGACCAATGCGAAACCCGCCGCGAGCCCTTTGGCCGAAAAAGCCAGACCCTGCAGCCCATCCGTTACCGTGTGGACCAACACTCCTACTAGCATTGCCGTTAATGTCAGCCAGTTGGGGATTTTCATCGTTCTGATATCTGTGATAAAAGCTGCGATGACGATGAGCGTACAACCCCAGATTGATATATCCATATTGATGATGCCCCCTTGTTCTCACATAAGCCATAGCATATTCCGAATCGTTGCTTTATCCTTTCACGACAGTAAACATAACCTCAGTCCTTTGCCCGTCTGAAGTCGTGATAACGAAAGGCCATGTCCCCGGAGTGGTATTGGTCCCCACAAACCATTCCCATTCGATATATCCTTCCGAATCTGCCTGCTTCTCTCCCAAGTATTTGGCCGTGCTTTGGCCACTCTTATAGAAAACAGACAGGTTGGCCGAAGTACCCGGCGCAATTTTGATGCGGACTTTTGCCCTTTTCGCGATATAGGCCGGATCCGGCTTCTCCAAAATTTCTATAGCCTGATTACCCGCACCGGAATCTCCTTCATTTCCTGTACGGTTCGCGTCCGTTTCCCCGATCCATAAACGTTCCTGGGCTTTGGCCTGAAGCACGATTTTCTTGCCCAAAAACGGTACTTTCATCGGCAGCTCATAACTTACTTCGATGCCAAAGTATGGATCTGTACGGGTTCTTAGATTTGGAATCTGGATATTAGATACATGGATTCTGTCGTAATCAAGCAGCTTGCTTTCCATATATGGCTTAAGAATAGGCTTCACGATAGGATCCAGAACAGCCTCGGCCACCTGATTTTTCAAATCCTGAAGTGGTTCATCCGCTTTGGCTGCCGCACCATTCATCCATTCATTTAAAGGCGAAGGCAGCGTTTTCGTATATTGCGCGGCCCAATCCCTAAGTGAAAGCTTTGGAACGCTCCAGCTTCCGACAGGCTCTTTGCCATCCTTGTCATTTTCTGGAGCCTTCTGTTCGATCGCTAGCGCAATCGGGTAAATATGGGTCGATACCATTTTGACAGTGTCAGATACCGTGCTTTGCAGAGCCGTTGAAACCAGCGTCATTTGAACCATGTAAATTAGAAAAAGGACAAAAAAGATGAACATGGGCATGATGAGAGAGGCTTCAACAACCATGCTCCCCTGCTGGCCTTCGCTGTTTCTCCCGAATTGATTTCTCCGGTACAATGCCAGCCTTTTGCTAATAAGAGTAATCTGCTTGTTTGACCGCATAATATCGGTTTCCTTCCACTTCGTCCGGATTTCCTCCGGCATATCCGATCATCTTTATCACACCCGGCAGAAACCAAAGCCTCATGCCGACTTTCACTTCGCCTGATGCATATGTCGCCCTTTCCGCAGGATTAATTCCCGTATTGAAACGTATGAGCGCCAGCATACGGGACATTTTTTTCTGATTGTTGCTATGAATAAGTAGGAAAAGGCGGAGATAGTCGCGATACGTTATTTTAACTTTGATATAACTCGATAGTTCCACCGATCCTGTTTCGCATAACGTGATCATATCAGCTATGGCCATTTCAATTCCGTAAAGCAAAGCGGCGGCGAGTACCAGCAGTGGATGTCCCAGACCACTGTTCTTCACGAATCCTTCCATCGTGCGGATCGCAAGCCTAGAAGCAAATATTTCAGCATAAGCTGCCGAGACGTTCCCGACAGGGTTGTGAAATCCATACACGATATACTCCAGCTCCTGGTTGTTGACACTTAATTGATCGACGACGGCATCGCTCAGCACCCCCTGCGGATTTTTTGCAGCATCCTTCAGGCTGCTGATATCAAAATGCTTGAAATACAATGCGGCGTACTCATTTTGAAGTAGTTCATCTTTGATTCCCGACATCATCCCTGCCATTGAGCCATACAACCCGTCCATGCCATTCATGGCGGATTTGCCTGCATCGTAGGGATCATTATCCATATCGGCACCATGGTAATCCCCATCGGCAAGCTGCTTATTGAAAGCCAAGCTTTCGTCATAATAGGTTTGCAGCGTTTTATATTCTTCCATATATCCCTTTGCTTTTTGATGCAGCTCATTGATCCGCTCCAGGATGTTGGCCGCATCCTTCAGCTTAGCTTTGCTCTGCTTCTCCTTTTCCTTCCGTTCTTTATCCGAAGCGCGATGCTGCTCAAGCCGAGCCGCTTCCTGGTCCAGCTTGTTGGCTGAACCCGTTTCCGCATAAGAATGCAAATATGCATCTATTGAGCCGCGTGCCGAAATGGCCGCATCTTTCATGCTGCTGGAACTGCCGTTTAGTCCCGATGCTTCCGAAAGCGCGGATACTGCCCCCGAAATGCTGCGGTCCACCGTACGAAATTCATCCAGTTGGTGGTCAATCTCGCTCCTTAAGTCATCTAGCAAATTTTCGCTAAGCAGCAGCTTCTCCGTCTGTCCGCGCAATCCGCGGATCGTGACTGAGTCGTCCCCGGTTGCTTCCGGTGATATGCCCGGAATGCTGCCTCCCGCTACCTCGTCGTAGCCTGCGCTTTCGTTGCGATTTTCGGAAGTTGCAATAACCTGCTTCATCCGTTCGTTTTGATCATAGGCATCCTGCCAAGCTTCGCGGGCTTCTTGCAGCAGCTTGTTATGCCTTTCCGCAGTCGAACTTTGTTTACCTCCAAGCCGGGACAACACGTCTGCTGAGTTAGACAGATAATCGTCAATTTCATCACTGTACTGTGGTTTTTCATCCTCAGCGCGGTTAGCGTCTTCTTTGGCCTTGCTAACGTAATCATCATATTGGGAGGCAGTCCCCGCTACGGTCGTCACGCGCGAAGAGCCAAGAGATTCATTCGCTATTGAAGCAGAATACGAACTCATCAGGATCCCTGGTATACCGCTTGCGCTTTGCGCAGCTTTTTTCTGTTTGTCCAGCATCTGATCCAGCGCTGCTTCCCGCTTGTCATACAGCTTTTGCAGCTTCCGAAGTACATCGACCGTGTCGGAAGCCTCTTTCATGGATGAAGACAAGGGCTTAAACTTGCTCAGAATTTCCAACGTAAAATCAATAGGCGCCTTGTATTTCATTTCTTCCCCGATCTCACGGTTGAATATATCGTATTCGCCCAGCATCCTGTCCATTTCCAGACCCGAACTGTCCAGCTCCAGCGGCAGCACATTAAAACTATCGCTTCGCAGTCCCTTTTCCATGCTGCTATTCAGCACGCTTGCCATGATTTGATCTCCGCTTTGCTCCCCGTAGGCAAACAAGCCGTACCGCTCTAGCAGCTCCGGATCGTAAGAGGACATAACGGAACGAACTGCAGCATGTGCCAGGCGTTCGCTCTGAACCTTCATGGCCGCGATGCGGGCATAGTCAATAAATAGAGCCACAAAGGCGAATATAAAGGCCAAAATCATAATTAAAAACACGGAAACCGATCCGTTTTCCGGTTGTTTTCTCGCGAACATCCCCGCTCCCCCTCATCAGATACGCTGCTACCTGCCTGAAGAATGAAGTGCTTCCAGAACCTGCTTGGCGCTGCCCTGATCGGTATGTTCATTCTCTCCAGATGCTCCCTTGAACTTCGAACCGTAATATCTCATCAGATCCACCGTCCGGATAAACTCCACCGGCTCCACTACGACGGAATTGGCGTATGTAGCCATATCTGAACCACCGTTCAGCATGACATTCAAAGGCGGCAGGGAAAGCATTCGAGCAAGATCCACCGTGATCTTCCGCTGCAAAACCGTGTTCCGGTAGCTGATCTCACCTTTCATTTCCGGCGGAACCATTTTTCCGGACTTATTCATTTTAATGACGGGAAGCGCACCGCCCCCATCTTCGGTCCCCGGCAAAAGAGCGGTCTGTTGTTTATCCGTCATTCCGCTCCAGCCAAACAGCGCGCCAAGCATCCCATCTTCGCTGAGCCTCCAGTACAATGAATCGTATTGGCCTTTGGCCACTGTTCCGGTTGCCGCCTCCTTATGGCTGTTGTCCCAACTATATGCGGAACGTTCCGCCACCACGGAAGCCGTTTGATGTAAAAAGCTTTCCTGGTAGACAAACAGACAAAAGAACAAAAGAATCATCGTGACGAACAGGACGATAGGAAGCACGAGGGAGGCTTCGACGGTGAAGCTTCCCTCGGTGTTTTTCAAGGAAATATTATTTATTGAAAACTTCATCGCTTTTGCTTTCAACTTTATTTAAGAGATTTTTCACGATACGAAGAAGCTCATTCCTGAACAGCACGGCAATGATAATAATCACCGCGATGATCAAAATGATTTCCAGCATTCCCAAACCATCCTCCTGCTTCCAGAAATCTTTTACCTTACCCCATACCAATGTCAGCATCTCATTCATCCTCCTACATATTCATCATCATAAAAGCAGGTGTTCCTACAAGCACGATCACAATTACAAAAATGACAACCATCGGAAAGATCAACTTAGAAGAGGCCTGTTCTCCCCGCGTACGCGTAATCGCCTTCCGTTTCTCCCATAGAACCCGGGATAAGTCCGACAAAGCCATAACGAAATCGCTGCCGCCACGCCGCAAATTAAGCAGCACGGTCGTTGTAAAGATCGATACCTCCTGTACCGCGCAACGTTTGCTGAAATGTTCGAAAGACTGCTGAAAGGAATATCCCCCTTCAAGATCATCCGTCATTTTGATGAGCTCGCGGTATAGCGGATGTTGTGCCTCCCCCCTTTTCTGATTCACACAATGGCTGATCGCTTTTTGAACCGTCTCACCTGCGCCAACCAACAATATGATTTTGTTCAATAGCTCAGGCAGCTCCATCAAAATATCATGATCCCGCTTTTGCACCTTGCTGTGCAGATCCTTGACCATAGCTGCGGGCAGCAGCAAGCCCAAAACGCCACCAATCGTCAGCCCCGCCGGCTCCCCCATCGCTAATGTCAGGAAACAACCAAGCGCGAGCAAAAGCCAGCTGTAGCACATCATTTCCCCGACATATAAAAGCGTCATTTCGGCGCTATGACGCTGTCCGTTCAGCTTTTGCACCGAGCGTTGGATCTTGAAGAAAAAAAGCGGGAAACGGGAAGTGACCTTCAAACGGTCAAGAATATACAGCATAGGGGCAACCAGTGCCCTAAGCCTCAGTCCCTCCATTTGAAGCTTGGCGATGCTCCGATATTTTGTGCCGCCGATCTGGTTCAGCACCACCCAACCTCCCGCCAGCAGAACCAGCATCACGACAGCAAGCAGCTTCATATTCCTACCCCCACTCAAATTTTGATGTTCATGATCTTGATAATCCATACCAAGCAGCCTACAAGGCCAAGCAAAGCAAATGTCGAAACGATCATGCCCGCGCCGCTGAACATCGGCTTCATGTAGTCGCCTGAAGTCATATTCATAAACACAAGCATCAGGATGGGTGCAGCAAGCAATGCCTTCGATTCAAATTTCTTCTGAGCGACGAGAACGGCAATTTCTTGCTGGATGTCAAGCTTCTCGCCGATAATGGAAGAAGTTCTCCGGATCACCTCCACCAGGTCTCCGCCTGTCCTTTTGCAAGTCGTAAACACATCGGCAAAATTCGTGATGTCCTCCATAAAGGCCCTGCGGCTGAAATCATGCAGCGCGTCTTCAATCGGTTCCCCATATTCCATGCGCGCACAAATAATGGACAGCTCTGTGATTAGATCATTTTCCGCGTCCGGGTCGAGCATGCGTAAATCCTGAATCGCTTCCCGGAAGCCATTCTCCACGGAGCGCCCAGCTGACAAAGAGGAGGATAAAGAATAGAGAGCCTGTTTGAAATGCAGATTAAGCGCTGCGCGTCTCCGCTCAAGCATAAATTTTGTCCAAAAACGCGGAACGAGTAACCCACCGGATGACAAAAGAAGTGCAATAATCCATTGATGGTAAAAGAGAAAACCAATTCCGAAGAAAAGAACTGCTCCAACGATCACACACATCAGTCGCTGAAATCCGCTTAGCACATAGACACTATAGTCAGGAAGCTGCTTCTTCCCATTTGGTTTTTCCATGTGACTTTGCCGACTTCCGGACGGTATTTTGCGGCCGGGGGCAGCCCGGTTCCGACTATTGGGTTTTTTCCGACCCATAGACGCTTGTCCCATTTTCATACGGCAGCCTCCTTAACCGATAATGGCGCTTCATAAAATAACCCCACAAAGAGTATCGGAAAGAAGTCCGACGCCCTCTCAAAGAGGGGCGCTTTTGCGGAGCAAAAGTACTGAGTGGAGCTTATGCTTCGATGCTTATTCCAAATACTTTGCGGGGACCCCAATATGAAACAGGGCAGTGATTTTATACTTTCTGATATGTTAAACAATACCGGCCATCCGGAGCTTGTCCTGATTCTGCAGCAGTCCTTGCGGTTCCAGTTGTCCGCACACAAGGCCGTCCTTTTCTCCTGTTTCGCTGAACTTGTATAGCGGATGAAGAATGACCTCGCCATGTTCCATTCCGATGACTTCACTAATCTCGACTACCCGACGCGAACGATCCCGTAGTCTTGTTAAATGAACAAAAATATCGATCGCCGAACTAATCTGCTGACGGACAACGGCGATCGGCAGATCGGCCCCGCTTAGTACCATCGTCTCTAGCCGGCTGATCATGTCACGGGTGCTGTTCGCATGCCCAGTGGACAAGGAGCCGTCATGGCCCGTATTCATCGCCTGTAGCATGTTTATATAATAGGGTATAAATAGTCGAGATAATTTCATTAGATGTTGGTATATTGACAGAAAGATGCAGCTTCAAATAATTCCAATGCGGAAGCACAGCACAAAAAGTAAGAGCCTAATGGGAAGGCATCCCTCAGGCTCTTTTTCATTAGAGCGCCCTAGAGCGTAATACCTCTTTTCAAGTAAACTGCATGTTATTTCTCCTATTTGCCGAAATAGGAGAAAAAATCCCCTTCTCAACTCTTTAGTGAGTGAGGAGAAAAACAGGATATACCGAAATACCTTTGCCAGACATGGTAAGGGCTATTTGTCGTTCTCTCCTCAACAACTCGATACAAAAGGAGATGCTTAATCATGACAAATAGCAAGGCAAATGAGAATTATAATGAGGATTTACAAGGTGAAATATGGCTTCCAGTAACAAATTATGAGGGAATATACGAGGTATCAAATTATGGACGAATTAAGAGTCTTAGCAATAATATTTCTCGTAAAGAAAAGATTCTGAGACAGCAAATACGGAATGGATATATGAGCGTTGAACTATCTAAGAAAGGTCAAAAAGCAAAGAAGTTCTTTGTCCATAGGTTAGTTGCAATAGCGTTTATTCCTAACCCGCTTGGCAAGAAAACAGTAAATCACGAAGACGGGAATAAATTGTGTAATAGGCTAGAAAACCTTAGTTGGATGACACACAGCGAAAATATCGCTCATGCCATAGCACATGGGCTTATGAAGAAGGGTAACAAACCAATAGTTGCTACTCATATCGAGACAGGAGAGCAACTTCAATTTGAGTCACATTCAGAAGCATCTAGGGAACTTGGCGTGAGTATGCATAATATCAACAACGTGATACAAGGTAAAGTATTACATATCAATCGTTGGAAATTCGAGCGTTCACAAACTGCTTAATCAAAACCACAAACGATCATTGGCAACGTCCAATGTTGACATAGATTATCTTCTCTTTAACCCCAAACACGAAAATCGTGCTTGGGGTTTTTACTTTTAATTAGTGAAACCAAAGGAGGTGAAATCAAAATGAACGATAAGTATTTCTTCTGTTACTCAACAAACATGCAAATGTTTTTGAAAAAGAAAGGATTCAGTTATATTTGTTGCGCTTATCATGCAAAAACAATGAGGAAGTTCTGGCAGTTCAAACATAATAAAGCGTTGCAGGATGCCTTGAACGAGTATCGAGAACAGGGAATTGAGTTAAAGAGGGCTTAACAAGGCGACTTGTTGAGTCCTCTTCTCTTGTGATTCCATGCTGATAATTCAAGACAATTGATAATTCAAAGGGGCGTTTGACAATGAATGAAGTAGTAGAGCAAGAAGAAAAGTTTGTTCGTATACCAATGAAGATGTTCGCTTATGGTACAGAACATTATGTCACAGATGATGAGATCGCGGTTTATTATGAACTTGGCTTCCACTGTTGGGGAAGAGATGTATCTGTTTCTAACATAAATGTTGAACTGTTACATGCAAGATTGAAATGGCATAATGGCAAGAATAGAATCATAGAAGCGCTATCTGGTTTGAGAACAAAGAAGTATATCTCCTACAACTGTGATGCTGTTAAGGCAACAACTTATCTAACAATCAACATGCCGAGAGTTAAGTCTAAACTATTTGACGAGAAGATTAAAATTGGTTCTACTACTTATGCAGCTTGGGAAGGAATAAATGAAACAATCATGAATGCTTGCAAACAAGATAAGGCTAATACAGGTAAGAGATTGAAGGTCCTTACTTATGTATTGTGGAGAAGCAAGATTAGATACAGAACTTCTTATAATGAATGGGCGAATGTATTGCAAGTATCCGAAAGAACAGCTATACGACTCATGAAACGACTGAAAGAAGAAAGTATAATTGATATAGTTAGTGGCACATATTACACCGATCTAAATGGCAATGTCCGTCAAGAGATCAACAAGTATGATGTAGCGAAATTAGAGGTCGAAGATGAAAATTCTTATAAGCCAACAGGATCAGCAAACCATAGGAAGATGATAAAGGTTGCTGAATTGCTGTTACATACAACAGACGAGAGAGTTCTAAAACGCACAAACTTGTTGGTATATGGCTCTAACCTTGACGTAGAAGATATGGTTATTTACATGACAACGAAGTGTCCAATCATTAAGGAATATGGTAAAGAACGATATGATGCAATTAGTAAGAGTTTGAAGGGTCAAGCACTGGTTGAATCATGGCGACAAAAGGCAGAAATAGAGATTGAGAATCCTAGTAAGAACAAGGTTAAACCTAATGGTCATCCTAATGTTAAAGTGACGCCGAATGTAGATACGAGTGTATTAATTGATATGTATATATATGACTATGATGATTATGAATCGCCAGAAGAAAAAGAACAAAAACGGATATGGCGTGAACGTAGAGAAGAACAAGAGCGCAAACGCAAGGAAGAAGAAAAAGAAAAGGAAGCACGAGAATTTAGAGAGTGGTTAAAGGAAATGGAAGAAATGGAACTTTAGATGTCAAGTAAACTGTAGATTTAGTAAGAGCGCAAACGCAAGAATCAAAGGGTTGGTTGCTCTCTCTATAGTTTATCTTCTTCTTTATTTCTTTCTTCTTGTTTATACTGTGTCAACACAGGAAAAATAATCGTCGTATTGATACCCTTATAGTGTCAAATCAGGAAAAACAATTTGCAAAATGACATTTTCCTAATCTGTTCCATTCTTTCCCTCAAAAGTATCACCTTTTTCCGCTCTTATATAAATAGAATTACTATCTTATATATATATTCTATTTATATAAGAGGTGAAAAATATGATACTTTTAGGAAATTGGTGATTTTCGTAAGGAAAGTGGAGTTACATTCTCATATGACGAGTTGACTACAAACAAAACGGTACTTTCTTTGGCAACACTAAGTTAAATATAGTTACATAAAAATATATAGAAAATTTATATACATTTATGTTATCATTTCTAAAGATAACACTTATAACGAAAGAGCTGATAAAAGGTGAACACCTTATATATCATATTCCAGAGACAATTTCATACGTTTTTGACAAGCAGAGTGGCTACTAGGTCACTCTGCTTTTTTTATTCAAAAAACAGTACCAGTACTTTCTTTGGCATCCATTAAGGGCGGTGATGAGGATGTAGGTGCAAAGTTAATGCTCAACAAAATCAATATTCAACAAAAGAAATAGGAGGATTCAAATGACAAACATTCCAACCACGATTAATGGCGTTCCGCTGACCGAATTGATTGGAAAGGAAGTGACTGTTAAATTTCTATCTGGTCGAAAACCAGTCGAAAAGAACATGGCAGAACAATTAAAAAAACACTACTTCGACATTTTATGGGATGTGAAGTTCAATTCCTTAAAGGGAGATTTTCAGTTACGTTTTCTTATGATTCATAGTAATGGAAAAATCAAATCTAGCTTTTCTAGCTATACATGTTTATACTCGAATGTCGAATTGGAGATTGTAAAGGATGGAAAATTCTTAGATATAAATACGTCAGACATGCAGGCTCTACTACAAGCTCTGAATAAGGACTTATTCAAAAAAAGTAGCGGGACTATCTTTTAAGCCTGTTTGTTGCCAAGCTGTAGTTCCTAGTTCTGCAACAATTATTTATGCAGTATAACTGAATGGTTTTATATGGAGGGCTTTCTTGCCTCTGCGAAGCCTGTGTCTTTGCCATTTCGCAGTGAATCATGCCCATAGGGGCTCCATGTCAAACCTATGCATAAACTTTACTTATTGCTGTATTTTGAAACAAAACCATCGCTGCAAAACTCGGCATTTTTCGATTGCGAAAAATTTTTTTAAGCCTTAGATTTGAGTGGACTACTACGTAGTAACCTTGTTGAATGTTATTAATGGAGGATGCTTCCATGAAAAAACATAGTGACAAAACACATGAGAACACCAAAATCATTTCACTTACTGATTATGTAAAAAAGAAGAAACAAGAAAAGAACTTAGTTAATAAAGCCGTTCCATTTTCAAAGATGTCGCTTAAAGACCAGCTAGAAACTATTCAGGCTATGCGAGATGAAGATGAATAACTTTTTTGTTCATGATTTCTTCTTGTTTTTTCTAATGAGAACTTTAAATAAATCCTGAGTTTTATTTATTCGTTAAGGAGCGGGAACATGAAAGAAAATAGGAAAAATAGATACTACGATGAGTCCCTTCAAGGCAAGACCCTTGATGAATTATGGATAATGGCATATGGAGAGAAGGACTTAGAAGAACGAAAAGCAAAATACGAAGCACGAAAGCTAAAGCCTGATTATGGAGAAGACGAACTCAATATATGTGAGTGTCCCATGTGCGGTTCTGATGATGTACCGAATGTGGATATTGACGTTGACCTAAAGTCGAAAAACAATAGAATCAAGAGCATCAAAGTGCGTGGCGGTAAGTGTTTTGGATGCGGCGAGACTTTTTACGATTCTGAGGTTACAGACCTACTCCTAAAGATAAGTAAGCTGATTGTCGATAAGTAAAGTCCTTCAAGAAAACAAACCAGAAATGGCAGTTATCCACTTCTGGTTTGTTTTCCATTCCGATTATCCTATCAACTTCTTCTTCTGTGCTTCAAACTCATCACCGCTGATTATTCCCTCATCTTTTAACTGGACGAGCTTTCTAAGTTCATCAGCAACAGACACATTTCCTTGTGAATTACTGCTACTTGTTGAAATCTCTTTTCGTTTATCTTCCTCATCGGCTTGTCTGATAAGGACTCCGATTAATTGATGGCAATGATATGCCGTATTGTAACCATCTTTATATTCCTGACTGTCCTTTGCATATCCAGAAAAGTACGACTCTAAAAATACAATCTTATGTATTGGGTTTACTGTATCATTAACAATTATGTTTAACTCAACCTTCTTTACTTTCTCTTGGCTAGTTGTTGAGCCAGAAAGCCCTCCGATTAATGCCCCGACACCACCAGCGAGTAAACCGCCTAACAATGCTCCTCCTAATTGGCTACCTCTGTTCGTAGAAGTAACACTGACACCATCAGTCAGAATCTCTGATTTTAAAATGTCATGATAGCTGTATACTTTATCTTTGTATGAATTAAGGGAAACGAATGATATTTTCTTGTTCGTCTCGTCGATTGATAATGTAACATCTCCATCCACTGAGGTATATTCTTGTGACGATTTGTAATTAGGAAGACGCTGTAACCTCTCGACCGTTTCATGTTGCTTCTCTATCCTTTTTTCTTCTAGAATTTCTTTAGCCTTCTTATAGAAATACAACGAACTGATTCCAAACCCGATGAACAGAATCCACATCACAGTTGGATAGTCGCCACCGCCGCCAGTCATAATTAAAACAATAAAGAAAATAAATGTCATACTTACTGAAACAAGGAACATTGTACCATTACGCTTCTGATTCATATTATTACCTCCAAATTCATTGTTTGCCCTAACACTTGCCAACTTCTTCGCATTCATTAAATTGACTTCCTTCTTTAATTGATTAAGCTCATTATCAAGCTGTTCCCAGTAGAATCTAACAAATACGCCTAGTATATAATTCTCACATGTATGCACCCCTAGTTGTATTTTCACTTGTCACATATTAACATATGAAACCCAATTTTTATAGGAAAAGTCTGTTACGTATATTGCTTATATTTCTGACACTGAACGTAGCGAACGTAACATTTCAATGGAATAGTGAGAAAAAGTAATTTCTCCTTTTGACATGAATCCAGTTGAGGTGTTCAGAATCGAATAGTAGGTATTGAAGAATGATCTGATAGACGTGAATTAATTGATGCCCTAAACTCATTATTGGTATAAAGAAGGTTAGAGGAGTAAAGATGGTTCTTCGTCTTGCTAAAGATGTGCTAGGTACATTTGATAAGCTGAAATAACAAATCACCCATTCGCAATGAAGTCGAATGGGTGATTTTCTAACAGCATTACTACGGATATCAGTTTGGTCTTTAACTATTCACTCTCACCAATCCTGTTTGATAAAATAGTTTTCGCCAGCCGTATATCTAACAATTCGGAGCGATAAGTAGTTTCTGCTGAATGTAGCATTGTCAAAACTTCCTCAACAGTCGGCAAATTAAGAACTCTCATACCTCTCTTATGTACTAGCATCAACAATTCCGAAATCATTTCTTGATATGTCTTTAATTTGAAACTCACTTCATCCTCTCTGCATACGAGTTGTTCGTATTTCTCGAAGTTCTCGCTCATTTTACAACCTCCTGATGGAAGGATTAAGCTAATAATCTCTCTCTCTGCTCTCAAACACTCAATTTCGGCTCGTATTGCTTGTTTGCGTTCTGGACAAGCGTCTTTTCCGATATGTTCCAAAGTAAGCTTAGAATGCACCCTAGCGAGTTCTATGAACCTTTGGGCAGTAACTTTATCATTCTTACCAACCACACCCTTACTCTATCAATCAAAAATAACCATATAGTATATCGTGAAGTACCAAGCCGATATGTTCCGACGTAAATATGTCTGCTCTATCCTTTTTATAATTACGCAAATCTATGCGCAGACTCACTCCTGTTAGTTACACCAATTATTAAATAACACCAAAAACCCGTACAATTACTGCTCCTTCATAAGGTATGTCATTCCTCTGCCAAATCGATTAACTATTGCAGTCATCTAACACTTAAATAGTTAAGAAGACAGTTTAAGGGAGGATAACAATGAAAAACGAACTTGATTTTAGCCAAATTAACCTACGGAAGAAGTACCAGATGTTACGGAAACTAAAAAAGATCAAACTAAAACAGCTATCTGAAATAATTGGAGTCACTGTACCGATGTTATCAATGTATGAGAACGAAATTGTTAATCTTGATAAAGATAAGGAAAAAATATATCGTGAGTCCATAATTAGCTTACCTGACGAGTCAAGGAATAAATCTTTAACATGTAAAGAGGTGTATACCCATGAGTAATGCCACAATTATTCAGACAAAAGATGACTTATTTATAGGTTCTGACTCAGCAACCTCATTACTACTAGGCGATCAGTTATGTAGACTAGATACACATGCAACCAAGTTGTTCAAATTCGACAACTTGGTTCTTTTTTGTTCAGGTGATCTAAATTATTGTTATCGAATTATGGATATGTTTGCATCTCATAAAACAAAAAGAGTTTATTCACTAAGAGAAATTCTCCTTGATACACACCAAGATGAAAGTGTTGATGTTGTTATTGGTGAATATAAAGAAAATAAAACATGGTTATATCAGCTTTCCCCATATAATAATTTCGACATTGTTACATACACAGATATACCAGAAGGTGGCATCAACATCGTCACGGCAGGAATTAGAACAAAGGAATCCTACAATTCAGTTTGTAATAGTATTTCAGCAGGGAAAAGTGTTCGTGAGGTATATAAATCAGTATTTGACGAGATATCATATGAAGGTATTGGTGGTACATTAACTGTATTTAGGGTAAATCGTGAAGGTATCAATGAATATTTGAAGTATCAGATTAAGGAAAAAGAGAATCTAAAGGTAATAAACTATGAAGGCATTTTAAGCCATTATAAAAAACAGATGATAGTTGGTGAACGAATCTATGGAAAAATTTTTATGGGTGTAAACCTTGCTCTTGAAGATGAGGATGGCGTTCTGAAATTCCAAGGCTCCAAAGGCGAAATCTTTGATCGAAACGGAAGACTCATAATGAAGCTTGGACTTGTTGACCAGAATCCAGATAAGTTTGGTCTTTGGTCATTTAATGACATTACAAGAGTAAAGCTAGATCAAATCGAAGGCTTCGTAATCGACAGAGCATCAACTGATAAAAATAAACATCCTGATGGTTGGGAAAAGGTTATGTGGGCAGACCCAAGTGATGGAACACTGTACACGCTTAATATGGTTGCTAAGAATATCAAGGTTGTCAATAACTTCGGAGATGTGATTTTAGATTCAGAAAATAATTATCTCGATATTGGAGACTTCAATACAATCGTTATGGATAACAAACTTACAACGATGGAAAAGATGCAACTCATCACTGAGTTGTACAAGATTGAAGCTGGCTATCATCGGATGCTTGAACAAGCAGAGAAGTATAAACGTTCCCAGCGTGACGATATCTTTGATATTGATGCTCAATTCTTCACTAAGTCTCCAAGTACAATTGACCTATACTCCACACAACAGCTAACGGAAGCATATTATGCCTTGCTCGATTACATGAGTCAGTATATTGAGATTGTTGGCAGAGAGCCATTAAATATCGATATCAACTCTCCTATGACAGATCAAACGAGTGAGATTCCAGACAGAGCAGAGTTTATCTTAAAGTTCAAGACATACTACGATGAAGAGAAGAGATTGAGAAATATGATCGAGGATGCTCAATTCTATTCTGGTCTTAACATGGGGCAATTCTATAATAACGTTGTTATTGGTCAATATGGATTCATTGCCTTACGTAATGATGGAAAGTATCGTTCAGTATTGAATGCTACGAATGGTTTAGCATTGCAAAAGTGGGAGAAGAACAGATGGGTAAACAAGGTATACGCTTCTATTGGCAACTCTTCTTACGAAGATGGAACACTTATCGCAGAGGATTTGGTAGCGAAACGTTTGCGTATTGAAACTAAATATGGTGATGTGTTATTAGATTCAGATGCACTTAATCTTGATTTCAGTGTTCTCGATTCCATTATCCTTAACGATGTAATTACATCATTGGAAAAGATAACTTTAGCCAATCAATATAAGAGTATTACCAAACAATACGTTACCCTAAAAGAGCAAATTAATAGGTACGCAACGAATATTTATAATGATAGGGATTCTTCCTACTATGGTCTGGACACAGCAAGCGTGCAATTGGTTGCGGCTGGAAATACTTTGGATTCCACATACAGCGCATTAACTTCTTACATGAATCCTGTATTCGCCAATATGAATGCAACAACGCATATTGTCACTGACTTACATTCGACAAGACTTATCTTCCACCAAAAATGGGAGGACTTCTACAAGGCGTATGAGAGCGGTAGAGCGATGTTGTCAGACTTCTTAGAGAAGAGTTCGTTGCAGTTAGGGCGAAACTACAATAATACAGTTATTGATGCTGAGAATGGCGTTGTAGTCACCAGAGGTAATATTATGAACAGAACAACTCTTAATGCTACTTATGGTATTAAGATTGAGCGAAACGATGGTACTGCATATTCGCCATCATGGTACAAGGTGTTCTACGTTGATATTGATGGAAACTTGTTTGCGGAAGATATGAGTACAAAGCGACTCAGAATCCTTGATGCTGAACTTGGTGATGCAATCGTTTTCGACTGGAAAGATGGCATCACAATCTACGGAAGGCATGGTGAACAAATTCGTTTGAATGCCAATGAAGGTATCACTATTGATGTGAATAAAGAGAAGAGATTGTGGATTAATAAAGATGGTACTCTTCGTGCAAGAAAATTAATCATTGAGCCTGATATGGAAGAAGATTTAGTTCTTGATGGTGAAACTGATGGATATATCTCTAATCTTATGGTTAATAGTTTGAAAGCTGTTGAAAAGAACAATGAAGAACAGGATTACGTATATATTCGTAATAACTTCGTTAAATTAAATACTGGCACATCAGCGAAGAGTGATATTACTAAGTTTAAGCTACATTTAACAAAAAATGATCAATTCAGCTATCCAGAAATGATTTGGGGTCAAGGTAATGGTGTTGGTGGTAATTTAGGAGTAATTAAAAAACCTTCAAACGGATTCTTTGTTCAATATATTAATGATGCAGGTAATATTAGGGCATTAGACATGAATGTAACACAGAAAGATGCAATAAAAATACATGCTGAACATGGAGAAATAGTAGTAGAATCTGATACACAAATAATGTTTAGCTGTGGAGGAAGTACTATTTCCATGACTCCAAATGGAATCAAAATAAGTTCACCACGGGTTGATCTAAACTAACAGGGAACAGTAATTATCTATTGTTTACTCATTTAATAAGGCGGTACACGCTGAACCGCCTTGTTAGTGATTAGATTAACATCATCATTGGTATTCAATAAGTATGAATGAAATAATAAGGAGATTGATGAAATGAGTTGGATACTAGTTACGGCAACACAATTTACAAAGAAACTAACAGATAGCGAACTCGAAATACTAAATATCGTAAAGTATAAAGAGGATGAAATTACAAAGTATCGAGTTCAACGCATTAGATATGAATGTAACACAAAACAATGACACCACTCCTGTAACGGAGTGGTGTCATTGTTTTGCTAGCAACTTGGACGTTACAATAATTTTCTCGAAATTATACCTAAGGATAACCCAGTCCGCAGTCATACCGCCGATGGCTGTTACGGCACAGATACCTACAGTGTAGAAATACGTACGCTCAATATAGAAATTACTATTCAATTATGGCGTTTTTTTGCACATCAATTGTAGCGGGTAAAACCAGTGATTCAAGTTAATATAGCATATACTCTATTTATTAGGTTCTAACGTTGCCCGGTAGCACTAACTGTGAGTCACAGCCTTGAAAATCCCATAGCCGATTGAACAGTGAAGATATATCCGTTTCCAGTGTCTCGATATTTTGAGTCAAAATTTCTCGATTCCGCCCTACAGCAACTGTAAGACCACTCTTCACATTGATTAGCTCACGAACTGACCGAGTAATTTCACTATGTATTTGTTGGTGTTCTAATCTCCCGAAATCCAGTCTCGGAATTGGTAAATCTGAAACCACCGCTGATCCTCGACTGTAATATCCTCCCCTAAAAGGGCTACCTCTCTTCCTCATGAAAAATTCAACAACATTTTGATTTAAAAGTCCAAGTATAAATTCCAATGAGTATCCGTATCTAGGGTTGCTAATCGAAACCTCCCCAGCAGTCCCTCCCGATGCATATCCAATCCCAACTTCATCGATACCGTATTTGTCACCGAGTTGATTAACGGAGTAGATTATTTTAGGACTCGAAAAGGCACTAAACAAAGCTTGATGCCTTCCATAACGGTAAAACTCCCCTATAGCTGGTCTTGGAGAAACTGAGCGTTTCGTTAGCCGTGCTTCAAAATTCTTCAAATATTGCCAAGCCATCGGATAATCATTCTCTAGCCTAGCAGGTGGGATTAGAATTTCTTGGTTATTGGCACCATACTCATATGGAAAAAGAATCAGCGCGTCTGCTTGGACATGCTTATACGATTTCACATTCTTAGTCGAGTCCATTAGGTATGGCTTTGTAATCGCCTTCTCGATAGTCCAGTTCATTCCTTGTCTTTGAAACGTAATATATCCATTTGCCTCAACCCATTGATTAATAGGGAATACGTCCTCAGCACTTGTCTGAATCCCATTTAGTATATCAGCTACATCTTTGAGCTTAACGGAGTTAGTTATCAAAGTTGAAAGAATCCTTGCTTCTATATCATCTGCTGGGAGAACCCATGAGCTTTCTCGTGCATTTGTAAGAAGGTTATACGGTAACTGCATCCCTTTATTTGATGGGTCAGTTAGCCAGTCACTGTACCGATGGACATTACGATACCAAAAAATGTCCTTTGGTCTGTCACTACTACTTACGATTAATAAACATACATACGTAGACTTGTCTTCAAACAGCATTTCGTTACCAAAATCAACTATTTCAGTTACAAGACCATTATCAGCCAAAAATCTTCTCAGGTTTGCCCCCGACTCGATAGTCATCCATTTATTTGGGACAACCATTCCCATGAATCCATTCTGACCAAGCTTCTGAATTGCCCTTTCTAAAAATACAAAATATTTATCAAACTGTCTAAATGGAGTTGCGTACTGAGCTTTGTAATAGTCATACTCTTCCTTTGTTTTAACCTTCATTTCTTCTGTTTTTACATAAGGTGGGTTTCCGACAATGGCATCAAATGATTCTGGCAATCTTACTCTTGCCCAGTCCAATGGATGAGTATGCCTTTCAACATTCTGATCTGTAGTTCTAAAGTTTGTATCGACAACCGAGTTACCCCAAATAATATTTCCATCCAAGTTCGGTAGGATACTTCTTCCCTGCGGTATTGTAGCCGCATTTTCATCTTCCAGCAATTTAACAAGCAGACTAAACCTAGCAATTTCTGCTGCATTATAGTCAATATCAATCCCAAACAAACAACTAAGCAGAAGTTCTTTCTTTGCTTCAAAAACTAGTCGATACTCATTTTCTGATCTACAATAGACTTTGCTAGTATCATTGATTCTTACAAAATAAGCGATTGCGGCATCCACGAGTTGATCTAGGCAGCGTAGTAAGAATCGACTAGAACCGACTGCTATGTCTATTACTCTTAACGACTTCAAAATATCAAAAGTTAGGTCGCCCTTTGCTTCTAATTCGGCAAACCGACCATTAAATGTGCGTCTAACGATTTCATCAACAAGTGGTTGAGGGGTTGTTACAATTTCTCGATCTTCATAAGCTGGCTTGTCCTCTAACACAATCTGACCATTCTCATCAAGAACAAGACGCTTAACTAGAAATAGTTCGTAAACCTCCCCAAGGAACTCTGCGTCCAGTACACTAAAACTATATGGAGCCTGTGGGAAATAAAGCTCCTCAACAATTTGGAGAAAAAGCTTAGAATCCAACGAATACTGATTCTGCAATGGGTCTGTTGTAGTGTCAAATAAACCCGTATTATAACGCTCATCCAATTCTCGGAAGAATCGGCGTAATTCCACAGAATCCATAGTGGAGGCTACAGTCCTTAATCGCTCCTCACCCTCGATGCCTCTGTCCTCACACATACGAATGAATATCATTCTATTAATTAGCTTTTGCGCGATGTCATTTAAACCTTCAATATCTAGGTCTGGATGTCTTGTGTGAAGGTCGGAAGCTATCCTTAATCTCCATTCATTGAATTTCCCTAAGAATAGCGAACCTATCGGAAGCCCATTTTCCCTTGCAGCACCATAATATGTCTCTATGCTTCCCTGCGCAACGGAGTCTCTGCCAAAAATACTTTCTAGCTCACTAAATCGTGCAGGAAGATCTTCGAAATCAATATCAAGAAGTAGCCCAACGTCGGCATTATCGGTTTGGGTTGGAGCTGTACTAGTATCATAAACCCTTAATACTCGAAAGTTTGTTAGAATTGAAACGGACATTCCTGCTGTCCAACCATAACTTCTTACTTGAAATGCACTTTCCTTATTCATTCTAATATCGACAGCTGGCTTTTTTGCCTCTACAAAAAATTTCCGAATAGCGCTAATACGAAATGTATAGTCTGGTCTTCTTGCAGTGGTTTCTGTTTGTTGAGACTCTTCCCTTATAACATCTTTAAGACTATTTGGTACTCCACCAGCGTTAGCCATATCCCAACCAAGGCAAGCAAACAGAGGGTCTATAAACTCAACCCTAGCCTCGGTTTCTGTGTAGCCCATGGCAGTTGAACAGTATCTTGCTTTATCCGACTTAAAATTAGACACTAACCGCTGAATTGTTGTAATAGGATCAACCATTGTTGAATCATCCTACCCTTCCATATCTACTAGTCGATGACGTCTGCCGCGGATTCTAGACCATGCTTGTTGAATGACTTTGCAATCTTGATCGGTTAATCCCGCAGCCTTTAAAACAATTTCGTCCTGTTCTGCAAGCAAGACATGTGGCTCAATTCCCGCTTTAACTTTCTCATCAAGTGATTTTAAATCAAAAGTTAATTCACTTGGGATCGGAACTCGTAACTTTTCAATCTCAGAAGGAACAAGTTCCAATACGCCTCCTCCGTAATGCCTGCCTTCTAGTTCTGCAGTTAGAGCCGTAAGGCTATTTATGAAACAGAATACGAGTTTCTCGTCAGGAATCGTAATGTCTGTTGCTTTAATTCGATATGCAGTATCGGTCGTCAAAGCATCTGCAGAATTTAAAATAAGTCTCGGGAAATTATGGGACCTTTTTAACATCCCTATTGGAGTTGAGTAGACTGATGGAACAGAGTACCAAGGATTGCGAATACGGCATTTATACCGAGTATGCAACTTTTGGTTTTCCCCAATACTTACATACTCTCGTGCCTTATCAGGAAGAGACTCTAATGGGACTTTCCCAAACATAAGGAAGTTAGCAGGAAGCCCCCGTTCTTTATTAGCAAGATGAATCGTATTATCATATATTATCCCTGGGCAATGCTCGCTTCGTCCAAACATCGGTCTAACGAAATTATTAAGCTCGTACTTGTCTACAGTTGCATCGTCTATTAGGAAGAATTTATTCGCACCTGTTACTATACCAACATCTACTGACGCAATGTCCCTAAATCTTTGGATTGAGTCAAGTTTGAGGACTTTTTCGAAGGTATTAAGCTCATCATCAGAAAGCAATACTTTCATCCATTTTCCATTTAGAATATCACCTGTAACATACGAAGCATTTTCATAAATGTCTTCTGGATTTTGCATTAGGAAATCATTATTTGTAGCTGATATGACTGAAACACCCTCCGACTGTTCAGTTCGATTTAATTTCTTTTCCACCATAAGTAAAACTGTTCCTTGAAGGGCTTCTTCAAATAATAACTCAGTAGGATCAATCAGTAGTATCCGATGACATTCAGCAAGAAGAAACTGACGTAACGAGTTTGCATGTAAAACATGAAGTATTTCGGATGGTATTACCATTGCAAGGCGACCACCCGGAGCAAGCAGTCCTAAGCTCGCGATAACAAATGGCACCCAAGCGTTCGTGTGTTTAGTAAATGGTAGTTGGTAGCGCGCAAAAATTTGTGCAGCTAATTCCTGATCCTTTAATTCAAGATATTGATATCGGATGTATGGCGGATTACCAACAACAGCATCGTAATAAGAACCGCTATTCAACAGACTTGTAGACCATTCCAAAAAATCAGCATTTACAATCTGTGAGTCATTTATAAAAACTTCTTCCCTTAGTGAGAGTTGTGCTTTATCAGCTTCTTCTTTAAGTAGTTCAACTCCCGTGAAAGATACAACATTAGCCTCTTTTACGTCCGAGAACGCTCTTACAAAAGCTCCATCACCACAACTAGGCTCTAATATGCTATTTGGTCTTTTATGAGCAACCCAATTAGCTAAAAATCGTGCAATTGGGGCAGGTGTATAATAACCACCACGTAATTTTGTTGAAGATTCTTGCTCCTTAAAGTTCACTTAATTCAGCACTCCATTCAAATAATCAAGCATTCAATGATGTTAGTATATGTTAAACAGTCCTAGTTATTTACATCAGGGATGATTACATTTCACCTCGAATATATGTTCTCTACCTATTTTAAATTACCTTCTACAAAATTACCATGGAATATTAAGAGTGCTTGGGTTAATACAGCAAGTGTGTATAGCATTCTATTTAGTGCTAGCTAGCATTAATCCCCACTTCCAAACTGATTTCTCTTTTTAATTGCTCGGTACAATGTCGCTCTCTTTACTCCTGTCGATTCCTCAATCTCTTTCACTGTAAACCTCTCGGTATCATACAACTTCACGGCTTGTTCAATCTTCTTTTGATCGCTAACAGGTCTTCCCCCTTTTCGCCCTCTCGCTCTAGCCGCCTTTAAACCTGCCTGTGTACGTTCAATAATGATATTGCGTTCGAACTCCGCAAAGACTGCCAACATCCCAAATAGAGCCTTTCCAGCCGCCGTTGTAGTGTCTATATTGTCATTGATCGAGACCAAATTTGCACCTTTTTGTTGAATCTCGTCAAGAACTTGAATTAGTTTGACCGTGGAGCGGGCAAGCCTGTCCAACTTATATACTACAAGTGTATCACCATGACCTAGGATGTCTAATGCAATCTGTAATTGCTCTCTATTGTCTTTAGCGCCACTTGCTTTCTCTTGGAATATCTTCTTAACTCCATGCTTATTTAATGCATCTAGTTGAAGGTCTAACGTCTGGTCTGCTGTAGAAACTCGTGCGTAACCAATAATCATATTCCATCATCTCCTACATTGGTAACTGTTGGGATTATATTATCACAAAACGCTAATTAATGATACATAGATTATGATACGAGTTTTGATACATTTTTCATCGCAAAATGGACAGAATTAAGGGTTTTTTTGTGTTTCATTAAATCGTTTCACAAACCTTCGTTTTTGAGATGATACAATTCCTGCCTATTAGGTGTTAGATGACAAATACAAAAAAGCCCAAGAGGTGCTTCCTCGTGGGCTTTGAGTGTCGGATGCTTCCCGAACAATTTAACAATATCATCATTGGGTTATTTTGTAAATACTACCATAACTTATTACGGGGGATGGTATACAGATTCAAGAACGCCCTGCCCACGAATAATTGCCCCAACACTCCTATCCACAAACCCTACTAACAGATTTTGCGATACGAGAGGAATATTCATTGCCATATAGATGAAGATATTACAAGCTACAACAACAGAAACGCCTGTTGCGCCAGACCCTCTTATCGGCTAAGCCGATTCATACATGAATAAGTATCTGTTATAATTCCTATTATATGTACATGTAATCAAGAGTAATAGGGGGAATGAATATGAGAGCAACTTTCTACGCAAGAGTAAGTTCTGATAGTGAAGAGCAGAAAAACTCTATCATCTCGCAAGTTCAATATTTTAATGACATGATTGCGTCCAACAATTATCAACGGGCTACAGATTGTGGAGTTTTTTGCAAGAGAGATGGAACAGCAGAAGCTACCAATGGCTATTATGTAGATGAAGGATTCTCTGGCGCAAAATCTGTAAAGTACAGAAAAGCTTTTCTTCAAATGATTAAAGATGCAAAAGCAAGAAAGTTTGACATTATCTTAATCAAAAATATCAGCCGTTTTGGGCGTAATGTTCAAGAAATTCTAAAGTTTATTGGCGACTTACGTGAAGTTGGTGTGGGTGTGTTCTTTGAAGATGTAAACATAAACACTCTCAATAGAACAGATGATGTAAAAATCACGATATTTTCAGCATTAGCAGAAGAAGAATCAAGAGCAAAGAGTGATGCTGTTCAATTTGGTAAAATGCAAGGATACAAAAATGGTGTTTGGGGTGGACGCGAGCCTTACGGCTATAACATTAAGGAAGGCAAATTAGTTGTAAACGAACAAGAAGCCCAAATCGTGAAGGAAGTATTTGACCTCTATTTAAATCAAAGCATGGGGTTGAGAAACATTGCCAAGATATTGAATGAACGAGGAGTTCCAACCAAAAGCGGCAAAACAATTTTTGACCAAAGCCTTATTTCCAAATTGCTAAAGAATGCTGTTTACACAGGTGAAATTCGCCTTCACAGAACACAAAAAATAGATATAAACAGGAATATTGTTAAAAAAGTTCCGAAGAGCGAACAGATCGTTACACATGACGAATCCTTGCGAATCATCGATGATGAAACCTTTAACCTTGCTCAAATGGAGAAAGAGAAGCGTTTCGAAAAGTTTGGAGACTTCAAATACAGGAATGCCCTTGTCCAGAACGATGAAGGAGAGGAAGTAACAAAAAAAGTACGAACTATCGTTAGAGGAGATAGCCGTCACTCAAACAAACATTTGTTCTCCAATCTATTGAAGTGTGGTAACTGTGGTGGTAGTTTGCGTAGAAAAGTGCAGAAGAACCACAAAAATACTTTTATCTATTGGTTCTGCCGCAACAACGATAATTTTGGAAAATCCAAGTGTAAACATAGAAACCTTCAACATGAAGAAAAACTCATTGAATATGTTAAGAGTGAGATTAACAACTACAAGAATAGCCCGAAGACAGCAGATTATTATCTAAATTCCATCTTGAATACAAGGTTTAACACAACTAATCTAGAGGAACGAATCTCCAATATAAAGACTGACATTGGTTTACTGAAAGAAGATAGGGAACTCAACTTTAATCTGTATGCAAGAAAGAAAATTGATGAGAACGAGTACGATGAACGAAGTCAAAAGATTGCCGACAAATTATATGATACAGAATCAACGCTAAATAGACTTTTATACATTGAAGACGAAATTGCACAAACTAAACTAAGGTTTGAACAATTCACAAAAGCCTTGAACGACGTTGACGTAGACAACCTCACAAATGCATTGTTAAGAAAGTTCATTGACCGTATTGTTGCAACCACGTTTGATGAGCCGTTCGAAGAAGGCATTGACTTTGGTGAGAAGCATACTCTAACCATCGAGTTTAATTTCATGGGTGAAAATGTAAACGAACTACGCAGAGCAGATATCAAACATAGATTAGCCAACGTCATTCAAGATCAATCAGACGAACTCACAGATGAAAAGCTAGAAGCATGGGTTAAATACGCTAGTCGTGAACCAGACCAATCAGACTTTGCAGACCTTGGGCTTGATGAATCTGAAAGCCATCAAGCCCAAAAAGAACAAACGTCCTTAACAAAGTAATTTCCATTAATCTTGACTAAATAATCATCATGAAATTCAATTACTCCATCTTCTACAACGTCGTAGAATGTGACTCTAACAGGCACTTTGAAGTTCATATATCTAGTCAAATCATCGTTTGTCAAATGTTTATTATATCGTTTCATGTGTTCTTCTCTTTTCCATTGTCCTATTATATAAATGTGTTTTGCAGCATGTCGAGCGCCTCACTCCCCCGGACTTCCCCAACAACGATCCGATTCGGGCGCATGCGCAGCGAGGAACGAATCAGGTCCCGAATAGAAATTTCACCCCGACCTTCGGTGTTGGCGTTACGGGTCTCCATAGATACCAAGTTCGGCACAGTCACAATCTGCAGTTCCGCCGAATCCTCAATGGTGATCACCCGCTCATCCGCAGGGATAAATTGCGACAAGGCATTCAAAAACGTGGTTTTGCCGGAGCCTGTACCGCCACTGATAAAAATGTTGTATTTCCCGGCGACCAGCTTTTGCAGAAACAGGGAAGCATCGCGGCCAAGCGCTCCCAGGTGCACCAGATTTTCCATCGTCATCGGCGTCTCAGGGAACTTCCGGATGGTCATCGTTGGCCCTTTCAGTGCAATCGGAGGAAGAACGATATTGACGCGGGATCCGTCCTTTAAGCGGGCATCCACAATGGGTGAAGATTCATTAACCACCCGGTTGACCCCGGATACGATCGTCTGGATAATATCCTCCAGCCTTGTTTGGGACTCGAATTCCAGTGGCAGCTTCGATACTTCACCGTTTTGTTCAATAAAAATGTCCTGGTGGCTGTTGATCATGATCTCCGTGATGGCCGGATCGTCAACGAGAGGCTGCAGAATATCAAGCCCCCGGAATGAATCAAAAATTCGCCGGACGAGCCTTCGCTTCTCCGACGCCGTCAGCTCTTGAAGTTCCCGGCGACTGAAGACGGTACGCTCGATAAACTTCATGAGCTCGCCGTTGTCCAGCGCGGATGTAACATCGAGGCCAGAACGCACTTCTCCCCGCAGATGCCTAAACAGCTTCTCATCCATAAGCCCTCACCCCTGTTTTCTCCTCTAGTTCCCCGCCCAGCAATTCATGGCAGAGTTTAAGGATATCGCGCTGAAAAATAGGTGAGCTAAGCAGCAATTCTTCATTGTGGCTTTGCTTCCAGGAAGGGATGTAGGGAAGAACTCCCTCAATCTCCCGGATGATTTCCGGAAGCTTATTGGCCAGGTTACCCACGTACCGATTCACAATAAACCGGCTTCTGGACATCATTTGGTCAAACTGATTTGGGCTGCTGCTCTCCATGTAGGTAAGCTGTTGCCCACTTTTGTACATATGGATCAAATCGTCCAGCAAAATCCATACCAAATGCCTGCACCCATCCAATACGGCATCCGTCCGCTCGTTCATTCCGGAATCGGTGTCGGCAATCACAACATCGTATCTGCCGCTTTGCGATAACAATTCAAGCAGGCTAAGCACATCCGCCTTTCCCAGCTGCAAAATTTCATTACGGTTATGAACGGGTTCGAACCAGTCACATTTCATTGCCGGATGGCTCGTAACAAAGGATTCGACTCCCAGCATTCCTTGGCTTTTGCTTTCTTGTGCGGCTTTCAGCTCATACAGCAGGTTTGGAAGGCCTTGAGCATCCTCCATTTTCCGGTTCTGTCTTGGAAACACGGCGCTGCTGTTCATCGTCTCCAGATTCAGATAAAACACGGAGAGCCCCAACCCGCCAAGCTGCTTGGCCATATTTACAGCAGCCGTCGTTTTTCCGCTCCCGCCTGCCGCAGAGACAAAGCCAATCGTCACCGCTCCTTCTCCCTGTTTCGCAGCTTTTCCGGGACGAGCTTCTCCCTTTTGGCAAGCCTGAAGCAGCGCATCAAGCAATTCGGGAAGCGGCTGATACTTCACGACTTCCATCGCCGCATCGCCGCTTGTACCAAACACTCTCCAGGAACAGGTTATATTTCCATGGTGCAGCCAGGGCTCCAGCAGGTCCTTATCTCCTACCGCCAAGTCCGGCCGGTCCTCTCCGTTCATGTACTCCAGAAAAGGGTCCGTCCGCGTAAATCCGATAATTCGCATTCTTCCATATTCGCTTGCATGCACGTAATGAAGCAGCGGCTCCAAATATTCCGGCTCTTTGACAGCCAGCACCACCTTATACGGCACCATAAGGCTTTCAGCCCCCCCATTCAAAGCATGAAAAAAAGCACCGTTTCAAAAACCGCATTAAGCGGCTAAAGAAACGGTGCTTCCGTTTTCAGCTTCATTTTTACTGGATTCGCATGAGGATTCGCAAAAATCCAACAGTTTCGTTCTTCAAAATACGGATACTGAAACCTGCTGAGATCATGTTTTGCAATATCCTTACTTAATTAGGAATTTATCACATCCCAGAACGAAACACAATACAATTTTTTCAAAAAATCGACAGAGAAAAAAGTTACATTATCTATAACCCCGGCACCCATCGAAATGGCCTCATCTTAATTTCATAACGTCGCTGGCAGGTTCCACAATAGGCTAACGAAACTGGCGATCCTTATTTACGCGAAATGAAACCTTTACAAATTCTAACGAAACTATGTATCGCTATTCACCAAATCAGAGAGTGTTGAAGCCAAATTTTGCTCGAATAACGATCTGTAGTTTCGTTACATTTTATTTGACCTCGAAAATAACGACAATAGCGTTTCTTAGTTTCGTTAGAGGAAATCGAACGACCCATTCGGGCTCATATTCAGGCGGGTAGCCAAACTCAAACAACGGAATCCAACATGGGTTGCACAACGGAGGTCCACCACGTGATCATACGTCATTCAAGGAATGCCTTACCTTACCATGCCTTGTCATGCCTTACCTTCACAAAAAACGTTTCCTCTGTTCAGGAGTTGGAATCAGGCACTGCTCATTCTTGCCAAACCAACGGTAGCGGTTGCGAGCAACCAAACGGTATAACCAGTCTCGGATAACCGGCGGAATGAAAACAAACACATACAGCAGCGGCCAGGGCATTTTCAATTGACGAAAAATACGGAGTACGGCAGCCGAGCGGGTGTAATAATGTCCATCTTCGATCAAAACAACGGTGTCCAGCCCATCTACGGGAAGACCGCCTGCTCGCAGAAGTTCGCCTCCTGAGCCGGATTGCAACGAAGCAAAGCGGAACTTTGCTTGTGGATCACGTTCGATAATAAATCGCGTCAACCCCTGGCATAGATGGCACACGCCGTCCACCAGCACAATTCGCGAAACGTCCTGCTTTTCAGAATTTTGCATAATGTCCATATCCCGTCACCTCACAACCTCAGTATCCTCTGCGTCCATTCGAAATTCAAGTCAAAGCCACCCAAAAAGACCCTAATAAAAAAAGAAAAAAGCCCGGGTAACTTCCCGCGCCTGTATCTTTGGTTCGACAATTTACTTAGCCAGAGCTTTGCCGATCCATTGGTTCTCGTCGATTTGCTGTTCCAGCTCGCCTTTGTAGCTTTCGATGCACTTGCAGATAAAATCTTTGCGGCATACAGGGCAAGGCGTTTTTTGCAATCGGCTGATGTTTGTCATTTTCCATTCCGGAAAACGGCTATAGAACACGCGGCAAACTGTTCCGTCAGCCAGATTCATAATGAATTCGTACAATCCGCTTTGTTCATTGCTGCTGGCTTCCTTCATATTCGTAATCACTGGTCTGTAAGACATATGCATCACCCGTTTATATAAATTTCTGTATCAAGTACCTAGACATATTAAATAATTTTAAACTTCGTGTCAATAAAAGGTTGCATCACTTCGCGCTCCGCTATACCTATGAAAGCAAAAAAAATGTCCGGAATCCTTTTCCACGCAGTGAGACACCACTCAATTAAAGCCTAATCGCCGCCGTTATTGATATTCATCTTGACAACGAAAAGATAATTGAACGATAATAAATTCTAAATGTTTAAACATGTGAACATACGGAGGCGGTTACCATCACAACTGAACATGAATCCTACAATTGCAGCAATAAAGCGCAGGTGCTTGAGAGGTTCCAGCAGGCTACGCCCATTTTTCAAGCGTTAGGAGATTCAAACAGACAACAGATCATTATGCTCTTGCTGGAACACAATGCACTGAACGTGAATCAATTGACAGAACGGATGGAGATTTCAAGACCGGCGGTTTCCCACCATTTGAAAATATTGAGACAAGCGGGATTAATTACATTCCAAAAACAAGCGAACGAAAAGTTATATTCACTAAGCGCAAGAGAATTTTTGACAACCATTCAAGACCTGATGGCTGCAATTGAATTAGGGCTGGATTAATCAATCTATCCAGCTTGGCGCGGAAAATTGGCTGGCTTATCATGGATGATCATACCCTGTCGTTGCGCGCTTTATTTTTGCCCACAATGTTCATATGTTTAAACATATCACTACACTACTATACATAAGGAGAAAAAATAATTATGGATAATCAGCGAAAGTCCAACAAGAGCATTTATTTTCTAATGCTGCTCGTACCGTTATTTTGGGGAGGATCATTTTCTACTGCAGAGCATGTCATATCCGAAATACCGCCGCTTGTTGCAGCCACAATTCGTTTTGCGCTTGCAGGCGTTATTTTAACCATCTTCATTATGGTCCGGAAAGAGTGGAGTCTGTCGGTATGGAAAAATAATTGGAAAGGCCTTCTCCTGATTTCACTGACGGCCGTCAGGCGGCTGGGATAAGGTTCCTTATATGTCTGAGCAGAGTTGGTTTGAAATGGGCTACATGGTGGTCGGCGGAACGCTAATTGGCTACGTAATTTTTAATCTTGGGGTTCAGAGGATTGGCGCCAGCCAAACCAGCATATATTTGAATTTGACTCCAATCGTAACTTCACTGCTGTCCGTGATTTTGTACGGAGCCGATATGACATGGTCGCTCTTGCTCGGATTAGTTCTTGTGCTAACGGGTGTCTGTCTTGCAAACATATCGACGCAGAAGAACACTCGGGTAGGGAAAGCTCCAGCATCGGCTAAGTCGTAAATGATATAACTTGGTCTTGAATTCCTTTCCCTTACCTGCTCAGTACTATCCCTTCCTCTAAGCATCTATTATATGGCTTAATAACGCAGACAATAAAAATCTCCCCCCCTTCCCTTACTTTCCATATACAAACAATGTATAGTAACCAGCTCTGCATATAAGACTAAATTTAACGAGGTGCGTAATATGGATAACTCCGGATCTAACGGCTCCGAAAAGCCAAACACTTGGACCAAACCGAAGAAGCGGTCTTCGCTTGCGGGGCTTAACCATTCCATGAAAGTACCGCAGAAAGGTTCGACTTTCAGGAAATTTCTCGCTTTTGTCGGCCCTGGCTATCTCGTTGCGGTCGGATATATGGATCCGGGAAACTGGGCGACGGATATTGCCGGTGGCGCGCAGTTTGGCTATTCCCTGCTGTCGATGATTCTGGTGTCCAATTTAATGGCGGTACTGCTTCAATCGCTGTCAAGCAAACTCGGCATCGTCACCGGACATGATTTAGCTCAAGCCTGCCGCAACCAATACAGTAAACCAGTCACCATCGGATTGTGGATCCTGTGCGAACTCGCCATCGCCGCTTGCGATCTGGCAGAAGTCATTGGTTCCGCCATCGCCTTGCAGCTCTTATTTGGCATACCGCTCATATACGGCGTACTCATTACCGCACTAGACGTCCTGCTTATTCTGCTTTTGCAGCATAAAGGATTTCGGGCCATCGAAGTTCTGGTCATCGCGCTTGTCGCGACCATTGGCGCTTGTTTCGCTGTTGACCTGTGGCTGGCTAAACCGGATGCAGGGAGCGTTTTTGCGGGGTTTATCCCGACGGCTGACCTTGTCACTAACCACCAAAAGCTATACATAGCCATCGCGATCCTCGGAGCAACCGTCATGCCACATAATCTGTACCTTCATTCTTCCATCGTGCAGACGCGCCAATATGAAAATTCCGAGAAAGGAAAACGCGAAGCTATCCGGTTTTCCGCATGGGATTCCACAATTGCGTTAACTTTAGCTTTGTTCATCAACGCGGCGATTCTGATCGTCTCAGCAGCAACATTTCATCAAGCAGGTATGACAGAAGTCGCCGACATCAGCGACGCGTATTATCTGTTGTCGCCGCTTGTAGGCACGACGCTCGCAAGCATTTTATTCGCTGTTGCGCTGCTGGCATCCGGCCAAAACTCAACGCTGACTGGTACTTTAGCAGGCCAAATCGTTATGGAAGGCTTCCTCGACATTAAACTTCCGCCCTGGCTTCGCAGGCTTGTTACACGACTGATCGCGATTATTCCCGCCATCATCGTCACCATGATTGCCGGGGAAAAAGGCACGGAAGAGCTTTTAATTCTAAGCCAGGTCATTTTGTCGCTACAACTTCCCTTTGCCGTGATTCCTCTGGTCCAGTTCACCGGAAACAAAAAAATCATGGGCATATTCGTTAACCCGTCATGGATAAAAATATTGGCCTGGGGCGTTACCGCTATTATCGTGGTTCTCAATCTGTTTCTCATTTATCAAACTTTTGCGGGGTGATTTAGGCTCAATACTGAATTTAGTTGATATTATCCGAGGTGTCCGCCACGGTTACAGATCGTTCTTCAGATCACTGCCGCTTCCTAAGCATCGATTCCGTCTCCTCCGCTACTTTCGCTTTTTTGTGAAGCACTAATCATGATATTGAATTCTTAGTTTCAGCCCCATATAAAAAAGCCGCAATGAGCTGCTTTAATCGCCCATGTGGCCTTTTGTGTGCCTTAAAAAATCTCTGCCTATTCTCCAGCAAGCTCCTTCAGCGCCAGATTCAACTTAAGCACGTTCACTCTCTTCTCTCCGAAAACGCCTAGATCGCGGCCCTCGATGCTCTTTTTCACCAACTGTTGAAGCTGCTCCCCCGGAATATGGCGTAAAGCGCTGATTCGCGGAATTTGCGCCTCGGCAGAGGCGGGTGTAATATCCGGGTCGAGACCGGAACCAGAATTCGTAATCAGGTCAATTGGCAGCTCGCTGATAGGTACCTTCGGGTTCTCCTTCTCCCACTGCGCGATGGACTCCTTGACCCGTTTTAGCAGCTCAGGATTGGATGGCGAGTAGTTATTGGAGCCCGAAGCGGCCCCATTGTTATCAATACTGGAAATCCGCCCTTGAAAATACGATGGATCCGTAAAAGTCTGCCCGATGAGTTCTGAACCCACGGTGCGACCAGAGCCATCCTTAACCATACTGCCATTCGCCTGATCCGGGAAAATCAGCTGGGCCAGCCCCGTACTGGCCAGCGGATAAGCGATGCCGCAAATCACGATAAACAATAAACTGGTCCGCAATGCGATAAGCCAGATCGAACCATGCCGCATTTCTTCAAATTTAGCTGTCATTTTCATCGTATATCATCCTTTTTCATAAGCTTGGCGGGTTTAATACATGTTCCCCCGCTTTCTCTCTATCCTTAAAATCCAATCACTAAATCCATAAGTGCACGATCAAATCGATCAGCTTAATGCCGGCAAACGGGGCGATCACCCCGCCGATCCCAAAAATCATCAAGTTGCGGCTCAGCAGCCTAGCAGAGCTCATCGGTCTGTATTTGACGCCCTTCATTGCCAGCGGAATCAAGAGTGGAATGATAACCGCATTAAAAATGAGTGCGCTCAAAATAGCCGACAGCGGTGATCCCAGCCCCATAATGTTTAAAACCTTCATCTCCGGAATGGCCACCATGAACATCGCCGGAATAATCGCAAAATATTTGGCGACGTCGTTCGCGATGCTAAACGTCGTGAGCGCGCCCCGTGTCATCAACAACTGTTTGCCTATAGCCACCACTTCGATAATCTTGGACGGATCGGAATCCAGATCAACCATGTTCGCCGCTTCCTTGGCCGCAACAGTGCCGCTGTTCATGGCGATTCCCACATCTGCCTGTGCCAGAGCCGGAGCGTCGTTTGTACCGTCGCCCGTCATCGCCACCAGCTTGCCTTCTGCCTGCTCACGGCGGATGACGGCGATTTTATCCTCCGGCTTGCTTTCGGCAATGAACTCATCAACGCCGGCTTCCCGGGCGATCGTTGCCGCCGTCAGCGGATTATCGCCAGTACACATGATCGTTTTGATGCCCATCTGCCGCAGCTGCTCAAAACGTTCCTTCATCCCCGGCTTAACGGTATCCTTCAGATGAATTAGGCCATAGATACGGCTGTCGACCGCCACCGCAAGTGGCGTCCCTCCTTCCATTGCGATCGTATCGGAATTCACGGCAAGATCAGGCGGAATACTTCCGCCTTGGGAAAGCACCCATTTCCGGACCGCATCGACGGCCCCTTTACGGACATGACGTCCATCTTGCAAATTAATGCCACTCATTCGGGTCTCCGCTTGAAACTCAATGAACTCGCCACCTGCCGCGATTGTTTCATCGTAGCCAAGCGCCCCCTTTTTCATGAGTTCCAGCACAGACCGTCCTTCCGGCGTTTCGTCTTTAAGTGAACTTACTGCCGCCCAGTAGGCCGTCTCCTGCATGGAAGCATCGCCTACAGGGATGAATTGGCTGGCCATACGGTTGCCGTAAGTGATCGTTCCCGTTTTATCCAAAATCATCGTATTGATATCGCCTGAAGCTTCTACAGCTTTACCGGACATCGCCAGCACATTAAACTGGGTGACGCGGTCCATCCCGGCAATCCCGATCGCTGACAGCAGGCCGCCGATCGTCGTCGGAATTAAGCACACCAGCAAGGAGATCAATACCGGGATATCAAGCGGTACTCCCAAATATTTGGCGATAGGCGCGAGTGTCACGACCACGATCAAAAAGATCAGCGTCAAGGTGGTCAGCAGCGTATTGAGCGCAATTTCATTCGGCGTTTTCTGGCGCGATGCGCCTTCGACGAGCGAAATCATCCGGTCAATAAACGATTCCCCGGGATCGCTGGTGATAACTACCTTGATCCGGTCGCTGACGACGCGCGTTCCCCCTGTAACGGAGCTGAAGTCGCCGCCGGCTTCCTTGATGACCGGAGCCGATTCCCCGGTAATCGCCGATTCATCGACCGATGCGAGCCCTTCAATGACTTCGCCGTCTCCAGGAATCATTTCGCCCTGTGAAACGATAACGATATCACCCTTACGCAGCTCTGTGGAATTCACCACTTTAACATCCGAGCCTATGCATTTATTGGCGGTGGTTTCCTGCTTACTTTTTTTCAGGGAGTCCGCCTGTGCTTTACCCCGGCCCTCAGCCAGCGCTTCAGCGTAGTTGGCGAACAACACTGTGAACAGCAAAATCAGAAACACCGTCAGATTAAAGCCTATGCGTCCGCTGGTATTGAAATAGGCGGGGAACAGTACCATCAGCAGCACGACAAATGTGCCAGTTTCCACCACGAACATGACCGGATTTCTCATCATAATGACCGGGTTCAGTTTCATCATGCTATCTTTCATCGCATGCTTGATAATACTGCCTGTAAGCATGCTTTTGCGTTTTTCGTTCATGACTTTTTCCACCTCGTTTATTTACAGGAATTGAAGCCATTCCATATTTCAAAATTTTATCGGACCTCTAAACGTCTACCTCTCAGTCCGCCTTTAGCAGAAGCTTTTATTGTAAGATCAAAAATCCCTTGCTTCGGGTTACCCTGCCGATATCTGGAGATATTCAGCAACCGGTCCAAGTACGAGCACAGGTAGGAATGTTAATGCGCCGATCAGGAGCACGGTTCCGACCAAAATACCCGCAAACAACTTCGTGTCGGTATGGAACGTGCCGATCGTTTCGGGAACCGTTCTTTTCCGTGACAGCGAACCAGCTACCGCCAAAAGCGCGATAATCGAGACATACCGTCCCAGGAGCATAACAAGCCCTGTACTAACGTTCCAGAACATCGTGCTATCGCCCAAACCTTCAAAACCAGAGCCGTTGTTCGCTGCCGAAGAAGTAAACTCATACAAAGATTGGCTCAGCCCATGGTATCCCGGATTAGATAAAGCGTCTGTTCCCAAATGCGTCATAAACGAAATGGCCGTCGGTGCCAAAATGATCAGCGGATGCATGAGAATCGCAATGGCGATCAGCTTCATTTCCCGGCTTTCGATTTTGCGGCCCAGAAATTCCGGCGTTCGTCCAACCATCAGCCCGCAGATGAACACACCCAGGATGGCGTACATCAACATATTGACCAGGCCTACACCTTTTCCTCCAAAAACGACATTCAGCATCATTTCCGCCAAAGGAGCCAGCCCTCCGAGCGGTGTGAGCGTATCATGCATGTTGTTGACCGATCCGGTGGTCGCCGCTGTAGTAACGGTGGTAAAAAGTGCTGACTGCACCACGCCGAAGCGGACCTCTTTCCCTTCCATACTGCCTTGCGAACTATTAATACCCAGTTGATTGATAAGAGGATTGCCGCTTTTTTCAGAAAAATATGTCAGGCACAGGAACGTGACGAACAGCACCATCATGGCCGAGAATATAATCCATCCTTGCTTGCGGTTTTTGGCAAACCGTCCGAACGTATACGGCAGCGCAGCGGAAATCGTCCACATACTCAAAATTTCAATCACGTTCGTCAGAGGTCTTGGATTCTCAAACGGATGCGCGGAGTTCACCCCGAAGAAACCGCCCCCGTTCGTACCCAAATGCTTGATTGACTCCAAAGACGCGACTGGCCCCATAGCAATATGCTGTACAGCTCCGCCAAACGTGTTGACCGTTACGCTAGGCTCCAATGTTTGCGGCACCTGCAGCCCAACCAGTACTAAGGTTACGATGAAAGCAATCGGCAGATATATACGGGTATGGGCTTTAACGAAGTCCTCGAAAAAGTTCCCCAGTCCGCCCCCTCTACGGGTCATCCCGCGGATAAAAGCAATGGCAACTGCCAAGCCCGAAGCCGCCGACGTAAACATCATCATCGTGATAACGATCATCTGGCCGAAATAAGACATGCCGCTTTCCCCGCTGTAATGCTGTAGATTCGTATTGGTCATAAAACTGATGACGGTGTTGAAGGATAGACTGGCATCCATATTCCCCGTGTGATTGGGATTAACCGGCAGTCCGCCCATTAAGCGCAGAACCAGATAACTAATGGCCACCAATAGGATGTTTGTTGCCAACATGCTGAGGGCGTATTTTTTCCAGCTCATGCTTGAGCGGTTTTTCAGCCCGATGATTTTAAATAAAATCTTTTCTACAGGACCAAAAATCTTGTCCGTGCGGTTGGCTTCATTGGAAAACACATGATATATATAGCTTCCTACCGGCTTGACCAGTAGGAGCAGCACCGCGATGACAATGCAAATCTGCAAAATATCCACTTCGCTTCCTCCTCTATAAATAACCCCACAAAGTGTATCGGAAAGAAGTCCGGCGCCTCTCAAAGAGGGGCGCTTTTGCGGAGCAAAAGTACTGGGTGACGTGGACCTTCGAAGTTTATTCCGGTAACTTTGTGGGGACCCCTGAAATATAACCCCCACAATGTGACGCGTGACCTTCGAAGTTTATTCCGGTAACTTTGTGGGGACTCTAAACTAAATGCGGTTACTCCTGTATTAAAACCGTTCCGGATGGATCAGGGCGTATACCAAATAGATAAATACGAGCATCGCCAAAACTGTCACTACAATCATCGCCCTTCCCCTCCCTCATCCACGATATGGCCGCACCACTTCAGGAACAGCAGAAAAACGCCGAAAACTCCCGCTAGTGTCAATATCATCAGAAAGTCCATCATCGTCTGGTTTTCTCCTCTCATGGTCGAACATGCGCTACTTTAGCAAAAATCCGACTTCGCTGTTTCTAGTATGAATGATGTGATTCGCCCCGAGCCCTCGATAAATCCCCGGAGAATTCCCCCCACGCGTAATTACGTAGATTGGTCGCGAAGTCCAGGGCCGACATATTTGCAAATACCGGCAAGTCAAATTGAGACTGTTCTCGAAGATGAAGATCCGGCCGACTCTCTGCTCCGGTACAACCCATTCATCCGTATTGTTCGTATGAATCCGGATGATTTGTGTAATGCCCAGCTTCTTGAGTGCCCGTTCTTCTTTCAGATTATTGGTCAGCACGGCGAAAGGCCGTTTGAGATAGATCAAAAGCTTAATAAATTTGCGCCCGGATTCATTCGGCGCCGTAACAATGATGAGATCCTCATCCACGGTGGTATGCTCCTCCTTCTGGCAGATCGCCCAGAACAAATAAAATAGGCCGCAGGAAAGAGAACCTTTCCCGCGGCCTAAAAATTCATGACGAAAGAAAGCCATGAAAATATGCTCACGACAAATGCTGCCTCTCCCTATACGCTTACGAGGTTAGCTGACGGATTAGGGCGTGAGAGTCGCCCATCCCCCATTGTCCTTTCGCAGGACAGAGGGATTCACCCCGGCGCCATGATGCATTTGGCATGATGGTGCGGTTGGGTCCCCCGCTTCCGGCCCAGGGCCGAAATTCAGCGTTAAAGACGTTCAAATGTTTAATTTTCGCTGCTTTTCAGAATTTCGGAAATAAAGGACCACAGAGGTTCATTGATCCCCTATGGTCGATGGACATCGATCACAAGTTTTATCATTCCTCTCTCAAACAACGCTTACGAGGTTAGCTGACGGATTCGAGCGGTGAGAGTCGCTCTACCCGCGTCCGGATCCATGGCACCCGGTCACAGGATTCACCCCTGGCGGTATCACCGGTCTCCGACTCTCACACCGGATAACTGGGATACGCGTTTGGTTCCCCCGATTTCCACACCTAATGTGCGGAAACTCAGCGATTAAAAATGGAAATGTATAGAATATGTCTTGAATATGATTTGAATCATACACCTGCGTGCAAAACGTGTAAAGCTGACGTGAAATCATCTATCGCTTAAAAAGACGGCATTTAGAATTAAGTTATCGCTTACAAGAATTTTTATCTCCTCCAAAGTCGTCCATACTCTCTATTTCATCTGTTTTCGTAATTCAGGCCACTCCCCCTCTTTCTTCTTTCTGCAAATAGGTTGTATATAATATAAGAGACAAAATTTGAACAGGATCGCAAACGATATGAACATACCGGAAGAGAGGAGACGGGAACATGTCTGTGTACGGTTATCATGCCCGCACGCTACAAGGCAAGGATATTCCGTTGTCCGAGTATCAAGGGCAGGTTCTACTGATCGTCAACACGGCGAGCAAATGCGGGTTCACGCCGCAATACCTTGGACTTCAGGAATTATATGAGAAATTACACGAACGCCAATTTGAAATTCTCGGATTTCCAAGCAATCAGTTCGCGCACCAGGAACCTGGGGACAATGAGGAAATTGCGGAGTTTTGCCAGATGAATTTCGGCGTAACCTTTCCCATGTTTGAAAAGACCGATGTCAAAGGAGTAAATGCGCACCCGTTATTTAAGCATCTCACGGAAAAAGCACCTGGCGTACTCGGTTCCAAGGCCATCAAGTGGAACTTCACTAAGTTTCTGGTCGACAAGGAGGGACATGTGGTGAAACGCTACGCGCCCCAAACGACACCGGATAAAATCGAAGAGGATATAATCAAGCTGCTTTAGAAGTGGAAAATTTCTTTCGAGGATGTTAAAAAGAGGCCGCTCGGCCTCTTTTCCATGTTTATTTTCAAATTTTGCGCCAAAAATAGAAAAGATCCCTGCCGGAGCAAGGATCTCTTCACAATAATGCGGTAGAGAGGACTCGAACCTCCACGGGCGTACGCCCACTACCCCCTCAAGATAGCGTGTCTGCCATTCCACCACTACCGCATATTATCAGGTTTTTTTAGCAACTCATTTATTATATACTACGCATCGCAGAATGTAAAGAGAAAATTAAAAAATCTGCTTAAATTACCGCAGAGCCCGTTAATCCATAAGGATTACAGGCCTGCCACTTTCCTGTTTCGCATCTTAAAAGATGCGTTATTGATCTCATTGTTGTTTTCTGTAGCGAGTAAATTCGATGTACTCTTTGATAAACTCTTTTTCCTTCTCGGACAAAGAAACATGATCCTCAAGCTCGTCCCACACATATGTACCCGCGTTTTCTTTTAACTGGAATGCTTCTTGCTCCTTGCCCAAAATAAGCCAGTCCAGGCTTACATCAAAAAATGAAGAAATTTCAACGAGCTTATTGGTGCTGGGTGTTGATTTTCCTCTTTTCCAGTCTCCTAGGTTCCCTGTGCTGATGCCGAGCTGTTCGCAGAATAATTTTTTGGTCATTCCCCGCATTTTTATTAACGATTCAATTCGATCGTAAATGGATTGCATATACAACCGCCTTCCAAATTTCATCAAAATACGCATTTCAGTAATTTTTCTCTTGATATATGACGTAAAAACGTATATACTTTTCTTTATGCATAGTCATTATAGCATACTGATAATTGTATCATTAATTATTAATCCCATCATTTTTGCCATGTACTCCTCTAGAACTGCTTATCGATCGTTTTCTACTCCCCATTAGACGGGACAAGTATCCCTGCCATCAAACACACGCCTTTCATTTCGATTAGAGGGAGCGACCTTATTTGCATAATTCAGGCATAACTTTTATTGAAATTATCGATTCATTAAAACAGGCTGTCGGGATTGTGGATTCCAAAGGCTCTATCCTATCCGTCAATCGTGCCTGGATTCAAAATTCGCTGGAAGGAGGCATTCCCGAATCGTTTATATGGACAGGTGTTAATTTCATGCAAATTTATTCTGCCTTTTCAGAAACGGACGCTAAGCCCCAAAATGAACTTGATTCCGTACTGGACGGTACGTCGCCGTTTTTCCGTAAAGAAATTCATTGCTTTCAAAAGCAAAAGATGAAGTGGTTTTCACTTGAGGTTTCCACCGTTTATGATGATAACGGACATACCGTCAAAGGTATGGTCGTTTGCTTCACCGATATTACAAAAAGCAAATTGCTAGAGCATGATCTCATGGAAGCACTGACTCAAATCCGCACCCTACGCGGTCTCCTACCCATATGTGCAGTATGCAAAAAGATCCGCGATGAGCATGACATTTGGAACACCGTAGAAAGCTTCCTCGAAAAGCATACACATGCCGAATTTACCCATGACATATGCCCGGAATGCATCCGGCGACTATATCCTAAATATTCCTCAATACTAGATGGAACTTCCTGTTCTTAATAAAGCACAAAAAAATCGCTACCATTACTTTGCATAAATACGCATCGACTATATATCCACATATTTTAGCAGCATCTCGCTTTTATTTCTTCATTTAGGGATTTAGTTGACGGTTTTTCTTAATATGAATATAATTGTTTAGACAATTATTTAAAGGGAGTGGTTTCTCTGAGAAGGTCCACATCGAATCACCAATCTATCGGATTTCGCTTCGGCAATATGTCGCGTAAAATATCCTCCCTTTTCGCAGGAATGCTCAAACCTTACGGCATTACCCCCGAACAATGGACGGTTCTTTACCAAGTGTACCGACAAGAAGGGATTAACCAAAAAGAGCTTTCCCTCAGATCAGGGAAGGATCAGCCCTCCATTACCCGCATTCTTGATGTACTCGATAAAAAGGACCTTATTCAGCGCAAGCCCGATCCGGGAGACCGCAGAGCTTATCTGATCTACGCTACGCCAGCTGTACAGCAGCTCATGAACGAAACCGCGCCGCTTGAGCTCAGTTTGAATGATGAGCTGATCGCCGGTATTTCGGATGAACAACTGCAAACCCTGGATCAGATTATCAAACAAATTAACGTCAATATTGACCGAATTTACGTAGATTAGAGGTATTCAACAATGGAAGACATCAAAGATAAACTATGGACGCGTGAATTTATTATGTTGACGGTTTGCGGTCTGCTGTTGTTTTTGAATTTGCAAATGATTTTGTCTCCGCTTCCCGGTTATGTAAAAGAACATTTTCATGCGGATGCATTTACCGTTAGCCTGTTTACGACCGTTTTTGCATTATCAGCCATCATCTCTCGCCTCTTCTCAGCCAAAGCGCTAGAAAAAGGCAAGCGCAACACCATCTTGTTTCTCGGCCTGATTCTGTCGTTTCTTGCCACCTTGGGTTATCTATGGAGCGGAACGCTTACTTTGCTGTTGTTGATGCGGATTGTGTACGGCGTAGGCTTCGGGATGGGCAGCACCACATTGCCTACGATGGCATCCGGCGTGATCCCGATTCGTCGCTTGGGCGAAGGCATGGGCTATTTCGGCCTTTCCACAAGCATTGCTTTGTCGCTAGGCCCCGTTATTGGCAGCCTCCTGCTGGAGTATGGCGGATTCACTTCACTGGTATATGCTACACTGATTGTAATCGCCCTTATTTTTCCGCTCGTCTATCCGCTTACGAAGAAGGTGAAGTCTCCCGAGCCGGCTCCCATTCCTAAGGAATTTTCAACCGTTCCGCAGAAAAAAGGATTTACCAAAGAACTGCTTCTGCCGAGCTTGCTTAATTTTTTGATGTCGGTTACTTACGGCGGCCTGCTTGGCTTCATCAACCTGTTCGGCAAAGAATCGGGCCTTGCGAACGCCTCGCTTTTTTTCTTGTTTAATGCAGTTGCCGTCGTCATCATCCGGCCGATTTCCGGTAAAATTTACGATCGAAAAGGACATCAAGCGCTGCTTATTCCGGCGGCGGTATGCCTGATCGGCGGTTTATGGCTACTGTCCTACTCGACCTCAACCGCATTTCTGGCCTTGGCCGCATGCTGTTATGGTCTCGGTTTCGGAACGGTACAGCCGACGCTGCAGTCCTGGATGATCCAACTCGTTCCACCGCAGCGGCAAGGGATGGCCAACAGCATGTATTTTAACTCACTGGACCTCGGCATTGCAGCCGGGGCATTGATTCTCGGCCAAATCGCCTCCTTCAGCAGTTATGGCGCTATGTACAGATACGCATCCCTGTTCCTTGGTATATTTATCGTGATCTATGCTCTTTATCTACTGACCCGCTCCAAGGACGTCGGAAAACAGATAGCGATCTCTGACGGCAACAAGCGAACAATTTAAGGATAAGGCTTCATAGGCTTCATAGGCTTCATAGGCTTCATAGCCCTTCTGCCCTTCTGCATCATACAGAAGGGCCTTTTGTGTGCTCATTTTTATCCACCATAAGTTAAAATTCTTAGTGATTTTTGATACAGTTGTCCCATATAATGGTAGCATCAGTTTAATTTAAGAGTTTCATCATAGAGTCCGGAGCTTCATTTTTGCAAGCGCTTTTGTATTAGGGCAACATTGTATCGGATTGCCGGAAAAACCTGAATGCCTGTTCCGGAGCAGCGCAGCCCTACCATCCATACATAAGGGGGATTCAAGTCTATGAGCAACCATCGCATTACAACTTTTTCGGATTTGCTTTTTCCGAACGGAACCTTGATGCAAAAAGGCTACTCCACGAAAGCAGTTATGCATTACAACCGCGGTCATATCAAAGCGGCTCCATGGCGTATCAAGGAATGGGATTTTTACCAGGTATCGAGCGACGATTTCTGCTTACAGCTGACCATAGGGCATGCCTCCTATGCGGGTCAGGTCACCGCAATGCTGATTGATTTGAAGAACAAACAAACCTACACTGTAACCGATATGCTGATCCTGCCATTCAACCAGTTGGGGATGCCAGAATCTGCCGAGCACGGCGATCTGGCCGTTCACCGTAAAAATATCGATATGAAGTTTGAAGTCTACAAAGGCGGACGCCGTCTCCGCTGTAAAACCCATGATCCAAAGGCACCGCATAATATGGAAATCGATATCGAACTTGTCCAGTCCGATCTGGAGTCTTTGGTCATAGCAACGCCTTTTAACGAAAACCCTAAGTATTTTTATTACAATCATAAAATCAACTGCATGCCCGCCAGCGGCACGGTGAAGATGGGAGACAGGGTTATTACTTTTGATCCGGATACAGCCTTCGGACTCCTCGACTGGGGCCGCGGCGTATGGCCGTTCAACCATGAATGGTTCTGGGGAAACGGAAGTACCTTGATCGACGGCAAACGTTTTGGCTTCAACATTGGCTTCGGTTTCGGAAATACGGAGGCCGCTACCGAAAATATGCTGTTCTATGACGGGAACTCCCATAAGCTGAACCATGTTTATGTGGATTTTGCTGCAAACGGGTATATGTCCCCCAAAACCTTCTCAAGTGACGACGGCCGTTTTGAAATGGACTTTGAGCCGGTGTTCGACCGATATACTGAAACAAAGATGTTGTTCGTTGATAATAGCTGCCACCAGATATTCGGTCGTTTTACAGGCAAGGCCGTTCTAAATGACGGAACGGTAATCGAGGTGAAGGACATGATGGCTTTCATGGAGCATGCGGTGAATCATTGGTAAAAACGAAAGAAGTGCTTCTTGCGATTGGCAAAGAGCGCTTCTTTTATTCGCTTCTTCTTTCTCCAACTTCTTCTGATTCTGCTCCATGCGATCGAATTGGAACTTCATGTTTTCCATAAACATTTTCTGTTTGATTTGATTCAGCATTTTTCTCTTTTCCTCTGGCGAGGCGTCGCTGGCGTTAATGTCCAAAACCTGCTGCAGGAAGTTGTCTTTCATCCCGTCTTTCTTCAGAAACGAACCGCTCATATCTCCCGCTTTGGGAGCAAAACCACCGTTTCCAACAAATAATTGACTCATCGTTTCACCTCTATTTCTCTGATCCTATACTTCATATATCTCATATTTGTCGCGACTTTTCAATTGTGAGATACAGCTTGATATCCGTCTCATGAAACGCTATGTTCTCTTTCTGATTTTCCCAGAGCTGCGGCTAAAGTAGAACAACCTGATCCACATCATGGAATCAGGCTGTTTCATATGAAAATCTATGCAAAAGGAAAAAGCACTCGCTAAAAGCGAGTGCTTTTTGTCTTATGCGGTAGAGAGGACTCGAACCTCCACGGGCATACGCCCACTACCCCCTCAAGATAGCGTGTCTGCCATTCCACCACTACCGCATGTATGAGGAAAATCATTGTAATAACAATGGTGACCCGTAGGGGATTCGAACCCCTGTTACCTCCGTGAAAGGGAGGTGTCTTAACCCCTTGACCAACGGGCCGTATCAACAAAGCGTGACAACAAAAATATCTTATCATTTTTTTGGGGACATGACAAGTACTTTTCTAAACTTTTTTATTTACCTATTTTTGCTGTTACTATTCCTCTCTTGGCCGCTACTTTTCCCCTCATGTATGAATAAGTTTCACGCTGACATGGCATCTTATGACTGGCATTTCACATAAGGGATAAAACCAATTCCCAACTATAAATACGCATAAAGGAGATTAATAACGATGGCTAAACCTGATGACCGTTCCGACAACGCGGAGAGAATCCAAAACGCGATCGATAATACCCGCGAAAATATTCAAGAAACAAATGATTACCTTGATGAGCATGCGGATGAAATCTCAGGACAAGAGCTGAATAATCTTCAGCATAAAAACACCAAACGCAAAAGAGCCATTGAAGGTTTCGAATCTGAATATCAAGACGAAAAAAACCAATAAGTTACAGAGCGAGAGGGATAACCCTTCTTCCGGTCGGGACTGCGGTGCTGTTCCTATCGTTGCCTATGCTAAGGCGCCCCTCTTCTGAGGGGTATCATCCTTGTTACAGAAGAAGCTCCCGACGCTTTCGCGTGGGAGCTTCTATTCGAAGTATATCACAACGGAGAGAGAGGGATTCGAACCCTCGCACCGCTTACGCAGTCTAACCCCTTAGCAGAGGGTCCCCTTATAGCCACTTGGGTATCTCTCCAAGAAAATGGCTCCCCGAACAGGACTCGAACCTGTGACAACTCGATTAACAGTCGAGTGCTCTACCAACTGAGCTATCAGGGAACGTTTACAATGTGGTTAAGTAATAATTTATCATGATTTTTTGGGGGAGTCAAGCGTTAACTGACGGAGCCTTCCCCTGCATTTGCCGCACCGGAAACGCCTTGTATCGACTTTCCGCTTGCGCATATATTTCATCCCGCATCCCTGACATACGAGCACATAGCGGTACGGCAGCGTCTTCCTGTCCCCACGGCCCGGCAGTGCGCTGCAGAAACGACTTCCTCCTACATGCTGAAGCAGCATTTTAAAATCGGGATCACGGTGCTTGTACCCTTTTCCGGCCAGATGCAGATGGTAATGACAAAGCTCGTGTTTGATAATTTTCTCCACCTCTTCCCTGCCGTTTTCCGCCAGCTGATGAGGGTTGATTTCGATGTCATGGCTTTTCGTAAAATACCGCCCTCCCGTAGAGGACAATCTCTTATTAAAAGTCGCAAGGTGCTGAAACGGTACGCCGAAGCTCTCCAGCGACACGCGTTCCACCCAAGCCTGCAGTTCGTCGTTGCTCATGATTGGCATGTTCTTCCGTATACTCCCTTCCCTATACTCCCTTCCCTACTCCTTCGCATGGGCATGTTGCTTTACTGTACAGGAATCTACTTGAATTTTAACTTCCCTCTAAGCTACACTGTCAAGTAAAGAATCGTTTTTGTCAGATAAGCAATCAGCCAAGTACGGAGGGGAGAAACTTCAAAATGCCAAACATGCGATACGTTATTTTTCACCTGGGAGACAAACTTCGGTATGTGGAAATGCCTGCCGATTATGCCTATCAGCTCAGTGCGCTTAATTTGAGACTCCATAAAGAGGTCAGCAAGCTTACTGCGCAAGGAACCCCGGAGCTGCCTCTGGCTGTAGCCGAATGCGATCATCTCGAGCTGCTGCAGGAAACTTCCACGATAATAAGTGGCCTGGATTACATTAACGAATTGGAGAAGTCTTTTGCTTCCCTCAATGAAACGAACTACCCGCTAATCTCCCTACTCACGGAAATCCGCGCCCTACAGGCGCAACTAGAGCAGTGGTACGAAGAAGAAATGGTCTAAATTCATTTTTGGGGTTTTATGGAATCCCCATCCCAATAAAACGACTAAGACCTGCACGCTTTGGGCATCTTCCCCATATGTTATCCATACATACGTTTTCAGCAAGAGGAGGAGATACCTTGCCCCAATGGCTCTGCAATCAACTGACACGCGCCTTCCGCAAAAAGGACAGACGCCAAATCAAGCTGCTGAATGATTGCTGGTATTTTTACCGGAATTCAGTAAGCGAAGACTCGGCTCATTCCGAAGCTTATCATCCATAACCGAATCATGAAAAAACCAAGCCGGACGCGAATTGTCCGGCTTCTTTTTGAGTCTGAAAATAGCTCCCTTTATTCAAAGCTTCTTGTCGCTGGCCAGAAGCCTTGAAGCTTGCGTAAAAAAACAATTTGTCCAGTGTGGTAGGCATCATGTGTTATTAAGCTCATAATGTGCTCAGAATTGGCCTCAAGCTCATCTTCTGATAAACGCTCAAACTCACTACGCAGCGCCGCATGCGCTTCAAAAAGCTTGTTCTTAGCGTATTCCCAGCCCTCGCTGCTGGCTGTAGGAAACCGGAAGGTCGCATCATTGCTTAAGTTGAATGAATCCGAAGTCCCCCGCAAGCGTGCAAGTGAACGCTCCTTATAGTAGAGAAGATGCTGGACATTCTCCCAAATGCTGTTGGCCGCACCTTCTGCGGGTTTCCGCAACGCCTGCTCCAACGATACATCTTTAAGCGCAGGCTGAAGCGGAGGGTACCAACCCTCTTCTTCCATACAAAGATCCCAATTTTGCAGCAGCATATTCCGGATACTCATCCCCATCGCCTCCATTCAACTGTAACCATCGTAATTAACAATGGTGGTTACGGAGATGATAGCATATTCACTTAACCCGCACAATCTGCAATTTTTTTTAAATGATTTTCTCCCCTCCTGTTGGCTAGCAAAAGATAGCAAAAGCCGTTTAGGGTTGCTACAATGCTCTTATAGAAAGGATGACCTCAATGCTTTGGGATGATTTTGTGAACAGCCATTGGCATGATTGGCGGGGGAGCGGACGCTCGGAGGACCATTTGGAACAGGAAAAATGGCTCCTCCAGTTTATGCGGCAGGGTGGCATTTCCGCCTCCAATCTCCCGGACAAACAGGAATTAACTGAGCTAAAGCGACTCCGAGCCTTCCTGCTCGATATGATCTGCCATATCGCCGCTGGAGAAGCTATAACGGAACAGCATATCAGGATGCTTAACAGCTGGATGGGACAAGCGCCGGTATACCGCAAGCTGACCCGTAACGCCGATCAAACGGTAAACCTCGAATATATTCCAGCAAACGCCAACTGGACGCAAAGCATGGCTGAAATTGCAGCCTCATTTGCGTCTGTGTTGGATAAAGGCGAGACATCCAGAATCCGCATATGCGACAATCCGGACTGCCTTTGGGTATATTATGATGACACGCGCAACCGCTCCAAACGGTACTGCGACGATAAAATGTGCGGAAATCTGATGAAGGTGCGGCGTTTCCGGGCAAAAAAGAAGCTCTCCGCGCATGTTTCAACAGATTTGAAGCAATCCGAGAAAGAATAACATTTCCTTAAAAAGAACATGATTAACTAAGCCCCGGTTACTCCATTTTTTGAAAGGGGCTTAGTTTTTTTATTTTTTCGAAGTCCAATTTGAACACGTACTTTTACTGCTGATCCTTCGGTTGACGCATCGTAAGTCCGACGCGGCCCTTTTTCAAATCCACGTTCAGCACCCATACCGTAACATTATCCCCAACAGATACAACATCCATCGGATGCTTCACATAACCCTCGCTGAGCTGCGAGATGTGTACGAGACCGTCGCTTTTGATGCCGATGTCCACGAATGCACCGAAGTCGATAACATTCCGTACCGTTCCTTGTAGCTCCATGCCTGGCATCAAATCCTCGATCTTGAGTACATCCGTCCGGAAAATAGGCAGCGGAAGCTCCTCACGCGGGTCGCGACCCGGACGCTGCAAGCTCTCCAAAATATCGCGCAGGGTTGGTACGCCAACCTCCAACGCCTCTGCAAGCTGACCTATATGCTGTTGCGCAAGTAGATCCGACAGTTCCTGCGTCCCAAGTTTGTCCATACCGATGGCAAGCTCCTTGAACAATCGGTCAACAACAGAATAGGATTCCGGGTGAATCGGCGTGCGGTCCAGCGGGTTGTTCCCGTCCGTAATCCGCATGAAACCGATACACTGTTCATAAGTTTTCGCTCCAAGACGTGGCACATTTTGCAATTCTTTGCGGCTGTTGAATTTCCCGTTCGAATCGCGATATTTCACAATATTTTTGGCAATGGTCGCATTGATGCCAGCCACGTAAGACAGAAGCGACGGCGAAGCCGTATTTACGTCCACGCCGACATGGTTAACGGCAGACTCTACGACAGCCTTGAGGCTTTCGTCCAGATGCTTTTGCGATACGTCATGCTGGTATTGCCCTACACCAATTGCCTTCGGTTCGATTTTAACTAGCTCCGCAAGCGGATCTTGTACACGGCGGGCAATGGAAACTGCGCTGCGTTCCGCAACATCAAGATCCGGAAACTCTTCCTGCGCCAGCTTGGAAGCCGAGTACACACTCGCGCCCGCTTCGTTAACAATCAAATAAGCAAGGTCCATACTTTCGATCTCGCCGATGACCTCCGCCACGAACTGCTCGGTTTCACGCGAAGCCGTACCATTGCCGATTACGATCAGCTGGATGCTGTACTTCGCAATCAGCTCGTGAAACTTCTCCGTTGCCTCTCTCCGCTTGTTATTCGGTGGTGTTGGATAGGTAACAGCCACCTCCAATAGTTTGCCCGTATCATCCACCACAGCCAGCTTACAGCCGGTCCGGTAGGCCGGGTCCACACCCAATACGCATCTGCCTTTTACAGGCGGTTGGAGCAGCAGGCTCCGTAAATTACCGGAAAAGATTGAAATCGCCTGGTTTTCCCCTTTTTCCGTGAGCTCTGCGCGGATTTCACGTTCGATCGAAGGCGCAATCAGACGCTTATATGCATCTTCAATCACATCTGTGAGTACAGCCTGAACGATGGAAGTCCCTTTTACGATCTGACGCGCCATAAAATTATGAATTGGATCAGCCGAAACTTCGAGGCCTACCTTTAACACGTTTTCACGCTCACCCCGGTTAATGGCCAAAATTCGGTGCGGCGGCATTTTTTTGGCAAGTTCCCGGTAGCTGTAGTAGTTTTCATACACCGATTCCTGCTCCGCGTCCTTTGCCTCCGAGGTCAACATGGCATGGTCCATCGTATAACGCCGCACCCAAGAGCGGATCGTTGCGTCGTCCGCCACATTTTCCGCCAAAATATCCATTGCTCCAGCAATGGCATCATCCGTGCTCTCCACACCCTTTTCGGCGTCAACATATTTGGAAGCTTCCTGCTGAAGATCCCCCTGCTTCGGCTGCTCCATCATCCAGTTTGCGAGCGGCTCGAGTCCTTTTTCTTTAGCCACGCTGGCACGGGTTTTACGCTTTTGCCGGTAAGGACGGTACAAATCCTCTACTTCCTGCAGTTTAACCGCCTTCTCGATGGCCGATTGCAGCTCTTCCGAGAGCTTGCCTTGTTCATCAATAATCCGGATAACCTCGCGCTTGCGTTCCTCGAGATTACGCAAATAATTGACCCGTTCCTCGATGTCACGCAGCTGGTTTTCATCCAATTCCCCGGTCATTTCCTTCCGGTAACGTGCAATAAATGGAATCGTGTTGCCTTCATCCAGAAGCTCCACCGTCGTCCGGATTTGTTTGAGCGAAAGCTGCAGTTCCTTCGCGGTCTGCTGTACGATGCGCTCCTGTTCCTTCGCTTTCTGTGCTTCCGCGTTCATTTCCAAAATAGCCTTATCTGTCATAAAAAATCCCTCTTTCCCCGTATCAATCGCTTGTTAGGCGTGAGTAGTCCAAAATTCGGTATATTACATTCGTTAGGCGCAGTTCACGCATTTCATTTTCGTCATGTAAATTACAATCTCCGGGTTCATTTCACCACTTCCGGAGTTCAGTTAAAAATTTAGATATTATTCTAAAAAGTGAAGCCTGGTTCCTGTATATTATCACAAACTTTTGCCTACATTTCCAGCGGACATCTCTGGAAGAGGTAAACAATGATGGCAGATGCTTCTTCCCTAGACGCATTTTCCCCTTATGGGGACTGGCCGGACTGGCTTATTCTGGAGTCACGTCAAAAAGCCCTACCCCGGAAAATATCCAGAGCAAGGCTTGTATTTTACAATTAATTTACATATCCATCAAGTATGTTTAACGCTGCAATCTCTTCAAACGAATAAGTTCACTATAAAAATCCCCGCGTTCCGAATCAATAGATACTCCCGCATACATTAATGCGTCCCCGCTGTAGATCTTGCCGCTTCCCAGCACCTCGTAATCCGCATCAGGATCTAGGCCTTTAAGCTTGAGACGGATAAGCGGGGCATTAGATTCAGACAGTACCCGGAAGTAGAATACGGCGGCTTCGTTTTGGTCCTCCGCCACAAACATCCATGCGGTTTCGTTGCCCTCAAACGGACTGAGCAGCCGATAATGAAGGCCAAACTGGACAAGTCCGCGGATCTCTTTGTATAAAGCAACCTGCTGCTTTACAGCTTCTTTCTCGTCTTCAGTGAACTTCGTTAAATCCAGCTCGTACCCGAAATTGCCCGACATCGCCACAAGCCCCCGCGTTTGCAGTGGAGTTATGCGCTGCACTTGATGGTTGGGCACGGCAGACACATGGGAGCCCATCGAGCTGATTGGATAAACGATGCTTGTCCCATACTGGATTCTCAGCCTCGCTACTGCATCGGTGTTGTCGCTAGTCCAGGTTTGAGGCATGTAATAGAGCATCCCCGGATCAAACCGTCCGCCACCGCCCGAGCAGCTTTCAAACAAAATGTGAGGGAAGGCCGAAGTAATCCGCTCCATCACCTCATACAGCCCAAGCATATAACGGTGAGCTGTCTCACGCTGCCGCTCCGGCGGCAGCAAAGCCGAGCCAATCTCCGTCATATTCCGGTTCATATCCCATTTCACGTAAGTGATTGGTGCGCTTCCCAATGCCGCGCTGAGCATCCTTACAATTTCATCCCTAACGTCCTGGCGGGAAAAATCAAGAATCAACTGCTGTCTGCCCTCCGTACGGCGGCGTCCAGGGACATGAAGGCACCAATCCGGATGTTTGCGGTACAGATCGCTGTCCGGCGAAACCATCTCCGGTTCAAACCATAAGCCAAACTGCATGCCCAAACGGTTTACTCTTTGAGCCAGATCCTCCAATCCATCCGGTAGCTTATTCAAATCGACAACCCAATCGCCAAGCGAAGAGTCGTCACGGTCGCGGCGCCCAAACCAGCCGTCGTCCAGCACAAACAGTTCAATCCCGAGCTCCTTGCCTGTTTTGGCGATATTCTCGATTTTTTCGGCATTGAAGTTGAAATATGTCGCTTCCCAGTTGTTGACCAGCACAGGACGCTCCTTGTCGCGGAACTGCCCTCGCGCAAGCCTTTCACGGTAAAGCTTGTGATAAATGCGCGACATCCCGCCAATCCCTTCCGCAGAGTAGACCATCACCGTTTCTGGTGTCTGAAAGACTTCACCTGCTTCAAGCAACCATGTGAAGTCAAATGGATTGATCCCAATGGACAACCTGGTTGTCCGGTATTGATCCACCTCGGCCTGGGCAATAAAGCTGCCGCTATACACCAGGCTAAAGCCATAAACTTCGCCATAATCTTCGTCCGCTCCCGGCGACAGTAACGCGGCAAAAGGATTTTGCTGATGGCCGCTGGCGCCGCGGCGACTTTCCACAGCCTGCATGCCATAAGCGAGCGGACGGCGTACGATATCTCTCTCGCGTGTCCAGGATCCGGACAACTGCAGCCACTCATAATCCATATGCGGAAAATCAACGCTGGCACTGAGCGCGCTCAAAATTTCCACATTGGTTCCGCTTTCATTAATGATCCGCAGCGAGCGCGTAATCGCATCATACTGCTCTAGAACTGTATAAATCAATTCAACACGAAGTCCTGAAATCTTATCCTGCATGGTGAGAACCAACGTCTCCGCTTCGCTTTCATGTTCTGCGTACACGGCAGGCAGTCCTTCAAGTCTAGGTTTACCTCGTTCAATAAGGTGAGAAACATATGTGAATTCCGTAATCGTTGTACCGTCCTTCAGCTTCATCTGGATCAGAGGCGTGCGATAATCACTTGTTCCATATACCGGCAGTTCCTGTGGAAGGGTGTCGAGGGAAATGCTGCGATCCTCGGGTACCGGACTCGGGCTGAATGAGCAGCGCCCTTTCGTCACGAGCAGCCAGCTGAGGTCACTTGCCCGCAGCCGTTTTCCATAATACAAATGGACCGCGTAACCGGAAGGAATAATTTGAAATACATAGCTTGCACCTTTCGTTTGTAAATGAAACAGATGCTTCTTTGAATCAATATGAATGGTCATAAATCCCTCCGCATGCTCAAGCGGCACAGCTTCTCCATCTGAACAAGCCTTGTCCGCTCTTTATTTTAATTACTTTAAAAGTACATGGATCAAGCTTTAGTTACAATGGACTTATGTGACATGTTCATAGGCTATGTTTTTCTTTTTACACAACAAAAAAAGCATGCCTGATGATGACATGCCCTTTTTATTACAAGTTTATGGTTAAAAGTCGATCAAACTAAGACTGATCTGCAAGGAATCATCCACCTTTTTCATCGTTTCCTCGTCGAGGTGGGTGATTTTGTCCGTCAGCCTTTGCTTGTCAATGGTTCGGATTTGCTCCAGTAATATGACAGAGTCCCTGTCAAAGCCATGCGAAGCCGCATCAATTTCCACATGTGTCGGCAGCTTGGCTTTTTGTATTTGGGCCGTAATAGCTGCTACGATTACCGTAGGACTAAAGCGGTTGCCGATATCATTTTGAATGATCAGCACCGGCCTTACTCCGCCTTGCTCAGAACCAACAACGGGTGATAGATCCGCAAAAAAAACGTCGCCACGTTTTACGATCAATGTTTACACCCCGCTCACTAAGCGGCCAAGAGTGCTGTCTGCATCTTCCTCCGCATGAAACGCTTCAGAGGCCATAGTCAAGTTTATTTTGGCCATCTCCATATATCCGCGCTGCATAGATTCCCGGATATAACGCTTTTTCCGTTCAAGCAAATAGAGCTTCATAGCCTGCCTGATTAATTCACTGCGGTTGGAATTTTCCATAGCAACGATGCCATCCACTTCCTGTAAAAGATGATCCGGCAAGCTGATCATAATTCTTTTGGTATTCTGCATATTAGCCACCTTTTCTTCCACCCCCACAACCTTCACACCCTTGTGCACCAGTATAACTTTATTCAAGGAAATTTATACACAGGAATATATATGCCGAAGGTATATCAGGTATGCTGCATTACACCATTATAACTACAGTCGGCATAAACGTACAGAGATTTGCATCATATTTTATTATTCGACATACATGCAAGTTATTCCTTCTGTTCCTAAGTAAAACAGTCTATCGACTTATTCCCATTGGAGACAGCCTCGCCTTTAGCGGTGGTCTTCCTTGTGATATAAACGGTTTATCGCACCTCGTGGATCAAAGGGTTGGACAACGTGTAAGGAGCCCCGTGTCGTAGATAGAAACGCGGAACACGGTTAGCGATCATACAGATAACCTCATAATGGATGGTCCCCAGCCAGGAAGCCAGTTCATTTGCCAAAATACTGCTGCCAGATTGCTGGCCGATGAGTACAACCTCTTCGCCGGCTTGAATTTCTTTCGCCTCTTCTGCAAAGGATTGCAGTGTAACCATACACTGGTCCATGCAAATCGTTCCGACAACGGGAACGCGGCGGCCACGGATCAATACCTCCGCTTTGCCGCTCAGCATCCGGGAGTATCCGTCCGCATAGCCGACTGGGAGTGTAGCGATGATTTCCTCCATATCCGTTACATACCTGGCACCGTAGCTGACGCCCCAATGGGGTGGTAACGTTTTGACATAAGCAATCTTCGTCTGGAGCGTTAATACCGGGTTCAGTGTCACCTTCTGCCGGTTGACCTCATCCGATGGGTACAGCCCGTACATGCTGATTCCAATACGGACCATATTAAACGAAAGCTCCGGGTTGTCAATCGCCGCGGCACTGTTTCCCGTATGTAGAATAGGGAGACTTATGCCTCTGTCTTTCAGCAGGGCGACTACGCTTGCAAAACGCCGGTGTTGCTCCAGTGTATAGCTTTTATCCTCTTCGTCCGCTTTGGAAAAATGAGTAAACATGCCCTCTACCTCAGCCTGCGGTACTTCCAAAACCTTTTCAATGAAATGGGTGGCTTCTTCACCGGGAAGAAGCCCCAATCTACCCATACCACTGTCGATCTTAATATGCACCTTTAATGGGCGCTTTAGGCTTTCCTCCGGCAATGCTTGGATAGCTTCCAGCACGTCAGGACTGAATAAAGTCACGGTTACCTCATGCTCCCAGGCTGCCCGGATCGCTTCAGGTGGCGTATAGCCGAGCACCAGCACAGGCAGCTTAATGCCCGCCTGGCGAAGCTGGATGGCCTCATCCAGAAATGCCACGCTCAGATAATCCACTCCCGCCTGCTCCAGCTCGCGCGATACCAGGGCGGCTCCATGGCCGTAGGCATCCGCCTTAACACAGGCGAGCAGTTTCATATCTTCAGGTAGCGCCTGACGGAACGCCTCATAATTGGCACGCAGTTGATCCAAATTGATTACAGCTTGTGTTGCTCTATATTGAACATGCATTTCTTGCAGTCACCTTCTCATACGTATTCACTCTTCGTTCGCTTACATAAGCGTAATGTTCGAGAAGGCCACTGTCAATGAACCACAACCAGCCGGATTCGACCGCTTTTACCGTACCACGCGTACCACGGATCGGGAAAAAAAAGGCGGAGCCTTCATTGCAGAGGAATCAGCTCTAGCAACTTAGGAATCCGCCTACTTTTTATTATTTACCCGATTGTTCCTGTAAAGACACAGCTATATTCTTCATTTCATCCACGGGAAGATTGTTGCTCGTAATACTGAACTCAATGCCTTCGTCATTCATCCATGTCAGCGTTTTTTGATTATCATCTCCAATGAGCAGCCCTGACGTGAAGCCAAGGTCTATCAAATCTCCTGCTGCTAGAGCGTTAACCATTTTGTCCTGGGAACGGGACTCAATGATGGTGTATTGATAAGTCCCGTCGTAACGCAAGATGACGGTATGATTTGCGCTGTTTTCCATTTTGTTGACGTCTTTGTTCTCTACCCCATCAGGAAAATAAACCGGAGTAATCGTTCCAAAGTCACCAAGTTCTTTCGGTGCTGCCGCAGTGTTTTCATCAGTCTGCTGATCATCTGCTGAGATGCTATTCCCATTTTCGTCAACCTGAGCGATAGAACCAAGCGTAGGATCGTCAATAGCCGTCATATTTCGCTTCATATCAAAAGAATCTTTCTCAAATTTGGTATCAAACTTGAAATCGCTGAATTTCACCTCGACCATGACATGCGCTTCGGCATCGGACACTTGCACTTGTTTAGGGGCGTAGTTATCCTTACTAAGCCAGATTTTCTGGCGGACTAGCGATTGGCTGTGGTAATTAGCCGCAACGTCAAACACATAACTATCCTTGTCTTCGGCAAACTGGCGGGTATTGTCAGTTAGGATTCCTTGCACCAAGGTTTGGTACAGGTACACCTGCCCCTGATTTTCTGGCCAATCGCTCTTGAAGCGGAAGCTTTTATTCAGACTTGGTGTTAGGACGAAAACACCGTCGTCATTGCGGAGCACGATCTGTGTGACATCCCGTTGGGCATTCGTGAGGCTGATCCGGTAATAGGAAGGGTTCTGATACCAAACCTCAATATTGTACTCCTGAGGTTTTTCACCCGTGAAGAGTGTCATTTTCCCCAATCCCTTATAAGATCCCTCCTTGCTTTGCAGTGTGTCGGCTACATTATTCAAACCTTTGACTACAGAAGCAGCGTCTTTTTTACCGCCGCACGCGGTAAATATGACGGTTAAGCACAAGATCATGGCGATTACCCATGACATCCGGCGCATGACATCATCCCCTTTAGCACATGTTTTACTTGATTGATACATGTCTATGAGGGACTTGTTCACATTATGCAGACTAGCCTGACAAGCAGGAATGGTTGTACGCAGATATATTATTTTTTATCCCAAATCCATGAAATCAACCGACGAATAGAGAAAATAATAAGCATTACCTCGCAGTTATATCGACGTGGAGACAGCGGCCAAGCGTTCAGGCGACGTGAACCAGGATTCATCCATTTCATGGGCTGTCGGGAGACTCCGTGTTACTGGATCGAACACCCAAAATATGCCTACACTCAGCACTACAAGTCCACAGCCTGCGATCACGTACGAGCTTGCCGCGATTACACCCATGCTGCCGCCTATCAGGTTGCCAAGCGGCATAGCAATTCCGCTGAGCCCCGATGCTGCTGCAAATACGGTACCCATGCTTTTTTCCGGCACGCCTTTTTGGATCACGGTGTTAACGATGACGTTGGTCATGCCTCCGGGAAACCACGCCAATCCGTAAACGATAGCGACGATCCAGGTCCAATGACTAAAGATGCTGAGGAACCAGGCGGTCCCGGACAAACAGAAGGCAGCGGCAAAAATAGTTCCGAGGCGCACCTGTTCCAGCTTCATATAGGGGGCAAACAAAGCACCGAGCAAACTTCCACAAGCTTGCGCCATAAGCATAATTCCATATACATCCGCCCCACCATGGTCGTTCGCAAAAGCAGGCATCACGGTAAAGGTGGCTCCGCCAGCCGCATTAATCACGATAACGCCGAATAGAATGCGTGCTAGCGGAGTGGCGAGGAGCAGCCGCAGTCCTTCTTTCATATCTGAAACATAACTTTTCATAGGATTATTGCGGAATTTTAATTTAGTCGAATCGTTATTTAATATCGAATTATCATTGTTATATGAATTTAAAGGTGTCGTCTTGATCCGAAGACGCATAAATAATAGCGCTCCGATCAAGAATCCCAGCGAGTTCCACAGATAAATTGAAACCGCACCAAGTACAACAATTAAAACTCCTGAGATCGCTCTGCAAGCAACCTCAATGCCTTGATAAGCAATCGAGAACAAAGAGTTGCCCTGCGTCAGCTGTTCCTTGTCGAGAATTTTGGGAAGTGCCGACATCTGAGCCGGATAAAACCACATATCCAGTGTTGAGAGTATTGGTGTAATGGCAAGCACCAGACCAACCGTCAGAAAATCAAAATAATATGCCACAGGTACAATAAGCAGCAGCAAGGCCGAGAGCAGATGGGTATACACCAACATGCCTCGCAATGGAACCCGGTCAATGAAAGGACCGGAAAACAATTGAATGATTCTGGGCAGGATGGACAAGAAACCAGCTAGCCCGGTATACAATGTCGATCCGCCCAAATTATAGACCAGCCACATCGCCGCAACGGAGTACAAACTATCGCCGATATTTGTCATAACACGGCCGATAAACATCAGTGTAAAATTAAGATTTTTAAAAATCTCCATAACGCCCCCGCTCTTCCCCTGTTTATTAATAGGTTCTAAAAGCAGCTGAAGCTCCCACCTATTTTGATGTTTTGGTAGAAATCACATTTATCCCGATAGCATATTCCTCGCTGTTTTTCGTTTTGGATGTTGTAGAAACCGCGACCCATTTTTCCAGCAGAGCCTTGAATTCGGCCGTCATTTCCTCTCGCTGCTCCGGGGACAGCTGCATTCGCAGGTTGATTTTGGTGCTGGAAGCGGCATCATAATCATCGGCCAATACAGGATCAATTAGCTGTGCCCCATGCGTATTGAACCACTTCGCCTTGGACTTGTAATACTTCTCATTAATGCCGCCGACCGTACGGGTTTCTACCAAATCGATTAATCCTCCTTCATACAGCTTCTGGATATGATAGTGAATGTTGCCCGGAGATTCTCCCAGCTCATCCGCCACCTGTTTGGAAGTTTTCGCGGTGTCAACCAGTGTGTTGATAATCTTAACTCGCTGCGCGCTGCCTAATAGTTTTGCCTGCTCTACCGAAATTTCAATGGATTGGGATGGTTCGTTTTTCATTTTAGACACTCCGATCTAATTCATAGTTCATTCTATACAATTTATTCATTCTGTTATTTTTATTCGATCTAATTTTTTAGATCACCTTTATGGCATAATCATAATCCATGTTTTACCACCTGTAAATAGACAAAATAAAAAAAAGGTACTCCCCAATCAACCTTGAGGCTGTACCCTTTTGTATGGAATATTAAAAAATAACTTCGCCTTAAAAAATAATAAAATTTCCATATTTCATCCAATCTGGATGCTGTCCGAAAGCCTGCTCTGGGTGTCATCCGCCTTGTTCAGGAGCTCATCGGCACGCACACATTCATAGCCCTGGATACGGACATCCTCAAGCACTTCCTCAAGGCTTGCGATCATCCGGCCTGGTGCATCAGGTTCCGCTCCCCATGTATCTCCACTGTCATGCAGCAAAATAATCGAGCCCGGCTCAAGCTGATCCAAGATCCGTTCTTTGAGCGGTTTGTTCTTGCTCCCCTTGCCCCAATCCCGTCCCATGATCGACCACAACACGATCCGGTAATGTCGCAAAGTAAATAAATCGCCTAAATTCAAAATCCCCCATGGAGGACGGTAAAACGTCGGGCGCTCGCCAGTAATCTGTTCGATGATATCGGCCGACCGGTAGACATGCTTGTTCCGGATATGGCGCGGGCTCATCAGCCAATTGGGAAGATGGGTATAGTTGTGAATCCCAATGAGATGCCCTTCCCTGTGAATACGTCTCATAAGCTCCGGGTATCGCTCCGCTTTGCTGCCAAGTACAAAGAAAGTCGCCTTGATTCCTTTTCCCTTGAGCAAATCCAGCAGTATGGGAGTATGTAGCGGATCAGGGCCATCATCAAAGGTAAAAGCGACTTGCCTGCCACGCCGACCACGCAGGGTTACCCCGAGTCCCCAGATCCGCGTGATAACATAAGGAATGATCATATATATAAAAACAAACATCAGCAGCAGATTCAGCAATAGCATACTCATGCCGATTCCTTAGTATAACGCAAAAGCAATGATTTTCGAGTCATCAGCAGCATTTTTGGCACAAGCTTGGGAGCATTTTTCTTCGTGCGTTCCCGGCCCACCGGATGCAGCACCTTGAGCAAAAGCCGTAAATAATAGGTGGAGAATATGCGAAACCCCTTGGATTCCAGCGGATGCAGCTCAAAACCGAGCCCGTGAATGATACCGCGATGCAGCAGCGTAATTCCTGTCAAAGCTTTGACCTGCGCAAGCTCCGGTTCCGTCTTCATCGCCTCGCTGATCTGCTTGATCGATCTCCGCAGCATTCTTGCGGTCAATAGCGCGGCTCGGTCAGCCCCCAGCTCTCTGGAAAGCTCCAATACCTGCCGGTTGTCCAAATGGAGCTCCCCGACCCAATCCCCCGAATAAATCCACTCGCCGTCCTGGCACTTCAGGTTTTTTCCGTGATGTCGGCGGATAACCAGCTTGCAAATTCCGTACCTTTTTACCGCAGCGCTACGCAGTTTCGTAATTTGGTCAAAAACCGCTTCCCAAGCCATCCATGCCGACTGTGCGCTTGCTTTCGTAATGGTAGCTAACATGTTCACGATTGGTCACATCTTTCTTTTCCATATTTTATTTGGTCTTTTGCAGTAAGACCGCGCCTTTATCTTACAGGAAAGGCATTTGTTTAGTTAGACGGTAGAAAATCGGAAATCCATTCCATTATTTTAAAAAAAGAATCTATCATATCCCTTTCTACTTTCTTACGGTTTTCTTAAGACTCAAAAAAAAACACCACCGGAATACATTCATAATGAATGCGATTCGGGTGGTACGGGTACTTACTCCACAGGATTTCGGACATGTATGCTTTTTATAAAAAATTTTTAAGCAAGATTTCTTTTTCGAAGTGCGTAGCCATGATATTAAGCCGGTAGTCCGGAACCGCAACTTCTCTTCCAAGCAGCAGCCTTAATGCAAGGTAGGGGAAGTTGATCCCGCTTAGGCATGAGATATACAATCCTCCAGACATTCTCGGATTCACTTCAAGGAGTTTTGGGGTTTCATCCTGGTACATGTACTGGATATTAAAATTATATTGTAGAGGAATCCTTTCGTGAATCGCTGCAGATAGTCGAATCAGATCTTTATTGTCTTCGAGTGCTCTTATTCGTCCTTCGACCTTCATCCGAGGAACGGCTGCGAGAAGAGCCTCTCTTGTACCCAAACAGTCCACACTATACTCCGATCCCTTAAGATGCTCCATGACCATAAGCGGCGCAAACGGCTCGGGATGCTGCTCAAGCAAACGCAGAACATCTCCGATGTAAATATTTCGTTTTACTTTTTTGTAAAGGGATTGAATGGTTGGGGGATCCTTTTCAATGACGCGATAACCCGCGCCACCTTCCCCGGTTACCGGTTTTACGCAAACGTCTAGTCCCCTTTCAAGAAGTTTGTTATACGCCGTTTCGAATTCTAAAGCCGAAGTAACCACGTAATGTTCTGGTATGTGAAGTCCTTCAATATCACCTAGCCGTTTGAATATTTCACCCTTATCAGCGACAAGCTCTAGTAGTTCCGAATCTCCAGAGAGCATAATCTTGGTGCCGATCTGGTTGAAGTCTTCGACATAAGGAGAAATTTCAGTAAGTCCATAGTGGGGAATAAACACATCAATCTGGTTCTTTTCGCAGAAGCGGAGGCAATATTCCACATATTCATCCATCGGAAGAGTTGGTTCAATTTCTGAATAATCGGCTGCTTGAAGCATTAGAGAATGCCGTTTAGGATGGGTGGCATAGACTTCTACCTTCAGACCGTCCAGATTATTGCGGATCATATCGACATAATGAAATGCTGTAGCAAAAGTTCGATTAAACCAAATGCGCAAAGTAATGATAGTCCCTCCTAACGTGATGCAATAAACTGATCGTTATATTTGAGAAGCTCTTGATGTACCCGCTCCAGCAGTTCCTCGGAAGCTCTTATCCCCGAAGATTCTGTGAATTGATGATGAAGGGAACTCTCCCCATAAAATGCGTAAAGTTCTCCATGCCTCGGAGCAATGGCATAGTCGGCCACTCTTAAGAGACTTTCATCAAGCAATGAATCTCCGGAGGCAGCTATATATGAAGCGGCGATTCGTTCCTTTACATATAAAAGAGCATCCCCTTTTGTAATCCCGGCCGGCACTAGATATACCTTTCTTCCTTGAATGGATAATGCCCACCCATGAACAAGCAATCTTTGCCTGAATTCATCGAGCACCGAAAAGGGGGCTTTTTCCGGATCGATGATCATCGTATAGAAGAGTTCATCACATAACCATCCACGCAAGGCCCATTCGGAGGAGGCGATCTCATCATACATTTTCTTGATGTCTTCCCTGTCCGCACTGCTTTGCGCAGCTATTCTTATGCGTTCTCCCCATTCCTGATCAGGCTCCCCATCAACAAGGACATTCCCGCCATTACTCGTAATTGCATACTTTACATCCATCTGTTTCGAGAATTGGAACACTCTTCGATATTGAGAAACGGTACGGGTTGTAACAGGTACGAATGAAGAAACCTGCGCGATGGAAGCCAATTGCAATAGAGCACTGCGGGTCATATAGGAAGTAAAAACACCCCCTTTTTCCTCGACAGGTACAAGCTCATGATCAGACAAGCTTTCCCCCATCGATTTTTTAGAAAAAATCAATGTCTTGTCGAGGTCGCTAGCGAAAAGCATCATGACTGCTCTCCCTCGTTTACCGGTTTTATGATGCCGCAGCATGAATATGTCAAATCCGGATATTCCTCCACAGGAACATTGCGGTCTTTGGCCAACAATAAAATATGTTTAAGGTTCGGATTGTCCATCCGATCCACAAGAATCTTCCATGGCACGCGGCGCAAAAGAACGCGGGTCGTTTCTCCTACACCTGGCTTCACTAAGTTCACATCGGTAATGCCAAAGTCTTCTTGGATTCGTTTAATGTCTCTCATTCCCTTCCACGTTACTTCGGTTTCATGAGGGTTGCCCGAGAGAAAGGCTGCTTGCTGCTTAGCTTCGTCTATTACCTCTGGAAAACAGGCCGAAATGGTGTCGACAAATAGGTTTGACACATCATCCTTCAACCACTCTTCATAGAACTTGGCACCATGGAAGTCTTCCGGCCTAATCAGATCGTCACGCAAAATGGTTCTGCTCATTAGGCCTGACACAGTTGAATTTAAGCAAGCGCTCGGAATCAGAAAGTCTTCCCGCGTACCGAAGGTTGCGGAGCAACATCCGGGATCCGCCAAAACCGCGAGATCATCATCAATCGTTATCCCGTATTTTGTCCTTATAGTTTCGCGCGCTTGAATGAGGACGTTTCGTATAGCTCCTTTTCCAGTCCATCCATCCACGAACTGAATGCCATGCCCAGGATGCCGACTCAACATATATAGCACAGCGTTCTCATCGATCCCTTTTCCTCTGATAATGGAAATACTGTAGTGGGGAAGTTCGTGCTGGTAAACCAAGCGAATATAACGCTTAATCAAAATACCAATTGGTGTTCCAGCTCTAGCAAGTGAAGCTAGAACCGTTTTGGGGCCACGTTTTTCCCATATTAGTTCTGCTGTAATTGCTGAAGCAAGCGCGACCTTGCGGGCCGTGGTTTGTAACGTATCATGGAAAAGACCGATATATTCTTGCGTTGGTTGATATTCAACCGGCAGCATTTCCGAATAATGTGTCCCGGACTGGATGGCTTCTTCCCGATCTTCCGTGCCCTGTTCTAGCTTGGAGTGGCTTAAATCCTTAAGTAGAAATACAACATCTTCAGGACTATAGCTGCCGAGTGGCGTGGGCTCGGGAAGCTCCTTCATGATCGTGTGCATGGACATGGATCTATCCCTCCGTTTGGATATTGTCAAAATGGACGAAATGAATGATAGGGATCCCCGTCCCTTTAAGCGCATTGGTCAACGAAGCAAGCATGCCGATGGAAGCCACCCTCTCAACGAAAACAAACACTTCATCGTACATGCCACTATCGATGTTGTAAAAGAAATTGATTACCGAATGGTCATCATGGCTTTGGAATGAATAACAATTTCGAATAGTGTAATTGCCTTCGTTATAAGGGTGGATTGGACTTCTCGTGCTGGATTGATAAAATATCTCCTCCCCCATCTCCGCCGCGATACGCATAGGCAAATACATAAATTCCCCTGTTCCCATGCACAACGCCTTTCGACCACGCCTTTGATTCCTTATATCACTCGCACATCTGGAGATACGTTCGTCAATTGCAGGTCCATCATTACCCGATAAACCGAATCGTCCTGTTTCCTTGAGGAATAGCCGTTCGTTCCGGCTGCCGTCTTGGTAAAGGGACGCGAAAGGGGTATGTTCGAAATGATGGCCGGCAGAATGGTGAAAAATTTGAGGTTCACCCGAATGAGAGAATGTCTTGGCATAATCACGATCAACCGGGTTCCCGTTTACAAGAATCTTCCCTCCTAGAACAGAAAGACAAGTAATTGAGATCTTTAATTCACGCTCAACTTGTTTGAACCTTTCTTTATCCTCTTCGGAACGCCAATCTAATAATGAAGCAACGATATATTCTTTCGTTGGTGACTTGGCGTGCAGCTGACGAATAATATTAAGTGCAGTCTTCCCGGTTGTAATCTCGTCATCCACCAGCACAACAGCTGCGGTATCTTTGAAAAAATGATGATCCAGGGTATAGCAACGATGAGATGTAGCATGGGAATGCTCCTCCTCAAAGCTTATGGATGGCCCGCTACCCGAGACATTTTCCCGAGTAGTATGGATGTATTTAGTAGGGCCACTGAAAATATCAAACATGCTATGTCCCAAAGCCGTAGCCGTTTCAGCAAAACCGATAAACAATGTAGAGTCGGGTAGTTCGAGCGGACTGCTTTTTATTCTTTGATAGATCTTCTCTGCAACCTTCGGATCTAGAAATGCCGCACGAAACTCATCTTGATCCATGATTCCCCCATAACCCTTTTGTTTGTAAAAAAGCAACCCCAGGAGCGCTCCCCCCATTAAGGGAGTGTAGGGATTCACAGGGAAATGCTTTCCGAGAACTTTACTTACGAAGAGGAAACTCCTCTTTTTGTTGATTCGCGCTGCCATCTCGAACAACGTTTCAAGAGGCAGTTCGAACGGATTGCTCGTAATCTCAATGGAGACCTCTAAATCATCAAGAATACGAAAGGACCGACGTCTCGCGTTGTGAAGATTCATGTCCGAGTAAGATGGAAGTATAGTTTTCGTTTTCATTTAGCACCCCATATACTTTCGCTCTTTTCAGGATTCGATTCGCCCAGTTTAGGTGAGGTTTAATCTCGTTCATTTTATTGGCGTATTGACTCTTCACCACCCCAACCATTTCCCCGCTGCCCTTTACAATGTTGATCGCATCGATGTACTCTTCGTAAGTAACAACGTATAGGGACTGAACGGGAAGAATGTGAGTTGGATGTATAACCGTCTTTCCGATCATCCCATTTGCTTTGTCCAGCAAAACTTCACGAAATAGCCCTTGCATGTATTTATTGAACATATCATCCATATGAGCATGCTTAACGGGAACTCCATCTGTTTCTTTAGATGCCGCCGCTTCAAATGCTGCCACTTGCAGATGAGGTTTCAACCCTAGCCCATTTTCGAAATATTCCCAGACAGGTCCGGAAATGACATATTGCTCGTCCGCTCTTCCAAAGATGTTGACAATATCTGTGATACAATCTCGGATTACACCAATATCATATACAGTCATGTCGGGACCACGGCGAAGTCCGAACAAACTCGAAAAATCAGTAGCTCCAATCCGAACATTTAAAATCAATTCCCGGTACTTGGACAGCAGCTCCTTAATCCTATAAAGCGTAAGGAACCTGGATTCGCTGAAGATTACTTCCGCCGTTTCCAGAATGGGCATCGCATAGAGAGTAGGAAAATGGGATGGCTTTCGTTCGTTGTAGGAGCAGATGATATCAAAATATTCGGAGCCGGCCTCCACATTAAATTTGGGTATTGCAAAGCCAGTTACAAGGTCTAAAAATGGTTCAAGCAAATGAATTATTTTCTCCATCTGATTCGGTGTTCTGATCCTAATGAATATAAGGGGTAGATCATCGGCTCCTATCCCCTCCGCCCTGATAAGCCCAGCCAAACGCTGAATTTGTTGGCTTAAGTTGTCCTCAGCGAATTCAACTTGATAGTCACCGACCGCATCTTCTAGATCCATCACAACGGAAACAAGACCAAGATGCTTTCCCGATATGAGATCGTCAGCAATGTTTATTCTTGTCGCCGGCATATATAAAGCGGCACCAATGGCATGAGACAGCACTTCTCGGTTCGAACAATTGCTGAAGGGCGCTGGAGAAGAGTGAAAGATTCGTTCTTCTTCAGCCTGAGTTAAATAGTTAAAATACCGCATTGTCTACCTCCTTCTTACAATATCCAAGTCTGCCAACCATTATATTACATATTATACTATTTTTTGAAAATAATATATAGTATTCTCGATTGATGTTATGATGTTCATCTCTCAACTTTCTTATATGATACACAAAGGGGATTGCCAATGTAAGCCTATTATTCTATTATTTTACATACTTAAAATAAGCCATAAGACTAATGTCTATCGACGTTCTTCTTAATGAAGCGACGGCCGGCAATTAGCGGTAATTTTTCTTGCGATTATAGAATGCGTAAGCTCTGCGTATAACTTAAAAATTCTATCATCAAAAAAAACCGCCTCCCTGCACAGCAGGAAGAGACGGTTTTCTAATCTATATCGATTAATCTACTTTATAAACAAATCCCGAATGATACGTCCATCCATGCGAACCCAGGCCATCTCGCGAAAGTCTGCGGAAACTTCTCCTGTTTCAAAGTGAACGGAGACCTTCTTCTCTCCCACGTTCAGATGAACCAGCTCCACTTTCGGCTCGGTCGGATATACATGAAGTACGCCGCCCTGCTCCCTGGCGCCGCAGTTCCATGTCCGCAATCTTCCTGTTTCGTCTTGAGCCACATAGGCTTTGCCCAGCGAAACCTCTGCAAGACATTTAAAATGCTCATGGACATCGGTATCCTGCAGGTTGGTTTCATGCCAATCCGAAATCATCCCGATGTACTGCTCGCCGATGACAAACTCCTGTGAAGGATATTTCAGCGTATGATGATGCCCTTCCTGCGCATGGCTCCAGTTGCTCACGGTCATCTGCTCGCTGATCTGTCTTGCCTGCACATAAGGGTCGGGGACGAATGCCCATCTTAAAGCACCCGAGTCCATATCGACCATCTGCACGCAGCTGGCTAGTGCGTTCATCGTCTGCTCCAGATAGTATACTTGGCCGGTAAGCAGATAGGCATACCAGGTGCCATAAGTGCGCCAAGATGTCCAAGCATGCGGTGAATTCAGCATATTCGGCTGTATGGCCACATCATATTGGGATTCCCAGAAACGTCTTGTCGCCCCTCTTTGACGCCCATCCGGTATCAAAAGATTCGCCAGGCACTCATGCCCGTTCAGCAGCTTCAGTGAGGCATCCCGGTAAGGAGCCCGCTCCTCCTCCGGCAGCATGAGAGCAAATAATCCAAGCTGGAGACTACTACAGCTGATCATGCCATCCTCGTACGTTAGCTCGCCTTCGGTATTGATATCCCCGTCCGCTGCCACCAGCTCATCCATCGCCCTGTGCACGGATGCGGTATGCCGAACAAGCCGCTCACGCCAGGCCGGGTCGCTTTCGGCCAATGCTTTTTCCGCCAGGATCAGCTCCATCAAGCTTTTCGCTGGATAAATCACCGATGTATAATGCGTCTTTCCGGCGCGGTAGGAACCATCCGGGTACTGCGCATGATCAATAAGCCAATCCGCCAGGTCAGAAGCTCTCTTCAAAGCAGCTTCATCCCCTGTTGCTTCGTAACGGTCAACCAGAACTCCTACCATGGAGCTCACATTTTGGATTCTGTGCTTTACCAGAAGCGGTTCATGTGTCTCCATATCAAACATTAAAGGGTAAATGGAAGCCAAGATTTTTTCCGTTTGCCCCAGCATCTCCTGATCACGGAAATACTGCTGCGACGAGTAAAGCGTGTACAGTCCGTACCAGCTCTCGCAGTGCGAGGTAGCTCTAGGCGGGCAAATGAGCGCCGCTGCTCTCGCCTTGTCCATAAACCAGAGCCAATGCGGTCTAACGGAGACCATTGCCTCGCTTTGCTTGCCTGAGTCATTCTCGATCTCGATCCGAATATGTCCCTGTGATTCCCCTGCCTGAATAAGCAGTTCATATTTGCCTTCTCCGGCAGCTTCCGGCTGCACTGTCATCCGCCGCCCATCCGGCATCTGAATCCGGGCCGTGACATTTTCGGCTGAATGAATCGTCAGGCGGGTGCATTCGCCCTTCGCCAGCGTCGTTTGTTCAAGCTCCAGCATCGGAGCGGCACAGACCGGTGCAAGCAACGGCAGCAGCTGATCCAGCCGCTTAACCGGAAGCAGCCGGAGAGTCCATTCCTTCGTCTCACCCGGAAGCAGCTCTAACAATGTCTGCGGATGGCGCTCAGGCAGTGGACCTGCGTGAAGGAAATCGAGCGTAAACGTCTCGACCCGGTGGCCGCCCCATTCCAGCTCACCCTCCATGTAGCCGACATTGTACTGCAAGCTCCAAGACGCAATCGGCTGCGAGCTTGCAATACCGATGAGCGCCCCCTCCGGTCTCATGCAGTACCCCCAGAAATGTGTCCGCTCACACCGCAGCAGCGTTGGGAAAAACTTATCGTTCCAATCCGGGAACTTCTCCATATAGCTGTCGATTCCAGTCATCAGGCCAAGTGATAGCGGCTGTACCGGAATTTTCCCTGTATTAGTAACGGCTGCGGTAACCGCAAGCTGACCATCAACACTGTGATAACGCAGCGAGAAGTTTAAAGCCCCAGAACTTCCCGTAAAATTGGCTCCATCCGTATCACGCTCATCGAGCATCACGTCGATCACATGCTTCTCGCCATTCCATTCACCTTGCCAAGCAAAACCCGCGTATGCTCCTTTTCTGAAATCGACGCCAATCCAGCCATCGTCAGACAACAGCCTCAAATGTTCCACCTGACCGTTCTGGTGAAGCGCGGCTTCCCAGCGGGAGCCACCGATCTGAATCAAAGCATCCTGCACAGGTAATGACATATTTCCATTCCTCCCCATTGTCCTTTTCTTGACATTATAGAAATTATAAGTTTTGGGTCCTACTCTTTAACTGATCCCAGCATAATGCCGTGAATGAAAAAACGCTGTAGGAATGGATACACGACAAGGATTGGCAACATCGAAATGACGATTTTTGCGGCATTTAATGTTTTGTTGGACAGCTGGGCCATCTGGCGGAGCTCCTCCGTTGTCATGTTGTCCGTATTGATTTGCACCACCAATTGCTGAATATATGTCTGGAGCGGATAATGCTCCTGTTTGTTCATAAGGATGAGTCCGTCAAAAAAGGAATTCCAATGGCCTACGATACTAAACAGCGTGATGGTAGCAAGTACGGGCACCGACAGTGGCAAATAGATTTTGAGCAGCATATACCAAGGGCCAGCCCCATCCATCATGCCTGCCTCGTCCATATCCTTGGGAATGCTACGGAAATAGTTGACTAGCAATATGACGTTAAATACCGGAACAGCTGACGGCAGCACCAAAGCCCAAATCGTATCCAGTAATCCATAAGACTTGATCGTTACAAACCAGGGAATAAGCCCCCCGCTAAACAGCATCGTAAACACGATAAACCACATATATACATTGCGGAAACGGAACTGCATCGGTGTACGGGACAACGGATACGCCATCATGGCGCAAACTACGAAGTTGATGATCCCTCCCAGCAAAACACGCTTGAGCGAAACGCCAAATGCAGCGAAAAAGGCCTGTTCCTGCAATATTTTTTTGTAAGAAGAAAGCGTGAAGTCCACCGGCCACAGGGACACCATGCCTCCGGCAACCGCAGACTTGTCGCTAAAGGACACCGCAATCGTATACCAGATCGGAAAGATGCACAGTAATGACGTAATCACTAATATAGCTATTATCATACCGTCTGCCATCCGCGACTTAAATGTGACATTTCTAACCATAACGGTTCGCCCCCCTTAGAAAATACGGTAGTTGGCGAATTTCGACGCCATCACGTAAGAAAGGATAATAAGCACGAAGCTGATAATCGATTTCAGCAGACCGACGGCTGTCGCTAAACCGTATTGGACCTGCAGCAGACCGGCGCGGTATACATACGTGTCGATAATATCACCGGAATCATATACAAGAGGGTTGTACAAGTTGAATATTTGGTCAAAACCAGCATTCAGCACATTGCCAAGACTCAGTGTAGCCAGCAGGATGATCGTTGGTTTCAGACTTGGCAGCGTAATATACCGCAGCTGCTGAAGCCGGCTCGCACCGTCGATAGCCGCTGCTTCGTACAGCGACGGGTTGATTCCTGTCAAAGCGGCCAAATAGACAATCGTTCCAAAGCCGAACTCTTTCCACACATCGCTGACTACGATAATGCCCGGGAACCATTGGTTGCTGCCCAGGAACATGATCGGTTCAGCGCCGAACCAGCCCAGAATCTGGTTCATCAGCCCGTCCATGGAAAGCAGGTCGGAAATAATCCCGGCAAGGATTACCCATGAAAGGAAATGGGGCAAATAGACGATCGTTTGAACACTGCGCTTAAACAATACTGATCTGATTTCGTTCAGCAAAAGCGCAAAAAAGACGGGAACGACCAAACCAGCCAAAATTTTAAGCACGGCGATATAAATCGTATTAAAAAATATAGTTCGGCTGTCAGGCAGCTCGAACAAGTAGCGGAAGTTATCCAGACCCACCCATTCCGAGCGCCAGAAGCCCAGTCCCGGTTTGAAATTTTGAAAGGCAATCGTAATGCCGAACATCGGCACAACGCTGAACAATATAAGCAGTATGATCCCCGGAAGCAACATTAGGTGATAATGGAGCGCAAATGGCTGTTTTTTCATGGGTTTCTCTCACCTCTCATCCAGTATCGAGAGGGCGGGGGACCGGAAACGGCCCTCCCGCCCATTCTATCTATTCCCCAAGCGCTTCCCGAACTTCTTTCGTGATTTGATCTCCACCTAGCTTCTTCCACTGTTCAACAAAGGTATCAAATGAATCCAGCGGTTCTTTGCCCATAATGATTTTCAGGTATGTTTCCTTCTCCATCTTGCTGAGGGTGGCATTCTTCAGCTCCATCGTTTTCGTTATGGACGTAAACAGATTTTCTGCCGGCTTAAGCGGGCCATGTAAAGGATCGCTTCCGATCGTGTAGGAGAAATATGGCTGCCATGCTCCCAAGTCCTTGACAGGGTCAAAATCCGCTTCTTTTGCTTTTGCATAGATCTCCTGCATCTCAGGAATCATATCTTCTGGTTTCGATTTACCATCGAGCACATCTCTCAACATATCGTGCTTGCGCGTAACGGTGTCGGCATTTTCAATGACCAGTCGCATCGGCCAATATCCTGGATTGACCCGGTTATCAAGCTGCTTAGCATCTGGATCTGTTCCTCTTTCTCCGGCAACCGTCGTATTCAAAGCGATCATAGCCGCTTCCGGATGCTCAACCCCTTTTTTGACTACTACAAACGAACTACTCACCGGAACGGTATGCGTTTTGAAATTCCCCTCGGCATCCAGCGGTGCGGCAAGCGCTACCCAATTGGAGTTCGGATCATTTTTCACCGCATCGCCAAGCGGTCCCCAAGGCATCCACCATGGGCCAAAGAACATTCCGGCCTTCCCGCCTGACATCAGTTCGTAAGCTTCCTTCCGAAGCGCGAATTCCTTATCGATAAGCCCTGCGGCATACCAATCCCTCAGTTTGGCAAGAGCGTCCTTCACCTGAGGTTGAATCGAACCATAAGAAACCTTACCCTCTTTATCTTCCATCCAATAACTCGGATAAGCGTCGAAATAACTGAAGATCGAAGCGAATCCGTTGTCTCCGTTGACCAGATCCGTAGGCGATCCCGGAAGTCCAACGGTATCCGCCTTGCCATTGCCGTCAGGATCTTTTTCGACGAATGCTTTGGCAACAGCTTCGATGTCGTCCAATGTTTTCGGTTCTTGCAGACCAAGCTTGTCTAGCCAATCCTTGCGGACCCATAAAAAATATGGGGCATCGCCCTGCGGCACGATATTCGGAATAGCCATCATCTTTCCGTCAAAAGTCGCTTTCTCCAGCGCCTTACCATTTGTCGTAGCATAAAAATCCTTCACTTGCTTCGAAGCGTATTTCTCATATACCTGGCTCATATCTTCCAGTTGTCCCGCTTCTACCAGCTGCCGCAAATCCTTCTCGCTCACAACCATCACGTCTGGAATATCATTGCTGGCGATGGCCACTTGAACTTTCTGAGTGAATGGATCACCGCTTTTAGCTGTCAATGTGTAATCGAACTTGATATTTGTCTTGTCGAAGATATACCGAGTAAACTGGTTATTATCTACGGTGTCGCCTGCTGGGAGGGTTTTATCCTCCGGATTCAGCGGTTTGGCAATTGTGAGTGTTACAGGTTCGGGATATTTATAGAATGGATCCGCTGGCGTCTCTGCCTCTTTGGGTTTCGAAGCGCCTTGATCATTTGCCCCACATCCGCTCGCGAGCAGCATGGTACTTGCCAGTATTGCAATCATCCATTTTTTCATGAAAGCTCCCCCTGTCTTATTGTTTACGCTTACATTTTTCGTCCAAGGCTTACCCACGTTGCCGTGAGCCTTATACTCATTGTATCTTCTGATGAATTAGAGAGAGTTCCATTCTTTCGTCAAATCAGGTCTCATTTCTTATGTTAAAATCGGTTTTTTCTTATTTACCTGTGAATCTTTCAATCATTTGAGTACCTACTTGCATATCATTTGCAGACCCCACCTGGCAAAATATCGGTTATAGAGGTTGTTAACCCCCCCTTTAAACACGCACTTATACGCATAAAAGGCCCGGTAGGAACCAAATCCCACCGGACCTGCCGCTTTCGAGCGTCAGCCCCTTTCTTTCTGTCCGCAGCGAAACGCGCTGGGAAGCATCCCCGTTTTGTCCTTGAATACGCGGCTGAAATACTTTTCATTCGGATAACCGGTCTGCGTGGCAATCCAATAAATCGGCTTGTCGGTGTCTACCAATAGCTGTTTAGCCCAATCTATTCTGGCCTGCCGGACATAATCGTTGAAGGATACCCCTACGATATCCCGAAAACATTGGCTTAAATAACTTTGGCTTAAGTTTACTTCCTTGGCTACCTCGCGGAGCGTAATCTCTCTGCTTAAGTCCTGATGAATGATCTGGGCTGCCTTCCAGACACAAGATATGACTTCCTGTGAATAAGAGGGCTTAAATAAATACGATGCGAGTTCTTGTCTTAAGCCACCGAGCCACTGCTTCCATTCCTGCCAAGACGGTAGCTTCTGCTGTGGTGTTCGCCAGGTCTCTGCCGGAACGACACGTTCCCAGCGAGTAGAGGACAATATAAACAACGAATCAAGCTGACGCTGCGTTAACTTCATCGCCTCGAGATCAGCCAGATTCTCTTCATATTGCTGATCATGAATGACCCACTGCAGACTGGACCAAGCTTCCTTTAGTTTCTGCTCCTCTTCATGGGTAATCGGCCTTTGGCTGACCGTTTCCTTCAACTGCTCAAGTCTTCTCGTCTGGATCCGGGATGGGGCTTGATCCCATTCATAAAGCATGAACCGGTCCCTATAATCCTGCAGAGTTCGTATCATCTGGTTCCCGCTCTCGGAGCCGATGCCGCTAACAATCATGACAATTCCGGTTTCAAGAAAAGAATCATCCAGTAAACATGCCAAATGATCATCCGAAAGATCCGCCTCTTTGCAAGGAAGAAACCAAATTCCCGGAGCGCTTTCCTCCACGGACTTCCCGCAGTAAACTGGACTGGACGAATGCGGACTCCCGCTTGCATGAGCCGAAATCCACACGATCCCTTGATCCGGGCTTACTCTTTCATTCTCCTCCCAAGCACGCGCCTGCTGATTCGTTTCATACTGGATTCGCTGCTCAATTCTGCCCAGCACCTCCTCCATCTTGTCCTGCTGAAGTTCTGTTTTTGCAATATAATCGATCGCTCCCAGCCTAAGCGCTTCCTGTATGTATTCAAAATCCTGATGAAACGTCAAGATAACCGTCCAAATCCGCGGGTAAAGCTGCCGTACCGCCCGAATCAATTCGATCCCGCTCATTCTCGGCATAGAAAGATCGGTAATAAGCAGATCCACTTCCTGCTGGTTCAAAAACGCAAGCGCATCCTCCCCATTTCCCGCTTCTCCAATAACCTCCATCCCAAACTGTTCCCAAGGCATCAATGAAATAAATCCTTTTCGCACAAGCCTATCATCCTCAACAATCAATACGCGCATGCTGCAGATCTCCTTCCCCATGTGTCGATGATGGAATCGTAATGATAATGCTTGTCCCTTCTCCGCTCCGGCTCTTTATATCGATTCCGGCGGATTCGCCGTATTGGTATTTCAGCGTCCGGATAACATACGGCATGCCGATCCCCATCCCACGTCGTTTGTGAGCCGGATCATCTCCCTGCAATAACCGGTCTGCTTCTTCTGGGGACATGCCCATCCCGTTATCGCTGACTTCAATCCGAATACGATCCGCCTCCTGGCTGATATCTACCCGAATCAAACCGTCATCGGTAATGCCGTGATATAATGCATTCTCTACGAGCGGCTGCAGCATAAAACGCGGAATACGAGACTCAAGCTGCTCCTGTGGGACTGAAATGCGGATATCAAAATGGAACTGGTACCTAATCTCCTGCAGCGTGATATAATCCTTCAGCGCCGCTAGTTCCTCGCGGATCGTAGCCGTTTCACCCTTGCCTAAATTATAATGAAGAACACGATTCAAGGTGGAAATTAAATGGTCGATATCTTCCTGTCCGTTCAGCCGTGCCTGCCACCGGATCGTGTCCAGCGTATTATGCACGAAATGCGGGTTGATTTGGGAAATCATCTTTTCCACTTCTAGGCGGGACTTATTCCTTTCATTTTCCTTGATATCCTCGATCAACTGAATGACGGTTCCCTTCATTTCATGAAAGCGTCTTAGCGAATAATCAAACTCATCGATTCCCGTCAATTGTAGTTCCCCCTGCGACTGATTCTGTACCATCAAACGGATTCCACGGTTCAGGCTGGTGAGTGGCCGAGTTACGATTCTCCAAATCAACCAAGCAAAACTGATACTGACAAACAAGGATAAAACGGCTATTAATCCAAACTGGAGGAACCAATTGAAGATTTCATGCTTGTAAGATTGGATCGGAATGACAGCTACAACCCGCCAGCCCTGGTTGCTTGCTTCTTCAAATGTATATTGGGTGCCATACACCGACCGATTGGCATCTTCTTGTGCTGCAAGTCTCATTCCAACAGGAAAAGACGACGGGTTTTCGCTGTAAGCGATCCGATTATCCGTATCCACAATGAGGTGATATACCCCCATCCCATACTGCATTTTATTAAAAACCGTATCGACCAGACGATTATCCGTCTCCATATAGATGTACAATTGATCCAGATCAGGATAATCGATTTTGCGGGTGATAGACATCACCTTCCGGTCAAATTGCGCATTCACCGTCTGGTGCGGCCCGTAATAGGATATGCCTGGCAGCTTCGTAAACACCGGTAGTTCAGCGGGATCAAACCCTTCCCTGACCAGCAGGTTCGGAAATAATATCTGATTAGTCCCCTGATTGTAATAAAACATCAGTCCAATATTCGGATTGGTGGATGTAAGTAAATTCATTTCCGTTTCGATTTCTCCCGCCAAAATTTTGCGGTCATACGGATGGTCGTTTGTCATGTATGCATAAATATCCTTACCCACACGTCCGTCAAAAGCGAGCTGTTGTGAAGCGTAATTTAGATTTCCTAAAACGTTTTCCAGCGATACCCGAACCTGTTTCAGATTGCTGTGTATCCCGCTTGTAATTTTCGTCTCTAAAATGGTATGCATTGACGTATAAGAGATGATTCCGATTAAAAGCAAGGGAATAAACGTGCTCAGCAACAGTACGTGAACAAGCTTCCGTTTCAAGGAAGTAGGGACGATCTTCCGGCACGTTCGCATAAGTATTGAAGATAACCTGTCCATCTCGCACCAACCTTTCTGTTAAATCAGTAAAGGTGTTTAGCTAAAATAAAACGTTTTCTTCAAATTATAAAGCAAATTTAGACACCAGCCTAGCTAGACCGTCACAATATATTTTGAAACAGCCACAACTTCACTTTGACAAAATAAATTAACATAAGTTAATTTAAGAACTCGGCAGCAGCTTCGAGGATTCGATGCGATACGCTCAGTGCTCCAGAGTCTGGCGGAAAATGCGCGCGCCAACAAAGGCATTATGCCCAGCCTGATCGCTTTTTTGTCCGAGATGGAGATGCACTGCCAAATGCCGGAACTGAGCCGGGCCGAAGTGATGCTCCTCTTCCCCGGAGATGAAGTAGCCGGGTCCATGTGCCCCGATATGTATGCATTGTTCAAAACATGCATGGAAGAGGCTCATGAAGATGGTACTTCAATAACACCAAATTCATGTAGGTATCTCCGTAAAAAAGAACCCTTCTTTCAGGCGAAGCTGCCGTTAAGAAGAGTTCTTTTTTAGTTAAGCTACGTCCGTCTTATCTACGTTACGGAACGAGAGATAAGCAATCAGGAGACCGATTATCCCAAGGATCAACGGGACCGTTATATTGTTGCTAAGTGAATAGCCCTGATTGTTGGAGCTGACTAAGCCCACGATAATGATCGAGGACACGATCGTTGTCGGTACCGATTTTTTCCGCATCCCGAAGTATAAAGGAATAAGGCTGAGGCACGCTGCTGACAGTGTTTGGATCAACAATTGGATCCCTGTATGCAATAGTACGCCAGCCTCCAGTTTTCCCGGTATAAACGGAAAATAGCTGTTCAGAACTAGAATAGACGTGCAGGTAATAAAAGTCGAGATGAGCATCGCTCCAAGCGTAAGAGCCAGGACTAGAAGCATTTTCGCCATGATCAGATTTTTACGCTCGATCGGGTAAGTGAATAATAAGCTGATCGTTTTATTTTTGTATTCCTCGATAATAAATCTGCTGAGCAAAACGGAAGCAAACACGATAAATACCGCACGGCAAAGCAGTCCTGCTATCGATAACGCATCGGCGAAACCCTCGAATGCAGGACCTCCGCCCCTCTCCGTGTAGGCATCGGCGAAACTCCCGAATGCAGGATCTCCGCCCCCCTCCGTGTAGGCTATAAGAAACATGAAACCGGCGCATAGGATCGTTGCAATAACCGCCCCTCTATAAAACCAGGCTAACTTCTGCTTTTTCATCTCCATCCGGATCAGCTTAAGCATATTGCTCACCTCCGCTAATCTGATGCATAAAATACTCCTCGAGCGAAGTATGCTTATGGTTTATAGATTCAATCGCCACATCATTCAGCACCAGAGCTTTGGTCAATTCCTGCTGCGTAAATTTTGACTCGTAAATGCGTATGACCGACTCACCGACGATTTTGAAATTGCTGACTTTCAGCTGATTTTCCAGTACAAAAACAGCCTGTTTGCATTGTGGGGTCACAATTTCGATATAATCAGTATTTTCGCTGCGCATCTCATCCATAGACACTTCGCGGATAAATTTCCCACCTTGAAGGATGCCGATCGTATCTGCAACTTGTTCGATCTCACCCAGCAAATGGCTGGAGACCAGCAGCGTCATCCGGTACTCCTTGCTCAACATGCGCAGCAAGCTTCTAAAATCCTTAATCCCGACCGGATCAAGTCCATTGATTGGTTCATCCAGAATGAGCAGCTCGGGTTTGGTTATAATGGCGCGGGCCATGCCCAGGCGCTGCTTCATGCCAAGCGAAAATTCGGATACCGATTTGCCTTGGATGGAAGTTAGATTAACCATCTCAAGCGCTTCTTTAATTGCATGTTTGTTATAATAACCCATATATTCCGCATGCATCTCCAGATTTTCGATCGCCGTCATTTTATCGTAAAAAATCGGATACTCGATGATACTGCCGATACGTTTAAACATTTCAACCGATGAAGGCGTAAGCTTCTCTCCGAATATTTCGATTTCACCACTGGTTGGTTTGACGAGATTTAGCATCATTTTCATCAGCGTCGTTTTACCGGCTCCGTTTGGACCAAGCAGTCCGTAAATCTGTCCTTGCTTAATATTCATACTGACGTCAGAGACAACATCTTTGCCTTTGTAGGTTTTGCTGACATGGCGGGTACTGATGACATAACTCATTTATATTTGCCCCTCTCACTTATCTCTTGATCATAGTATAACCGCCAACATTTTCATATTTCTTGCGCAATTCTTACGAATCTCTTAAGCGTGGAAAGCGATTCGTATGCCTTTTTCTTACGAACAATCATATCACATGCAATAAAAAGAGACCGGTTCACTCACAACCAGTCTCTTCCATGATTAATTATGCCCGCGAACTAACTCCGAGCTTTAAACTCCGCAATTCAAAATCCTCATTTGGCTAACAGATTAATATGGTCCAAATTGGTGCTGCTATTGAAAATAAACTCCACTTTATAATTTCCGCGGATATATGTAAGCTTGGTTTGCATCGTTTTTCCGTTTTTAATCGTTGTTTTGATCTCGCGAATTTTATCGGATTGATAGGTGATGGCATAACCAGGGTTTCCCATGTTCACGCTGTAGACGTCATAACCGTTTCCGTTTTTTCTGGGTAGATCGGATCGCCTATAGCTTTAAAGACATCTTTTCTGGTGCTTTTTCCAACTGTCAAGTCACTTACTGCTCCCGGAAATTGCCCTTTCAACGCTGGTTTATAAAAGCTCATTAAAGTTTGGAGTGCATGTTCGTAAGCGTAGTTATCTTGGCTTGCAGCTGCAGCTTCTAGGCTTATTTATGTTGTGGCCTACTCCCACCAATGTTGCATTCCGCGGATTCCAACATCCCACAGTTTAGCCTTTCCGGAGACGATAATGGTCAGCTCATTTACCTTGTTAAAAGGCACCTCCCGTAGAGCCTCTGCTCCTTGAGAAGATTGTTCGTCTAATCGATATACTTCTTGTCCATCTATGATTATTTTGGCTTCACCCTTAAAGTCTACATTGTCGGGAATGCCGAAATAGAAATAAAGCCAGACAGTTTCTTTGTTCCCAAGAATATAGTTGTATGTTTTGGTTGATTCACCTTCACTGCTATACACGTTCATTTTCGGCTCTATTCGCTCACCTGCTACGGTGAAACTTGGGAGGTTCTCAGTCATAGGTGTAGTCCCTGACATTTCTTTCATAACAGTTAATGTTTGAATAGGACCTTCTCTTTTTTTGATGATTTCAGAGACCACCATGACTCCAAATATAAGGACAACAATAGATAGAGCCGAAGCCATGAGCTTTTTATAAGAAATCTTTGAAGAAAATCCAACTCTATAGGCAACATAGCCAATCATTGCACCTATTGTATTGGAAATAACATCATTTACATCAAAGCTACCAAGATATGTTAAAGCCTGAATGGTTTCTAGAACGAGAATCACTAAGACAAACAAGGTTATGAACTTCCCAAATCTGACACGATACAATAGGGGAAATAGTATTCCAAAAGGGATAAAAGCAGCAATGTTTCCAAAATCAACAATCCATGAATAATTTAGTTCTGGAAATTTAAGTGGTAATCCTTCTGGAACAAGGATAAAGGTGTGCTCTTCTACAATGGCTACACCATCTAGCCTGTTAAACGCAAAGAACATAAAATATAAAATTAAAATCGTATAGCATATGGTGCCAACTAAAATGATTTTCCGTGATGTCGTTTTCATACTTTCAATCTCCTTGCTTAACGCAAAAAAAGCGTCAGGTTTTCTGTTGTAAAATGATCTGTTTTTCGTTAAAACCGCGCTATTGGTCGAAATTAAAGCATTGAGATATTGAAGGGCAAGAAGAATAGCACAGGAGCTGCACTATTCTTCATCAACCTCAATCTCGTCTGATTCATCTAAGATTACGGCAATTCAAACGTTTATCTTCCTTTCTTCTGTATTAGATAAGATTACCTATTCCCTAGCAACTCTTACCTTATTTGCTCTACGGCTTCAAATTTTTATCCAAAAAATTAATCATTGTATTGAAAAGATCGTTCAAGTTCTCTTCGTTGGTGAAGCCATGTCCTTCATCATCCTTGACCATATACTCCACTTGCACGCCGCGTTTCTTGAGTGCTTCGACAAGTTGGTCGGATTCTGCTTTGTTTACCCGCGGATCATTCGCCCCTTGAGCCACGAATAATGGAGTTACGATCTTATCGACGTGGAACATCGGCGAAACTTGCTTCAGCATTTCTTTGTCCTTTTCGACATCACCGACACGTTCGTTTAAGAGATTTCTCATCGTCTCCCAATACGGTGGGATCGATCCCAAGAACGTGAACATATTCGATACACCTACATAATCAACAGCAGCAGCATACAATTCCGGCGTTTTCGTAATGCCCGTCAAGGTTGAGTATCCGCCAAACGATTGGCCATATATACCAACTCGTTTCGGATCAGCAATCCCATGCTGAATCGCCCACTTCACACCATCAGTAATATCATCTTGAATTTTCAATCCCCATTGTTTATTTCCTGCATCCCTAAAGGACTTCCCATACCCCATGGATGCACGGAAATTCACTTGAAGTACGGCATACCCGCGGTTTGCAAGCAATTGTGCTTCCGGGTTGAAGCCCCACATATCACGTGTCCACGGCCCACCATGCGGATTAACGATCATCGGCAGGTTTTGAGGCTTTTTATTTTTCGGTAATGTTAAGTAGCCGTGAATCGTTAATCCGTCTCTGCTCTTGTAAGAGATTGGATACATATCAGCCATCTGATCCGGTTTAAGCCACGGGCTCAGATTACCTAAGGATGTTAACTCACCGGATACGCTATCGTAAAAATAATACATCCCGTAAGTCTTGTCATTCGAAACACTAACGATCAGCTTCGTCATATCCTCGTTATAATCGTTTAGCCCGATTTCACTTTCACTGACGCCAAGCTTCTGCTGCAGCTTGCGGTACATCGCCTCGAATTTATCATCGAAAAACTCCAAATGCGCTTTATCTGTCACATAGACAGCCGCCAGCATTTTATCTTGATTTTTATCGTAATAGGCTTCAGTTACGTCAACTTCCGGATGCTGATACAGAACTTCTTCCTTACCCTTTAAATTCAGCTTGACGAGCGCCATCTTGTCCCGACCGTTATTGGAGACCGCATAGATCGATTTACCGTCTGCCGAGAAACCAAGCGGATTTATCGTATCCCCAAAGCTTAACGTAGCCAGCGGTTTGAACGCCTCTTCCTCCGTATCGCGGTACAACAATGTACTTACGACACCGTCGCTTTCAGAAGCGAGCCGAATCTTACCTTGGCGATCAGCTACCCATGCCATAATGTTCCCTGGGTTTTTGGCGATCAGCTTCGTTTCCCCTGTCTTTACATTCAATTTATATACATCGAAGGTGGTAGCATCTTCTTTATTCATCGAAATCAAAATTTCGTCTTTCACACCAGATAAACCGCTCACCAGTTGAACACTGACCTTATCATAAGGCGTCAAATCCACTTCCTTATTGCCATTAAAAGTGGACGAATACACATGGAAATTCTCGTCTCCGCCCTTATCTTTGCGATATAGAATGTTATCGCCTTTCCAGAAGAAGCTGGCGATATCGCGATCTTTCGAGCTTGTCACGCGAATAGGCTCACTTTTCTCACCGATTTTCTCCACAAACACATTGGAACGGTTCTCCCAAGTACCCGCATAAGAAAGATACTTGCCATCTGGAGAAAGCTCATACCCAAAGCTGCCCGGACTCCGCATGAAGTCTTCCACGGAAATTTGTGACACACCTCTCTCGTCCATCGTTGATAGCATTTTATTGCTGTAATTTTTAAGCACAACAGCCGCTTGAGCTACAGTCAATGGTTGATCTTCGTGCAAGCTTCCATCTGCATCCCCTTGAATGAGCCCAAGTACCTTGGCGCTTGCCGCATAATCGTTCAAGCTCGTTTCTCCCTGTTCCTGACCGAGTGCCCGCACCATCATGCGTGCCATCTCGCCGCGTTTGATCGGAGCATCAACGGAAGTGAATTCTCCTTCCTTCAACCACCCTTTCTCGGAAGCAACCTTCATCGAATCGATGCCATGTTCATATGTAAGTGACATTACCGCATAGCGAATAAAGTCTTTAATAGAAATCTCATGATTTTGTTTTACCCCTTTATCAACAATTCCCTTCGTTACGAGTGCCTGTACTCCATCTTGATACCATGGTGCTGCTTGTTTCGCTCCATCTTGTGCCATGACTGACACGGGAACGGATAGGGCCATAATAGCCGCAATCGCTGCGGATGCTAGTCTTTTTCTTGTATTCATGCTTTAAGTTTCCCCTCTCTGCTGGCAGCGTTACCCTGAATTGTTTAGGGAATACGCGTAAAAATATCAAATATACTCTACCAAGTTAACGAATATCGACTTGATCAAATTTTCGAATCACCATGTATCCGAACACTATGCCAATCACGGCTAGCAGAATCGTAGAGTTTCGCCTTTCTTCATATTCATATTGACATTCGAGACGACTTCCTGCCCTTAAAAAGCCTTGATCAATCGAATCGTTTGTACTATATGCTCCATACTCTTTTCTCCTCTCGCTCTCTCATAACTAAATCTTACAAGACGTAATCTTCTTTTTTCTTTCTTTACTCTTACGAATTTCTTAAGCTGACTCTATGTGTGCGTGTTCAAAAAGATCGGTTTTCAGCACCGAGAAGATTGGATGAAGATAGGGACTGAGGAGCGGGGCGTACATAGTGGTACGTGAGCACCGGAAGGCCCGGCTGAATTCAAGATTCGATGCCGATTCTGCTTCCCGATTTACTTCGTGATCAAAAGCGGACTTTTTGAACAACCTCTATGTGCGATGATGCTCATGAATCTGTTTATGTTTGGAACGTTTGATGAAGAGAGAAACAACTATAGCGATTACGGAGAAAAGAAGTCCTAAAGTGAACGCAGCTTCAAAGCCTGCTAATGCAGCTACACCGATCTCCGCCGGATCATTTGGGTTGGTTGACTTTGCTAAGTAATTGGATTGTCCGACAGATATTCGACTAATAAATAATGCCGTACCGATCGAACCTGCGACTTGCTGAAGCGTGCTGAAAATTGCCGTACCGTGCGGATACAAATCCGGAGGCAGTTGGTTAAGCCCATGGGTTTGGGTTGGCATTATGACAAGCGCAATCGCAATGAGCAATAAGCAATGGATAGCAATAATTTGCCCCGTTGTAACTGAAGCATCAATGCCCGTGAACAACCATATCGCCACTGCGATTAAAATAACACCCGGAATAATGACAACGCGCGGACCGAATTTGTCGAACAGTTTACCTGATACCGGGGCCAGCAATCCGTTCAATACACTCCCCGGCAGCATAATTAAACCGGATTTAAAAGCAGTGATTAATAATATACCCTGTAAGAACATCGGCAATATAACCATTGTGGAGAACATTGTCATCATGATGATAACAGTCAGAACGACCATTAATGCAAATACCGGATACCTAAAAGTTCGCAGGTCAAGGATTGGATTCGCAATGCGTAATTGTCTGATGACAAACCAGACTAATGAAAATGCACCAATAATCAGCGTCCAATACACTTCCGGATCGGACCAACCAAGATCACCGGATTTACTAAAACTGTAGACGATTCCCCCAAAACCTAGCGTGGATAGAATGATTGACAATATATCGACCTTTGGTTTCTTGATTTCCATTAAGTTCGTCAAGTATACAGCTCCGATGATAATCGAGATGACCGCAAAAGGAATGACCATATAAAATAACCAGTGCCAATCCAGCGAATCAATAATAAAGCCAGAGATTGTAGGCCCAAGGGCTGGTGCGAACATCATGACCAATCCCATTAATCCCATTGCCCCGCCACGTTGTTCTGGCGGAAAGATGATGAGAATCGTATTCATCATAATCGGGAGCAGCAACCCTGTGCCAAATGCTTGAACAATACGACCCGCAAGTAAGAAGCCAAATGAAGGTGCAAATGCCGCAAGAAGTGTACCTGCTAAAAACATAATCATAGCCGTTAAAAATAGCTGCTTAGTCGTAAACCATTGTTGTAAAACAGCCGTAACCGGTACTAGAACGCCAACGACAAGCATGTACGCGGTGCTTAACCATTGAATGGTCGAAGCCGTGACACCAAATGCCTTCATTAAATCTGGTAATGCGTTACTGAGCAACGTTTCGTTGAGAATCGCGACAAATGCGCCGAGGAGTAACGAAATGATAATTGGCCCTCGTTTAACTTTGGTTAAGTCGATTTTTTTGTTCGTTGATACCGAATCTGTTACGTTCATGGACATCCCTCTCTCCTACATCTTTCACATCTGTGGTAGATCTACTTTGTGATATATAATATACAGGTGTAGATTAATTACTGTAAGAATCAGTTGTGGAAGAAAGTAAAGATACACTACAGATTGAGGTGAAGTGTAGATGAAAACTGCTGGATCGGGAAATGATCTGCGGGTAAGGAGAACACACAAGCTATTGAGGCAAGCGTTAGAAGAATTGCTGTCGGAACCTGGCCAGCATTTCAGCTCTATTACTGTAAATCAGATTTGTGAAAAGGCTATGGTCCACCGGACCACTTTTTATAAGCATTTTGAAGATAAATTTGACTTACTGGCTCTATTGTTATCACAAGATAATAATGAATATATGAACTACAGTATGGAAGAGCTGCTTCAAACACCGTTTCAAATTACGTCCAAAAACCCTAATCTCGATCTATACGCTAAAATCATGCAAACGCAAAAAAACGATGAAGTATTCACCAGCTATATTAAAAGTCAACAGAAAGAAACGCTTAAGCAGGTTATGCTTGAACTGAATCAGAAAGGGAAAAAATTTTCGGTGCCAATTGAGATCATTGCGGAAGTTTATTCAGAAGTCAGTTCCTCGCTAAGTATTTGGTGGCTGCAAGGCGGACGACAGGTTCCACCGGAGCAGATGGACCATTATCTTCATGAACTGCTTAATAAGGATTTATTCTGGAAGTAGAGAAACGCCCAGGAAGATTCAAACAGAAAACCCTCTGATGCCAGCCATTGTAGAGTGACATCAGAGGGCTATTTCACTATTTATATACAGCTACGATTTACGCTTTTGGTTTCGTAGTGTTAGCGAGCTTCTTCTTGGTCCTATTACTAATGCAACAATTGGGGACGTGTTGGAATAAACGTCTAGCACTAATATAATGTTAAGCCGCGCTAAGATAACCTTCTTAACGAAATCGTAAACACGGTCCGTTCATATGGCTTGCTCGCCACCCGGATTTCCCCGCCCATCAACTCGATCAGTCTTTTCGTAATCGTCAGACCCAGGCCGCTGCCTTGAAATCTTTTATTTCTTGAATCCTCCAGCGTGTACATCCGCTCAAAGATAAGCTCCTGAGCCTGCTCATGAATGCCTTTGCCTTTGTCCCAAATGTCGATCAGTACCCGGTCCTGCTCTTCCCGCAGCTTCATGCCGATCACCTTGCCCTGTGACCCGTAACGAATCGCATTGCTCAGTACATTGTTTAATGCCCGACTTAGTCCTTCTTCATTGCCCCATGCATAAAGCGGCGTTTCCGGAATATCGATATCCGCCTGCAGCCCTTCGGATTCAATCAGATCATAAAACATCAGCATGCTGTTTCTAGAAATTTCATTGATATGTATGCGGGTCAAAGGCATCTCTTTATCCCCCGATTCCAGCTTGGCTAGATCAAAGAATCGGTTGATCAGCTCTACGATCTCCACAGTTTTCGTATGCACCTTATCCAGCAGCCGCTCCCTTTCCTCCAAGGGCAAGTCGGTCTTCCGGTTCAATGTTTCGATATATCCGAGCACCACGGTAAGCGGTGTCTTCAAATCATGTGATATGTTTGCCAACATCCGGCGCATCGCGATTTCTGTACGCATAAATCCTGTCTCGGACTGCCTAGTTTGCAAAAGCAAGTGATTGATGGCACTCAGCAGTTTACGATATTCGGAATACTCTGTGAAAAGCAAAAGCTGCTCTTGCGAGGACGAATCCACAATCGCATTCAGTTTATCAATGATGTAGCCGAGCTGCTCAGCTCTTTTTTTCCGGCCCACCCACTGCATCACATTCAGCAGCGCCAGCAGGATCGCAAGTATCAGCAGAACGGCAACCATTAAAATTCCCCCAGACGGTAGCCGATGCCCCATAATGTCTTAATGTACTGCGGATCGGAAGGCTGGTCTTCAATTTTTTCGCGCAAACGACTCATATGCACATTAATGACATTTTCATCGCCGAAATAGTCGTCATTCCAGACAGATGTGAAAATGTGCTGCTTGGTGAACACCTTTTTAGGATTCGTCATAAACAGCTTCAGAATTTGCAGCTCTTTAGCCGTCAGCTTGATCTCCTCACCTTTTTTGGTCACGGTCAAATGATCCAGATCCATCTCTAGTTCATGCACCCGGATGGTTTTATTCTGCTGAGCTGGGGTCGTCTGGACATATGCCGTCGCGCGGCGGATAGCGGCTTTCACTCTCGCCGTCAGCTCAATCATGGAAAAAGGTTTCGTAATATAATCATCCGCGCCAAAACCAAGTCCAAGCGCCTTGTCCACTTCTCCATCCTTTGCAGATACGATCAAAACAGGAACATGGCTGTTTTCCCGGATCTTTTTCAAAAAATCCATGCCGCTTAGCTTTGGAAGCATCATATCCAGCAGCACCAGGTCATAATCACGTTCTGCAAACCGCTCAAGCGCTTCCTCCCCGTCTTTGGCATACACCACCTGAAACCCTTCCATCGTCAAATAGCTCTCTACCATTTCGCCAATCGAGGCGTCATCCTCTACAAGAAGTATGTTGGAAGCCACATCATTCACGCCTTTCTTTTCATTCCATATAATTCTAATATACTGTAAATCGTGATCCTACGTATATTCTGATTTCGGCTGATTGCATCATAAGTTCATGATATTTTGCGAGATGGTTTTGATATGTAAGTTTTCTTCCAAAGGAAAAACCGCCATAATTAGGCGGTCAGTTGGACTTATCTTTTAAATTGGTTTTTATCATATATTCATTGTATGCTTCGTCAACTTTTTTCTTGCAAACCTTCTGCCATGTATCCTTAAGAGTAGTAACCTCATTTTCATTGTAGGGTTCAGGTTCCATATCTCCACCAAAGCCTATCCACGCATCGTGGCTAACTTCACCATTATTATGAGAGTAGGCAATTTCATGACTTAGGCAATGATTGATATGTGGAGCCTGCATGCACAATCTTGATGATTTCCTTCACTGTGGCAGTCATCTGCTTGCCATGTAGGCTCTGATCACATGCGTTCCACTGAAAATGCCG
>JAIRVF010000139.1 GCA_031254035.1 Paenibacillus sp.
TGTTGATCCATAGGTTGGATTTCCATGATATTCTCTCATTTCGTTTGGTTTCCCTATCACTTCGACGCGCAAAGTGGGAATCCCCCTAGATCGACAAACTTTAGTTGAACTTATATAGCCGTTTTCTTCCTTGGTTTTATCGTATCGTGCGTAATCAAGCGAACATGCGGATGCGTCGAGGTGGTCCGTACCGGAATGAGCGACCGTTCGTTTCTATCACCTCTCTAGAAACAAACGGCTCACAGGTTGACTGGGAGGACTTGGACAGCATCCTCTATCATCTAGCACGTACGGCAAGCGATGCATCGATGAGAGAGCAGAACCCGGCTGAGCATCTGTTGCGCAAGGAAATATACGAAACACTTCATACGTTGCTGCATTGCTTGAGCCGCAAGGAGCGAGATATTTTCAAGGCTTACTTTTTCCGCCAATTGAGCCCAGATGAGATCGCCGAAATGTACCGAATGACGACCGGTTCGATCTATACGTATATCCACCGCTCTCGCCAGAAGCTCTGTAAGGAGCATATTCGCGTCTCTTTAGGTCTTTTGCCTGAGAAGAAGGGAGGAAGCGGATTGACCAAACATAACATACTTGAGCTACGGACATGGCAAGCAGAGCCACTAGTCATGTCGACATTCGTAAACAGTATTGGGCGAATGCTTGCTTCAATAGGCGACCGGTGGGAAGCCGCAGAACTTATGGGGTTGTCCACTTTCGCATTCCGCATGAAGCTCTCGGATAAAACAACGTTCGCCGACGGCATCTATGTGTTTGACTGGAGAGCCACGTTGCAGGTACTGATGAGAGAAATCGGCTATGAGATCTCGATGCTTTGCGGTCAACTGGCGGATTCGCCCATTCCCCTGCTTGGGGCGGTGGAACGGTTTCCTGTCGTGCTCCGGATTGAGGAGGCGGTGCTTCCGTTCATACGCAGACACATCGACGCCGGGAAGCCGGTTCTGTACTTTGATACACTGGTTACCAGACCATATGTGCACGAATGGGCGGTTATCTATGGCTACGATGACCGGGAAAGAGTCGTTCATCTCACCGATCCGATTCGAACGGCAGGCAAAACACTTTCGTACGAGGATGTGATAAATAATCCCGTCCGATTTTTAGCAGGTTTCGGCAGTAAGCTGGAACAGACAACAGGAGAAACTGCAAGGCGACCTCGAGAGACAGTAGCTCGCGAGCAAGCGCTTCGGACGATTCGGTTCGCTATATCCTACGCAAAGCACGGTTGCGAATATAGACCACGAACTTCGTACTTGAATTACACGTCCGGCATGGCGGCTTATGACCGTTGGATTGGCCATCTGCGAAACCCGCATATTGCGCCGAACCGTTACGGAATGGGACAGCTCTCTACGGTATATACCGAGGTGAAGCGTTATGCGGCGCTTTATCTGCAGGGTGTACCTTTAGAAGGTGAGGCAAAGCGATTGGCAATGCTGGCGTCAGAAGCCTATGAGCAAACCGCGGATGCGATGACTGAACTTTGTAAACTAGTTCCGTTCATCCGGACCTCGGAGATTCTATCTCCGGATATGCGTGAAGTTTGCGCTTTCCAGTTGGAAAAAGCCAAGGCCTTCGAAAGCTCAGCGGTTGATTATCTGGAGAAAATTATTGCCGAAAAGGCTGGAGAAGAGGGAAGCAGACAATGAAAGAGTTGCGGTTTATGACGGAGTTTCAACACTTGCAAAGGGTAGTAGATGCCAAGGAGTCATTCGAACGGGCAAACCCTGGCGTAAGAATCATCATCGAGCAATCAACCGATCATTTTGAGTCGAAGAACGCCTATGAATCCGATGAGGCACCGGATATCATTGAGTCGGGCGGGTGGGCGCTGTTTAACAATAAAGACATGTTCGTAGATTTAAATCCCTATGTCGCAGAAGTGGACGGACTCGAAGAGGATCTATACCAAGGACCGATGCGGGTCGCCCGCCATAGCGGCATGTTGCCAGGACTGCCGGTCGACGTCAGCATACCGCTTATTGTCTACAATAAGGAAATGTTTGACCGTGCCGGACTGGCTTATCCGACCGAAGATATGACATGGGACGATTTTATCGAGATGGGAAAAAAGTTGACGATCCGCAATGAGCATGGCGTCGCTTCACAATTTGGTTTTGGCATCGGCGTAGATATCGAGTGGTATGAGCCGTTTGTATTTCGGAATGGCGGAAGCTATCTGTCTCCGAATGGATCGACTGCTAGGGGGTTCATCGACAGTCCGGCAACCATCGAGGCGTTCCACAAGTTGATTGACGCGTATCGTGTACACGGGATTATCCGAAAGCCGGACGAGCCTTCCGAAGCGGGTCAGCTTCATGAGGGATTTGCGATGATCCTCGGGTTTATGTGGTTTACTGGCGATTTGATCTATCATCAGATCGATGATAAGTTCGGGGTGGTTGGTCTGTCGAATATGCAGGGGAACGATCCGTCGAACATGATCTACATGGGCGCGGCCGGTGTTACATCGAAGTCAAAAAACTCACGTCTAGCCTGGGAGTTTCTACACCATTATCTCATTGAGCGGCATTCTTGGCCGCTTCCGATCACACACTCTCAGGCGAAGGACCGAGGTCTGACGGGACACCGCCTCTGGTCGCGGTACATGGAGGAGCTCAACCATGTACGGCCAAGCGGGTATTACCTGAGTGAGAAGTGGAATTCGTCACGCCAGCTCATTAACGAAGACATCCACAGGATGATTCTCGATGGTGCCAATGTGCCCAAAACGCTGAGGTCATGGACGAGGTTTGCATAATAGGAGAGTGAATGTTCAGGTTTAGGCGCAGCGGAAATACGGCGTAACAGATACAAATGAAGAGCTTTTCTTGGCCCGATTCGGAAGCTTCTTCAGTTCAATACCGTCCCCTCCGCTTTTTGGCTTTTTGTCAAGCACTAATCATGATGTCGTGCCCCATTAATTAAAATGATTAAATACTTGAACGATTCTTGGCAATTTCTTCAGATAACCCGAGTTTATATATACTTTTTACTCAGTTTATCTTTCATGTAATTAACCTCTTTTCTTCAGAAAAATGATATTATTAGTATAAAATTGGAAGGTGTCCTTGAGAAGTACTGCAAAACCGCTACGCGTAGGAAAAAACGTCGAAATCATAGATATTCTGCGATTGCCCGAGAAATAAACAGCATTTCCCTGCAAATTCTCATTGAGCGTTTAGAAGAGCAGGGCTGTTGGGATATAAAACGGTCGGGAGGAGCTATCTGTTGATGAGAATAGGGCTGGCACGGAAAAATGCGGTGGAGTGGGTCAAAACCTATGCTCAACAGGATGAAGGATATTTGGGTGCCTATTTCAGCGGCTCGACGGTTGGGCGCTCAGATCAGGACCTACTGCCTGTAGGCTCCGACATAGACGTCGTTGTGGTCAGAGAGGGCGAGTTGCCTTTGCCGAAGCTGGGGAAGATCATATTCCGGAATACGTTAATCGAAGTTACTTATTTATCATTTAAGCAGCTTGATACGCCATGGCATGTTTTACAATCCTATCACCTTGCGGGAAGCTTTTGGTTTAACACACTTATCGATGATCCTACGGGTTACTTGAGTAGTTTGCAAAAGCTGGTCTCAAAGCATTTTACGGAGAGAAAGTGGGTGCAGCTGCGATGCGAGGAAGCCCGGAACCGGATTGAAACCGGACTCCGATCCTTGGATTCCACTGCGCCCTTATATGAACAGGTGACAAGTTGGTTGTTTTCAACGGGAGTGATGACGCATGTCATTTTGGTTGCGGCATTACGGAACCCTACGGTAAGGCTCAGGCATTTGATGGTACGTAAAGTTTTAGAGGAATATGGTTTTGATGAGTTTTATGAGAAACTGCTTGCTTTATTAGGATGTAAAGATTGGACCGAGGCGCAAGTACAGCATCATCTGGAAGGGCTTGAACATACCTTCGATATGGCGGCTACCGTGGCCCGAACGCCGTTTTTCTTCAGTTCTGACATTACTCCCGAAGCACGCTCCATTGCCATTGACGGAAGTATTGAACTCATTCGTACCGGTAATCACCGCGAAGCGGTTTTTTGGATCGTGGCTACATATGCAAGATGCCATCAAATATTGGCCTTTGATGCTCCTGATGAAATGCAGCGCTCGCTCGAGCCAGCTTTCCATGAGCTTCTGGCAGACTTGGGTCTCCATTCACATGGGGATTTGATCCACCGTAGCGATGAGGCGATGCGTATAATGCCGGAACTGTGGAAGATCGCTGAGGAGATCATGGATGCGAATCCGGAAGTTATGAAATAAATTAATGCATTTTGTATATCAAATGAACTTCTTTTGCAAGGAGATGATGGTCATGATGCGATTGCGGTGAAAACGGGTGATGGTTACTTCAAAATGATTAATACCATTAAATAAATAGTTTTTCGATGATTATTTGATACCATTTAGGCGAAGAAAATATTTAGGAGGACTACATCATGCTCCAGGAACGGATCAAAAAATGGATGGAATCTTACGCTCAAAATGGCTATTTAAACGGATCCATATTAATAGCTTGCAGCGGACAAGTTATTTTTAGCGAAGGCTTCGGAATGGCGAATCAGGTGCACAAGGTGCCAAATACGTCTACCACTAAATTCCGCATCGGATCCCTAACTAAAGCTTTTACGGCCATGTGTATTTTTCAACTTGATGAGGAGAAAAAACTGAATATTGATGACACTTTAGATAAATATATCGTGGATTACCCAAATGGCGATCGTATTTCGATTTTTCACTGTTTAACAAATACCACCGGCATTCCCAACTATACAAGTTTTCCCGATTTTTGGCCTTATACGATGAGACTTCCAGCAACACTAAACCAACTCATTGACTCATTTAAAGCACATGAATTGGAGTTTGAACCGGGAAGTAGGTTTGGATACTCAAACTCCGGTTATGCTTTGCTTACAAAAATTATCGAATCCGTCTCTGGAATGTCATACTCCGATTATATCCGCGAGAAAATTTGTATCCCATTGGGAATGCTCCATACCGGCTGCGATGATGGCGTTCGAATCGTATCAAATCTAGCCTCCGGGTATTCCTTTTTTGAGGAACCGATCCATGCTGCCTATACAGATTTGTCATTCCCATTGGGGGGATATGGATTGTATTCTACGACTGAGGATCTGTTCATTTGGGATCAAGCACTAAAGACTTCCCGGCTGATAAGTAAATATTCGACAGAAAAAATGTTTAAACCAAGTCATGGTTCTTATGCATGCGGATGGATGATTTCAGAAATGCAAGGCCGAACATGCATCAATCATTTTGGTGACATTGACGGATATTTTAGCGATTTTCTCAGGTTTGTGGAGGATGATGTTACGATCATTTTCTTAAGTAATATGAGTGTCACTCCCGTTACTCATTTAAGCCGGGAAATGGCCAAGGTTGTTTTTGGCGAAAATGTTTCTTTACCCCTGTCTGCTGAACCGATTCAATTTAACGAACGAGATTTGATCGTGGGAAGGTATTCGGATCTTAATGAGATGAACACCGTTTTGGACATATCTCTTAAGAACAACGAACTTTATCTTACTGTTCCTAAAATGTACGGCGTATTGTATAAGTTTAAACTGATCCCAGTAAACCAAGACACAACCACAGTCACTTTTATAACCGAAATGGTTAATGAACAGCTAGTATTTCGTTACGGAGCATCCGGCGAAATCGAGTGCGTTGAATATACGGACGATTCGAGTAACAGCCATCTTCTGCATAAGGTAGCATTCAAAATTAGCGAATGAGGAGAAGTAATTTATGAAAAATTTGCATATTGAAATATCTAGATAAGCGGATATAATAGAGCTATGGATATGGTATTGATTTTCAAGGCGTTGTCCAATGACACCCGCTTGCAAATTTTGGAGTGGTTAAAGGAACCGGATGCAAATTTTGGGCCGCAATTATTTTTGCCTCCGGATGCTGATTTCAAAGGAGGGATATGTGTAGGAAGCATTCAGGAAAAAACGGGGTTGTCCCAATCCGTTATTTCCAGTTATTTGATGATGATGAAAAAGTCCGGACTGCTCGAATCCCGGCGTTACGGTCAATGGACTTACTACCGTCGAAACGAAGAAGCGCTTATGTATTTGGCCGATTTTATCAAAACTAAAATATAAGGGCAGGCAGTCGCCATCGTGAGGGCTGCCTATTCATTCGCAATAGTATATCTATAAATTTGTATATCTAAATATATAAATTAGAGGAGGGAACTTTTTGAAACGTAACGGTTCTATATTATTCATTGCACTTGGCATTTTTAGCATTATTAATACCGAGCTTGGTGTCGTCGGTCTGCTGCCTCTGATTATGAAAAAGTACGGAGTGACCGCCCCTCAAGCGGGTATGCTTGTCAGTTCATTTGCGCTCATTATTGCACTGTTCGGTCCCTGGATGACACTCCTGATGTCCAGATGGAATCGAAAACGAGTCCTGACGGGCGTCCTCACGTTGTTTGCGGTCTTCAACCTCCTTTCGGCTTTTGCGCCGTCCTTTTCGATATTGCTGACATTTCGTGTCATCCCAGCGTTCTTTCATCCTGTTTATTTCTCCATAGCCTTCGTATTGGCTACCGTGCTGTCGGATAAAGAACGAGCCGCACTGGCAAGCAGGAAGGTGTTTCTCGGAGTCAGCACGGGCATGGTGCTTGGTATTCCGATTACATCTTACGTTGCAAATCAATTTTCGCTTGGGGCTGCGTTTGTTCTCTCGGCGATTGTGAACGGGGTTGCTTGTCTGGGAATCGCCTTTATGGTACCGTCCACAGCCGATGAACTAAAATCTACCTCAATCGGAGGGCAGCTCGGGGTATTACGTAAACCGGTCTTGTGGTTGAATATCGGAGCCGCCAGTTTTATACTCGCCGCAATGTTTGCCGTGTACAGCTATTTTGCCGAATTTATGGGGCAACGCCCGGGTATGAATGGGAGTATGGTAAGCATCTTGTTGGTCGTTTTTGGCGCCAGCGGCGTGGTAGGCAACTGGTATGCTGGCAAATTGCTCGGGCGGTCTCTGACGAGGACGACGCTGCTGTATCCGGTCGCGTTGGCATTGTGCTACATACTCCTGCACTACACAGGAGTGTCGCTTATTTGGATTGGTATAATCGTTGTACTATGGGGAGCCGTGCATACGAGCGGACTTATCGTCAGTCAAATCTGGCTGACGTCGGAAGCGCCCGAAGCGCCGGAGTTTGCGAACAGTCTATTCGTTTCCTTTTCCAATCTGGGTGTCACGATCGGTACGGCTGTAGGAGGTTGGCTGATTGCCCGGGCCGGTACGATAGAGGTAATCTGGGGCGGTATTCTGTTCGCGGCGTTAGCCTTGCTGTGCATCGCTGCAAGCTCAATATTGCAAGCGAAGTCGAAGGTACCATCTGCTCTAAATGGGGAGATTAAAGAGAGACAGCTGTAATATGAGGTTGCGAAAACGATGACCGGATAGAAAATGACGGGCACCTACTCTTTTGTTTTTGGCTCTATGACCGGGCAAAATCCAGGATTCGCCGCACATAATCGCTCGGTGAATTTCGGTTGGAGCTTGGAGAGCTCCGCGAAATAACTTGAGATGACGTGGTTCCCGCCGACCGAGCCATTCTGGAAACGTTCAGATAACAAGGTTTGGACATGACTGTAATAGTATCTTTTTTCCCGCTTGGGCAGCTTGTAAACGGATGGCGGGGCGTGTGTCACGACATCAAACAGATTGGCGGTCCGATAGCTGTTCCGTACATATTTCGAAAAAACTCTGGCAAATGCCGGGTCGCCAACGCGTGGTGATCCGTAAGTAAACAGGAAAGGGGAGTGGAAAGAGGTATTGGCCGCGACATCGACCGCACATAATGTGGCAAGCGCTGCTCCAAGGCTGTGACCTGTAATGTAAAGTGTTTTGTCTGGGGGCAACTTGGACAGTGCGTAAATCAATTGGCTGCGAGCGGAGGAATAAATGTCTGTGAATCCGCGATGCGTAAGGCAGTTTTCCTTAATATATTTGAAGTTTTTTTGGGAGGCGATAATGTCGGATATCCAGTTCGTTTTCGAGCTGGTTCCCCTAAAGGCAATGATGATCTCTTGCGGAGACTCCAAAATAAATCCGAAGCGTTCCCAAACGTCAATAATGGATTTCGCTTCAATCGTGTCCCTTATTGAATAATTTGCTGGCACGACAAACGAACCGTCCGTATTCTCGAACTGATCGTATGTCTGTCCGCATACTGCTGCCAGAAAGATGGCCCGCTGCTCCAGAGCATCCATCGTACCCACGTACATCCCCGCCTTTCTCTTTCTACACTATATTAGGGTGATTGAGGAGAGGTTACTTTCGCAAAAATGCATAATTTTTCAGTTTTGAATGGTAGTATATACCCGTTAAATCTCAAATGTGAATCGCTAAATAGACTGATTATGGCATTAAAACCATTATCGGTCTATTTTTTTGTCGTCGCATCTCATGATAAAGATAGGAATGTGTGTTCTTAAATAGGTCTTAAGGGGGTAGGGAGACAGTCGATTATTAGGTATGATTTATCATATAGGGTTAATATCATTATCTTGATCGCTCAGCATCATTTACCGAAACAGGAGGGAATTCGTTTGATTGAGATTACAGAAACTTGGATTGATTCCTTAGCGCCTAACAGCGCTGCAATAAAAAACGGGCATGATCTGGTCAAAAAAGGGAAGTTTACTCAGCTTCACCAATCGGATGATCAGGGGGTATTGTTCGGTGTTTGCGCCGGCAGCGGGAAGACGCCATATACACCGTCGGCGGACTTCGTTATATCTGACAAACCGGTAATGCGCTGCAGCTGCCCGAGCCGGCAAATTCCGTGCAAGCATGTACTTGGTTTGCTGTATGCCTATTCAGACGGGAAGCCTTTTACGACGGCGGAAGTACCTGATGAGTTGGCTGCTAAACGCGAGAAGGCTGAGAAACGGGAAGAGAAGAAAGCCAAAGAAGCCGCTGAAGGAACTACGGCCAAACCGAAAAAAGTAAATAAATCCGCATTGAAGAAAAAGATCATGGCGCAGCTGGAAGGATTGGATGTGCTGGAAAAGCTGACCTCCTCCTTGATTCGCCGTGGTTTGGGGACGCTCGACGCCAAAGAGCTCAAAAACATTCAAGATCATGTCAAACAAATGGGTAGCCATTATTTAAACGGAGCCCAAATCCAGCTGCGGAAGCTGCATTTGATTTTATCGGCCAAGGAGAATCAGGAAAATACATATACCGCTGCCGCGGAACAGTTTGCAGTTATCCATGCATTTATCAAAAAAGGGCGGGCACATCTGAATGCCAAACTCGAAGATCCCGAACTTGCGCTTGATCCTGAATCCACGATTGAAGAGTGGCTTGGACATGCATGGCAGCTCTCGGAGCTGAAGGATGCGGGGCTGGTAAGTTCCGAGACGGAACTGATCCAGCTGTCATTCAACAGCTACGATGATCCATCGCGCCAGGAATTTGTCGACGGCGGATACTGGATCCAAATAGATAGCGGGGAAATTCATTATACGGTGCAGTATCGTCCGTACAAAGCGGCGAAGCTGATGCGTGAGGAGGACAGCTTTTTTGAGGTGGCTCGCGTTCCGGCACTTTATCGTTATCCGGGAGATATGAACCGCCGTGTACGTTTTGAATCCTTTACCCATAGAGCCGTAGATGAGCAGGATATAGCCCGGATCCGGCAGTACGCTGCCGATACCTATGCCGATGTTTTGAAAAAGGTGAAAAATCAGCTGAAAAACCCGCTGGGAGATCCGAATCCGGTGATGCTTCTTCATGTGGAGAACGTAGTAGCAGATAAGGATGGTCGGATCTTCATAGCGGATGCTCACGGAGAGACGCTTGAACTACAAGATTTGTCGGAAGATTCGACGGCCCTGCTGCTCAAATATTTGCCTGAAGACAGTCTGAAGGATGTGGCCATGCTGGCGATCTTCGATCATCATTCACCAAGCGGACGCTTGCGCGTACAGCCGCTGAGCATCGTAAACAGACGGGAGATTATTCGCTTGCTTTATTAAAATGCGGAATTGGGGGAGACATGTACACATGAGTAATGCACTGCTGATGGAGCTCAATGAAGAAATCAGACGTTTATATATTGCAGGAAGCGACTTGGCGGCCGGAGACTACAGACTGAAACGGTTGCTGCCGTCTTTTCAGCAGCTCGGGGAACGGGCACCGGTATTCAAGAAGCTTGCTGAAGGCATCAGTGACCTAGTTGATGCAAGTGGTGGAGGGAGCGATGCAGATTCCGCACGGTCACTGCAGGATGTGAACCTGCTGCTGCAGTCGGTTTTGCATACGCAAGGCAAGGCATCGGCTGAGGGGGAGACAGCACCGCTGAAAACCGAATCCCTCCTGCTCCCAACTCGGATGTCTTACCGCAAGCTTTCGGCGGTCCGAACCGCGCTGACGACCCGCGGGGGCGGGCGATACGAGATTATTCAGGAAGCCTACCGTGAAGGTTTATTCAGTGATCTAAGGCTGCTTCCGCTTGCCGTGGAAGCACTTAGTGACCCTTATGCCGAAATTGCTGACTTCGCCATGACCGATATTTTGCCGTCTTATGGTCCGGAGATCGTCCCGCATTTGCTTGAGAGCTTTCAGCCGTCAGGTGGCAGACTGGAATCTCGCAAGCTGACCGTTATTGCGAAGAGTGGTGGTAAAGATGTGCTGAATGTTGTTTATGAGGCTGCCGTTTCAGGTTCGGATGAGGTGCGAACCACAGCGATCCGGCTGCTTGCAGGCTGCACCGAATATGAGCAGGCTCTGCTGGATTTTAGCCGTGACAAGAAGAAAGGAATCCGCGAGGCGGCCTATAACGCTTTGGCGGAAAGCGGCTGGGATAGTGCGGTAGAACGGCTTTATGAGGCTTCAACAGGTAAAGATAGTGAACTGGTAAATCCGTCTCTAGCCCGCTGCCAGTCGACGCTGCTTACCAAGAAGCTTGTTCGGGATTTCTCGGATCAATTAAAATCGCTGCAAGAAAACGTAGAGGATACGAAAAAAACGGAGGAAACCTGGACACGGGCTAAGCTCTACCTCTGGTCACTTTATCAAAAAAAGAGCCCTGAACTCGAGGAATTGTATTTGGGTGTTTTGCAGCAATATGAGCTGTATATGTTTAAGCTGGGCGTTACATTTTTGGCCAATGAGGCTTTGAACTATATCAAAAATACCAACTCCGAAGAGGGGCGGCGGCTCGCGGAAACCTGCGTGGAGATGGATTTGAAACGGAATGCAGGCAGCAGCTCCTATACCCGGGAGATTTTCAATAAAGCGTATCCGATCTTGACCCCGGAACGTTTATACGATGAATATGTCAAGCTGCTACAAGAAGGCCTTGAGGGTTCTGCATTGAGCAACAGTGCAAAAAGATGTAAAAAGCTCCTCGATACTATTGAGGACCTGGTCATTTCCCGGAGATATCGTGGCTACAAACAGGTATGGGCTTACGGGGAAAAAGAAGGATATACCTACCATGTGGAAATGCTGCCGCAGGAGGAAATCGCAGCGAAATGGGATCCTCGTTGGCTTGATCATTTTATCGGTCTGGATTACATGGCTCTGGTCAGCGCTTTTGCGCGCCCTGGTCATTCGGAGACCGTTTCGTATTTACTTGGCAAGCTGCAAAATTCGCCGGAGTTTCGCAACCGTTTCGCAAATTTGGCGGTTATGGGATTGGTTCGTGCGGGGATTCCGCAAGACCAATTACATGAAGCGCTGGTTCAGGCGATGGAGGATGACCGCAATACCGAGTGTCATGAAATCGAACCGTATCTGTTTGAGCAGTTGTGCACTCTTCCTGTGGCTTATGCCGAGCGGATCAAGACTGTGCTACCTAAGTTCAGCTCCCAAGCGGAGGAACAACTGGAGTATATTTTGAAGAACATGCAATCCATTCAATCATAAAGGAGTGTTATCAATGAGTACGGAACAATCCATGCAGGACATCATGCGCAAGCCATCCGAGCTCTTGTACCAGGAGGAGCTGAGTGCCTTGATCCGTGAGGATCAAGGGAAAATTCCGGCAGGGTGGCAAATGTCCCCACAGTCGGTCTTGAAATTTATCGTTGGCGGTACGGCAGGCAAACAGGTCATTACACCCAAATATATCGGCAATCCACGGATTGTCGAAATGGCGATTGCGACGCTTGTCACGGATCGTGCGCTATTGCTCATCGGGGAGCCGGGAACGGCTAAATCATGGCTCTCAGAAAATTTGGCTGCGGCCATTTACGGTAACTCTGGCCTGGTCGTGCAGGGAACAGCAGGTACGACGGAAGAGCAGGTGCGTTATTCCTGGAACTATGCGATGCTGCTGGCCCAAGGGCCAACACCGGAAGCGCTTGTGCAAAGTCCGATCATGCGGGCGATGCAGGCAGGAGGGATCGCGCGTTTTGAGGAAATATCCCGCTGCGCTTCCGAGGTGCAGGATGCTTTGATTTCGATCTTATCGGAAAAGACGATATCCGTACCTGAACTCGGCAAGGAGATGAACGCGCGTAAGGGATTCAGCATCATAGCGACTGCCAATACAAGAGACCGCGGAGTGAATGAAATGTCGACAGCGCTAAAGCGCCGGTTTAATATCATCGTTCTGCCTGCTCCAGCGGATTTGGAAACTGAAGTAGGAATCGTGAAAAAGCGCGTTGCTGAAATTGCGGCTTCATACGATTTGCAGGCTGCAGTTCCGGCGGATGAAGCGCTGCTGAAAGTAGTGACGATATTTAGGGAGCTGCGCAGCGGGATGACCCTCGACAAAAAGGAGAAGGTGAAATCCCCTGCTGGCGTTATCTCTACAGCGGAAGCCATTTCGTTATTGACGAACAGCATGGCGCTGGCGGCAAGCTTCGGTAATGGAGAAATGACGGACGAGGATTTGGCGGCAGGGCTACAGGGAGCCATTGTCAAGGATGACGACAAAGATCGGCTCGTATGGAAAGAGTATTTGGATAATGTAATGAAAAAACGCGGAACCAGTTGGCGCGGTCTTTATAACGCCTGCAAGGAGATGAATCAATGAATGCGGTCCGCGGCGCTGGAGTTCATCTATTTGGCGTCCGGCATCTGTCGCCGGCCGGCGCTTTTCATGTCGTTGATTATTTGGAACAATTGCAGCCTACGGCGGTGCTGATTGAAGGACCGTCGGATGCGACATCTGAGATCGTTCATCTGACGAACGGATCCACGAAACCGCCCGTAGCAATCCTTGCTTTTACCGATGAGCTGCCGGTTCGAACTGTATTATGGCCTTTCGCGGTATATTCACCGGAATATCAGGCGATGCTTTGGGCCCGTAAACAAGGGGCCTATTGCGCTTTTATCGATTTGCCATCATCTTCGACCGTCTGCTTGCAGGATATAAGAGGAGAACACGCGGAGGAACCATCAGATAAATATGAAGCAGGGGAAATTTCGGACCGGAAGTCGCCTCCGACGGATTCCCAAAAATCAGGAGATTTGGAACTTGGAAATGGGATCTCCTCAGATTCGGAGCCTTTGAACACGAGCGGCATTTATGGCCGGATCGCGGAAATTTCCGGTGAATATGATTACGATACGTATTGGGAGCGTAACTTCGAGCATAACTTGAGCCCGGATGCTTACCGGCAGGCGATTTTGGCGTATTCGAGCCAGATGAGAGAGCTTACGGAGGAACAGGAACGGAAGGAAGAACGACGTGAATATGCCTATAATGCGGTTCGTGAAGCCTACATGTGCCGGCAAATCGCAGACACCATCGCGGCGGGCCATCAACCGGAAAACATCGTAGTGATCTGCGGTGCATACCACGCCTCCGCTCTGGCGGATCTTTCCCGGGCCATGAGCGATGAAGAATTGAAGCGTCTGCCGTCCCGCTCAACGAAGTTGACGCTTATGCCTTATTCCTACTTGAAGCTATCGTCGCTCACCGGCTACGGTGCCGGCAATATTGCGCCGTACTATTTTGAAATGATGTGGGAGCAAATGAAGCGGGGATCACTCGGGGATTTGCCGTATCACTATTTGGCTTCTGTAACGGGAGATTTGAGAAAAGCTGGTACGCACCGCTCTACGGCGGAAGTAATTGAAGCGGTACGATTTGCTGAGTCTCTTGCAGCGCTGCATGACGGCCAGGCACCAACGCTCCGGGATTTGAGAGATGCGGCCAAAACGCTTCTCGGGCGGGGCGAACTCTCCGTCATTGCGGAATCTTTGGCACTTACGGAGGTTGGCACCGCGATCGGAGAACTGGCGGAAGGTGTCAGCCAGACGCCGATCCAGGATGATATGAATCGTCAACTGAAACGGCTGAAGCTGGACAAATATAAAACAGCTGTAGCAAGCGATCTGGTGCTCGATCTGCGCGAAAACCGCAGGGTGTCTTCGGAAGAAGCCGCTTATTTGGATTTGAATCGTTCTTTCTGGTTTCACCGCTTGATGCTGCTGGGGATTCATTTTGTCAAGGAAAAAGGCAGAACCCAGGATCAGGCCGACTGGGCGGAACACTGGATCGTACAATGGTCGCCTGAAGTGGAAATCGAGGTGGTTGAATCCAATCTGCTTGGCGAGACCGTGGAAATCGCCGCAGGATTTGTCCTACACCAGCGGCTGGAAAACTGCAGTTCTATTGAAGAGGCCTCACAGCTTATTAGCGTTGCCTATGAATGCGGGATGGTCCACCAGATGGAGGCGGGGCGGCAAACTATGCAGAGACTTGCGGTCGAAAGCCAGGATGTCGTACAAATTGCGGCGGCGGCCAGAAAGCTATCGCAGCTCATTCGCTATGGTGGAATCCGCAGAATGGATAACACTCCGCTTATACCTCTGCT
>JAIRVF010000109.1 GCA_031254035.1 Paenibacillus sp.
CGTCTCAAAATGGTTTGGTTTAGACGCTTAACCTATTCGAGATTTGGGGAGGTACTCCCTTTTTTATGCCTGAAAAACCTTGTTACAGCAAGGGATTGGAATTATGAAATTGATTCATATAAAGGAAAATAAAAAGCACTTCGACGCGTGTCGAAATGCCTTTTCCAATTTCCAAGGGGTTATCCCTCTTTATTCAAATGACTTACATGATTACGGTTTTTCACTTTTTTCGATCCAGAAAGAGGTTCTTGCATCGTATTCTCGCCGTTTGAACGGTGATTTCGTCGCTGCTCCTCCCGCTGCATCTCCGGTACGGGAATCGCTTTGGGTTTGCTCATCTGGTGTTCCCCCTTAGACTTAAGAGTGCGGGTGCGTTAGATCAGTTGTTTTGTCATGATTTAAGGAATCTTGATGCCTGCGGTCATTTTTGTCCTGCTGGATTTGCTGGGCATGGTGGCTGTTTACCGGTGTCTCGTTTAGCTCATCGATAACATTGCTTAGATTTTTGTCCAGTCCGGGTCTGGCCTTGGTCATTTATCTCCCTCTTTTCATTTACCGTGATGAGTCATATCATGAAGCGCCTGCGCGCATTCATGAATATGACGGGTATATCCTTGGGCCATATCCTGAATAATCTCCGTATGTTCATCAACGGTTCGTCCATCACGTTCCACATCTACCAAATCCACCATTACCTCGCGCGTGTCCAAGTAAGAACATTGAAAATCAAAAGAATACATTGTGCGCCCGGCTACATCAATATGAATACGCAAGGCACTTGGGTTGGCTCCATCGGCCAAAACTTGGGCGGAATCCGTAGGATCCAGGTTTTTAGGCAGTTGAGTTTGCCAAGCATGGACAAGCTGATCTTGGCTCAGTTGAAATTCTCGGTTCAATTTATCACACCTCCCCTACACTTTTAATGTGCGGAGAAGCCCCTGAATTTATTCGTTTAGGCGCGATCAAGAAAATGACTGTTACTTTCTTGATGCGGGGACCCAATAACTTATGAAACAGGGCAGTGACTTTATACTTTCTGAAATAAAAAAGAAGCCTTCCTTCAAAAAGGATGGCTTCTGTCGTTTGTAAGTTATGGCGGAGAGGATGGGATTCGAACCCATGTGGGCTTGCACCCTAACGGTTTTCAAGACCGCCCCGTTATGACCGCTTCGGTACCTCTCCATGTGGTAATAAAATTTTAAATTACATAAAGCGTAACAAAAATATCATACCACAGATTTCGCCCATAATCAAGCCTTATTTGTTTTTCGAAGTAATAACTTTCACGTTACCCATATAAGGCTGCAATACCTCAGGAATCACAACGCTTCCGTCCGCCTGTTGGTAATTTTCCAATATGGCGGCAACCGTCCGGCCTACAGCGAGCGCCGAACCATTCAGCGTGTGTACAAATTCCGGCTTGGCTTTCGGTTCAGGACGGAACCGGATATTCGCCCGACGCGCCTGGAAGTCCTCTGTATTCGAGCATGAGGAGATTTCACGGTACATATCGCTTTCAGGCAGCCATACTTCGAGATCATAGGTTTTTGCGGCGGAGAAGCCCATATCACCTGTACTCAATGCCATTACGCGGTAAGGGAGCTTCAGAAGCTGTAGAACATGTTCGGCATTGGCCGTCATTTTCTCCAGTTCCTCATAAGATGATTCCGGGGAAACAAGCTTCACCAGCTCAACCTTGTTGAATTGATGCTGGCGGATGAGGCCGCGAGTGTCGCGTCCAGCGGAGCCAGCTTCAGAACGGAAACAGGAGCTATATGCCACGAAATACTTAGGCAAGTCCTCCGTCGACAAAATCTCTTCGCGGTAATAGTTCGTCACCGGTACCTCAGCAGTAGGAATCAGGTAATAATCGGTATCGCGGATTTTGAACAAATCCTCTTCGAATTTTGGCAGCTGTCCCGTTCCACGAAGGCTGTCCCCATTTACGATGTATGGAGGCAGCATTTCTTCATAACCGTGCTCACTGCTGTGCAGATCCATCATGAAATTAATCAGTGCACGTTCGAGACGCGCTCCGAGTCCTTTGTAAAAGGTAAACCGTGAGCCCGTCACTTTGGCGGCCGCCTCAAAATCCAAAATATCAAGTCCCTGGGCAATCTCCCAATGAGCCTTCGGTTCAAACTCAAACTTCGTTGGTTCCGCCCAGCGCCGTACTTCCACGTTATCTTCTTCGGAAGCCCCTACAGGGACGGATTCATGCGGCATATTCGGAATCGCCATCATCATATCGGAGATCGAGGCTTCAAGTTCGCGAACTTCCTCATCCATTGCCTTGATCCGGTCCGACACATCACGCATCTCCAAAATTAGCTCTTCTGCATCCTCTTTGTTCTTTTTCCGTTTGGCTACTTCTCCCGACACGGTGTTACGGCGGTTTTTCAGTGCTTCACTTTCCTGCAGCAGTTCTCTGCGGCGCGTATCAAGCTCGGGAAAACCCGAGATCAAATCCAGTGATTTGTTACGGTTCTTAAGTGCCTGCTCAACCTCGGCAAAATCGCTCCGCAATATTTTTACATCCAGCATTGGACAATTCCTCCTATAGATCTTACGAATATCCGACCATCAATCTATAAAACATCTATCGATAACACCATGACGAATATGTAAGACGGATGTTTTCTTTCTAGATGCGGTCTCTTCAAAAAAATAACCCCGACCCTTGTGGAAATGCCCATCAGCCTGCCGATCCCGCAAATATGCGAAACAAGCAAGCTAATATACACTCCCTACCTAAAGCTTACCCTATTGGGGTCTCTAGATATCATAAAAAGAGTCAAGGTGTTTGTCATGTTATATATCGGCATAAAAACAAGGTTTTATGATGTGGCTTTTACCATATCCACGAAATACTGATGGAACCGGTATTCATCCGTTAGTTCCGGATGGAATGAAGATGCCAGCAAATTCCCCTGTCTCGCCGCTACGATCTCATCATTATATGAAGATAATACATCCACCTGTTCTCCCACGCTGCGGATCAGCGGCGCACGGATGAACACGGCGCGGATTGGTTCATCAATCCCTTTTACATCCAGGTCGGTCTCAAAACTCTCACGCTGACGTCCAAATGCGTTGCGGGCAACGGTCATATTCATCAGCTCCAGATGAGCCTCTTCCTGACCTTCAATCGTTGTCGCAAGCACAATCAGGCCTGCACAGGTGCCAAAAACCGGTTTGCCTTCCGATGCAAACTGGCGAATGGCATCGATAAAATCGTATTTGCGCATCAGTTTACCGATAGTTGTACTTTCGCCTCCGGGAATGATCAGACCTTGAATGTCCTGAAGCTCTTCCTTCTTCTTAATGGCCACACCTTCGGCACCCGCAAGCTCGATGCTGCGAATATGCTCAGCTACGGCACCTTGTAGTGCCAACACCCCAATTTTCATGTGTCGTCAGCCTTTCTCTCTTACCAGCCGCGATCCGACATGCGCTCAGCCGGACTTAGCTTCGAAATCTCGATGCCTTTCATTGGTGTACCCAGGTTCTTCGAAACTTCAGCAATCAGCTTGTAATCTTGGTAATGCGTTGTTGCTTCTACGATCGCACGGGCAAATTTCTCCGGATTGTCCGATTTGAAAATACCGGAGCCTACGAATACGCCGTCAGCGCCCAGATGCATCATCAAAGCAGCGTCAGCCGGTGTAGCAACACCGCCTGCGGCAAAGTTTACGACTGGCAGCTTGCCGTTTTCATGTACACCAACGAGCAGGTCGTAAGACACACCCAGATTTTTCGCTTCAGCATACAGCTCGTCCTTGGACATGCTTTGTACCTTGCGAATCTGGCTGTTGATTAAACGCATGTGGCGAACAGCTTCCACGATGTTACCTGTTCCGGGTTCACCTTTAGTACGAATCATTGAAGCGCCTTCACTAATACGGCGCAGTGCTTCTCCCAAATCTTTCGCTCCACAAACGAATGGAACGGTGAAGTCCGATTTGTCGATATGGAATACTTCATCAGCAGGAGTCAGTACTTCACTCTCGTCGAGGTAGTCGACACCCAGGGATTCCAGCACTTTCGCTTCTACATAGTGGCCGATACGAGCTTTCGCCATGACCGGAATGGAAACGACTTTCATCACTTCTTCGACGATCGTCGGATCAGCCATACGGGCTACGCCGCCTGCTGCACGAATATCGGATGGTACACGTTCCAAAGCCATAACGGCAGTAGCGCCTGCCGCCTCAGCGACTTTTGCCTGCTCAGCATTCATGACGTCCATAATGACGCCGCCCTTTTGCATTTCCGCCATGCCTCTTTTTACTTTTGATGTCCCTGTCTCCATATCTATGCCCCCTGAATTATATATCATGTCATTTGCTTTCCCGCGCAATTGTAACAGAAATACGGCTGCATTGCTATGATCTTACATGACTTAAAAGAGATTCTTGATACCGTCAAACAAATCCACAAACATGTCCTTAATGGCCCGGAAGAACAAACGGAACCAACTGCCCTTTTCAACTTCCTCGGAAGTGACCAGATTTACAGTTTTAGTCTGAGGTTGTTCCATGCCTTCGGCTTTGTACGTATACGTAACGGTGCCAATCTTGGTGCCCTTCTTTATCGGAGCCACCAATTTGTCTTCTGGCTCAAGCTGCGTCTTAAACTGAACGCCTTTCACATCGCTGCCCTTCGGCACGATAAAGCTAACGTCGCTATCTGTTACAACGCCAACACTGGTTTCCACGCCCTTTTTCACAGAAACGGTGTCGAGACCTTTAACTTTGGATTTACCGGCTACAACCTGCTTGATCTCAAAGTTATCAAAGCCGAAGTCCAGAACTTTCTTCGTTTCCGTAAACCGGTGAGCTTCAGAATTGGCTCCCATGACAACACTGATCAGGCGAGTGCCATTGCGTACGGCAGTGCCTGTGAAACAGTTACCTGCATTATTCGTGTGTCCGGTCTTAAGACCATCCAAACCCGGATATGCATAAGCTTTGAAGTTTGTGATATTTTTATTCGCTTCAAGCATCCAGTTGTAATTCACAATTGGAGTTTTGTCGCGTTCCCGGAATTTATACGATTGAATGGAAGTAAATCTTGCAAAGTCTGTATGATCAAGTACGATCCGTTTGCCCAGAATCGCCGCGTCCATCGCTGACATGATGTCTTCCTTATCCGTATCTGGCTGATAGTTCTTTGGCATGTCTTTTTTATCAAGACCGGTAGCATTAATAAAATGGGCCGTTTTCATTCCCATCTGCTTGGCCGTTTCATTCATCAGCTTAACAAATTCTTGTTCAGAACCGGATACACGTTCCGCGAGAGCAACCGTTGCATCATTGGCCGAGCCCACGGCCATCGCAATGTACAGCTCCTCTACAGTATGCACATCTCCTTGGGCCAGGAAAATACGTGAACCGATAGTTTTGGCCGCATTTTCCCCTACGGTTACCTTATCGTCCCATTTGAGTTTCCCTTGCTTAACCTGTTCGGCGACGATATACTCCGTCATCATTTTGGTCATACTTGCTGGGGGAAGTGCCTCATCCGCATTAAAGGATAGAAGAACCTGACCTGTATTCGGCTCAATCAAAACGGCAGATAATACATTAAGATCAGGCTTCTGGATGCTGCCTGCTACGGCAATCTGATTAGTGGCCTTTGTAGTTGGCGTCGTTGCCTGAGCCTTTTCTGCAAACACCATGGCGGCAGGCAAGGCGGATAAACATAACATATTCAGAAGCATAACCGAAGCAACGCTTTTTTTAACAAAATGACGTTTGTGTTTTATATGGCCCGCCGTACGGCTCGCCAATTTCCATTTCTTACTCAATGAATTGTTAACTCCCCTCTTGCCAAAAAAATCTTGCTTGTTCTATTCTATCACAGTGAATTCATCAAAAAAAGCCAGGCAGGCCGAAATTCGGCCTGCCTGTGCAAGAAGATATTGGTTTTGTGCAAACCATCTTCACTTTATACGGAATAGTTTGGAGCTTCTTTGGTAATCTGGATGTCATGCGGATGGCTCTCACGAAGGCCCGCGCCGGTGATCCGCACAAACTGGGTATCTTCACGTAGCTCTTCTAGCGTTTGGGTTCCGCAATATCCCATACCAGAGCGGAGGCCTCCGACCAGCTGGTGAATCGTATCCTTAAGCGGTCCTTTGTAAGCGACACGTCCTTCAATGCCTTCCGGTACGAGCTTCTTATCGTCGTCTTGGAAGTAACGGTCCTTACTACCTTGCTTCATTGCGGCCATGGAGCCCATACCGCGATATACCTTGTAGCGGCGTCCTTGATAAATTTCGGATTCGCCAGGGCTTTCTTCTGTACCAGCAAACATACTTCCAAGCATGACCGCATGTCCGCCTGCAGCGATCGCTTTGGTAATTTCGCCGGAGTATTTGATGCCGCCGTCAGCGATGAGCGGGATGCCGTATTCACGAGCCACCTTCGCGCAATCGTAAATAGCGGTGACTTGCGGTACGCCGATACCAGCAATAACGCGGGTTGTACAAATCGAGCCCGGTCCGATGCCCACCTTCACCACCGAAGCGCCTGCCTCGATCAGATCACGTGTAGCCTCCCCGGTTGCGACATTGCCTGCGATAATCGTCAAGTCAGGATACTTGCTGCGCAGATTGCGGACCGCATCCAAAATGTTGATATGATGTCCGTGCGCGGAATCCACCACGATGAGATCGACACCGGCCTTAACCAATGCTTCGGCACGATCAAAACCGTCCTTGGAGATACCAATCGCCGCACCAACTAGCAGACGTCCTTGTGCATCTTTCGCCGCATTTGGGAACTGGATCGCTTTTTCGATATCTTTAATGGTGATAAGGCCTTTTAGCACATTATTCTCATCCACCAAAGGAAGCTTTTCAATTTTATGTTTTTGAAGGATAACCTCAGCCTCTTGCAGTGTAGTACCAACTGGGGCCGTTACGAGATTTTCCTTTGTCATTACTTCTTTGATCTGAATGCTGTAGTCATGCACAAAACGCAGGTCCCGGTTCGTCAGAATACCAACCAGCTTATGCTGTTCGTCCACAATCGGCACACCAGAAATGCGGAACTTGGCCATAACTTGCTCAGCATCGGAAACTAGGTGTTCAGGTGTTAAGGAAAATGGATTCGTAATAACGCCGCTTTCTGAGCGTTTCACGCGGTCTACTTCTTCAGCCTGCTGTTCCACCGACATGTTTTTATGGATGATCCCGATTCCGCCTTCTCTTGCAATAGCAATCGCCATCGCGGATTCAGTAACGGTATCCATACCGGCGCTGATGAGTGGAATGTTGAGTTTTACATTTTTGCTTAATCTTGTGGACACGTCCACTTCCTTCGGCAGCACCTCAGACTTGCGCGGCACCAACAATACATCGTCAAAAGTAAATCCTTCTTTACTGAATTTGTCTTCCCACACCTCGGAATTTCCCCCTCATTTATATGTGTTGTATTCATAAAAACCCTTATACTGCAAGGCTTGAAAATCATTTTCTGAAAATATATTATTGCCATCTTAGCAAAGCCGCCATGATACTGTCAAGGAATTGAGCATTGTAAAACAAACGGAAAACGCACTTGTCTAATACCTGCAAATACATGTCCACTGGAAGAAGACATCGCATCAAAAAAAGACATCCCTTGGTGGGATGCCCAATTTTCGTAAACTTCATACATAGTAATTATTTCTGCCCTGCTTGAGGAAGGGATTCAGACATTTGAGCCATGTATTCCTCCATCGTTGGAGCTTTCTTGGCTTCCGCAGGTAGTATGATCGTTTGCGGTTCATTATATTTGCTGTAGCTCATGTTCGTGGCCATATCCATCATAAATTCAGGGGCTTGGCCGACAGCCGGCATAGTATAGGACATGTTCATATCTGCTTTGTATATACGGTGGGCTGCTTCATCGATCCAATATACGATATTGGCGGACACCCCCATGTTTTTTATCGTTTCTTTCCCTTCGCTAGGAAGGGAACTCATCATGTCGCCCATCCCTGTGAGGCTTTGCGTACCGTTAAGAAGTCCTTGAAGTGATGGGATCTTGCCGTACAATGCCACCTTAGCAAAGGGCTTGCCGCCGATCGTATCTTTGCCCAAATCACGGAAAATAAAATACTTTTGATTCAAGCTGCTGATCTGTGTAGCATTTGCCTTTTGCAGCTTCATCAATTGATCAAAAGTAGACATCCCTTTGGACATATTAATCCATTGTTTATCGGTCTTCATACCCGGACTTTGCGTGTAGACTCCTTCCGGTACCATATACGTCAACGAATCCAAATCACCGGAGCCCATAAAATTCTTCATCGTCATCTTTTCCATCATGCCCTGCTTGTCATCTAGCTGAACCTTTCCTTCGACATCCATTTTTAAGGACATTGTGTTTTTGTCTGTGCCAGATTGATCATGAAGTGCACTGTTTACATTATTCTCATTGAGTTCACTGCTGCTTTGAATATGCATTTGCATATGCATGCCAACCTGGGATTCATACGAATGTATATTTTCCATCTCTTTTTGAACGGCAGCCATGAGATTAACTGCATTCTCATCATTTCGGAGTACCTTACTTAATGATGCCTCAACCTCGGAAGCACTTAAAATTTGTTGCGACTGCCAATCAATGCCCATTTCAGATTTTAAGCGATTAATACTCTCTGCATCTTTAAAGCCCAGGACCCGCCCTAGGATGATTGAAGCATCTTTACCTGTAATTGGTTCGTTCGTTCTTATACTGCCATCAGGAAATCCTTTAAGTATTTTACGTTCTAACATAGTACTTACACTATCCTTATAAGTCGAGTCCGAAGGCACGTCTTTAGGAAGCTGCACTGTGGAAGTAGCGGATATATTCAAATTGGTAGTAACCATCTTCAAAAAATCTCCACGGGAAATGCCTGAAGTCTCTTCTGCATAGGCAGATAGGGATATCCCCATTACTAGTAGGCCTGTGAGAAGCGCGGACGCCAATCCTTTCTTGCCTTTCTTCATATGTACTTACCCCTCTCTTAAAAAATATTAGGAATAGCTTTACTATATTGAGAATTATATCATGGTTGAGTGTAAAAAAAATAACTTTAGAGAATACAAAAAAACCACCGTCGATTATACATCAACAGTGGTCCTTCGCTTGGCAACGTCCTACTCTCCCAGGACCCTTCGGTCCAAGTACCATCGGCGCTGGAGGGCTTAACGGTCGTGT
>JAIRVF010000145.1 GCA_031254035.1 Paenibacillus sp.
ATGATTATATTAGCGCTTTCGTTTGGAATGATAGGCTCAGCGATGCTTGCTAAACATATCAAGAAAGAGATGTATAATTTAGAGCCGCATGAAATTGCCTCGATGTTTCGTGAGCATACGGCTGCATTCCAAGCGATGCATGAAGGAGTAATCGCCATTGACAGCAAGGAGCGAATCACGATTTTTAATGAACGGGCAAAGCATATTTTTGGCGTGTCCAAACATGTTATTGGGCTGAACATTTGGGATGTGATTCCAGATTCTCGCTTGCCTGAGGTACTTAAAGTAAAGATGCCGCTCTTGAACCACGAGTTGCTGGTTGGTGATACGCTCATTTGGAGCAATCGAATTCCCATAATTGAGCAGGGTATTACACAGGGAGCCATTGCGATTTTTCAAGACCGCACGGAGGTTACGCATATGGCAGAAGAACTGACAGGTGTGCGGGAATTTGTGAATGCTTTGCGATCTCAAAATCATGAGCATATGAATAAAATGCATACCGTTGCAGGGCTTCTGCAGCTTGGGAAACATGAAGAAGCTTTAAGATATTTGTTTGAGGTATCCGATCAACATGAAGAGACAACAAGATTTATGCAGGAGCATTTTGAGGATGATGGAGTGGCAGGCCTACTGCTTGGTAAGATCAGTCGAGGAAATGAGCTAGATATCGATGTGATCATCGATCCGAACTGCGGTTTGCGTCAATTTCCAGATTCGCTTGATCGACGAGATCTCGTGCTTCTGGTAGGCAATTTGATTGAAAATGCATTTGATGCACTTTCCAATAGCAAGGTTGATCAGAAGTCAGTGTATCTGTACATTGGACAAGATGAAGATTATTTATCGATCTTAGTCGAGGATAATGGCTGCGGTATGACAGAAGACACGAAAGCAAGAATGCTGGAACGCAGCTTCTCGACCAAAAGTGGAGAGCATCGTGGGATAGGCCTATTTCTGATAAGTGGGATTATTGCAAAAGGTAAAGGGCTACTTCGGTGTGAATCCTCCCCAGGACTCGGAACATCAATGGAAATCATTTTTCCGATGAAGGAGGCGACAAGAGATGCAGGAGCAATGTAAACATATCGTGCAAGTATTGCTGATAGAAGATGATCCAATGGTTCAGGAAGTGAACCGCATGTTCATCGAACGGGTGAATGGTTATAAAGTTGTTGGTACGGCAGGCAACGGTCAGGATGGCTTGCGGATGATCGAAGAACTGAAGCCGGATCTAATCTTTCTGGATGTGTTTATGCCTTTACTTGATGGAATTAGTACTCTGCAGGAAATTAGAGCGCGTGAAATGCCAGTGGATGTGATCGTAGTTACGGCTGCCAAAGAGACGGAAACATTACGAGCGATGATGCGAAACGGTGCAGTAGATTATATTATCAAGCCATTTAAACTAGAGCGGGTTAGACGGACATTGGAACGTTATCGTGATCGATACGAGACGTTAACCGACGATCATACAGTTACCCAAGAGCAGCTTGATCGTATACTGCAAATGGGAGATGAGGTCCGGACTGATAGCACTGTGAATGATGGATCTTCTCTATTAGAGCAGAGTGTAATACGAGACAAGAACTTTATCGAATCATTATCACCTGCTGAATTGTTTATACCTACGGAAGAACTACCGAAGGGATTAAACCCAGTAACACTTAAACAAGTGCTTGCAGTAATGGCTGATAAAGGTGGTAAGCTATCCGCAGAAGAAACAGCCGAAGGCGTTGGGATTGCAAGAGTGACAGCAAGAAGATACCTCGATTATTTGTCAAAGATGGGATATGTCTATCTAGAGGTGAATTATGGAGGTGTAGGGCGACCCATTAATCGGTATGTGCTTCATTCAAGACCAAAATGACCAAAATAATCCGAATACAACATTGAAGTATTGTAATAGCTGGGTATGTCAAGAGAACCTCTATGATAAAAAACAACAGTATGAAAAAAAGGATGAGCAAGATTCACATTCGGTAGTGGATCTAAACTCATCCTTTTTACAAGTTTTCCTGAAATATTAGAGACAGTTTCAACTAAATTTAGTTACTGTCTGATGATACAAATGGGACCACATTGTAGTTAAATGACACAATCGGCTAGGACGGCACGCAGTCGCTCCTTACGCTTGGCCGAGTGTAAGTTCCTTCACTTTGTTCTTGTCCAATCGTTTGATTACTTCGGTGACCAGCTTCACAGCATTTTCGAAATCATCGCGGTGGAGAATCGCCGCATGCGTATGAATATATCGGGTTGCAATCGAAATCGCAAGCGATGGTACACCGCCGGCTGTCACGTGAATGGCGCCCGCGTCAGTGCCGCCTCCTGCGACGTAATCGAATTGATAAGGAATGCCGAGCTCATCCGCTGTATCGGTAACGAAGTTGCGCAGACGACGATGCGAGATCATCGATCCGTCATAAATGAGAATTTGCGGCCCTTTGCCCATTTTGGCCAAGGCGTCCTTTTCGCTCACACCCGGCGTATCGCCAGCGATTCCTACGTCAACGGAGAAACCGATATCCGGTTGAATGACATTTGCGGCCGTTTTCGCTCCGCGTAAGCCGACTTCCTCTTGAACAGTGCCGACGCCATAAACGGTATTCGGATGCTCGACGTCTTTCAATTGCTTCAGCACATCGATCGCTATGGCACAGCCGATGCGGTTGTCCCATGCTTTGGCCATCAGCATTTTTTCATTTTTCATCACGGTAAATTCGCAAACCGGTACGATGGAGTCGCCCGGGCGAACGCCGAACTCCGTAGCTTGCTCTTTGCTTTCCGCGCCGATATCGATGAACATCTCTTTTTTATCAACTGGATTTTTACGGGCTTCTGGCGATAAAATATGCGGCGGTTTCGAGCCGATCACGCCGGGAATGTTCCCTTTGCGCGTCATGACGGTCACCCGCTGCGCTTGCATCACTTGCTCCCACCAGCCGCCGAGCGGTTGAAAGTATAGAAAGCCTTTGTCATCAATTCGCGTCACCATGAAACCGATTTCGTCTAAATGTCCGGCTACCATAATTTTAGGGCCGTCCGGGGCGGTGCCCGTTTTTTTGGCGATCAAGCTGCCGAGATGATCAACCATCAATTCGTCAGCGTAGGGAGCAATGTGCTCCCGCATAACATCACGCACTTCGTCTTCGTGACCGGGTACGCCGTTGGCATCGGTAAGAGCTTTTAACATTTGCAAGGTAGAGTCCAAAGGATGTTCCTCCTACATTTTTATTGATTACCAAATTATTATATATGAATATACAGATCAAGTCATTAACTCGAAAGTGTTCGCCTTAATCGTTGACATACTTAAGTTGGGAAGAACAGTAAGAGAAATATAAACTCTGAAGTGCGCTGAGAAGAATTTTGTTGTGTGGTGATCTCATTTTTCGTACATTTGTACCCATTGGACTGGACCGTCAGTGATTCATACATTGAATAATATGGAATATTGATAGCTTCGAGGGACAAGTACATATATACGCTTAAAAGTCCGTATAATAACGGGCTTTTTGATTTTATGGATATAAGCTCGTTTCCCAAACATGGGATAAAAGTTTTAGGCAAATGAGGATGGTTTAAATTTTATATGTTTCGTTGGAGCCGTTTTAGCTGCTACCACTATTTGTATGGGGCGGATTGAAGTAGGGTAATCTAATTGTTGGCAATAAAGTGACGGAGGGAATGCGTGCATGGATTTTTTCAAAGGCCAAGACTCCTTGACGGCAATAGAATGGGTTATGCGAAGTATTGTTGGATTTATATTTCTGATCATTTCCGCCAAAATGATGGGCCAGCGTTCCATTTCCCAACTCAGGTTTCTTGATTTCATTATCGCACTTACGCTTGGAAATATTATCGCACATCCGCTCTCGGACGAGCATCTTGGGTTAAAAGGTTCCACCATTTCGACCTTTTCGATTGTTTTTCTGTACATAGCCGCAATCTGGCTCAGTCTGAAGATCCCGCTGCTTAAACATTTTTTTGACCCACCGGCAATAACACTTGTTCTGGACGGGAAGCTTAATTACCGGAACCTGTCGAAAGCGAATCTGTCCATTGAATACTTGTATGCTGAGCTGCGAAAAGCGAATGCTGAGGACATCTCGAAGGTCGCCTTTGCTGCCTGGGAACCAGGCGGTACACTTTCTGTTTTTCTAAATACAGCTTATCAACCCATAACTCCGACTGACTTAAAGCTGACCACTCAACCCTTCAATCTAACCAAACCGATCATTACGGACGGCCACATGGAACATGCGCTATTGCGCGAGATCGGAAAGGACCGCGTATGGCTGGAAACGGAAATACGACCCCATGAATTATCAAATGTAATCTTGGCAACAGTAGACAGCAAACTTACTGTACAGGTGCATGTGGTTCAGGATCCTCCTTAATTTTCACCTTAGTATAAAAGAGGATAGGAGAAGGGCGATACAAGTAAAGACTAGAACCATTGGGACATGATTGTTCAATTATTTAGGCTGCCTTATGGCAGTCTTTTTCAATCAAGCGTCCATTTTAGTTGAACAAGATGGTGGTATATTTGTTAATATTAAACAAATGGGAGGGGATAAATGTGCATAAAAAGAAATATTTTATTTTAATGCCACCTATGCTAATAATTGGGCTATTTTTATTTTACTTTCTTCCAGCAAATAAGAGACCATATGTGTTTTTAGTTCCGATTGTTTTTTGGCTAATTTATTACAGTTGGATTTTTATTGAAAGAATACAAAAGAAAAAATAATAATTGACAGTTATTGAATTAACGGGACACGATAGCTTCTGTACTTGATTATATCGAGGCGCATGTGCTGATGACTAGACTTAGATTCAGCTGATGCCCAAGCGAAGAGGTGGGAGCGTCCTTTTTTTATGGATTACCGAGTAGGAAATTGCGAGAAGAAAGGGAATATATATACAAACGTTACCCCATTAGGAGGTCGAATTAATTAAATTAATTTCCTTTTCCAACGCATATTGTATCCTCGAGTGGAGTGGTGGAAGATAGTAGATTTCAATAGATTCAGAACCTAAGATATAGAGTTTTCGAAATTTAGGCTGACTCGTCAGTTTATTAAAGCAAAGGGGGATAAATATGTCTAACCGTTCGATTAGGGTATTGGGTGGCCAGTTTGTGGACCAGGAAGGACGCCAAGTCATTTTGCATGGCATCAATATGGTTTGCAAAGAGAATGGCAACTATATAGGTGCCTGGGACCAGGAAGATTTTCGGAAGCTCAAGGAGTGGGGTTTCAACGTTGTGCGGCTTGGCATCATTTGGGACGGCGTCGAGCCGGAGCCAGGTAAGTATGACGACGGATATCTCGCGGAGATGGAGAAGCTGGTCGAGTATGCGGCGAAGCAAGGCCTGTGGGTATTCCTCGACATGCACCAAGACTTGTACGGCGTTGATTATGGCGACGGAGCACCGCAATGGGCGACGTTGACGGACGGAGAGCCGCATGTGACGGGCAAAGTGTGGAGCGACGCGTATTTAATCAGTCCCGCGGTTCAGCGTGCATTCGACCATTTCTGGAGCAACACGCCTGCCGAAGACGGCATCGGCCTGCAGGATCATTATGCAGCGGCATGGCGGTATGTTGCGGAACGGTTCGCAAGCAATCCTGCCGTCATCGGCTATGATTTGATGAACGAGCCATTTATCGGTTCGGACGCGAACCGAATTCAGCCTCTGATGTTTATGAAATATGCCGAAGAATTTGCCGCGGCGCAAGAAATTTCTGATCCGGACATCGAACAATTGATTCAAGACTTTTTCGATCCCGAGAAACGGATGAACGCCTTGCAATTTATGAGCGAAACCGAGCGCTATGTATCCATTATCGATGTCGTAACCGAGGGCTACACCCGGTTCGAGCGCGACACGTTATCGGCGTTCTTCTCCAAGGTAACGCAAGCGATTCGGCAGGGGGATTCCGAGGCGGCTATTTTTCTGGAGACGAATTACTTTTCGAACATTGGTGTTTTAAGTGGAATTGAACCAGCAGTCGATATTAACGGCAACCGCGACGCCAATCAAGTATATGCACCACACGGCTATGATCTCGTCACCGATACGAACTTCTCGGATGCGGCAAATGCGGGGCGAGTCCAACTCATTTTCGAGAGGCACGAACAGACGCGCGAGCGGCTCGATATGCCGCTCGTCATCGGTGAATGGGGTGCGTACTACGGATCCTCGGGTGCGAAGGAAGCTGCATACGTGGTGAAGGAAATGCTTGAAAAGCTGCTGTGCGGGGATACGTATTGGAGCTATGAAGGGCGCAATATGGACCAGTATACCTTCTTCAAGGCAATCTGCCGCGCCTATCCAATGGCTGTAGCCGGCTGCTTACAGCATTATCATTACGCCCCCGAGTCGGAAGTGTTCACCATGTCATGGGAAGAAGTACACACAGCAACAGGAGAAGGAGCTTCCCGCGTGGCTACCGTCATCTATGTTCCTAATCTTAAGAAGGCAGAGAACGGAGGCGTCGCGTTATCGTCGCCGGGCGATTCATTTCAGCTGGAGAGCATTGAAGGAAGTAATGCGGGGTATGTCGTCGTTCCTCCTGCAACAAAGTCCGGTGAAACGATCATAAGGTCCATCCGGATCGGAAACTGAAATCCCGAATCAGACATTATCACAAAATAACGCGCCACCGTAGATTTGTAGTTTTTGGTATGTAATAAATGAAGTCATAGAAGTGAAAGAATAAGGTCACAAAAGTGGTAGTCACTATTCCATTGTCCGTATATAATCTGCGCATAAGCATGTAAAAGTTAGAAAGGGGGATTGGCGAATAAGTAAGCTTTACTATAATTTGATGAAAGCGGATTCACAGAATCAATCCCTTGGTCACACCATTCTATCAAAGGTGGTTTTGAAATGAGGACAAAGATGGTTAGTAAGCTGATGGCCGCCGCAATGAGCACATTGCTACTAACAGCGATGGCTTTTCCATTCACTACGCATGCCGCAGCAGCGGATGTCAGCATCAATTGGAATGACGTAAAGCAGGAAATTGACGGTATTGGTGTCTCGCAGGCTGGATGGTCAGGTGCGATTTATGATCTACAGGAACCTGCGAGGAGCGAAATTTTGGATCTCTTATTTACGCAGGATAAAGGAATCGGTCTGTCTATTCTTCGCGGAGCTATATTCGCCGAATATAATCCTGCGCCCGGACAATTCGATTTTACCGTAAGACCGGATCAGGTCTGGGTTATGCAGCAAGCCAAGGCAAGGGGTGTCGACAAGCTGGTCGCTTCGACCTGGAGCCCGCCGGCTTGGATGAAGACCAACAATTCAACGACGCATGGCGGGTATCTGAAGAAGGGGAATTACGGCGACTACGCGCTTCTGATGTCTAAGTTCATTAAGGAGTACAAGCAGCAATTCGATCTCGATCTGTACGCTGTATCCATCGCTAATGAACCAAATTCAATGACCTTCCTCTCCTGGGATTCATGTGAGTGGAACTCAACCAATTTCCAGGTGTTCCTGAAGGATTATTTGAAGCAGGCGATGATTAATGAAGGCGTGTCCTCTACTAAAGTAATCGCCGGTGAATCTTCCTGGTGGTCTGAGGATTTGATCAAGGATTCGTTAAATGATCCGGCTTCGGCCGAGAGATTGGACATCGTTGGTGGACATAACTACCCGGTTCCGGTCCTGAATTTGGAGCTTCCGACAACGCCATTCTCCACAGCTGTATCCAAAGGCAAGAAAGTCTGGATGACCGAAGTATCCAAGGTGGATTCCTATGATCCGGGCATGAATTCTGGTCTCAAATTCGCTAAGCAAACCCATGACTTCATGACGAAGGCGGGAGTCAATGCCTGGTTGTACTGGACAGGGGCGATACCCGGCGACAATGATGAAGGATTGATTAATGTTGATAAAGCTACCAGTATTTATAAGATGACGAAACGCTTTTATACACTTGGGAATTTCAGTAAATTTATTAAACCGGGATATGTCCGAATCGGTGCGACCGAGAATCCAAAAAACAATGTATATTTCTCAGCCTACAAAGATCCTGCTACAGACCAGTTCACGATTGTGGCGATCAATAGCGGTGATGCAACCGCAGAGGTTAATATGGTTCCAAACGGCTTTACAGCAGGAACGCTAACACCTTATACGACTAATGAGCAAATGAATTTGGTCGAGGGCCCTGCCGTAGGGGTTACCAATGGCAAGTTCCAGACCATCATTCCAGCGAATAGCGTCGTTACTTTCATTGGACAGGAGGGATCGCAACCTGCTCCCCAAGAGCAGACACTTATCGATGATTTGGACGATTGGTCCAAATCATTCTCCCATACGAGCGGACTTGTGATGGATTCCAGCAATAGTGGTTATTTTAATGGCGATAATTCTCGGGTTAAGCGCCTTGACGGAACGACGGAGAGCTTCGTATATAACCTTCCGAACATCACTTCCTTTAGAGCAGATATGTATCAGTTCAGTGTATGGGACGGTATAGCCTTCTACGTTTCTCCAGACGGTGTGAATTGGACGAAATTAGCTCATGCCAGCACCCCAGGAGTTTATACTGGCAGCAAATGGTACCAGAAGACATATTATTCTACAGAACTTCCGCCTCCGGGGACCCAATACTTGAAGGTTGAATTATCGGGCAATGATTCCTGGGAAAAGCAAGTGTCCCGGATGACAATTAAATACGGTATGTAAAGACGTATGAATAATCATTTAAGAGGGTGTGCATCGAGCATGCCCTCTTTTTTCTATCCCCTATATATTGGTGGGAGGAACTTGATATGACACCAACAAGTGAATTAAGGAAAAACTAAAAGGCATGAGTCCGGTACAGTACCGAACTCATGCCCAACAAGTCTCCTAATGATGTCACCTGTTTAACTTTATGGGATCACTTCAAAACGGGTGGTTTAGAGTCATTTATTTAGCAAGATCAATGATAAAGGTTTTGATTTCGTAAGGCTCTAGAACAAAGGAGATAGGGGAGCTATGTTGCAGTTCGCCTTCAGGCTGTTCCATCAAATTGCATTCCTGCCAGGATGCGAGGGTAAAGTCGCTTTCCATGTTGATCACATTACGGCTGCCGGAAAAGTCGTGAACACGAACGATTACTTTGTTATCGTCTTCGGCTTTTTTCACAGCAGAGATCATAGCAGTATTTGTTGATAGCTTGAACATGGAGCGAGTTTGTACCTCTGCACTTCCTTGGCTAACCTTAAGCGGATTATTAAGATCCCAGGCGTAACGGACAGTATCTCCCTGCAGCCATGTTCCCTTATGCGGGAAGAGGGAATACGTGAAACAATGGTAGCCTTGATCTGCTTCGGTGTCAGGGTGAATGGCGCATTTAATTAGTGACAGACGCATCACGTTATCTTTAATGTCGTAACCGTATTTGCAATCATTCATCAGACTAACGCCATAACCTTGATCAGATAGATCAGCCCATTGATGTCCAACTGTCTCAAAACGGGCCATATCCCAGCTTGTATTCCAATGGGTTGGGCGCTTTACATTACCGTATTGAATGTCATATGTCGCCTCTGTGGAGCGAACGTTAACCGGGAAGGCCACTTTAAGCAGCTGCTGCCGTTCGTGCCAATCGGCTTCCGTTACAAAATCGATCCGGCGGTTGTTTCCGTACAAAATCATTTGCTGTGTCAGCGTGGATTGTCCGTATGTCCAGGCGAAGCTGATGACGGTTCGTAATGGACTGCATTCTTCAACCTTAAGCTCAGACAAAGCGTTGATTTCCCGTGATTTTTGCTGATAGAAAATATCAATATCCCAAGCTTCATGGGCTAGCGGTTTGTCTTCAAAAATTTGCAGAACGTTCCCGCGAGCTCCCTTCGCCAGCACCTCGCGCTGCTCTTCTATATCATAGATGCGAGTTAACTGTCCAGCTTCATTCCACTCCAGCTTATAGAAAGGTGTTTCAACGCCGTGTGCGGTCAGTACAAATGGATTTGTGCTGCCTGCCTCAGGCGCATCATCTTGTTTCTCAAAGGTGATCGTTGTATATCCAAGCGAAGGCACGTCCTCCACCTTTACAAGCCAGCCATTGTTAGTCTTCTCAGCGAGCAGTTCTACCCCATGAATATCCTTCCAGAGTCCTTTGGATGCTCCGTCCCATGTGGGAATTTCAACCAGTCCACTCCATGACCAAGGTGAGGAATTCCAAACCGTAAACTCGCCGTTATTTGCTGCTTCAGCAACAAGGGCAGCCTCTGCTTGCTGCCAAGCCTGTTTACCGATTTGCTCGGCTTCGGCATATTCAACACGGCTGTCCTCGTATACCTCGCGGATGGATGAGCCGGGAATAATGTCATGGAACTGGTTGCGCAATATAATCTTCCAGCCCTCATAAAGCGAGCTGCCAGGATATACGCTCCAATCGCCGCCAATGACACTGTGCATCGCATTTAACCATTCTGTTTCTCGGTACAGCAGTTCAAGCTTGCGGTTCATCAGCTTATTATGAGCCTGACTAGTATAAGTGCCACGGTGATATTCGAGATATAACTCGCCATCCCAAGTATGAACATAGCTGTCTGTTGTAGCTACAGTATCATTCAACCTGCGGAAAAACTCATCTGCACGTCCTGTCTTCAGTTTAGGCATTCCCGGAAGCTTATCGAGTCTGCGGCGCATTTCCAACATTTCACGGTTGACACCACCGCCACCATCTCCAAAGCCGTATGATAGCAGTAGTTCCTGGTTCATGTCTTTGTTGCGGTAGGCATCCCAGCTTCCCTTGACGGTCTTCGGCGTGATACGGCCATTATAGGTGTAGAACCATGACCCTGGCTCTGACCATGGCTCTGTTGTTGTAATGAAATGAGTCAAAATGTCAGTTCCATCAATCCCGCGCCAGTTGAACGTATCATGCGGCATCCGGTTATATTGGTTCCAGCTGATTTTGGTGGTCATAAACGTGTTAATTCCTGACTTTTTCAGAATTTGCGGCAGGGACCAGCTGTAGCCAAAGACGTCAGGCAGCCACAAATAATCGCAATTCGCTCCAAATTCCTGCTTGAAAAATCTTGTGCCCACAAGCAATTGACGCACAAGGGATTCCCCGGAGGTCAGGTTACAGTCTGCTTCCAGCCACATGCCGCCGCCAGCTTCCCAACGTCCTTCAGCAGCTCGCTCTTTGATCTTTTCATACAGCTCAGGGTAATCATTTTTCACATATTCATATAGCTGCGGTTGAGTTTGCAAGAAAATATACTCTGGGAATAACTCCATCAATCTCATAACAGTCGAGAAGGAACGAGCGCATTTCTCACGGGTATGCTTTAGCTGCCATAACCATGCAACATCGATATGAGTATGACCGATGCAAGTAATCTCCACTGGAGTTGATTTTTCCATAGCTTCGATATGCTTGGCCAAATCATCTCGAGCCTCATAGAGACTAGTGTAGAACTCAGGTGATCCTGGATGACTCCAGTCGATCAAAGCCAAGGATTGATCTGCGTACTTCTGCAATTGAGCCCGCTCGGCCAGATTTGGATCAAGTACCTTTACAGTTTCCGCTACAGCCAATAGCGTGAAGTAATAGTCATCAGCGATCTCATCAAGCCAACAGATTTCTGCCGTGCGTATGCCGTGTGTCTGGTTCTTGCGTGGTCCTCCACCTTCAAGACCGGACCAGAGGCGGAATAGAAAATGCTGACGAGTTCCTGAGAAATCTTCGTTCAGAAAAACTTCGGTATGGTTGGAATCCACGCCTTGGTAAGGCTGGCCATGCAAATAGAACAGGGACTCGAACCCGGAGTTGTTACCGGCACCTGTCTCTCCAAAATCAAAAACGCCGAGCACCTTTTTACCAGACCAATCAGATGGAATATCAATATGGGCGGACAACCACAAATAAAGGTCGCGACCAGTCCAGGTTTCACCCGTACGAAGCGGAGACCAGGATTCGTTGACCTCGGGAATATCAGGATTAATTTCTTTGCGCTTATCCTCTAGACTAAGGAAGGATGGAATAGATATACAATCACGGTAACGATAGCGGGATAATTCATGAATACGTGCATCCAGCTTTTGCGAAGTAAGAAACATAAGTAAACCCCCTTGATGATAGGATTGGGGGCGATGTGTATATACAGGAAATACTTGGTTTAATGGCATTATTTTGCATATGACCAAGCATAATATTGCGGGGATCTTAGGGGATCATCGTCATTATAATCATGAGACACTCATTTGTAAAGTATGCAAAAATCATTTGCTACGTTTACAGAAGCGGTGTTAAACTGGGGGGCGAAGTGACCATATATAAAACAGGGTGTGTTACATATTTCTAGAATACGTCATTTTTATTTAAATCATCTAAAGCGGAAGATGTTCAACAAAATCGTGGTGCTTTATTCAGGGGTCATGATTGTGTTATTTGTGATCGCTGCAGCTTTCGTGTACCAATACCAGTCGCAGCGGATACTTAGCGAGCAAACGGATGACAATCTTAAAAGCGCACAGGTTCTGAACATATATCTAAGTAGGCAATACGAAAACATTCAGAATGTATTCCAGCAGATATACGGCGACGCTACAATAAGCGATGATCTGCTCTACTTACTTAATCATGATTACGAGGATTATTTAAAACATCGTCTGGATTTGTATAGCGGAATGCGGGAGCAGCGGCTGAGCTCCTTTAAGACGCTCTTAATGAATTACTCGGAGCAGGATCCAAGCGCCAGAAATGTATCAATTTATAGTTATCCAAACAATGTGCATATGCAAATCAGCCGGACTAATCAACAGCTGTTTAATGACTCTAGTTCCACTGAAGGCAAGGAAAACTGGTATGCAAGCAGAGAACAACACAGCTGGGATACATTGCCGCTTGATGAGCCTGATAAAATACTGGACGGAAAAGCTTCCATGGCTTATGTATACTCCAGAGAAATAAAGGATCCGTTGACCCTGAAGCGTGTTGGCATGATGACCGTAGAGTTTGATGCCCGGCAGTTCACCTCATGGCTAGAGAGTCGTGCTGCTATTACCGGAAGAATTCTGGTACTAACTGCGAAGGGATTGGTCATTTATGATTCTGAAGATGAATATTTTGGCCAGACTTATCCGTACCATCTTGACACGGAAAAGGCAGGGGATTGGGTAAAACTGAACGAGCCCTCCAGAGTCAGCATGCTGAATGTCGGAAATGCTGGTTTGTTTGTTGTGGGAATTGTATCCGAATCTTCGGTTAAGGAAAGCACACAAAGTTTGAGAACAGGGCTTATCCTGGTAACGATCGCATTTGTTGTCTTCAGCTTCGTCATTACATCTTCAATCATTAGAAAATACTCCAGAAAAGTACAGCGCATCATTCGGTCCATGAACCGCATTGGTGAAGGAGATTTGTCCACGCGGATTCAAATGTCAGGGGAAGATGAGCTGCAGCAGATTTCGCAGAGATTTAACGATATGGGTGATCGTTTAGAGCAGTATATCAACAGGATGTATGCTTCTGAAATCAAACAAAAAAATGCGGAACTTGTAGCCCTGCAGTCTCAAATCAACCCACATTTTTTGTACAATACACTGGAGTCTATTCGTATGAAGGCCTATTTTGAAGGCGCTAAAGATATAGGGCAAATGATTTATAGTTTATCGGTTATGTTCAAGAGCATGGCCAAAAAGAGCACGATTGTGACAATTGAAGAAGAGATTGATATGTGTTCAGTGTATTTAGAATTGTTTTGTCTGAGGTATGAAGGGCAGCTTAGCGCGAACATTGAGGTTGATCCAGATATTCGTCAGTGCAGTATTATCAAGCTATTGGTTCAGCCAATTGTGGAGAATTATATTGTGCATGGGTTCCGCTCACAGGAGCATGACAATCGCATTACAGTACAAGTACAACGTTCGGGAGAGCGGATCGTGATCACTGTTTCGGATAATGGATCAGGAATTCCAGAAGACAAGTTGACACTCATCAGACAGACGCTCGACAAGACACTGAATCCGCCCGAGAAGGGCTATCGTTCAATTGGACTGATGAATGTACATGAACGGATCATCCTGAATTATGGTAGTGATTATGGTGTAACGATTAACAGCAAAGAAGGGCAAGGGACAGAGGTATGCATGGAGATACCGATGTTCATAGGGAGGTGATCTGCTTGAGAAAGGTTTTTTTTGTAGATGATGAGCCACTTATTGCTAAAGGCCTTTCAACCGTTATGGACTGGGGCAAATATGAGCTGCAGATTACGGGTTCGGCCAATGATGGTCTGCAGGCGCTGGAAAAACTTGTACATGAACCTGTAGACCTATTGATTACAGATATTATGATGCCAAACATGAATGGGCTGGAACTGATCAAAAAGGTAAAGGAAATGCAACCTCATACTAAATTCATCGTATTGAGCGGGTATGATGAATTTGAATATGTGAAGGTAGGAATTACACTTGGCATTCAGAATTATATTCTGAAGCCGATCAACATTGAGGAACTAGAGGCCACTATCAAGCATATTAGGGGCGACTGGGAGCGCGAAGAACTAAAACGTTTTCGGGCTGAGGAAGACTGGAAGATCCTTCGAAGCAATGTTTTGCAGCGATGGGTAAACGGTGACATTGAGAACCCTGAGCTAAAACATCGAGCCGAGCTGCTTGGAATTCCGCTGAACTATGCCACTTATCAGGTATATGTATTACGGCTTATGTCTGATGATCGGCCGATGTCTTACTTATATCACTTGACCAACATGGCGGATGAGTTTTGCCGCGTGTTGTCGGAGGAATTAGGGGACAGAGATGAAGTAATCTGTTTTCCTGATATCGACGACGATATCGTTGTGTTAACCGCAACGATGAGTGAGGAACATGATACTGTGCAAAAAAGAAGTATGGAGAATGCAATGCGAAAGCTTCATGATCTGACCGGGCTGCGTTTGTGGTGTGTAGAAGGAAGTCCAGTTATCAATGATTTTAAGGATATTCAAAAAGGTTATAAAAGGGCCAAAGATCTTTTTGGATCCTATCTTATTGCTGGAGATGATGTGCTTCTTTACAGTTCATCCTCGTCAAATGAGCTGGTTCAAGGCAATTCGTCTGCCACCCGCTCGGATACCTTTGCCAGACTGCTTATTGAAGGAGAAATATCAGCAGTTCAGGCTTATATTGCTTCTGCACTTCATGTCAGTGAGAGCAAACAGGTCATTCAACGTGGTCCTTATTTTAATACTGCTGTACAGCTAATGGTCGATGTAAAGGATATGGAGAAGAACCCGGACTATGCCGAGGTGTTTGGTCCCATGCCCCACATCAACACATTACAGGGACTGAGGCAGCATGTATGGCGTATTGTTGAACGGGGGCTGAAGCATCAGCAGGAAGCGGAACAGGGATACAGCGCACACGTTTCGTTTCTGGTTGAACAAGTGCAGCATAGCTACCCTGAAGAGCTTTCCTTAAAAACGTTAAGTCAGCGGCTGCAAATGCACCCAAATTATCTTGGGCAACTCTTTCAGCAGGAGGTAGGGGCGAACTTCTCGGATTATTTGAACCAATATCGCATTGAGAAAGCGACACAATTGCTGCTGCATACCGATCAGAAGACGGCGGATATCGCTTTCAGTGTCGGGTATACGGACAGTTCCTACTTTTACAGGCAGTTCAAAAAATATACGGGTGTGTCTCCCACGGAGATGAGATCTATGTACACTTATTCGAAGTAATCGACGTGTGAGAGAAAGTCATACAGACGTTAGCTCTGGGAAATTCAGCCCAGGGCTAGTTTTTTTTGCTGCCGAGGGAGGGTATCTTTGATTTATCCATCTCATTCTAGTATTTTTCAACTTGAGAGCGATAGCGCTTTCTTGGCACAATTAAATTAGTTAAGGGCGAGTGATACGAAAAGCGGGCGGCTCTCTTCAGAAAGCCGTGGTGAAATCAGGATCATGGGGGATTTCTGATTGCAGTTAAGAGCAACGACATCACATGAATTAACAGTACGAGGAGGGATGCTTATGTCGGCATTCATTAAAAAGGTTATTCGCAACCGATTTATGCTGCTGATGATACTGCCCGGAACAATCTGGTTCTTGATTTTCGCTTACATGCCGATGTTCGGTACGATTCTCGCTTTCAAGGATTTTCGGATTCATCCAGATGGTTTTTTTGCAAGTGTGTTCAACAGTAAGTGGGTTGGTCTGAAAAATTTCGAATATTTGTTCACAACCAACGATGCTTATATCATTACAAGAAATACGATTTTGTATAACCTAGGTTTTATTATTTTAGGTCTGATTACAGCGGTTGGTTTTGCCATAATGCTAAATGAGCTTGTAAATAAGCGAATGGCAAAGGTGTATCAAACAGGCATGTTTTTACCGCACTTTTTATCCTGGGTTATTATCAGTTACTTCGCATTTACCTTTCTAAGTGTGGATAAAGGTACTCTGAATCATATTATCACCTTCTTTGGAGGAGATCCGATCAGTTGGTATTCAGAAGTGAAGTATTGGCCGCTTATCATTATTTTTGTTGGGATTTGGAAGGGTGTCGGATACAACAGCGTCATTTATCTGGCGGCAATTACAGGTATCGACAAGTCCTATTATGAAGCGGCGGTCATTGACGGGGCTACGAAGTGGAAGCAAGCACGATACATCACTATTCCACTATTAAAACCGCTTATGATCATCTTGACGATATTAGCTATTGGTGGTATCTTCCGTTCTGATTTTGGTCTGTTCTATCAGCTTCCGAAGGATTCAGGCGCATTATACCCGGTAACTAACGTTATTGACACGTTCGTTTATCGTGGACTGATCAACATGGGTGACATCGGTATGAGCACCGCAGCGGGTCTTTATCAATCCCTTGTAGGTCTGGTTCTGATTCTGGTCGCTAACTATATCGTTCGTAAAATTGAAAAAGATCACGCGATCTTTTAATCCAAAGGAGACGGATCTCATGATGCAGACCACAACGAAAAGCGTTGTTCAGTCGGGAAAACGGTCAAAAAAAAGAGACCATAACGCCATCTCTCCTTTATGGAATACGATCTTTAATATCGTGATCGGCTTGTTCTCATTTTCTTGTATCTTTCCTTTTTTGTATGTTATTATTATTTCCTTTACTGATGAGCAAACTCTGGCTTTGGAGGGTTTCAGGCTGCTGCCAAGTCAGTTCAGTCTTGCGGCTTACAAATATGTATTTCAATCTAGCAACGAATTGCTAAATTCATTTGGTTTAACGTTATTTGTTACCGTGCTGGGTACATTGATTAGCTTGGCTTTGGTAACAACGTACGCTTATGCACTTTCTAGACGAAATTTTGAATTCCGAGGTTTTTTCAGCTTTCTCGCTTTCTTTACGATGTTATTCTCAGGCGGGATGGTACCTGGATATATCGTCATGACCCAGTTTTTGCATTTGCAAAATACAATTTGGTCGTTGATATTCCCTTTATCCTTAAGCGCCTTTTCCATTATTGTTATGAGAACTTTCTTCCAGACTACGGTGCCGGAAGAAATTATCGAATCAGCTAAAATCGATGGTGCTAGCGAGTTTCTGATTTTTGTTCGGATCGTCTTGCCGATTTCATTGCCAGGGATTGCAACCATTGGTTTGTTCAGCTCATTGGGTTATTGGAACGACTGGTTTAACGCCTTGCTTTATTACAATAATCCACAGTTAACTCCAACTCTTCAATTTATGCTTATGAAGATTGAAAAGAACATGGATTTTCTGACTAAAAACGCGCAACATCTAGGGGCATTTGATGCCGCTGCCACGCTGCCGACCGAAACGGTCAGAATGGCAATGGTTGTACTGGCTACGTTGCCAATTGTAATGGCGTATCCGTTCTTCCAGCGTTATTTTGTGCAAGGTCTTACCGTTGGTTCTGTCAAAGGTTAATATTTAAGGTTGAAACTGCAATACACATCGCCGGAGAAATCCGGCTTCGATGCATCGGATGTGTAAGCGGTATCAATAGATGATTTACTACGAAACGATATAGGGGGAAAACAACATGTTCAAGAAAAAGGCTTCATTAGCATCCCTAGCCCTAATGCTTTCGCTATCAGTCGGTTTAACGGCTTGTGGCAGCAATGAAGGGGGGAAATCCAGCAATGCTGCAAAAGAAGAAGCTGCTGTTCAAAATGATGGTACCATTGATGCTTCCAAACTGGAGCCAGTTGCACTAAAAATGTACACGATTGGGCCTAATCAAAAGGATCTTCCAATGGTTCAAGAGGAGATCAATAAGTACTTAACTGAAAAAATCAATGCAACGATTGATATCAACATGATTGATTGGGGCGACTATAGCCAAAGAATGCAAGTAATCACCAGCTCCGGTGAAAATTATGATATTGCATTCACCAGCTCATGGGCTTTTGATTACCTGCCAAATGTGAGTAAGGGTGCATTCTTACCGTTAAATGATTTGCTTGATAAATACGGAAAGGGTATCAAAGAAGAGCTGGACCCACGTTTCTTAGAAGGAACAAAAGTAGATGGCGTGAATTATGCTATTCCTGCTAACAAAGAGCTTGCACAACAGTATGTTTGGCGTTTCAACAAAAAATATTTAGACAAGCATAACCTCGATATTTCCAAAGTAACAACACTGGAAGATTTGGAACCGCTGCTCAAAACAATTAAGGACAACGAGCCTGCGGATATTACACCATTAGCCGTGCCAAAATCCTTCAAGCCTTATTTGCCAGTTGCCTACCTGCTTGGCGATGAAATTCCAATTGGGATGGATCTGGACACCAAAGACTTTAAATTCAACAACATTCTCGGATCGCCTGAGTTGAAATCCGCTTTAACCACCATGCGGAAATATTACAAGGATGGATATTTACGTGAAGATGTTGCCACATTGGAAGGCATTGATAATATCAAAACTGGAAAATGGCTGGTTGACCGTGAAATTATACAACCATACGCTGATCTTGGCTGGTCCAGAAATGCTGGTTATGATATCGTAGCAAGACCAATGCAAGATCCTGTCATTTACACTAGTTCTGCTGCAGGCTCTATGATGGCGATCTCTGCATATTCCAAAAATCCGGAGCGGGCGATGATGTTCTTGAACCTGTTGAATACGGATGCTAAGCTGCGCAATATGATTCAATATGGTTTGGAAGGCACCCACTACAAAAAGCTTGATGATCAATACATCGAAGATTTGCCAGCGATGCAAGCAAATTATGCTATGCCAGGTTTTGCACTGGGCAACATGTACCTGACTTACCTGCACAAAGATGAGCCTACGGATAAATGGGATGCATTTCAGAAATTCAATAGCTCCGCAAAAGTTGCTCCTACGTTTGGCTTTAACTTCAATACAGATCCAGTTAAAACCGAGGTAGCGGCGGTCACAAATGTTGCCAAAGAGTTTATCCCTGCCTTGTACACTGGTTCTGTTGATCCTGACGAATACTTGAAGAAAGCAGAGCAGAAATTCAAGGATGCTGGTATTGACAAGGTTATTACTGAAGCGCAAAAGCAATTTGATGAATGGAAAGCGCAAAATAAATAATACTCTTAAAAACCCTAATTTTGGATCAAAAGGAGGGACGGCTTGAACTCTCAGCCGTTCCTCAGGCTGTCGAGAGAGTCTCGACAGCTTTTTTTTAAGATGATAGAATTTAATAATTTTCAGCAGAGCTGAAGAATTCTATCATCGCAATAAAAATAGCCGCTAAATGCAGTCTGTTTTTATTTGAAAGTACGTCGACAGACGTTTTTCTTATGTTTTGTATCACTGCAAAATACGAAGGACAATGTGACAATATCTGTTGAGGCTGATGGCCTAAAAAAGCTAACCCTGTGTCAGCAGCCCAAGTACGACTTAATTAATATTAAAGGAGAGTGTACCCATGAGCACTATTATCGGAGACAAACTTCCCAACATTCCTTGGCAAGAAAAGCCAGAAGGCACGCATGCGCCGGTATGGCGGTATTCGCAAAACCCGATTATCGAACGACACGCTATCCCGAACTCGAACAGCGTATTCAATTCGGCCGTTGTGCCATTTGGTGACGGGTTCGCTGGGGTGTTCCGCTGCGACTCGCGTTCGGTTAGCATGGACATTTTTGCCGGATTCAGCGACGACGGTATCAACTGGAACATCAACCATGAGCCGATTATGTTCGAAGGCGACGAATATGTGACGAAACGGGAATACCGTTACGATCCGCGTGTATGTAAAATTGATGACCGCTACTACATCACCTGGTGCAACGGCTACCATGGTCCAACGATTGGTATCGCCTACACGTTTGATTTCAAAACGTTCCATCAGTTGGAGAATGCGTTCCTGCCTTACAACCGAAATGGTGTGCTGTTCCCGCGCAAAATCGGCGAACGTTACGCGATGCTGAGCCGTCCGAGTGACACAGGGCATACGCCGTTTGGTGATATCTTTTACAGCGAAAGCCCGGATCTGACATTCTGGGGTAAACACCGCTACGTGATGGGTACGATTGGCGGCGACGAATCGGCCTGGCAGTCCAAGAAAGTCGGTCCCGGCCCGATCCCAATCGAAACCGACGAAGGTTGGCTCCTGATCTACCACGGTGTCATTAACACCTGCAATGGCTTCGTGTATCGGATCGGCTGCGCACTTCTAGATCTGGATCAGCCGTGGAAGGTAAAAGCCCGTTCGCGCAACTACATACTTGGCCCAGAAACATTGTACGAATGCGTAGGTGACGTACCAAACGTCACGTTCCCATGCGCGGCGCTGACTGACTCCGAAACCGGACGCATCGCGATTTACTACGGCTGCGCCGACACGGTAACAGGCCTGGCATTTACAACCGTAGATGAATTGCTGAAATATACAAAAGAATATCCGTTGGAGTCGCTGTAACTTTTAACACCTAAATTCGACTCTTTGCTTATTTCCTCAATGGGTAAGCGATACTTTTAAATAAGTGCTGAGATAATTTCTCGGCACTTTTTATTTAGGCTTTAGCCAGTTGAGCTCGCGAAGCGTGCGAAACAAAAAACCACCTGCTATGCGGGTGGAGGGATCAAGGGTTTGACCACTAAGACCATTGCGATAACATTGAGATGTTCAG
>JAIRVF010000153.1 GCA_031254035.1 Paenibacillus sp.
CGCCCGCAAAGCCTTTGAAAAGGGCGGGTTCAGTGCTTTGAAGCCGATAGCCCCGTTTCTTGACGAAGATATTATCGAAAAGTGGATTCGTGCCGGATTTGAACATACGTCATAACCCCGTAGACATGTGAAATCATTTGAACTCGTAATGATAAAGGTGGAAGAACATGAAGTTGGAACGGCTAATCTCTATGATTTACATGCTGCTCAATCACGAGATTTTATCGGCTTCGGCGCTCGCAGAAAAATATAATGTTTCTCAACGGACGATCTATCGTGATATCGAAGCGATCTGCGCGGCAGGTATCCCGGTAGTTTCCTATCAAGGGGTCAACGGCGGTTACGGGATTATGGAAGAGTATAAAATGGACAAAAGTCTGCTAGGCTCCCATGACGTAAATTCCATCGTCACACTGCTGCGGAGCATGTCTACTATTTTTGAAGACGAAAAAGCAGAGGAAACGATTCATAAACTGCAGTCCGTGTATCAGGCCGGGAATCCAAGCATGTCGCTGGATATCGGCAGCTGGAGGCCTTATAACGAAACTCTGCGAGAGATCAAGAACGCCATTGCCAAACAGCTTGTGCTTCAATTTGAGTATGTGAGCGTCAAGGGTGAGCGGATAAAACGTTCTGTAGAACCGATACACTTAGATTATAAATACGACTCATGGTATTTGTATGCCTTTTGCAGAGTGCGAAAGGGGTACCGGGAGTTTAAGCTGCCAAGGATTTTGTCTCTGGTCGTAACCGGAGAGCATTTTCAGCTCCGGCAACATGATCCGAAACCGGATAATCCCTATGATTATCGCAGGCAGCATACAGTCAAGGATGAGAATGTATTTGATATCAGGCTGCGTTTTTCTCCAGTTTGTATGGCACTTCGGTAAACTGTCGGATATGTACGGGAGAAAAAGATTTTTTATATTTGGGATTACGATGTTTATGATCGGCTCGGTGCTTTGTGGAACGGCTCACTCCATTACGCAGCTGGCCCTTTTCCGGGCGGTACAGGGTATTGGCGGGGGAGCACTGATTCCGATTGCGTTTACAATCATGTTTGATGCGGTTCCGATTGAAAAACGAGGCAAACTTGGCGGTCTCTTCGGCGCAGTTTTTGGAATCTCAAGTATATTCGGTCCACTTCTCGGAGCCTATATTACCGATTACATTGCCTGGCAGTGGATCTTCTACATCAATTTGCCGCTGGGGATCGCGGCGCTGCTTATGATCACGATGTATTACAAAGAATCTCATGAGCATTCCAAGCAGCCGATTGATTGGGCGGGAGCGGTAACCCTGCTAGGTGCAGTCGTATGTCTGATGTTTGCGCTTGAAATGGGAGGGAAACAGCTGGCATGGGATTCGATTGAGATTTTAAGCTTGCTCGGTAGTTTTGTCCTGCTGACAGCCGTATTCCTTTACTGCGAAACCAAAGCCAAAGAACCTATTATCACCTTCGGTTTATTTAAGAACAGAATCTATGCTTCTAGCGTTGTGATAGGATTTTTTAGTGGCGCCGCCTTTGTGGCTGCATCGGTATATATTCCGATTTTTGTGCAAGGTGTATTGGGCGGTTCAGCTACGAACTCCGGCATGGTGCTGCTGCCGATGATGGTCGGATCTGTTGTAACGGCGACGATTGCTGGGAATCTGATGATCCGTATTTCATATCGTTCGATCATGTTATCCACGCTGCTTTTGCTGCTGGTAGGCGTTTTGTTATTGACCACGCTTAGCCCGGCATCTTCCCGGTTTGAAGTGACGATGTACATGGTTCTGGTGGGACTTGGAATAGGTGCTTCTTTTTCGGTGCTCAGTAATGCATGTATTCATGGTTTGTCCTACCGACAGCGTGGAACGGCCAGCTCAACATTTAATTTTCTGCGTTCGCTTGGCATGACTCTTGGCATTACCATGTTCGGAATGATCCAAAACCATGCATTCTCCAATCGCATGAACAAGCTTTTTAGCAGCGGTGCGGCGGTCCCGGGGTCTCTGCAGATCAACGATCCGCATGTTCTCTTATCGGAGCAGACCCGTTCCTCCATACCAAGTGAATTACTGCATTCGATTTCAGGAGTTTTGTCCTCATCGATCTCGCAAACCTTTGCTTGGGCAGTTTTTCCCGTTCTACTAGCTTGTGCTGCATCACTTTTCATGGGCAAGGCCAAGCTTGATGTTCCTGTAGGGCAAACCACTCTTTCGGAATCTATTGTTCCGTCCGAACATGAGGAGAGCAAGGCAGAACGAACCGAATACTCAACTATGCATTAAATAGTAAATGTTCATATGCAAGAGCAATCGAGGGTCGACAACCCTCGGTTTTTTCTTCAGAAGAAACTATCAAACTATCCGTGGTGTTATACGTCCAGCTGCCCTGGGTCCAGCGGCGCTGTGCTTGGACTCCTAAATATAAAAACTTTGCAAAAGCGATTTGGCGCTTCTGCAAAGTTTTTTGCGACTAACGTATCGCTTCATTATAGAGACGGTTGACCTCTTCCCAATTGACTACATTCCACCAGGACGATACGAAATCCGGTCTCTTGTTCTGGTATTGCAAATAATAGGCATGCTCCCATACATCAACGACCAGAATCGGCGTTTTGTTCTCTGCAAGCGGCGTATCCTGATTCGGGGTGCTTGTTACTTCGAGCTTGTCACCATTCACAACCAGCCATCCCCAACCCGATCCGAACCGGCTGATCGCCGCTTTCGTCAGTTCGTCTTTCATCTGTTCGAAACTCCCGAAATACTTTTCAATTCCTTTCGCGATGTCGCCGTGAGGATTTCCGCCACCGGTTGGACTCATAATGGACCAGTATAAACTATGACCGTAGTGGCCACCTCCATGATTCCGGACGGCGGTTCGAATCTCTTCCGGTATATCGTCCAGATGACTGATCAATTCCTCAATCGTCGCATTTTTAAACTGAGGATAGTTTTCCAGCGCCTTGTTCAAGTTCGCCACATAGGTCGCATGATGTTTGTCATGATGGATTTCCATCGTTCGAGCATCCAAATATGGCTCCAACTCATCGTACCCGTATGCTAGTTTCGGTAGAACAAAAGGTTCCATTTCAGTTATCTCCTCCTACCTAAATTTAGGTGTTTCGTCTTCAGTGTACATGATAGAAAATATTTTGTACATATACAATTATTTTTCCCTAGGTAAACACTGATCGAAAAGTTTATTCCAGTATCAAGCATGTGAAAGTGTGATAGGACATCTGTTCCCCCCCATATAATGGCTAATGAACGATACAAGAAAGGAGGTCCTCTTATTTTAAGTACTCGTCATCGCCCATTCGCAGCAATAATACTCATTATGCTATTGGGCTGGATCATCCCCATTCCTGTGCATGCGGACGCGCAGAATGCGGGCAATGACCTCATTATCATCAACAAAAAAACGAATAAACTGGCTTTTTTTCAAAATGGTACTTTGATCAAGGTATTTCCTGTAGCCACCGGCAAGACTCCTTCGTTAACGCCGCAAGGCAGCTTTGAAATCGTCAATAAGATTCAAAACCGTCCGTATTATAAAGAAAAAATTCCGGGAGGAGATCCAAGAAATCCCCTTGGTGACCGCTGGATCGGGCTTGATGTCAACGGAACGAAAGGGACGACATATGCGGTCCATGGGAACAGTAATAAAAATTCCATCGGGAAATATGTTAGTCACGGATGTATCCGGATGTATAACGATGATATCCATTGGCTTTTTCCTAAGGTACAGCTTCATACAACAGCCATCATTACTTCATCCAAGCTTTCATTCGAGGAAATTGCCCGAAACTCCGGATACCATGTAGGTGAACAGAAATTTGAAGGGAGGCTGCTGGTCAACAATAGGGAATCGATACTCGGAAGCGATATCGTCCTGTATGGTTCCCGGATTTATGTTCCGTTACGGGCATGCATCGAATTGTTGGGCGGGGAGGTGTTGTGGGACAATCAAACGCAAACAGCGACCCTGAAGATCGGAAGCCGGACCATTATTCATAAAGCGTTATCCAATCAAGCAAGTGTGAATGGCAAGACTATCCGAATTACGGCTTCACGGTATCGCAATAATTCCTTGATGCTGCCGCTCAGAGATTTCTCGGAGCTTTCAGGTTACTCTGTCGGGTATGATGCTCCTTCAAACACGGTTTCTATACAATCATCAAAATGATATATTTTCCTTAAATCCGCGGTTTCCGCGGATTTTTTTATAGGTATCAGATCTGGGATCACCGCAAAGTAATCGGAGTAAGCTTCAGAGGCCATACGTCACTGAGTACTTTTGCTCCGCAAGAGCGCCAATCATTGAGAGGTACCCGGACTTCTTTCTGATACTCTCAGTACTTTTGCTCCGCAAAAGCGCCCTCTTTGAGGACGTCGGACTTCTTTCCGATACATTTTGTGGGGTTATTTTACATCTAGATGAGATTTTCGTGTTGACGAACCTTGGACAAGACTTATAGAATATAAGAGTTATGTCTTTAATTAGGGTTATGTATTTGATGAAGAATAATGAAAGCAGAAGGGCATTCTTACTATGAAAAGAAAAATTACAGACATTTTTTTGATCATCTTGGGTTCGTTTATTTTTGCTCTTGATGTCAACTTGTTCGTCATTCCGCATGACTTGTCCGAAGGCGGCGTGACAGGGCTGACCATCATTTTGTATTATCTGTTTCAATGGTCTCCAAGTATTGTGAACTTAATTTTGAACGCGATTTTGCTTGTCATCGGCTACAAATTTTTGGACAAGCAGACGACCTTCTACACGGTCATTGCCATCGCATTTAACTCTTTATTCCTGCATCTGACCGAAGGATGGACTGTGAATTCGAACGAACTGCTTCTTAACGCGATCTTCGGCGGCGTGTTTGCCGGAGTCGGCATCGGACTGATCATACGTGCGGGAGGAACGACAGCCGGCAGTGTTATTTTGGCGCGAATCGCCCATAAATACTGGGATTGGAATATTAGTTATGCCCTGCTCTTTTTTGATTTGATCGTGGTATTTTCATCGTTTTTCATTATCGGGGCACAAAGTTTGATGCTGACGATTATCATGCTTTTCGTCGGTACGAAGGTGATGGAGTTTATTATCGAAGGGCTTAACCCACGTAAAGCCGTTACGATTATTTCGAAAGAATACGATCATATCGCGCAGGAAATCAACAACACGATGGAACGCGGGGTCACTGTATTTCCGGGATATGGCTACTATACGAAATCACCGAAAGAAGTATTGTACGTCGTCATAAACAAGCAGGAAGTGCCCACACTCAAAAAGATCGTAAGAGAAGTGGACAGAGATGCGTTTATTACGATTCATGATGTTAGAGACGTCTTTGGGGAAGGTTTTATTGATCTGTCAAAATAACAGAAAACCGCAGCATGTTCGCTTTGAATAAGAGGGATGGCTGCGGTTTTTTTGCAGGCTAGTAATACATTTTGGACGTTTGTAGGAACGAAAATTAGCTTTAGCTTTCAAGCAAGATATTAAAAGAAGCATCGTAATGGAGGCCATTATATGTCTATTACTCATGAACAGCTTGCAAATTTTCTTGTAGAAGCCAAAAGAAATACGTACGCTTCTCAGGGGGACGAGGCGTCAGTACAACCCTTATTAAACAATTCGAAACAACTTGAATATCGTAGTGGCGATTTCTTTTATCGGGATATCTATTTTGGTTCGGCTTTTTTTGTTGGACAAGAAACGGTTGAATTCGAAGAACGTCCAATTTGGTCAATGGTCTATTCAGGTGGTGTCATAATCCCAAACGCAAGTGGGGATATTATTGGACCAATTCATAGTTTTCTGCGGCAAGCATTAAGATTAGTTGACACAAAATCGATATATCGCGGTCCAAATCGTTTTGAATCTTCCAATTACATCTTTAAAAATGAGTACGAAGGTACGCTTGATATTTTTTTCGGTAAGGAAGTCATTCTTATGGATAATCAAAAGGTATATGAATTGAAGTACAGTGGCGGCGCAATTCGATAATTCCGCTGATTAGGCGCGATCAAAAAAATAGTGAATCAGATTTGAACGAAAATCGACAATCGTTAGGCTACTTTCGGCAAATCGAATGATCTATTATTTTTTTGATCGCGCCTAACGATAGTATTTATGCAATAAGCTAAAAAACAAATGAATTATCATTGCGGACAGCTTGTTTTTGCACCTAAAATAAAGATACAGTATCAACTCGAAGGGGGATAAAGATACCGTCATGCACAAGCTCAATATAACAGCTTTGGGGGAATCCGCGCTGCTGATCGAATTCGGTAATCACATTGACGAGCAGGTTCAAGAATGGATTCAGGCAGCGGCATCCCGGCTCGAAAACGATCCATTTCCTGGTTATCTGGAATGCGTTCCTTCTTTTACGACGTTAACCGTTTATTATGATTTGCTTCAGGTGAAGAATGTCGGAGGAAGTGGAACGGCTTTTGATTACATCAGCTCGCTAATCACCAAACGGCTTGAGTCTATCGTGACAGACGGAATGCGGCGCCGTGAAGTGGTTGAGATTCCGGTTTGCTACGGCGGCAGACATGGCCCTGATCTTGCTTATGTAGCGGAAGTGAACGGTTTGGATGAAAAGGAAGTAATTCATATACATACTAGTCAGGAGTTTTTAGTGTATGCCTTGGGCTTTACCCCCGGTTTTCCTTATTTGGGAGGTCTTCCGGACAGCATCAGCACTCCGAGAAGGGCAACGCCAAGGCTTTGCATACCTGCAGGATCAGTGGGGATCGCGGGCAGTCAAACGGGAATATATCCGCTAGAAACCCCAGGAGGGTGGCAAATTATCGGAAGAACGCCGCTCGCTTTGTTTCAGCCGGAACAAGATCCGCCCGTATTGCTGAAGAGCGGCCAGTCTATCCGGTTCAAAGCGATAGACTCGTCCGAATATGACCGATTGGCAGGTGAGAGCAAATGAGTATGGAGGTTGTTAAGCCGGGCTTGCATGCTACTGTGCAGGATTTAGGCAGGAGAGGGTACGGAAAATACGGAATACCCAAATCGGGTGCGATGGACGGTTATGCCCATCGTCTGGCGAACTGGCTCGTCGGGAATAATGCATGCGAAGCGGCGCTTGAGATTACTTGGTCGGGATTCTCCGTTCGTTTCAATCGGGATATGCTGGTTGCGATCACGGGAGCAAATTTGACGCCGGAATGTGGTGGTCTTGCCGTTCCAATGTGGCGGCCGATTTGGTTTCGCCAGGGCAGTGAACTTTCGTTCAAACATCCTGTCTCTGGATGCCGTGCTTATCTGGCTGTTTCCGGCGGATTGGATGTTCCAGAGGTGATGGGAAGCCGAAGCACTTATCTACGGGGAAAGGTTGGAGGTTTGCATGGCAGAGCTTTGCAGGCTCGAGATGTGATTCCAATAAAGATTACGCCCCATGAGGATAAGCCCCTTTTTGTAGGAACCGCGGGTCCGGAAAGTGAAGCATTTTATGCTCCGACGTGGTCAGCTACTCCCCGCCATGGCTATGTCGGACCAGACCCGATTGTCCGGGTCACCAGAGGAAGAGAATACGGAGATTTTCAGGAGGAAGCGCTACAGCACTTCATAACGGAAAGATATCGGATTCAACCGGATTCAGACCGGATGGGTTACCGGTTATCCGGACCGCCGCTGTTGCTGCATACGCTGCGGGAGTACATTTCGGAAGGGGTGGCGGATGGTACCGTGCAGGTTCCAGCGGATGGCCAGCCAATCATCTTGATGGCAGACAGGCAGACGCTTGGCGGGTATCCGAAAATTGCACAGATTATTTCTGTCGATTTACCGCTGGTAGCCCAGCTTCGGCCTGGGGGCAATATCCGCTTTCGCGAGGTTTCGATCGCCGAGGCGGAGAAACTCTACTATGAAGCAGCCCGTGAAATGAAGCTTCTGCACCGGATGATAGACTACAAGTTAAAGGAGTCCTAACAATGCTTCAGGTAGATTTGAATTGCGATATGGGCGAAAGTTTTGGCCGCTACCGACTCGGTTCCGATGCTGACCTGTTAAATGAGATGACTTCCGCGAATATTGCTTGCGGATTCCATGCCGGCGATCCCTCAGTGATGAGAACTACGGTTCGGATGGCGGCTGGCAAAGGCGTATCCATTGGCGCGCATCCGGGCCTACCGGATTTGGCAGGTTTTGGCCGGCGGCGCATGGAAGTAACATCCGAAGAAGTTTATGACATGGTCACTTACCAGATCGGAGCGCTGCAGGCTTTCGTAAAGCAGGAAGGGGCAGCCTTGAGACATGTGAAGCCGCATGGCGCGCTTTATAATATGGCGGCGGTGGAAAGACTGTTGGCGGATGCCATTGCGGAGGCCGTCTACAAAACGGATGCATCCCTTGTTTTATACGGACTTGCTGGCAGCGAGCTGATTGCCGCGGGCAAAGCCAGAGGGTTGCGTACCGCAGCGGAGGTGTTTGCGGACCGGACTTATTTGGAGGATGGAACACTGATGCCAAGAAGCATGTCAGGGGCGGTGATCAGTGATCCGGAGCAGGCGGTAAAGCAAGTGCTCCAAATGGTCATGAAAGGGACGGTAACGGCGGCTAGCGGCAAGACCATCGACATAACGGCGGATACGGTATGCATTCACGGCGACGGTGAGCATGCCCTTTCATTCGCTCAAACGTTGAGAGCAATGCTTGAAAAGGAAAATGTGGCGGTTCGTTCTTTATAACTATATAAAGTCATAGTTCACTTTTAATCGACCAGGGGAGGAAATAGAAATGAAGATATTGATTACTGCGTTTGAACCATTTGGCGGCGACACCATCAATCCGACAGAGAGGCTGCTGGAGGACATTGGGAAAGAGGGGATTGCCGGTACTGAGATTCAGACGCTGCTGCTGCCGGTTGTTTTTGATGAATGCGCGGACAAGCTGCTTGCGGCAGTGGAAACGATCCAGCCTGATGCCGTGATCTGTTGCGGGCTTGCTGCCGGGCGAACTTCGATTACGCCGGAACAAATTGCAATCAATTTGAAAGAAGTACCGAGAAATTCCAGCGTTGCTGATAATGACGGGAATTGTCCGTATGACGAACTCATTAATCCGGATGGACCTGACGGTTTGTTCAGTCTGCTGCCGGTACGCAAGATGGTGGATCGTATGAAGGAACAAGGTGTCCCAGCTTCGATCTCGTATTCGGCGGGAACCTTTATTTGCAACAACACGATGTATGCCTTACTCGACAATATCCGCACCAAGCAGTTACCGATGATCGGTGGATTCGTACATTTTCCCGCTTCGGAAGAGATGGCTACAGCCAAACCAAGTCTACCTTCTTTGTCGCATGAGACCATGCTGAAGGGCTTGCGGATTATGATACATACACTGTTGCACTAATCATGTAAATGATCCAATTATTTATAACCTTTTTCCTGAGTTAATTAGCGAACTGTTAAAATTATTTGTCAATTGATGTTTAAAAGGGACTGTCCCAAAAGCGATATGCTCCCCTTACGGTAGACAGGTGAAATAAATTGACCTGCTACTGTAAGGGGAGCTTTTTCATGCTTAATAAAAAATATTGTGCGTAAGAAAAATGTTATCGACGTGCTCTCATAGAGGACAGACCGCGTTTAGCGGTGATTTTTCTTGCGATAAAAGGATGCGAGATGGATGCGAGATCTCCGAAGTTTATACTTTCTTATATCTTCAGAACAACTCTCTATCCCCGAGTTTCTCTCTATCCTGGAGTTTCTCTCTATCCTCGAGTTTTGAAGTCGAATACAATTGTTGCGATTGTGCAACCTTTTCAGGCGTTTCGTGGTGTGGGAGGCAGAATTGATGCGAAAGTGCATCCTTTTGACCATGAATGACCTAATTGCGCTCAGCAAAAAGAAAAAGCTTGCACTTTCGCAAGCTTTTTATCCAAGTCAAGCCGATGTGTCGTAAATAGATGCACTATTGCATCAATTTCGCTACTTGGCGGGGTGCAGTTCACCTTTTGGGACAACCTCATTTTTTTACATATATTTATCAACATAAGAATCAATGACCCTGACTCATCCACTCCACCTATGGGATTCATCCCTATAGGTGGAGTTTTTGCAATAGCAGGTCCAGGTTCTTGTTCCCACGCTTTGGGTCGGGGGAACCTATCGACCAAGGTCCAGGATCAAGTCCGGTCCCCGGATGGAGGTTCAAATTCCAAATTACCAATAAAATACAGTTAAATTTAAATTGTATTGGATGGGGGAGATTAATTCTATGAAGATGGAAAGGAACGAAGGAACAAGTGAGGAGATTCGCTTATTTAAAGGAGAAAAATGGCTCGTGCTTACATCTATTCTTGGTTTTTTTCTAGCGGCATTTTGCGGGCTTTGGGTTGTGGTGTTTGGGAAGGATGTGGCTCCAGGGGGCAACGTTTTAAATGCATTTTCCTTTAATGCCGCGATTGGCATCTTTTTGCTGTCCACTGCGGCGATTCTGCCATATTCGGGACTAGGGAGGAGAGGCAGAGCGTTCATCCGCTATCCGTATATCATTCTCACGTTGTATGCCTATGCGGCTGAAACCGTGCAAAATTTTCGGGGTATGAATCCAAGGTTTCCCAAAGAAGGTTCGCCCTTCGATGTGACAGTCGGCATGATTTTCGGTGTCGTAGCTCTACTGCTCGTTGTTTTTTATCTGGTTCTGGCCATCATGTACTTCCGTCCAAAGGTATACCAGACCCAACCAGAGATAATCACGGGGATTCGCTATGCGATGGTTGCCGTCATGCTGTCGTTTGCAGCGGGAATATGGATTTCGATGATTCAGAGCCGGATGGTAGGCCTTCACGGGAACATTATTTGGCTGCACGGTCTGGGATTTCATGCGCTTCAAGCCGTCCCACTCGTCGCTTGGCTGGCGGCTCGTTCCTCCCTTTCAGCGGCTTCGCGGATCCGGATGATTCATTTGACCGGAATAAGTTACATTTTGGGCTTGCTTGCAATCGGCTGGCAGACGGTACTTGGCCACACTGTTCTTGAATGGTCGTCCCTTCCGGTAGCGGCCGGCATCTGCTTCCTGATCTCGCTCTCCGCAGGAATTTTCGTGCTTCGTAAAACGGAGGCGGACCGAATATTCAAGAACACGGCAACACCAGCCTCTAGGCGGCCTGGTTCTATGTAACCTTCAAAAGCGACCTTTTCTCCAGAAATAGAGTCGGGGTCGCCTTATTGAAACATATGATACTCGCTGAAAAAGCCTGACGCCACGTGTCAGGCTTTTCCTTTTTTGCGGAATTGGCGGGGGGAAATATCTTTGTATTGTCTGAACTGCTGGATGAAATAGCTGGAGCTCGAAAAACCAACTTCCAGCGCGATCTCCGTCATGCTTTTCTCTGTCGTCAGGAGAAGCTTCTCCGCTTCGGTAATCCGGATGTAGCTCAAATAATTGGTGAATGTTTTACCCATGATCGCTTTGAATCTTCTGGAAAAGTAACTATAGCTCATATTGCACAGACGCGCGGCGGTTTGGGCATTGATATCGTTCATATAGTTATAGTCGATATATTCGAACACCTTCTGCAGCATCTGGTACTCGCTGTCATTCAGTGAATGCGCCACCTCCCAGCTCCAATGCTGGTGACGGGATTGGCGCAGAAACCATAAAAAAACACGGCAGATGAGGGTACGAACGGCAAGCTCGAAACCAAAACTCTTGTCGTTGAATTCGGTGTAGATCTCTTGGATCATGTCAGGAATGGGCGTGTCTCTGATATCAGGGTCGGTAAAGACGCGCTGACTGCTGGATTCGGCAAGGGTAAACGGCAGAATATACTTCGATTCCAGTATGGTCCGTGAGGTCGAATACAGTATCTCGGGGTCAAATTTGACGACGATATAAGAGACCTTTTCATCCAGTGAATAAATAGAATGTGTTTCATGGGAATGGATCAGGATCAGATCACCTTGGCTGAGAAGATGGGATTTGCCTCCCAAATAGACCTTGGCAGAGCCCGAAAGGAAATACAAGATTTCAATATACAGGTGCCAGTGAGGTTCCACAAGGCAGCGCGGCTCTTTACTGGAGTGGATCATGCTTTCATAAGGATAATGGATCGACCCGGCTGCGGACCGGTTGGATTCGAAATACGGCTCGGACATCATGTTTGCACCTCGATTTTACCATGACAAATATTTTATATTTTCGAATAGCTTCATTGTATTACTTCTACGCCGATTTTGGTATCCTTACCTTACTTGTTAATGGGAGGAGGCATTTCAATTTCAATGGAAAATGTAGCGCTGCAGCTCTATTCCATCAAAGAACTTATGAGCGAGGATTTTTTTTGGACGCTGAAAAAGGTGGCGGATATCGGGTATGACGGCGTTGAGTTCGCCGGATATTTTGGCACAGCAGCGGCGCAGCTGAAGACGGCTTTGGACGAATACGGACTGCGGGCCGCGGGAAGCCATATCGGCATGCCTGATCTTGTGGGGCGGCTAGAAGAAATGATCGAATATTCGCTTACCATTGCGAGTCCTTACATTGTTTGTCCAGGGCTTCCCGAGGAATTTCGTGAAAACGCTGACAGCTATAAGCGGGCCGCTGAGATCCTAGATCGGATCGGTGAGCGCTGCAAAGAACAGGGCCTTCGCTTTGGATATCACAACCACGGCTTCGAATTTCAAAATCATGATGGCCTAACGGGACTCGAACTGCTTGCAAGCCATACCCAGCCTGAGCATATGTTCCTGGAACTGGATACATACTGGGCTCAGTATGCGGGATTCCGTGCCACGGATTGGATTGAATCTTTCAAGAACCGCTGTCGGATTTTGCACATTAAGGATATGAAAAGCGAGTTGGATAAGCGAAACACGGAGATTGGCTCCGGCATCTTAGACTTCAAAGCGATTACGGCGGCTGGCAAGCGCTGTGGTGTGGAATGGTATACGGTGGAGCAGGAGGAATACGAGATTCCCCAACTGGAATCGATCGAAACCAGTCTTGCCTTCCTTCGACAAATATTATAAATAAAACGTCTATCGATGTAACTTCACAGAAGCCAGACCGCATTTAAATGTAGTTTTCTTTGCGATATAAGGAAGAAGGCTGATGAGGCTAATTCTTTCTTATTGCACTAATATAAGTTGAACTAAAGAAAATGGAATAGGCTAGAGGGTTCAATATTCTAAAGAAGCTGCCTTTAGAATATTGAACCTAGGGGAAATGATTCTGATGAAGCGTCAGCGTGCGCCTTTGTGAGCGGATTTTAACCATGAATGAGTTGTAATCATAGAAATCCGTGAACAACAGCGATCGGAAGAACATTTCACCCGGCTGCCTCCATCCATTTATATTAAATGGTTCAACTTATCTAAAACAATGAGAACCAAGGAGATGACTAAGCCAATGACTGCACAGGAACAACAAATATTGCGTGTCGGCATTATCGGCTGCGGCGGGATCGCTAACGGCAAACATATTCCGAGTCTGAGTGCTCAGAACAATGTCGAATTGGTGGCATTCTGCGATATTATGGAGGAACGCGCAATCGAGTCTGCCCGCAAAATCGGCCGAGAGGATATCGCCATTTATACGGATTATAAAGAATTGCTGAAAGATGAAAGCATCGATTTGATTCATGTATGCACACCTAACCAATCCCATTCCTTTATAACGATCGATGCTCTGGAATCTGGAAAACATGTTATGTGCGAAAAGCCTATGGCTAAAACGGCCAAGGAAGCCAGAGCAATGCTGGAAACCGCTAAGCGCACGGGCAAAAAGCTCACCATCGGTTATGACAACCGCTACCGGCCAGATTCGCTGCTGCTGAAAAAAATAGCAGAACGTGGCGATTTGGGCGATATTTATTTTGCCAAAGCACATGCAATTCGCAGACGCGCCGTACCGACCTGGGGTGTATTCTTGAACGAAGAGGAGCAGGGGGGCGGTCCGCTGATCGACATCGGCACGCATGCGCTTGATCTGACCTTATGGCTGATGGACAACTATAAGGTAAAAAGCGTTGTCGGGAACGTATACCATAAGCTCGGCAGCAAAAAAGACGCTGCGAATGCATTCGGTCCTTGGGATCCAGAGAAGTTTACGGTCGAAGATTCGGCATTTGGTTTCATTACGATGGAAAACGGTGCAACCGTTGTGCTTGAATCCAGCTGGGCGCTGAATACGCTGGACGTAGGCGAGGCCAAAGCAACGCTGTGTGGTACCGAAGCTGGCGCGGATATGCGTGATGGTCTGCGGATCAACGGGGAAGAGTTCGGCCAATTGTATACGAAACTACCTGAACTCAATACGGGCGGAGTCGCATATTTTGACGGGAAATCGGAAAGCCAAGCTGGCCGCGAGTGCAGACTTTGGATCGAAAGCATCCTAAGCGATACCGAACCGATGGTGCAACCGGAACAGGCGCTTGTTGTGACGGAAGTGCTGGAAGCAATCTACGAATCAGCGCGAACGGGGAAAACAATCTATTTTGAATAGCGGTGAATACGGAAAAGCTCACCTAAAAATGTAAGAGAGAGTGAGCTTTTTCATTTTGAGCAGATCCATAACGTAATATCCAAATCTTAAACCATGAGGTGGCTGAAAATGATCAGAATCGGAAAAATTAGTTATTGGCATGTTCATGCATGGGATTATACCAAACAAGCGGGGGCGCATCCCGACGCAGAGATCGTAGCGGTTTGGGATGAAAATCCGGAGCGTGGAAAAGAAGCTGCTGATCAGCAAGGTGTAGTGTTTTATGCTTCTTTGGATGAAATGCTCGCGCAGGATAATATCGATGCGGTTATCGTCGATGCTCCAACCCGTATGCACCGGGATGTTATGCTGAAGGCGGCTGCGGCAGGCAAACATATTTTCACTGAAAAAGTACTGGCGTCAACGCTGCATGAAGTAAATGAAATATTGGAGGCGGTAAACCGCAGCAAGGTGAAGTTGACCGTATCACTGCCTAGGCTAAATGACGGTTACACGCTGGCGATCCGCGACATTCTTGAGCAAGAGCTGCTCGGTCAAGTAACTCAAGTGCGCGTCCGCTTGTCGCATAACGGGGCAACTGCAGGCTGGCTTCCGGAGCATTTTTACAATCTGGAAGATTGCCAGGGTGGAGCCTTGATTGATCTGGGATGCCATCCGATGTATTTGACACGGTTGTTCTTGCAGCAAGAACCCGTAGAGGTCAAAGCGGAGTACGGCTATGTGACTGGCAAAGAGGTGGAGGATAATGCCGTAGCGACTCTTTCGACACCATCGGGTGCAATCGGAATTGTGGAAGCAGGTTTTGTAAACAATTTCTCTCCATTCTGTATCGAAATTCATGGAACGGACGGTACGATTTTGTATGGAACACCAGATGATAAACTGTTGATCCGTACTTCACGGAAGGAAGATTACAAGGACGCATGGGTAGAGCTTCCGATTCCGGGACCACGTAAGAGCGCGTTTGAGCAATGGATCGGCCATATCCAGCAGGATACGAATGCCGATGAGAACTTGGCTTTTGCTGTTGAGTTGACCAGACTCATGGAAGCTGCCAACCAGTCTGCGCGTGAGCATCGTGGTGTTCGGCTTTCCGAGCTGCAAGACTAAAATGTTACGAAGTAAGGAAGATGAAAGCTTATCAATATCAGATCGTTTTCTGCCACAGATTGGTGGAAAGCAAAGATATAATCGATGTGGTCGCTGCTTTCGAGGGGTTCTCCAGTGGCAGCTATCTTCATACGGTATTCCGGAAAAACTCGGGATAACCCCTACAGAATACCGGAATATACACGTGAAAATATAGGAGGATGGCTTATACGTGGAAAAAATGATACGAATAGGGATCATCGGAAGCGGGGGAATCGCGGGAGCGCATGTCCGTGCTTACAAAGGTATTGAAGATGTTGAAATTGTTGCCGTGGCCGACATTCTGCCGGATCGCGCGGACCAATTTATTGAACGCTGGGATTTGAAGCAGACCAAAGGTTTTGACGACCATAGGCGGATGTTGGAGATGGAACTGGACGGGGTGAGCATCTGCACACCGAATGTAGCGCATTATCAAACAACGATCGATGCACTGCATGCGGGCAAACATGTCATGGTTGAAAAGCCGATGTCGGTAACGCTTGAGCAGGCGGTCGGCATGGTTCAAGCATCGAAGCAGACTGGTAAAATGCTCAATATCGGCTTTCAGCCGCGTTATGATCCGAATATGGGCATCATCAAGGATCTGGTGCAGAATGGCCAGCTTGGAAAAGTATATTATGTAGAAACCGGCGGCGGACGCCGACGTGGAATGCCTGGCGGAACCTTTATCCGTCAGGATATTGCGGGTGCGGGGGCCATGGCCGATATCGGCTGTTATTCGCTGGATCTAGCGCTTAATACGTTGGGTTATCCCAAACCGCTGACTGTATCGGCCTATACATCGAATTATTTCGGCACCAACCCGAAATACCATCCTGAAGCCGAACGGTTTGATGTGGAGGATTTTGGTGTAGCGATGGTCCGTTTTGAAAATGATCTTGTGCTTAATTTCAAAACATCATGGGCGATGCATATGGATACGCTCGGGGCGACCATGTTCCTTGGTACAGAGGCGGGCATGAAAGTGCTTCCCCAAAGCCAAGGGCCGTGGGGCGGTGTATGGGACGGCAAAGTTGGCGCTATTTCTCTCTTCCACGATATTCAGGGGCATCACACAGAAAGCGCCATCCCCCTCGTCGAGCATCATATCAATGTTTTCGATGAGAAAATCAAGGATTTTGTCCGAGCTCTCCGTGAAGGAGGTCCCGCTCCGATTCCGGGTGAGCAGATTCTCCGCAATCAGGCGATCCTAGACGGGATTCAACGCTCGGCGGAAACGAAAAGAGAAGTCGAAATCCATATTCCGGACATCGGTTAGCTTCGGTCCTTTCTTAAGTCCGCTTCCTGATTTTTCAGGGGAGCGTTTTTTTTATTTTCAATAAAATATCCCCCGGCTGCCTTCATCCATACAATCATTAGTTCAACTTATATAGTAATTATGAATTTCTGTATTGAGTCTGCTTGGATGTTATCTTTTTCCGATAAAAAGGCAACCCTGTGAAAAGAAACCGAAAACATCTACAGGAGGAAGAATAACCACAATGAAAAAACAAGCTATCTGCCTGAGCGTTCTCAGCACACTAATATTCGGGGCTGCACCAATGAGTCCGGCTGCATGGGCAAAGTCGGAGGAACTGCAAATTAAAACGACGATCATCGATACCAAGGGGGTAGAGGTAGGAACGGCGGTTTTGACGCAAAAAGCAGACGTTGTTCATATCCATGTTGAAGCGAAAAGCCTCCCTCCAGGAGAACATGGGATCCATTTCCATGAAAATGGAAAATGTGATCCGCCGGACTTTATGACTTCCGGGGCCCATCTAAATCCGGAGAGCAAGGAACATGGATTCAAAAATCCCAAAGGTTTTCATGCGGGTGACCTGCTTAACTTGGTGGTCAAAGCCGATGGAACTGTGAATCAGGATCTGGAAAGCAAAACGGTTACGCTTAAGAAGGATCTCCCCAATTCTTTGTTGAAGTCGGGTGGAACTTCGCTGATGATTCACGAAAAAGCTGATGACTACGTAACCGACCCAACTGGAAATTCTGGTGCACGTATCGCCTGTTCGGTCATTCGTTAAATATTTCAATATGGTTTCATAAAAAAAGCAGCTAAAACCTTGGTTTTGGCCGCTTTTTTGCATCTTTTTTAGTTCTCCGAATTCCAGCGCATACGCAAAAATCCGCCCAGCAACGACGCTGCAGCGGATTTTCCCTTTATCCTGTAAATTATTCTTTATCCGTATCGATAAATGCGGCCGGCTTGGCGACCCATTCATCAGCTTCCGGCTCAATATCGACACCTTGCTCCATTTTCGCTTTTTCTTGCAAAGAATCTCCTGCAGAGTCCAATTTATTCCGGAGTTTTGCTTCATCTTGTGTATGATCTTGATTACTGCTTGTCATTGCTCGTTCCTCCTCTATGTGCATTTACGCATTGTGATTGATATTGATCATTCGAATGTTTTTATTATTTTCAGAAAATGTAATATTATGCAAGCCTAAAAGAATCGTGCTCCAATCAACAACTTGCATTTGAACCTCGTGCAGCTTATCTCTAAGTTCCATTCCCATCATGAAGTTTCGCCGCGTCATATGAAAAAAGTTCAAAAGTGCATCTTTTTCCTGCTCATTCATCGCTCCACATGGAAAAGGTTGCAAATCTGCAGAGGCGTAAAAAGTTAGTTTCATTCCGGATGGATTCGAAACAGCTGAATATAAAGCAGTACACTAATGAATGAAAAAACGAGAATAATACTGAATACCCCCATAGGTGGCAACCAACCGGAGAGGAAAACCGTTACCGGTGCCAAAAACCTTCCGACCGTATACTGTAAATTGTCGGCACCCATATATTGCCCTCGGGCATGCTCTGGCGCATAACGGCTAATGAAGCTTTGCGTCACCGGAGACCGCACAATTTCCCCAAAAGTAAAGATAATGGTAACGAAAAACAAATACCATATGTTTGTGTTCAGTCCTAAGGCGAATGTGCCTACACCCGCAAGCAGCGTGGACAAAATAAAAACATTCCGTTCTTTCCAATTCCGGAACCATTTCGTAACCGGCAGAATAAATAGGACGAAAAGCAATCCGTTCAATCCCAATAAGAAACCAAAGATATCTTTGCCGGATAGAACCAAGGCATGATCATGCCAATTGAAAAGCGTCTGGGCGGGGACATAATTGGTCACATAAACCGCGAAATAAAGATCCAGCTGCATGATGGTGACAAGCGCAAAGATACCTGCCAATATATAAACCAGAAACACCTTATCACGGAAAATAATGCCGTATCCTTTCCATTGTTCTTTGAACATGTGGCGAATCGAAACCGAATGCTCCTCATGTTTTTCCGATTGCGGCAATGTTTCATGAACGATGAAATATATTGCGATAAAATAAAGCAGCAGCACAAACGCGCAGGACCATAGCAGCTCATGCCGGTAATGAAAGAAGAAAACGGCTCCCAAGGCAGGACCTAGCACCGCGCCGATGTTGTTGGCTGTCGTAAAGGTGGCGAACACCTGGCGACGCTCTTGTGCCGGAACCAGATCGGCAATCATGGCGGAGCTGGCAGGCCTAAAAATGGCTCCTCCTAGTCCGATGCCGATAAATGCTGCATAATCCATCCAACGTGAAGGAGACAGGGCAAACATGGCAAACATGACTGTTTGGATCGAGGCTCCAAACAGCATGACGGGACGGCGTCCTAGACGGTCTGCCAAAGCTCCTCCGACCAGACTGCCAATAATGCTGAAAATCGGCGGAGCTGTCATTAAAATACCGGCAATTTGGTTGCCGAATGATGATCCGAAATAAACGGTTATAAAAGGGAAGTACATCCAAAATAGCATATTGAACAGCGCTTCACCAATTAACCGGACTTTTAAATTAATATCCCATAAACGTAATTTCACAACATTCCCTCTTCCTTTAGATGCATTACAATGTTACGAACCGTACAGCTGCACAACGTTCCCCGGCCGGGTATTTCAAACTTTAGAACACTTTTCCGGTAAAATATAGACTTATAATAATCATTAGTTTATACTAATAATATGGAAGTCGAATACAGATCGATTTAGTTTCGATGTTCCACAAAACGAACATTTGTTCTGAATAGTACAGCCGCTCCTCCGGGGGCGGCTTTTTTGTATGTTCCATTCCCCTGAATTTTTGGAAAAATACTGAAAGTTCGTCGTTGACCTCATGCTCATGCTGTGATAGATTCAAGAAAGTATAACAAGGTGGATGTACTTAGTCGGGATTAAAAGTAAAAAGCATGATGACGTGAGGTGGATAGGGTTGGAGCTTCAAGTATCAAACAGTCCTTTTAATCAAGAGCAGGCTGAATTGTTGAATCGTTTGCTTCCGACGCTCAGTGGAGTTCAAGCCAGCTGGCTCAGTGGTTATTTAACAGCACTGCACGCCCAGGCAGGGGGCGTAGTTATTTCGTCGCAGCCAAATACGGATGCACCAGAAGTTCAGCTAACTTCGGCATCCCGAGAGATCGCGATCCTTTTTGGTTCGCAGACAGGCAATTGCAGCGGGCTCGCCCGGAAACTATCCAAAAAGTTGACGGAGCAAGGTGCACAAGTCACGGTCTCATCTATGAGCGATTTTAAGCCAAATAACCTCAAGAAGGTCGGCAATCTTCTGATTCTCGTGAGCACGCACGGAGAAGGGGAACCGCCCGACAATGCAATATCCTTTTATGAATTCCTGCATAGCAAGCGAGCCCCGCGTTTGGAAGGTTTGTCTTATTCCGTACTTGCGCTTGGCGACACGTCGTATGAATTTTATTGCCAAACGGGTAAGGATTTTGATCAACGCTTGGAAGAGTTGGGCGGCAAAAGGATTGTCTCGCGCGTAGATTGCGACGTGGACTTTGATGAACCGGCTGCCGAGTGGATGAACGATGTTTTGGAGGCATTTCATGCTGAGCAATCTCCAAAAGCGTCAGATACCCCGGTTATTGGCGGCATAACGACAAACGAAACTGAATCCGAATATTCAAGAACGAATCCCTTTCACGCCGAAATTTTGGAAAATATGAATCTCAACGGGCGCGGCTCCGATCGTGAAACCCGGCACATTGAAATATCGCTTGAAGGCTCCGGCCTTCAATATGAACCGGGCGACAGCCTTGGAATTTATCCCGAGAACCACTCACAATTGGTGGATGGGCTAATCGGATTTATGGAATGGAGCCCGGAAGAAGCCGTTACCATCCATAAACAAGGGGATCAGTTGACACTGCGGGATGCGCTATTACGGCATTTTGAGATCACGGTATTGACCAAACCATTGCTGGCACAGGCTGCCGAGTTGTCTACCAGCGAGCGACTTCAGGAACTTATCGCACCCGGGCACGAGCAGGAGCTCAAAGGATATCTCGTAGAGAGGGATCTGCTTGATCTTGTCCAGGATTTTCAGCTGAAGGGAATAGCTGCTCAAAGTTTTGCCGGCATTCTCCGCAAGCTTCCGGCTCGGCTTTATTCTATCGCTAGTAGTTCGAAGGCCTATCCGGATGAAGTTCATGTCACGGTCCGTGCAGTACGTTACGAGTCGTATGGACGGGATCGTTATGGCGTCTGCTCTGTGCAGCTTTCGGATAGATTGCAGTCAGGTGACGCCTTGCCTGTGTATATACAGCATAATCCGAACTTTAAGCTTCCAGCGAACCCGAACACTCCCGTGATTATGATCGGACCGGGTACCGGTGTCGCACCGTTCCGCGCCTTTTTGAGTGAACGAGAAGAGAGCGGGGCTGAGGGGAAAACGTGGCTTTTTTACGGGGATCAACATTTCACCACGGATTTCCTGTATCAGACTGAGTGGCAGCGTTGGCTTAAGGACGGGGTACTCACCCGCATGGACGTCGCGTTCTCGAGAGATACGGATAAGAAGGTATATGTACAGCATCGGATGCTTGAAAAGAAGCGGGATCTTTACGAGTGGCTGCAGGAAGGCGCCTGTGTTTATGTTTGCGGGGATGAGAAAAAAATGGCTCATGACGTTCATGCTACTCTCGCGGCTATTCTTGAACAGGAAGGCGGGTTGAGTCCGGAAGAAGCTGGGGAGTATTTGCTCCGGATGCAGCAGGAGAAACGTTATCAGCGGGATGTTTATTAACCTGACGGAATCCTTAGATGGCGAGAGGAGAAGTGTGAAATGTCCGAAAATAATCTGTTGTCGAAAAACAGCGCTCCACACAGTGACGTAGAGGATATCAAACGCCGCAGCAATTACTTGCGTGGAAGTTTGAGTGAAACTTTAACAGATCCGATCACGGGCTCGATTCCTGAAGACGATAACCGGCTGATGAAACATCACGGCAGCTATATGCAGGATGACCGCGATTTACGCAATGAGCGCCAGAAGCAGAAGCTTGAACCAGCCTATCAGTTTATGCTAAGAGTCCGCGCATCGGGAGGCGTAGTCACGCCGGAGCAGTGGCTCACGCTAGATCAGCTCGCACAGCAATACGCAAGTGGTTCCATACGTCTGACCACACGGCAATCCATACAATTCCATGGCATACTCAAGTGGAACTTGAAAAATACGATCCGTGAAGTAAATGAGGCATTATTAACTACACTTGCCGCCTGCGGTGATGTGAACCGAAACGTGATGTGCAATCCGAATCCACATCAGTCGGAGATCCATTCAGAGGTGTACGATTGGGCTTGCCGCGTCAGCCTTCATTTAGATCCTAAGACCACGGCGTATCACGAGATTTGGCTGGATGGGGAAAAGGTGATTTCCAGCGAAAATGAGACGTTAGAGCAGGAGCCGATTTATGGACGCGTTTATCTGCCGCGTAAATTTAAAATCGGCATCGCCGTTCCCCCCTCCAATGATGTGGATGTTTTTTCACAGGATCTCGGGTTTATTGCGATCATGGAAGATGGACGTTTGGCAGGTTTTAACGTTGCCGTTGGCGGCGGCATGGGAATGACACATGGCGATCCGAAGACCTATCCGCAAATCTCCAAAGTGATCGGATTCTGCACACCGGAGCAAATGATCGATGTCGCTGAAAAAACCGTGACGATACAACGTGATTATGGAGACCGTGCTGTCCGTAAGCACGCCCGTTTTAAATACACGATCGACGACCGGGGAATCAGCTGGTTCACGGATGAGCTGACCGCACGCCTCGGTTGGAAGCTCGAGGAAGCTAGACCCTTCCAATTTGAGAGCAATGGGGACCGGTACGGCTGGGTAAAGGGAAGCAACGGCAAATGGCATTTTACTTTGTTCATTCAAAACGGACGCGTGAAGGATCAAGAGGAATATCAACTGATGACAGGACTTCGAGAGATCGCCAAGGTCCATAAGGGGGATTTCCGTTTAACGCCCAACCAAAACCTGATTATTGCCAATATAGGCACACAGAGCAAGAAGGAAATCGGTTCCTTAATTGGACAATATTGCTTAATGGACGGCGCTCACTTTTCGTCATTAGGACGGAATTCAATGGCATGCGTCGCGCTACCAACCTGCGGCCTTGCTATGGCTGAGTCCGAGCGCTATTTGCCATCATTGCTGGATAAAATTGAAGGAATACTTGAAGAGGTAGGTCTCTGGGAAGAAGAGATCGTGATCCGCATGACCGGCTGTCCGAACGGATGCGCCCGGCCGGCGCTGGCTGAGCTTGCGTTTATTGGCAAGGCCCCTGGAAAATACAACATGTATTTGGGCGGCGGCTTTGCTGGTAACCGACTAAATAAACTGTACAAAGAAAACATCGGGGAAACGGAGATTCTCGATTCGCTCCGGCCGATTCTTGCACGTTACGCTGTTGAGCGGGAGGCAGGGGAGCCCTTTGGCGATTTCGCCATCCGAGCTGGGTATGTTCAGGAAGTTCGCGATGGGCAGGAGTTTCACGTGTAATAAATCAAGGAGCCGTCCCAAAAGTCACTTGACCCAGGGCGGCTCTTTTGTCTGCTATAAGGACGCTGCGGAATTAGCGGCCACCTCGAATAATGTAAAGAACTAATTTGAGTATTAACTATGATCAAACTCGAGGAGTTCAATTACATTTCAAAACGGGTCCGGAATGGGATGGGGGAATAAGCCGACAAAAATGATGCCGCGAAAATCATCGGGAGCTTTGATATGACAGCGAATTTGCTGCGGAACCGGCAAGTCCGTACCATGATCGTCCAACTGCAGCTCCCGGTCTTCATACTGCTTAACGAAACTGGACAGGGAAAGTGAGGCAGTGCCGAACTTGCGCGGTGATATACCAACGTTTTGTTTGAAGCGTGTATTGAAAGAACCTGCACTGCGGAAGCCAATCGATAAAAGGATTTTCATAAGCAAAGATGGTTCTTTAAGCAGCGCCGTTTTTCCCGCTTCGATCCGGAGGGCGGACAAAAAATGACGGGGCGAAATGCCCGTGGCACTCTTAAATATTCGTATAAAATGAAAAGAGCTGTAACCGACGTAAGAAGCAAGGAAATCGGAGGTAATCTCTTCATCCAGATGCTCTTTCATATAATGGATTGCCTTTTCCGCTGCGGCGATATGTTCTTTATTCATTGGGGTTTGGATCCTTTCACTTAGTCCTTGGATGCAGCACATCTTTCCATTTCCACTTGTATGTTATCATAAAACCAAGATCAATTTGAACGGGATGCGGGGACCTTTTGAAAGCTCCTTGTGTACATGTATCTATGAGGTTGGGGGGATGAAAACAATAGGGAGCGTGGGAAACGTGGAAGCTATTCAAAAACCTGTGCACAGGTCCAAATGGAGACTCAGGCTTGGGACAGCGTACTACAGGGGAAAACGGTACATGGAGTGGATGTTCGGTACAGCACGATTTGCGAAAACAAGAAAACATGAGCTTTTGCCTTACCAGATTTCTAAACATCGGACACCGATGCTCAGACAGCTGAAAGATGTGGACATGTGGCTGCAGCATAATAAAATCATCAATCTGAAAATAGCGATGAAACGGCTTCATGGCATTATGATCATGCCTGGAGAAACCTTTTCCTACTGGAGACTTATCGGCAAACCTACCCGCAGAAAGGGATATGTCGACGGAATGGTGCTCTTCTATGGCGGCTTCAAGCCGGGCGTTGGCGGAGGGTTATGCCAGCTCTCTAATTTACTGTACTGGATCACGCTGCATACTCCGCTTGAAGTGACTGAAAGACACCGTCACAGCTATGACGTTTTTCCTGACTCGAACCGGACACAGCCTTTTGGCAGCGGGGCGACATGCGCCTATAATTATCTGGATTTTCGAATCAAAAATAATACGAATGAGCCTTATCAGCTTTATCTCGATATGGAAGATGGCGATCTGACCGGAGAGTGGAGAACAACCCAGCCGCCGCTGCACAGTTATGAAATTTATGAAAAGGAACACCGCATTTCCCAGCATTATTGGGGCGGCTATGAGCGTTACAACAGCATTTACCGCAAGGTTTTTAATCAGGGTGGCGAGCTGATCGCGGATGAATTTATTACGGAGAATCGTGCACTAATGATGTATCAACCATTTTTAGAATCAGGAACTTGAAGCGGCAGGATATCGGCCCGGGCAATTTGCAGCGGACATCCGCTCGGTTTTGCTTGACTCGGTTCGGTGGGGATTTTTACAGAGCAGATTCCTGTTCATGTGATTACGGCGCTGAAGTAATTTTAGGGATTGGATTTGTTTACCCCTGGATGCTGAGTATAATAGTAGTAATAGTAGTAAAGAAAAAGGAGGCGAGTCGCTTGAATAAGGTACCGGATGTGATGGATCAGAATACGGAACCGGAGGCAGATGCCTGCTGTGGTGACCATTCGGAGCGAAAGAGCCATCATTCAGACAAGGTTAAAAATAGCTTGGTAAGTCGTCTGAACCGCATCGAAGGTCAAGTGCGGGGCATTAAAGGACTGATCGAGAAGGATACGTACTGTGATGATGTGCTGAACCAGATTGCTTCCGTACAATCCGCTTTGAACGGTGTGGGGAAATTGCTGCTCGAGCATCATATGAAAGGCTGTGTGGTCCAGCGAATTCAGGAAGGCGATCAGGAAGTGCTCTCGGAATTGATGACTACGATGAACAAATTGATCAAGTAATACAGTAAAGCTGAAGCTGCCCATGGGTGGCTTTTTTATATGCTGCCTCAAGTCATCTAAGAAGGCTGACGCACCCAGTTCGTCTTTAGTTCGATGGCAGTCGGCTGTTTTTAGTCATATGGAGATCAATAGGGAAAACCGCTTCCTTTTTCATATTGAAAACTTTTTTAGACCCGACCGGGTAACCTCATACATGTTAAAATAAAGAAAATATACTTTAAAGAAAGCGGTGGAAACATGGGATTTACGCAGCAGGAGATCGGCAGCATTCGTAACCAATCGAGGCAAATGGAGCTGGAAGGTGAAATCACCTCGGAAGCATTACAGTACATATACGATAAAAAGTTATTTCATTTATTTGTTGCGAATGATCTGGAGGGGAATATGACACCTTTGCCGGAAGCCATTCGCATTTTTCAGGAATGTGCACGCATTGACGGCAGCTTTGGATGGTTGGTAACGATCGGTGCAGGTGGCGGTTATTTTGTTCCTTTCATGACGGAAGAGATCGGACGTACAGTTTTTGCACGCCCGGAAGCGGTTATTGCAGGGAGTGGGGCGACTACAGGGACGGCGCGCAGGGTTGAAGGCGGCTATATCGTAAATGGGCGTTGGAAATATTGCAGCGGCTCGACACATGCCACAACATTTACAGCAAACGCGATCCTGGAAACGGAAGATCAGTTGGAATCCGGAGAAGTTCCGCAGCTTGTCACCTTGATCATGCAGCCTGACCAGATTCAGATTCATAAGGACTGGAATACCTTCGGGCTTAAAGCAACGGCCAGTCACAGCATGGTGGTGACCGATGCCTTTGTACCAGATGAAATGACCTTTTCGTTTTCGGAATACCGTTCCCATGAGGATGAGCTGCTGTATAAATACCCGTTCCTGGCGTTTGCGCAAACTTCGTTCGCAGGTGTAGCTATGGGACTGGCAGATCATTTTCTTGAAGCAGCCGAAGAATATCTGCGGGGACGTGGGAACGAATACGGACTTGAAGAACTATATAAGCAAAAGAAGGAATTTGCGCACCCAAAAGACGCGTTTTATATGGTCCTAGACAAATCTTGGGACGTTTTGAGTCAAAAGGAAAGTTTATCGCCTGAAATGGAGCAGCGAATCTCTAGTGAGTGCATGACGGTGGCGAAAGCATCGCTGGGATGTGGCTTTAAGCTGTTCCCGATTCTTGGTCTGTCGGCTTGCATGGAGGATACGGATGTTAACCGAACCTGGAGAGATTTGCAAACGGCTTGCCAGCATGCGCTGCTGCGTGGATAAGAAGCTGGAAAGATGGCGGTAAGCCATCTTCGGGCTGTCGAGAAAGTTCTCGGCAGCTTTTTTGACTCGGGCCGGAGAGACTCTCTACGGGATGGCAGCGGATATTTTCCTAACAATGTCTGTGGTAGGTCGAATAATGATATCTGTGGCGGGCGAACAGGGGATTCTAATTCCATCATGTTAATGGATGAGATTTGTTGGATCAACACAAACGTATGAACGGGCCAAGCCGGCGCTCCGAAAAATGGCACAGTCCCAAGTACTGTTTTAATGATTCTCAAGCAAAAGGTTGCGAAAGTGCAGTTTTTACTGGCTTAATCGGTTGATTACAACTAAAAGCGTGCGAAAGTGCATCTTTTCTCACTTCATTCGGCTCAAAGTCACGTTGAGTGGTGAAATAAATGCACTTTTGCAACAATTTTCCTGAAAACGAATATATAGCAAAAAAAGGTTGCACAATCGCAGGCTTTTGTACTTCTGTCAATTATAGTAGACACACAATGAAGGAACCCCCTCGAGTTAAACCGCTCTCAGTTCACAATACATCTGTTCAAATCGATAAGGCAATAAAATCAAGAGATTTGGAGGCGGGCAGCGATCGTAAGAACGATCCGTAACCAAAGCGGCCACCTCAAAAATGTCAAGAGCTAATTTCAGTATAAGCCGAAAATAATTGCAATCCCGAAGGTTCCGGGTTAAAAATTCCCTTGCCCTTTACAAAATATGCTTGCGAGCTTAACGGGTAAATAATATTTCATCTTTATGATAAAAGAAGGATGAAATCATTTTGATTTGCCGGAGGGAGAGGGAAGGATGAAGTTGGCGTTGCTGGGAGATTTGCATTATCACGAGATCGATCAGTCAATACCGGGGCTGTCAGAAGCCCGGACTGAATTTTATCACAATGTGCTGGAACAGTTTCTGAATTTGGATGCGGATTTGTATATTTCGCTTGGGGATCTTACCAACTTTGGACTGGTATCGGAACTTGAGGACGTATATAGGCTTCTGTCACGTGAGAATAAAAAATTCATCCATGTTCTTGGCAATCATGATCTCTACGGACAGACAAGGAAGGAAGTATTGAAAGTTACGGGGCAGCGGCGGTATCATATGATCGAAACAGAAGAAGTCATGTTGGTATTTCTCGATACTGCCAAGGAAATGGATTTTAAAGATTGGGGAGGCTGGCTCGATGAAGAACAGCTGGAGTGGCTGGAAAGTATGGTCATGGCGTCCAGTCAGAGACCTCTGCTCGTTTTTGGCCATCATCCGGTATACCGCACAACCGCGGGCTCGGAGAGAGAAAAGGGCTCGATACACCCAAGCATTGATATGTGGAGTATCCTAAATCGGAACAAAGGGATTGGGATCTATTTTAACGGGCACACCCATAGGGATTCGATCGTGCAGCAGCAGGATTGGTCATTTGTACAATTGTCGGCCTGCCTGGATCAACCGGGTTTCCGGCTTGTGGATATCGGGAATGAAGTGATCCGGATTTCGGCAATAGATGTCACCGATCCGGCAGTCATTGAAAATGCGCCGCTACTACACAAACATATGATGCACTTTTCTCCTACACCGGGCGCCCGGGGAAAAGAGGAGGACCGTGAGCTGGTCGTTCCGTTATTAGGTGCTGCACAATTGAAATTGAAATAATAGAATTCAGCAGCTTCAGATCACGTAAATGACTGGCCCATTTTATGAATATACCGAATAAATTCAAATATAAAACAAGCTGATGCCATAGATTTTTTTGGCACCAGCTTGTTTGGCTTTTTCGTTTCATGAGTGTAATCCCGGATTTAGAACCTGCACCGAAAATGATCTTCATCTCAACGCAGCTTCTTGAAAAAAGCCCGTATATTTTCGGCAACAAGTTGTGGTTCTTCGGAGGTTACGAAATGCCCCCCTTTGTTTAATTCTTCCCAGCTCAGAATGTTTGGAAATAGTCTTGCAACGTATTCCTTGGGCGGGCGCTCATTGGCCTGAGTTGCATTCAAGGAAACCCCGATAGGAATTTGCGAAATATCGTTTTGACCAGGCCATATCGTATGTCTTCCCTCATAATAATAGCGGTTCGACGAGTTGATCGTTTGGGTAAGCCAATAGATCGAAACGTTGGCCATGAGTTCCTCTTTGCTAAAATGCCGCAGCAGATTCCCGTTTGTAGGACTTGTCCACAAGTACCATTTTTCCAGTATAAATGCCGCTAGACCAGCCGGAGAATCATGTAAGGAGTAGGCGATGGTTTGAGGTTTCGTACCAAGGATATGAGCGTATCCCCCGTCCTCGCTGTACCACTTCCTGCAAGTGTTTAGATACTTTTGTTCAGCATCCGATAACTCTTTGCCTGGAGCAAGATAAGGACTCGGATTGCCTGGAGAGGTCGTGTGGTACCCAATGACTTTGTCCGAATAATCCAAGCACATCAAACGAATCTTCAGGATCCCCGCCGAATCGCTCTGGATGCGTCAGATAGGGAATGAGATCCAGTATTTCATAAAAAGTGCTCGGCCATCCGTGCGGAATCAGAATTGGTAAAGGGTTGGCCCCGTTTCCACGCGCATGAATGAAATGAATGTCCAATCCATCAATGTGAGCGATGTAATTGGAATAGGAGTGGATCTTTTTCTCAACCTGCCTCCAATCGAAATCATCTCTCCAATAACGGACCATGTCCTTCACAAAATCGAGCGGGATGCCATACTCCCAATTTGAACCTGGGATTTGATCAGGCCAACGTGTGAAATCCAAACGGCGGTTAAGGTCCTCTATTTCCTTTTGGTCTATGTGGATTGTAAAAGGTTTGATCGGCATGCACATGGCTCCTTTAGCAATGTTTTATTTTGAGTACTCGTTCGTATGGACTGGATATCGCAGCGCACGCTCTGATAAACTGGATAACGTTAGTATATGGGCAGTGATTCCATTTCAATTTCAATTAGAGTGAGTGTAATGATGAAAAAATAGAGACGTTTTTCTTACAAGTATGTTCGGAATAATCATGACCGTTAAATCTATTATAAAGGTTAGCTAACTGTTAAATGTATTTTAAAGGTTATGGAAAAATTGGTCAATAGGAGCGTTAGAATGGGAACGGATTTTGAAGAATTGGAAATGATCGCTGATTTTTTTAATACCCATGATCGGCGTATGCGTTTTGAAAATGATCCAGGTGTCGAGCATTTGAATCAGGCTGAAGCTCTTAAGCATTGGTTACTGCTTCATCATCTGATCTCAAAAGAAGACGAAGTGAACGATGAGAATCTAAATATAGCGATTCAACTTCGAAATGAAACAAGGAAATTGATTGTAAATAATGTATTTGATGGTCAAGGGAATGTGACTGATCCGTTAAAAGAACTGAATGAACTGCTTCACAGCTTTAGCTTTACTTTTCGTTTTACAGGAGAACATGAGGAACTGCTGCCAATGCAGGATGGCGGAAGGAAAGGGCTTGGACATTTGCTTGTTTTGATCTTTGAGCTGAGAAGGAACAAGATGTGGAATCGGATTCGGGTATGTTCAGCAGCGGATTGCCAATGGGTGTTTGTGGACCGATCACGGCCAGGGACGGGAAAATGGTGCACCATGAAAGCATGCGGGAACCGGGCGAAAAATAAAGCATTCAGGGAGCGTAAAAAAACGAAGGGCATTAAAGCTAACGAAACTACAGATCTATGAAAATAACGCTTTCAGAATAAGACGTTTACCTCAGGAAATGTGCAGGGAACGATTGGAATCGCGAGTAATCTGGAGGAATTCTGGCTTGATACTGAAATTCATTTTTGACATTAGCCGAAATTTTCATTTGTTTTTAATATTTCTTTTGTAAGGTGAAAACGTCTGGTTTAATCCGGGGCGAGTTATTATTTGTATAAGGAGAATGAAGATGAGTATCGATCAATTGGATTATCAGCTGTTTAATGCAATAAATCAGTGGGGGGAATCGGCTTCCTTTTTAAATCCGGTGATGCGTTTTTTTGCGAAGGATGCATTTTATCTGTTTTTTGTTGGATTATTGGTTTATTGGTTTATTAGAAATGAGAAAAACCGAAAGATGGTCGCAGAAACCTTCATTTCGGCTTGCGTAGGACTTACTGTCAGTTGGGTTATCGGGCATCTATTTTATCGCGATCGTCCTTTTGCCGCTCATACGGTGAATCAACTGATTGATCATGCGGTGAACGCGTCTTTTCCTAGTGACCACGCGCTCGGTGCCTTCGCAATCGCAACAGCGTTTGTCATGTATCGGAAAAAAGATGGTATCCTGTGGTATATCCTCGCGGCTTTGATTGCTTTTTCGAGGGTTTGGACAGGCGTGCATTATCCCACGGACATTCTTGGTGGGGCGATAATCGGGATTTTGGTTTCCATAGGCGTGCATCGGCTTGTTCTCAAATCCCAATTCGTATCCCGTTGGCTGCATATTTGTATCACATTTTATGAAAACTATGAAACGAAGATTTGGCCTCGGCCACGGCATACGAGAAAGGAAAAACAAACCGCTGCACAAGGGAAGTGAAAGGATTTTGCCTAAATTACCTCTGGTATTGATGTTGCTTTTCCTTTTATGTTCTTGTACTAGTCAGCAAGATAGCACCGCAACGGAAGCTGAACAAAGCTTTCGATGCTACGTACGTATACCCATTTTAATATAGATAAAAAAGGAAATCGCCCTTTGGTTAAATGGAAGTACTTTAGCAACCATTAAAAGGGCGATTTTTTGCATATTTACACGGAACGTACGTTCCTGATATTATGAAAGAAATAAGAAACCTCATCCTAGATTGAGCAGATAAAATATCGGCAGTGAATAGGGAGGAGAAGTTTGAATGAGTAAACAGGCGCTTCTTGTTATTGATATACAGGTTGGCATGTTCTCGGAATCCGATCCGGTATATGATGGTGCTGCCCTGCTAGGGCGGATTAATGTATTGCTGCATAACGCTAGAACTAGCGGTATTCCCGTCATTTACGTGCAGCATAACGAAGGACCAGGTGAGCAATTGGAAACAGAAACTGTCGCATGGGAGATCCATCCGTCCATTGCGCCAGAACCGGAAGACACCATTATCCAGAAATTTATGCCGGATTCGTTTCATGAAACTAGTCTACAGGAAGTGCTATCGAGTAGAGGCATCGAAAACCTCGTTATTGCGGGAATTCAGACGGATTGTTGCGTTAATGCGACCAGTCGGCGTGCCGGAGAGCTGGGATATGATATCACCGTTGTGGAAGACGCCCATAGCACATGGGGACAAGGGGAGAAAACCGCAGCGGAAATCATCGCAGAACATAACGAGCAGTTCCAGAAATTTGCTGAAATAAAGAAAACGCAGGACATTACATTTAGTTAGTTCGGAAGAACGATCCGTAACCGCAGAACTCTTCTCGCACAATGCCAAGAACTAATTTCAGTATTGAGCCTTTCATGCCATACTAATCAAAGGGAGATGATATCAATGTCTACACGTCCAATCAGTACAGAGTACAATCCGTATTTTAAGAGATACATAGATTTGGTTCCCGAGGGGGATATCATCGATATTCTGGAAAAGTCACTTGATGCAACAAGCGAACTCTTTGGAGCACTTACGGAGGAGCAAGCCAATTATCGGTATGAACCGGGGAAATGGAGCATGAAGGAAGTACTCGGCCATATCTCGGATAATGAACGGATTATGAGCTATCGCTTGCTCCGGATTGCTAGAGGGGATCGGACTTCCCTCTCGGGTTATGACCAGGATGAACTGATGTGTGGAGCCGCGTTTGACGCATGTCGGTTGTCCGATTTGTTGGAGGAATATCAGTTGATCCGCAAATCTACGCTGGCTCTCCTTCGCGGATTGCCCGAAACCGCTTGGTCCAGAATCGGATTGGTCGACGAGAGTGAATCATCGGCCAATGCATGGGCCTACATTATAGCCGGGCATGAACTTCATCATGTGAAGGTAATACGGGATAAATATCTTTCTTAGAATTGCAGCAACGGTGATAAAAAATGAAACGGGACACTGGTATCGGTGAATCCCGTTTTTCTTTCAGACAATGCCACAATTTTGCTTTTATATTCCCCAATTCCTTCTTCCCGCTCTAAAAGAGGGTATACTGTGCTTGAAGAGGTGATTAAATGAGGGACAAATATGAATCAGCACCGCTGACGGAGGAGAAATGGAAGGCAATCATCGGAAATGACAAATCGTATGATTTCAAATTTTTTTATGCGGTAAAATCCACTGGGATTTTTTGCAGACCTTCCTGCAAATCCAAGGCACCTAACCGGGAAAATGTACGAATCTTCATGAGCGCTGAGCAAGCGCAAAGGGAAGAGTTCCGTCCATGCAAGCGATGCAAACCTACGGGGGAACGTCTGCCTGACCACGAGTGGGTAGAAGTGATGACCCGGTATATGGACCGAAACTTCACCGAACCTATAAACTTGGGCTTACTTGGCGAGATTTGCCACGGAAGTCCATATCATTTGCACCGGACCTTCAAGAAAATCATGAACATAACTCCCGTTGAATATTTACAGCGGCTCCGGTTGGATCATGCTAAGGATTTGCTGACACAATCCGACCTTCCCGTGGCTGCTATTGGAAAGCAGGTCGGCTTGCCAAACACATCCTATTTAATCTCGTTATTCAAACGGAGATTCGGGTACACGCCATCCGAGTATAGAAAGCGAACATTGCAAAATTAGGATTACGCCATGGAGGTGTTTGTGATGAAAAATCATCAAATTCGAACGATATATTGGTCCTTACTTGAATATGAAGACTGGATCCTGCATCTTGCTGCGACAGCAGACGGGCTTTGCTATGTAGGCTCGGCAAATAAGCCGTTTGAGGAGATGGAAGAGTGGGTCCGCAAACATTTAGGTTCCTGCACCCTGGTAAGAGATGATCAAGCTCTGATGCCTTACAAAGACGAACTGGCAGCTTTCATGGCAGGAAAACTTGACCGTTTTACGGGTCCATGTGATTTGGTGGGGACTGACTTTCAACGATCGGTTTGGGATGCGCTTTGTAAAATTCCTTACGGAGAGACGCGTTCTTATTCCGAAATCGCCGATCTGATCGGTAAACCGGCTGCCGTTCGGGCAGTTGGTTCGGCCATCGGCGCCAATCCAGTTCTAATGTCGGTGCCTTGTCATCGTGTCATTGGCAAAAATGGAGCCTTAACCGGTTTCCGCGGCGGTCTGGACATGAAAACAAAGCTGCTGGCATTGGAGAAAAGCGCGGCAGTTTCCCGAAATTCAAAGGCCAACTGCCATGTTTAAAGGGATAACCGAGCGGATTGTGGACATGGATTGGTCCGCCATACAGTGCAGTTTGGATGAACAGGGATTCGCCGTCTTTCCACCGATATTAGAGCCAGAGGAATGTGCTGATTTTATAACGTCTTATGATGCAGAAAACCTGTACAGAAAAACCATCGACATGAAAAGGTATCGGTTTGGTATCGGGGAGTATAAATATTTCCAATCTCCGCTTTCAGAAACTGTGCAGCAGTTTCGGGAGGGCTTTTATCCGCAGCTGGCTGTAACTGCAAACCTCTGGATGGAGCGGCTTGGTAAGGAAACGTCCTATCCAACTGCATTAACTGATTTTCTGAGCAAATGTCATGAGGCAGGGCAAAGCCGACCAACACCCCTAATTCTTAAATATGAAGCTGGAGGATATAATTGTCTTCATCAGGATTTGTACGGCGATGTATTTTTTCCGTTCCAGGTTGTACTTGTTCTGAATCAAAAGGATGTGGATTACGAGGGCGGCGAGTTTTTACTGGTCGAGCAGCGTCCACGCGCACAAAGCAGGGGGCATGTGATCCGGCCGGAGCGTGGAGGCGGTTTGATTTTTCCAACAAGCTTCCGACCTGTTCAAGGCACAAGGGGATATTACCGGGCAACGCTCCGCCATGGGGTAGGAACCATATCGGCAGGCACGAGATACAGCTTGGGGATTATTTTTCACGACGCGACATAAGCCGATTTTTTCGTTTAAATCTAAGAAAAGGAGGAGAGGGGCTCTATGGCCTACACGACTGAATACAAGACACCTAAATCGATGCTGAACAAAGGTACAGGTTTTTTGTCTGGATATACACATTCACTGAATCCCTACACGGGCTGCTCTTTTGGCTGTTCTTACTGTTACGTGCGACAGATGCCAGTTTCGACATTTCGCGGCAAACCTTGGGGCACTTGGGTGGACATAAAGCAGGGCGCTGCCGATGTATTCCGCAAAGAACTGCGCAGAGCCAAAAGCAAAGGACCGGTGACGATTTTCATGTCTTCGAGTACAGATCCGTATCAGCCGGAAGAGGCCAAAACTTGCGTAACCCGCTCCCTTCTTGAAGTCATGACGGAAGATCCCCCGGATTTTTTGCTTGTCCAAACTAGAAGTCCTCTTCTTAAGCGGGATATTGATTTACTGCTCCGATTGGGTAACCGGGTAAGAGTCAGCATGACGGTGGAAACCGATCTGGAGGAAATTCGCCGCCACTTTACGCCAGGAACACCACCCATTGAAGCGAGGCTCAGGACATTGAAGCTGCTCAAGGAGGCTGGGGTTCCCACACAAGCCACGATTGCACCTGTTCTGCCGAGTAGTGGTGAATTTCCTGCTAGGTTGCGTCCGCTTGTTGACCGCATCTGCATTGACGATTATTTTATGGGGGATGGTAGCGGGGGAAAGCGCACACGAAGTTTAGGCATCGAGCGGCTTTATCAGGACTTGGGCATGGAGGAGTGGTACAGCCGGGAGGCATACCAGAAGGTTTACGAGCGGTTCGTCCAGATATTCCCGGAAAACAACGTGTTCGTCAGTCAAAAAGGTTTTGAACCATAAAGTGAAATGTTGGATTCGACTGTAAGAAAGGCGGTATGGCGGATATGTCAATCATCAAAACCAAGTTTTTTGAATATGGCGACGCAGAAACGAATGTGCTGAAAAAAGCGGACCCTGTCCTTGGTGAAGCGATCACAAGATTGGGGAAAGTAGATCGTGCCACCATGCCGGATCTGTTTCATGCATTGGTTTATGCGGTCGTTGGTCAGCTGATTTCGGCCAAAACTGCACAATCGAGTTGGGAGCGGATGCAAATCCGGTTCGGATCTATGGATCCTCGTACCATTGTGAAACAAACCCCGGAACAAATCCAAGCCTGCGGACTGACTATGAAAAAGGCGGTATGCATTCATCAGATTGCCACCAAGATTGAGTCGGGGGAGTTAGATCTGGATGAACTCATTTATATGCCTGACCACGAGGTCATCCACAGGTTAACATCCCTGAATGGTATCGGCAAATGGACCGCCGAAATGCTGCTGTTTCATGCCTTGGAGCGGCCTGATGTAATGAGCTGGGGAGATATTGCGATTCGGCGGGGGATGATGAAACTGTATGGGCTGGACAGCATAACGAAAAAGCAATTTGACCAGTACAGGGAACATTATTCCCCCTACGGCTCTGTAGCATCCATTTATTTATGGGAAATATCGTTTGAGTAGGCGCGATCAAGAAAATAACAATCAATTTCTTGATCGCGCCCTGTTATTTTTTTGATCACGTCTGAGAAAGGAGATTCATATGGAAACGGTTATTCGGGAGAAATTGTTGGAACTTGCAGACGATGAATACCAAAAATTCTCGGCGTCATTAATTCCGGGGATATCAAACATGCTTGGCGTACGGATTCCCGAGCTGCGGAAAATGGCCAAACAGATCGCCAAAGAAGACTGGCGCGCCTATCTTCAGCATGCGGAAAGCGATTATTTTGAAGAAATTATGCTGCAAGGCATGTTGATTGAATATGTTAAAGCGGATGTGGACGAGAAGCTGGAATTGACGTCCTCTTTTATTCCCAAAATTGACAACTGGTCCGTGTGTGATAGTTTTTGTACAGGATTGAAATTCACAAAAAACTATCAGGATCTGGTGTGGGAGTTTCTGCAGCCCTACCTGCAATCCGACAAGGAATATGAAATCCGGTTTGGTGTGGTTATGCTGCTTAATTATTATGTGAATGAAACCTACATTGAACGTGTGCTACACATCCTGGACAACATCCGGTATGATGCCTATTATGTCAGAATGGCTGTAGCCTGGGCGTTATCCATTTGTTACGTAAAACAGCCTAAACCGACCATGACATATTTACAGCAAAGTTCCGTTGATGATTTTACATATAATAAGGCGCTGCAAAAAATCACTGAATCTTTGCGTGTTGATGCCGAAACCAAGAGATTAATCCGAAGCATGAAGCGGTTAAATTCGTAGAGTCGCATCGTGGTTAGCCTATAATCCTATTCTTTCAAAAGGGTAATTCTTCAGAAGAGCTGAAGATTTATCCTTTTTTGCTATGAAATAATATAGGTTATTTTTGAGATTTTAATGTGTTTTTAAGATAATTGTCGTATACTATTCGCCTAGAATAGATGGGAGAGGATATTCGTGCGTCTTTTTTTTAAGCCATCAAAGAGGTTGGGAGTTGCGCTACTCTCACTTTTTCTTGGCGGTTTTATACTAAATTTCATCATGCAGGCAGCTTCGCTGAATATGGATATCGGTAGCGTCTTTGCTTGGATCTCACAATATTACTGGCTTTATATTTCAGGAAGTATATTTTTCTTTTTCGTTTTGGTATTGTTTGCGGCAATCATTCCGAATGTATATTCAGGTGCGTTGATTGCGTTTCTGGCTTGTTTTATCCTGGCGGTAGCCCACTTCAAGAAGCTCGGTACGACAGGAGAGCCCTTATTTCCCTGGGATTTGCTGCAGGTGAAAAATGCAAAAGGGATGAGTAAAATAACCAAAGGCATGATATCGCCGCTAGAGGTAGCGGTCGTCATCATTTTGATTGCGGCGTTGGTGTACCTGATTTATAAGCTGCCGAAAGTCAAAGTTCAGCTGCCGCTGCGATTTACGATGGTTATTGTTTCGGGTATTATGATTTCCTGTTTTATCCAAATGGTTGGCGGTCAGAATGTGCTGGCTACTTCCATGAAATATCAAAGCATTCCCTGGAACCAGAAGGTGAATTATTCTCAAAACGGGTTTGTGTATGCTTTTACAGGCAATCTACTTCAAGATTTGATGGACAAGCCGGAAGGGTACAGTCAAGAGGCTATCACGGCAATCGCCAAGAAATACAGCGGTTTGCCAGACAACGGTACCGGGAACGCACCCGCCGAGCAGCCTAATATTATGTTTATAATGGACGAGGCTTTCTTCGATCCAACTCGGCTCCCAACCTATACGTTCAGTGAAGATCCGCTCCAGTTTATTCATCAGGTGCAGGATTCGACTCCCTCCGGATACATGCTGTCGCCTGAATTTGGCGGGAATACAGCCAACATTGAATTCGAGGCTTTAACCGGCTTATCGATGTATTTTTTGAAGGACGGCTCGATCCCTTACCAGCAGCGGCTTGTTAAAATGTCATCTCTGCCGTCGATTGTGAGCATCCTCAAAGAGAGAGGTTACCAGACAAAAGCACTTCATCCTTTTGACGAAACCTTCTACAACCGTAATCGCGTATATCCGATTCTTGGTTTTGATCAATTTACGAGTGAAAAAGAATTGCAGAATGCTGACCGTTTTACGTCAAACGGATACATCTCGGACATGTTTGCGGTGAAGGAAGCTGTAAGCGAACTTAACGTATCGGACAAGCCAACGTTCCTTCATCTGGTGACTATGCAAAACCACTTCCCGTTTACCAAAGGACTTAATGGGCCGAACACCATTACAGTGGACGGTGTGAAGCCGGAGTACAAGGATGAGCTCGAAACTTATGTGCATGATACCAAATTGACGGATGATGCACTTGCATATTTGAGCGAGGAACTGAAAAACATCAAGCGGCCGACGGTCGTCGTATTTTGGGGAGATCACCTACCTGCTTTGTCCGCAAGGATTTATACGCAAGCGGGATGGGATGATAATCCAAGATTAAAACATGAAACCAAGCTGCTTTACATGGCGAATTTCGACATTGGCAAACAATCGGTTGGCACCCTTAGCCCCGCATGGCTCGGACCGACCGTTTTCCAGCTGAGTGGACAGAAGATGCCGCCTTATTACAGATTGCTTGAGAAAATCAAAGCGGAGATTCCGGGACTGAATAAACATGTGCTAATCGGTTCTTCGGGCGTGATCCCTGAGCTTAATGCCAAGCAACAAGAGCTACTAGACGATTATAAAATGGTAGAATATGATCTGCTTGAAGGCAAACAATATGCGGCCAACCTGCTATTTTAATTGATGGTCATACAAACCCGCCTGAACTGGCGGGCTTTTTGTTGTTTATACATATTTTGGGGAACCGGACAACCGGACAGCTCATTTCTCCATCTAATGTTTAAATGTAGAGAGAGGAGTCGTGTTTTGATTGAGTAGCATACAAACCGTGCTGGCTGCCATGAGCGGCTCGCGCGAGGCTTTTATTTGCTTGATCCATGAAAGCGAGCAAATGATGTACGCAATGGCTAAGGGATTTTTGAAGTCGGATGAAGACGTGGCAGATGCGATCCAAGAGACAATCCTTAAAGCCTATAAAGGAATCATCAAACTGAGAGAACCGGCGTATTTTCGAACCTGGCTAATCCGGATTCTCATTAATGAATGCAGGCAATTGATCAGGAAAAACGGCAAAGTGATTCCGATGAAGCATATCGTCGAGAGGGCTGACCCATCCAATCGCATCGAAGCCGCTTCACAGCTTGAACTTTATGATTTATTAGGCGGTCTGGATGTCGAACATAAGGAGGTTGTCATATTGCATTATCTGGAGGACTTTTCCGTTAAAGATATAACGCAGGCATTAGGGATTTCGGAATCCGCAGTCAAATCCAGGCTGTACCGTGCAAGGGCAAAATTGGCCATATTGTTCAAAGAAACGGAAGGAGAGGTGAAGCAGCAATGAAGCGGTCGGTTTTGGATGAACGGATTAAAGGGAATATGCACAAGAGCCTGCGTCCCATCCCAGATGAGGTAAGGCGGCGCATTGATGAAACATTGGACGAACTGCCGCATGATCGAGCACATAGGCGAAGAGATGGGGTTCGCATGGGCAAAGTGGTAGCCGGCTTCGCGGCATGTGTGCTATTGGCTTTATCCATCACAGTGCTTTCCAAAAGCACCTTTGCCGACACCATCAAGCCATGGGTTCACTCCATTTTCTCATGGATGGGAGATGGGGGACTTGTTTCCGACAAAAACGATTCAGAGGGAACCATGCTGCCAGTGCTGGCTCAAATAGAAGACAAGGGCTATATTTTAAAGATTCATGAGACGAGTTTCGATGGAATGAGACTTTCTTTTAGTTATTCCCTTGAGAAAAAAGAAAGCGTATGGTCCAAGGATGTCCATGTCATCCCGGATTTCAAGCTGGATGCAGCCATCAAACAATTGGATCCTGCAGTCTTGAAATCAGATTCGGGAGGTGTGCTGAATCAGGGCAAAGCGGGAATCGTCAACTATTTCTTTCAGGCCAAACTTCCGCAAAAATTCAAGCTTCAGGTTCATGTTCCTGTGCTTGGAGTGGTGGACACAAATTCAGATACAGCGGGGCAGCAAATGGTGCTAGGGAACTGGGATTTTGCCGTTGATATCCAACAAACCGGGGGCGACATTGCAAGCGATATCTTACAAGAAAGCGCAGCCCGCGAATATCAGCAAGTCCGGTTTGGCGTGGTTCAATCCCGTTTTTCGGATACAGCATCCGAATGGAAGCTTCACTGGGAAACGCCGTGGAGCTTGATTGAGGCTAACCGGAAAGCTGAAAAGACCTCTTACGGGATCAGATATTTGATTAAAGCGGATGGGAAGCCCCTTAACATCGTGACCTCGATGAATTCCAGCCGAATCAAAGACCGCAAGCTCCCTGAAAACCAATGGAGCCAACTGGAAGATGTGTGCCTATATTCCGAACCGGTTCCAACAGAAGCCGAGAAGGTCATGATTGTACCTGTCCTTATGAAATTTCCGGTTCATCCAGAGGATGGAGATTATGCCGAACAAGAGCTAGATCAGCTGGCGGTGGAGATTCCGGTCAATCGAAAATAGGGGATAAACAACGAATCTCAACCGGATCATTATCTTCCTGGTAATAGTAGAAATGGCATCCGGACTAGTGATATAGTAAATCTAGTAATCTATGAGTTGAAATATTGCTAGTCTAACAGAGCTCAATACCATCATTAGTTTATGAAAAGCGAAGATAGCGGTCAACTCGTATTTTATCAAGAACTAAATTTAGTATTGAGTTTTATAAGGAGAGCCGAATATGAAAATACTAGGAAGAATTCTTTTGAGTTCCGCCATACTCGCCGGATCATTTTCCGCAATTCCGTTACATAGGGCAGAAGCGGCTGCAGGGAAAGTTAGCATTATGCTAGACGGATATCCGCTTTCTTTTCCGGTGCAACCAACCGTAATGAAGGGGACGACGATGGTTCCATTCCGGGCCATTTCGGAGGCGCTAGGAATTACTGTTCTATGGAATCAGAAGGAGCAAAAAATAACGGCTACAAAAGCAACCGGGGGAGAAACCAAACAGGTGGTGCTCACCATCGGCGGTAAGAATGCCCTAGTTGACGGGCAGTCCGTCCCCTTAGCCAATGCACCGCAAACGATCCAAAACAGTACGATGATCCCGCTCAGTTTTTTCAGTCAACAGTTCGGGGCGGACGTTTCATGGGATCAATCCACACAGACAGTATCGATTACCTCCCCGCAAAAGGACATGTACACCATGGGTTTTTACGCGCTTTCTTCCTTCGATGAACGAGCATATATTCCATCCTTTAGTTCCATCGCTTTTGGCTGGAGCCGGATTGATGCAAACGGACAGTTTACGGTGGAGGGAAAAGAGTATAAATGGCCGCAAGCAGCCGGCGAGATCACACCGGAATCGATCATCCAGGATGCGGCGCAGCAGGGAACATCGCCTTACCTGATGGTCTATTCGGTCGATTCCAACCTTGAGCTGACGAAAAATTTGGCGGACGCTTCACTACAGGAAAATACGGTAACACAAATCGTTGAGACCGCATCCAGTAAGGGGTTCAAAGGCATTGCGCTGGATCTGGAGGGGCTTGGTCTCACCGGGGACAAAAACAAGGTAAAGTCGGATTACAATGCATTTATTAAAAATCTTTCCGGTAAAGCTCATCAGGCAGGATTAAAGCTGACTGTCATCCTTCATCCGCTAAACAGTTCATATTTCGGGTACGACTACAAAACATTGTCCAGCCTGGCAGATAATCTGGTAATTATGGCGTATGCATTCGAGCAGGAGAAAGGTCCAGAGCCGCTGAACAAAGTCGATGAAGCTATTCGCCTTGCGCTTAAGGAAACCAACAAGGATAAGCTGATCCTAGGAATTTCACTCGGAAGCGAAAACGCTGCAACAGTAAGCTCTAAAATCGGCCTAGCCAAGCGATATGATCTCAAAGGCGTTGCATTTTGGCGCTTGGGGCTGGTCGGTAATCCCGCTTGGGCACAGATTAATCAGTCAATTAAGATGAAATAGAGTAACTATCCTCGAGTTTTGAAGTCGAAATACAATTGCTACCGATTGTGCAACCTTTTCAGGCGTTTCGTGGTGTGGGAGGCAGGCAGAATAGATGCGAAAGTGCATCCTTTTGACCATGAATGACCTAATTGCGCTCAGAAAATAGAAAAAGCTTGCACTTTCGCAAGCTTTTTATCCAAATCAAGCCGTTGTGTCGTCAATAGATGCACTTTTGCATCAATTTCGCTACTTGACGGGATGCAGTTCACCTTTGGGGACACCCTCATATTTACATGTTAAAGAAATTGCACGCGCTTGTTCAAAGCTCCCCGTGGGACCATGAACGCCTGAGCGCGTTTGAAACCAGCTGGAGCGCCCCGTACGATCGTTAGTGCCTTATAGTATTCAATGAATGGAAAGCCGGACGTTTCGCCGCGTGCATATGCATATACGTTCATAGCCTTAACCCAAGTTTCGTACGCTTCATCAGGAATATCAACAAAAATTTCAGGAACGAAATCGTACGGATCTTCCCAGTTGTCGGCGTAATAGACCTGTCCCGGCCAATGGCCCGGCAGTTCGCGCTGGATTGTTTTGAGCGCCGCGTAGAAGCGCGCGTCTTCCATGATGTAGTGCGTATTCGTATGGTCTTTGTGAATAGAGCCTTTCCAGTGTGTGATGAGTAAGGTAGGTTTCACTTCGCGAATGATGTCCGCCACTTGATATTTGACTTCCTCGTCCACAGGCAACTCGGCGTCCTTGTAAGCAAGGAAACGAACGTCGGCGCCGACAATTTCGGCGAATTTATGGGCCTCTTCGATTTTTTGCTTCGCGTAGTCGTCCGGGGACAGGCGTGGATGCCCTTTTTCTCCCGGGGTCAAGTGCAGGAACGTTGCCTTATGTCCCGCTTGCACGTATTTGGCGATAACTGCACCTGCTGTCAAGTCCATGTCGCCGGCGTGTCCACCGATGGCGAGAATGTGCTGCTGCTTTTCCATGTAGGTTAGCTCCTTTCGGTTATCAAAACTTCAATATTTTAAAAAAATAGCGCCGCTGTAATGCTACTCCTTCAAGCCAGAATTCATCATGCCGCGTACATAGTACTTCTGTAAGACCAGGAAGACGACCAGGATTGGCACCGTCGAAATCACAAGGCCGGCCATCAGAAGCGGTTGTGTCATCTCCGGATCGAGATGATCCTTCAGCATCTGCACACCAACCGGCAGGACTGCCAGGTCCGGGTTGACTGAGTTGATGATCAAGGCCCAGATGAATTCGTTCCACTGGCCGATGAATTCGAATATTGCCAGCGTAGCCAGGGCCGGGCCGGTCATTGGCAGGATTAGCCGGAAGAAAATCCGAAACTCGGAAGCCCCGTCGATCCGGGCCGCTTCGATATAAGCATCATTGATCGTTAAGATGAACTGGCGCATGAGGAAGATGCCGTAGGCACTCACCGCGAAAGGCAAGATCAACGATAATATCGATGTCGCTAGACCGCCTTCGCCGCCATTACCGAAAATATCATTGCCACCGACGAGCGGAAAGTGGGTGATGATATAGAAGTTCGGAATAAAAAACAGAAAGCTTGGAATCATCATTGTCGACAGAATGAATTGGAAAATGCGGTTGCGTCCGCGGAACCGAAGTTTGGCTAGCGCATAAGCGGCCATCGAACTCGTCAGGAGCACCAGGATCGTTGAAACGACAGATTTAATGATACTGTTTTTAAACAGTAATGCGATGTTCAAGCTTTCAAACGCCCGTTGGTAGTTATCGAAATAAAATGTTTCCGGACGAAAATGATAGTACAGGCTATTGTATTCGGCGGAGCCTTTAAACGAACTTAATATCATATCGAGAAAAGGGAATACCATGACGATGGAACCGACAAGGATGATCAGATACGAAATCCAAGGTGTTTTTTTCCTTCTCATCAGTAGCTTTCCACTCCTCCCCGTTTAAAGAATTTCAACTGGATCGCCGTGACGATCATTACGCAGACGAACAACACGAACGCCATGGCGCTCGCCAGTCCCCAATTCCCGAATGAAAAGGCTTGTTTATACATCTCTAATCCGGCTACGTTCGTCGAATCGCCAGGCCCGCCCGTCTTTGTCATGACCATCGTCAGAGTGAAAGACTGCAATCCCCCGATAAATGACGTGATCAGTACGAACGTGATGGATGGCTTTAATAGGGGCAGCGTAATGCCGGTGAACACTTTCCGGAGGCCTGCGCCTTCCAATTCTGCAGCTTCATAGAAATCCTCCGGGATGGCCTTGAGTCCTGCAGACAAGATCAGCATCGAGCTACCGATGCCTAGCCATCCGCCAACCACGATGATGGAGGAAAGGGCGATGTTCGAATCCTGCAGGAAATTTTGCTGTGGAATGCCAAACCAGGTAAAAATTTCGTTGATTAACCCATTCGTTGGATTGTATAGATATAGCCAAATGTTCCCGATCGCTACGATCGTCGTAACGGCCGGCAGGAAATACAGTGTCCGCCACAGCCCTTCCCAGCGAAGCCTCGTTATCAGATACGCGACGCCGAGAGCGCAGACAAATGAAATCAATACTGTGCCGAAAGCAAAGATGAATGTATTGGTCAAGATCGGGTACAGAAACGTCGAATCCGGCGAGAAGATGGCCTTGTAATTCGCGAAACCGACCCACTTGATTTCCGCAAGATCGAACCCGCCCCATTCCGTGAAACTCAAGAACAGGGAGAAGAAGAATGGAATCACCAAGAAGATCGAGTAGAAGACGAACACAGGCGAAAGGAATAAGAAGCCGACCGCACTTTCCCTTTTTGCTAAACCGCTCCTCTTCATAGTCAGTTCACCTTATTTCCCTAGTTTTGCTTGGATGTCTTTTTGGGCGTTCGCTTGCGCGTCTTCATTCGTCGTCTTCCCAGCCCACATGTTTTCGATCTGCTTGTAAAGAATGTCCTGCACCTCGGAAGCAGTTGGTGGGCTTTGCTCCGGCTGCGCGTACTGCAGCGCGTCCGAGAACACTTTAGCGATTGGATCGGTTGAGAGCTTATCTTGGACCGATTTCGATGCGATGTCTGATTTGCGCGTTGGAACGGTATTGAAGCCTTCGAGAAGGAAGTTCGCTTCGGGTGTCATGTCGTTTTTGATCGGTTGTGAGTTGAACCATTTCAGGAACTTCCAGGCAGCTTCCTTGTTTTTGGATTTGCTGTTGACACCCCATGCCCATGAATAAGCCAGAGTGCCTTGCGCCCTGCCATCCGGTGATGGCAGCGGTGCCGCACCTACGTCGCTGTATTTGTCCTTCATCAAGGTTTTTAGGGAGCCTGCCCACCAGCCCGCTTCGATCGTTATGCCGACCTGATTCGCGCCGAACCCTTTAGTCGTCTGGAAGCCGATGTCGGAAATGCCGTCCTTGCCGTACACTTTACTGTACAGCTCGATCGTTTTTTTCGCCGCTTCGTTATCCAGGTTTGCTTTTTTTAGGTCGTCGCTAAACAGCGTGCCGCCAGCTGTTGCTATCAGGCCCATGAATGGCTGTACAATTTTGCCGGCGTAGCCGCGTAGAAATCCGAAGCCTTGTACGATCGTTTTTCCGTTCGAATCCTTCTTCTCGATCTTTTTCGCCATTTCGATCAAATCGTCCCACGTCTTCGGCGGGTTGTCGTAGCCAGCGTCTTTCAATAACCTTTTGTTGTAGAACAAGCCATACGCCTGCACTTCCGTTGGATAACCATATATATTGCCGTCAATCGTGGCCGCCGATACTGCGGATGCTGGATAGTTGGATTTGATGTCTGCTGCGATGTCGCCCGGTGCCGGAGCAAGCACTTTGTTTTTGGACAGCTGGCCGCCCCAAAGCGTATACGTGTGTACGATGTCCGCGACTTGGCCTGCCGTTTGCTTGGTCATCATCGTGCTAAGCAATTGGTCGAATTCGACCGGTGTCAGTTTCACTTGGATATCTGGATTCTCTTTATTCCATTGGTCGATATATGGCTTAATGAACTTCTCGTTTTCACCTGTGTAATGTGAGAGAAGCGTTAGGGTCACTTTTCCTTTTGGTACTTCGGAATTCGTTCCATCTGGGGAAGGGGAGCCCGATTTGCTGCTCGAGGAACATGCCGTCATGCTGATGGCGAGCATGGCTGCTATCACGATTGTAAATATTTTTTTCACTTAAGCTTTGCCTCCTTAATAAAAGGTTCAGGTCTTAGCTCTATTCACGATCGCAGCCTAGAGGTTTTTAAACATAATGTTAAACGATCTTGTGATGGAAAAGCCTACAGCCTTATACAGATGTCCTGCGGCGCTTTGTTCCCCGGTCCATAGGAACCAGGCTCCATGAAGTGCGTGTGCGCGCATGTTGGCCAAACAATCATGCAGCAATATTTTTCCTATACCTTTGCCACGCTGATCCGGGTGTACGCCAAACGGGCCGAACCGCTCTCGAATGCCTTCGTAACCGCCGTTCATGCAGAAGCCGACGAGTGTATCCTTCTCGCGGGCGACCAGGATTTGATCGAGCGGCAGTCCTTGCAGCACGCCTTCGCGGATGGCGCGGCCCCAGTCGGGGTTAAAGATTTCGTTGTTAAAACGAATCAGCTCGACCAAGTCGGAATCCTTCGCCAACTCAAAGGTATATCCTTCTTTGATACGCTTTTCTTTGAGTGTTCTAACTTCCGATGGGACTTCATAGTCGACGAGTGTACGATCCATAGCTACAGCCGAATATTGAACTGTAAAGCCGTACTTTTTCAAGAAGGCGTCCCCGCTCGGATAATTCGCCCGATCTATGCCCGGCACGATATAATTCGGCGCGTAAGAGGAGAAGAACACTCTTGTTCGGCTGTTTTCCAGCAGAAATCGTTCCACGCCTGCGAGGAGGTTGCCGCCGATTCCTTGTCTCTCGTACTGTGGAGCGATGAAGAAAAACGGAATCCATCCGTTGTCCGGCTCAAGATCGGTTCCATACATAGGCAGCAGCCTGCGCACCGCATACACGCAGCCAACGAGCTGCTCGTCGTCGAATGCCAGCCGCATGCCAGCCGGATCGAAATTGGCATCGAGCAGAACCAGATTGCGGAACCGCTTCATAGTTACCAAATCCTTCAGTAGTGTATCGTTCCAAAGCGCTATGATTTGCTTTTCGTCACCAGGTTCATAATGTCTGTAAGATATTTGGGTCACTTTTAAAGTTCCTCCAGTCTTTGTTTATTGCCAATCGTATTCAGTTGAAATGTTCCGGTAAGAACCGAAATCGCCTTATGAGAGTCACCTCGATTTCAATTGAAATCGCCTTCTTCTCAGGCACATTATAAAATGGGTGAAATATAATTTCAACGGAATGTTTTGTCGAGAAATAAAAAAATGAAATTTAGTTAATTGGTGTATAGAAAAATCCCCCTGATTGTTGTGAATCAACAAAACAGGGGGATTTTTCAGTGCTGTCCCATGTGGAACAACTTCTTTTGTTTATAAAATTGGCGACAACAATCTTGAAATCGATTCCTTGATCCGGATCCGCCTCGGGCGCTGTTCGTATTCTTGCAGCGTGAGCTGCCTGGATACTCGCAGATCCTCATCAAATACCTCGGTCAATTTTTTCGAAATCAGGTCATCATACAAAAATGCGTTGACTTCAAAATTTAGCTTAAAGCTGCGGAAGTCAATATTGGCCGTTCCTACCGAGGAAATCTCCTCATCAATCACAATGGTCTTGGCGTGGATAAATCCGTTATTGTACAGATACACGGTAGCTCCGGTTTTTAGCATCTGTCCAATGTACGAATACGTCGCCCAGTATACAAAGATATGATCGGGTTTATCGGGAATCATGATCTTTACCTCGACGCCGGACAAAGCGGCGATCCTGAGCGCATCGAGCAAACTCGAATCAGGAATAAAGTAAGGGGTTTGGATATATATCGACTTTTTTGCTGAAGATATCATTTTGATATAACCGTTTTTGATATGCTCAAACTCGCTGTCCGGTCCACTTGTAACAATCTGCATCCCGATTTTCCCTGCTGGGCCTACACGGGGAAACAAATTGGGAGTATATGTAATGTGATGATGATGTGACGCTTGATTCCAGTCCAAAATAAACCGAATTTGCATCGCATAAACGGCTGAGCCTGTGATCCGGAGATGAGTATCTCTCCAATAGCCGAATTTCGATTTGAGTCCCAAATATTCGTCACCTACGTTAAAACCGCCGACATAACCGATGTCTCCGTCAATAATGACAAGCTTGCGGTGATTGCGGTAATTCAATCGTAAGTTGATAAGTCTGAGCCGCGAAGGGAAGAAGGCCTCAGCGAACCCACCAGCCGCACGGAATTCTCGGAAAAACCGTTTCGTTAATTTCTTGGATCCCAGTTGATCATATAACACTCTTACTTTGACGCCTTCTTTTGCTTTTTGAGTGAGAAGGCTGATAAGTTTCTTACCTAAGTTGTCATTTTGGATGATGTAGTACTGGACGTGGATATAATCTTTTGCAGCATGAATGTCCTCGAAAAGCTTGTCGAATTTTTCCTTACCGTCCGTAATGATATCAACCGCATTTTTTTCCGTGAAAATAGAATGGTTGTTATTCAAATGCATGTAAATCAAATCACGATTTTTACTCGCCGATTCGTTGTGAAATTGGTATTTGCCTGTCTGGATTTGGTCCAATTGTTCCAAGATCGTTTCTTCTACGCCAATTTTCTTCAGATCGCCCCAATGGAACAGCCGTACATGTCTAAAGTTCTGGGCGAACAAGAGGTATAGCAAAAATCCAGCGATTGGAATGAACGTAAGAACCAGTAACCAAGCCCATGTTGTTCCGGCATCTCTGCGTTCTTTGAAAACGACGACCAAAGCAAATACAAAGTTTAGGAAAAGAATCAATTCTAAAATATAAGTTGAATAATTCATTGCAATGAGTTCCTCCTACGACTTCGTTCCAATCCAGATTACATCATTAGTTGCAAATCGGATATATCATGTTTCAGACGCTCAAGGAAATGCCGTGAAATGACTGAAGGCGAGCGGTCTTTACGATGGATGACCCCTAGATAGACTGGGCTTTGTTGCGGAAGATCCAAGTCCAAAATGATGGTATCGTCTTCAGCAAATAAAGGTTCCGTAATAAAAGAGTAATTTAGTCCTAATGTGACCGCCAAATAATTCACGCAAGCTCGGCTGATCAATGCCCGGTTATTGGTCGTGTACAGGATGTCAACATTTCCGTATTTTTTCTGGAACTCGTCCATAAACCATTTTACATAATCATCATTATACAGGACAACGGGCTGCTTTATAAGCTCCTCCGGTGTGATGGTCTTTTGAAAGGCTAGCGGGGAGTGGAGGCTAGTTGCGGCCACCATCCGAACTTTTAACAAGCGTTCGAAGTTCAATCCTAAATGCTTAACCAACCTGTTCTTAAATAAAATGATGATGCCCAAATCGCATTTATCGTTTAAAACATCGTCGATGATATCCTGCGAGCCCTGCTCGGCTATTTCGACTTTGACCTGCGAATGTTGTTTTTTAAAATCAAGCACAGCTTTTTCCAGGAGAAACATAGGCCCGGGAATCGTCGCTACTCTCAATCTTCCTTCGATCGTATCGGAATGCCCTTGCGCCACTTTTTTTAGTTCATCGTATTTTTGCAGCAGTTCAACCGCTTTTTTGATAATGGCTTCACCTTCGACCGTTGGAACGGCTCCCGCCCGGGATCGTTTGAGAAGGGTGACTCCCCATTCTTCCTCAATGCTAGAGATCGATTGGCTTATGGCTGAGATCGTGACATGCAGATTTTGCGCCGCTTTTGACATGGAGCCTGTCTTGGCAGCCTCGACTAAATATTCTAACCGCTCTATATTCATCTCAATCCGCCCCTGACTTAAGAAATGCTTAAGCTGAATTAAAAATGTTTAAATTTCCTTTAATTTATATTGATGATACCATAGAAGCGAAGATTCTGGTACCAACGAACTAGAATTGCAATAAAATTTGTCACATGAAGCTATGATCTTGATCTATCATTAATATGGATGAAAGGAAGTTGTCATATGCGACTGGAAGGCAAAGTAGCACTGATAACAGGTGCAGGAGCAGGTATCGGGAAGACGACAGCACTTCGTTTTGCGCAGGAAGGCGCTAAGGTAATCGTGACGGATATCAATTTGGAGAGCGTTCGCCAAACGGCGGCGGAGATCGAACAGGCAGGCGGTGCGGCTGCGGCATTCAAACATGATGTTAGCAGCGAAGAACAATGGAAAAGTATCGTAGAAGAATCATTAAATACATATGGCTCTATTGATGTGTTGTTCAACAACGCCGGCATTTATTTTATCAAACCGATTGTAGAGATCGGCCTGGACGAGTGGAACCGGATGCTTTCAATTAACGTGACGGGTGTTTTCCTAGGCATGAAGCATGTTCTGCCTGTCATGGCCAAGCAAAAGGGTGGTTCAATCATCAACGCCTCTTCCATTGCCGGACTGATCGGGGCATCCGGGCATTTGGCCTATGGCGCCTCTAAAGGGGCTGTACGGACAATGACCAAAGATGCGGCGATTGAATATGCTTCCGCTAATGTTCGGGTCAATTCGATCCATCCGGCATATATCAACACGGCTATGGGAGATTATGCGACGCAAATGAGCCAAATGTCCGAAGCAGAGCTTGGAAAACGGGTGGCACCAATGGGACGGTTTGGTACGGTTGAAGAAGTATCCAATCTGGTTCTATTCTTGGCTTCCGACGAGTCGTCTTATTCGACTGGTTCCGAATTCGTTATCGACGGTGGCGCGACTGCAAACTGATAGGGAGAGAGAAATCATGAGATTTGAAAATAAAGTAGCTATCGTAACGGGTGGAGCAAGCGGCATCGGAGAATCGACCGTGAGATTATTTGCGGCAGAAGGGGCAAAGGTTGTTATTGCGGATTTTTCCGACCGTGGACAAGCTGTATCGGAAGAGTTGAATCAGCAAGGCTTCGACACGCTGTTTGTGAAAACCGATGTGACGAAGGAGCAGGATGTCATCCGCATGATTGAGCAAACTGTGGAGAAATACGGTAAGTTAGACGTCTTGTTTGCGAATGCAGGTATCGCCAAGGACGCTCCGGCAGATCAATTGTCTTTCGAAGGTTGGCAGCGGACGATCGACATTAACTTGACTGGAGTTTTCCTCTGCGATAAATATGCCATTAAGCAAATGTTGGAACAAGGCACTGGCGGCGCGATCGTAAACTGCGGATCCATTCACAGCCATGTCGGCAAATCGAGAGTAACCGCTTATGCCTCTGCCAAGGGTGGTGTGAAACTGCTGACCCAAAGCTTGGGCGCAGACTATGCAACCAAAGGCATCCGCATTAACGCCGTTTGCCCAGGTTACATTGATACTCCGCTAATTAGCGGCAGAACCGAGGAAATTACAAATCATCTGGTCGGACTTCATCCAATGGGCCGCTTGGGCAAACCGGAGGAAGTTGCAAAAGCCGTCCTGTTCCTCGCCAGCGATGATGCATCGTTCATCACCGGCACTAGCTTGCTTGTGGATGGTGGATATACAGCTGTGTAATTGGGGTAATTTCTCAAGATGGACCATAGAACTATATAGGTGATAGACAATCAAAAAAAGGAAAGTACTTGTTTTCATAAGTACTTTCCTTTTATTTTTACGGATCGTGCAAGTTCCTCGGAAGCACATACTAGTTCCTTGGAAGCACATACTAGTTCCTCGGAAGCATATACTAGTTCCTTGGAAGCATATACTAGTTCCTCGGAAGCATATACTAGTTCCTCGGAAGCATATACTAGTTCCCCCTAAAAGCTTCCCCTAGAAAACTCTAACGAAACTACAGAACGCTATTGCCTCAAAAACAAGAGCAAATTAAATCTAACGAAACTACAGATCGTTATTTAGGATAAAACCGGCTTAGAAGGCACTTATTTAGCTTAATAGCGATACCTGGTTTCGTTAGAATTTCGGAAAGTCATTTTTGCTGCAAATAGCGATGTCACGTTTCGTTAGAGAATCACCCGACTGCCCTCATCTTAAATGTTCAACTTATATAGAAAGAATAATCGTCTTCTTGCCTTCGGTATGGGAATTCACTTCTGTCTGGATGCTCCTCTAGCGCGACTTGAAGGTGAGATTACCCTTCTCAGGAAAGCTTGCGAAAATACATCTTTTCACCTTCGGTTTTACTCATTTCAGCGGAAAGCCTGCAAAAATGCAGGCTTTTTTGACTGTTTGAACCGATTCTAGGGTAATACACGTAAAAGGATGCACTTTCGCAACAATTCAACCCAATAGCGTGGGTACACGGGAAAGGATGCATTTTCGCGGGCAATTGGCTAAATAAGTAGTTGTATCAAGTGAAAAAACGCTACTTTTTTGCAGCAACAGGAAGGAGGTAAGCGGCTGAGTATGGAAAAGTACATAAAGAAGCTTTGATATCGATAAAGGAGAGGAACATCATCCAATGAATTCATATCATTCGCAAATTTCGGAGCGTGCCGTCGCTTACCTGGAGCGGATCGGATATACCGGGTCGATCAACCGCTCAGCGACCGTATTGGCAAACCTCCATGAGCATCACATGTATGCTGTGCCGTACGAAAACATGGACATTTTAAATGGCATTCCTCTGTCACTGGATTTGGATGATTTATACGATAAAATCGTAATTCGCAGCCGCGGTGGGTACTGCTTCGAGCTGAATGCGCTTTTCGGCTGGTTACTCGGAGAGCTTGGATTTCAGGTAACAAGCTATTTTGGAAGGTTTTGGCGCGATGAGCCTAACCCGCCGCCGCTACGCAGGCATCATATTTTGCGGGTAAAGGCGGAAGGGCAGTCCTATATTTGCGATGTTGGTGTTGGAGGGATTGTACCAATCCGGCCGCTGCTGCTTGTTGAGGGTCTGGAGCAACAGCTTGGCGGGGAATATTATCGGTTGGATAGGGATCCTTTTTATGGCTGGATATTAAGTGAGCGTAAAGCTGGGGAATGGAGCCGGATTTATTCCTTTACGGAGGAACCACAGCTACCGCGGGATTTTGAGATGGCTTCCTACTGGTGTGAGCATGCCCCCGAATCGATTTTTACAAAGTCGGCTATGGTGTTCATACGCACGCGGGAGGGGCGGAATACGATGGCGGGTGATGAATTCAGAATTTTTACCTCCGAGGGGGTAGAGACATTTACACCAAGCACGCAGGAAGAATACCGACAAGCGATGCAAACCTATTTTGGCATATCTATTTCCGACTGATCGGATATCCAATGGATTCGTCTTCTAAAGCTGCGTAATATTAATCCACCTTTTGGACAATGAAATACAAGTGTTGCGCGAAACAGAAAGTACTTGCTAGTGAAAATACACCCCAATGGTTAGATCTTACTAACTAATTGGGGTGTATTTCGTATGGGCTATGTGTCCGAATGCTTTCCTAAAATTTTTAATATTCAAATCTGTCGGATGTTGTAGTTTTTCGTTGTTCCTCTGTTAACTTGGTAAAACCATATATTTGATTCTGACAAAAAGGGGGAAAGCAATGATTCATTTCCATCAGATCAATAAACATTACGGTAAATTCCACGTGTTGAAGGATATTAATCTATCGATTAAACAAGGTGAAGTTGTGGTCGTTATCGGACCAAGTGGTTCCGGAAAAAGTACAATGGTACGTTGTATTAACCGGTTGGAAACGGTTACGGACGGCGAGCTGATTGTAGACGGCATACGAGTCAACGACAAGTCCACCGATATCAATCAATTGCGACGGAATATCGGGATGGTGTTCCAGCATTTCAACTTGTATCCGCATAAAACAGTGCTGCAAAACATTACTCTCGCACCCACAAAAGTAGCCGGAACGTCTAAACAGGAAGCGGAAGCAGCGGCGATGTTTTACCTTGAGAAAGTAGGTATCGCCGATAAAGCACACGCTTATCCGTCCCAGTTGTCCGGTGGCCAGCAGCAGCGGGTCGCCATCGCGCGGGGGCTTGCGATGAAGCCTAAAATTATGCTGTTTGATGAGCCTACTTCGGCACTGGACCCTGAAACTATTGGAGAAGTTCTGGATGTAATGAGAACGCTTGCGCGGGAAGGCATGACGATGGTTGTTGTCACTCATGAGATGGGCTTTGCCAAAGAAGTGGCGGACCGTGTCGTGTTTATGGATCAAGGCAGGATTGTTGAAGAGGCGGCCCCGGAACAATTTTTTTCCAACCCGCGTGAAGAACGGGCACGGTTGTTCCTTAGTCGGATATTAAACCATTAATGTTGAGAAGGAGAGTTATGTATGAAACGTTGGAGTAAAGTAATCGGTATCGCATTAGCTTTCACATTGATTGTAAGCGCTTTAGCTGGGTGCGGAAAACAGTCCGCCGAAGAAGGAGGAACGATTGCCAAGATTAAAAAACATGGGAAAGTCATTGCAGGCGTGAAATATGACTTAAATCTATTCGGATTAAAGGATCCATCTTCCGGGCAAGTTCAGGGCTTTGACATCGATATTGCGAAGCAGATTGCAAAGAAAGTTCTCGGGGACGAAAATGCAATCGAGTTTATGGAAGTTACATCAAAAACTCGGATCCCAATGCTTAAAAACGGTGATATTGATATGATCGTTGCGACAATGACGATTACGGATGAACGAAAAAAAGAAATTGATTTCTCGGATGTTTATTTTAAGGCAGGCCAATCGCTGCTTGTGCCTGTTGACAGCAAGGTTAACTCTATCAAAGATTTAACGAAGGATTCAAAAGTACTGACCGCAAAAGGTTCAACATCCGCAAAAAATGTTCGCGAGGCGGCGCCGGATGCGCAAGTACTTGAATTTGAAAACTATGCCGAGGCGTTTACAGCATTAAAAGCAGGCCAAGGCAACGCATTGACAACAGATAATGCCCTGCTGTACGGAATGGCACAGCAAGACAATAACTTCCGCGTTTTGGATGAGACTTTCACAGAAGAGCCTTATGGCATCGGAATCCGAAAAGACGATAAGGAATTTACACAATTGGTCAACGATACATTAAAAGAGTTAAAGGACAGTGGCGAATACGCTCGGATTTATGAGAAGTGGATCGGCAAAAAACTGGACTAAACGCAAATGCCGAGGGGATTAGCGCTGGCCGCTCGTCTCCTCTTTTCTTTCAAACTGATGAATCCAGGGAGGTAGAAATATGTTTATCCATTTTTCGATCCTTGCCGATAATCTTGATCGCTACTTGATCGGATTGGGTGGGACCGCTGCAGCGAGTATTATTTCTCTCATTGCGAGCTTTATTCTTGGCGTAATCATTGCAATATTCCGCATTACCCCAGTTAAACCACTACAATGGATCGGTACTGCCTATGTCGAATTTATCCGTAATATTCCGCTCATGCTGATCGCATTTTTTGTTTTTGTTGGGCTTCCGCTCTTGACTGGTGCTGTTTTTGTACCATATGTATCCGGTCTGATCGCCTTGACTGTGTACACCTCCGCCTTTATTGCTGAAGCGATTCGCGCCGGAATTCAGGCTGTTCCCAAAGGACAAATGGAAGCTGCCCGTTCTTCAGGATTAACCTATATTCAAGCTATGCGGCACGTTATCATGCCTCAAGCCGTCAAATTGGTTATTCCGCCACTTGGAAACCAATTTTTGAATCTGGTAAAAAACTCTTCGATTTTTACGATATTATCAGCGTCAGATCTAATGTATCAAGCCGATTTAATTAATGCGGATACATATGACACATTCAGCACATACATTTTTGCCGCAGTGTTTTATTTGCTCTTGACGGTCCCGCTTAGTTTCGGCATCCGCTACTTGGAAAAGAGGTTTCATAACGTAAAGGGAGTTGAGGTGTAATGGATTTTATCGGAGCGTTGTCCCCTGTTAATATTCAGTTTTTGCTGAATGGGTTTCTTATTACAATCGAAGCTGCCCTTATTTCCATCGTCGCTAGCTTTATCATCAGCGTGCTGGTGGGTACGGTCCGCTATGCAAAAGTGCCTGTACTCGGCAAGTTATTCGCCATTATGGTAGAGACCATTCGCAACCTGCCGCTTCTTTTGATTATCTTTTTTACCTACTTTGCTTTGCCGGAGGTTGGTATTAAGTTAGATAAATTTACTGCTGCGGTCATTGCGCTTGTTATTTTCGAGTCAGCTATGATCTCCGAGATCGTGCGCGGAGGACTGAATTCAGTCGAGAAGGGCCTCATTGAAGCGGGGCGTTCTTCCGGATTAACGGCTGTGCAGACACTTAAGAATATCGTAATCCCGATCGCTTTACGCCGCATGGTACCTCCAATGGTAAGTCAATTCATCTCGCTGCTGAAAGACACGTCTTTAGCTGTTGTTATCGCTCTGCCGGAATTGATGAACCATGTGCAAATCATCAACGGGCATAATGTCAATTACGTCATACCGACGTTTCTATTCGCCGCTTTGCTTTATTTTTCAATCAATTATGTGCTCTCGATCGCTTCGCGCAAGCTTGAAAATAAACAACATTCCTAACAGGTTTGAATTTTTTTGGGACAAAATGTATTTTTTTCGGTACGATAGAAGAAGGGCCGTGGGGATACATAAGTTGAGAGGAGCGCCAAATCAGGATGCGGGACCATAGACTGTTCATTTGGATTACGATTTTATTGTCGACGGGACTGCTTGGGGAAGTGAAAATTACTCCGTTTGGCGGTGATTTTCGGTTTTCCATCGGTATTATGGCGTTTTTTTTTGGGTTGTTATGGTTTTCAGTTCCTGTGCTGGGGACAGGCATTTCCGCGGGAATATTCGTCGTTTTGTTCCGGACTGCGATGGGCGGGCTGCTACATGGTATCCCTTTGGACGAAGGGTTTGTGCAGCATATGCCCGTATTTTTCTATTATATCACGTTCGCGGTTGTCATCTTGCTGCTTAAAATCAAAACGAATGTTGAATATCACTTGAAAGTCGCATTTTTTGGTGCGTTTGCAGATATGGCATCCAATGCATCGGAAATACTCATTCGGATGGTTTCTGGCGAAGTGCCGATCGTGACACCTCATGATGTGATGTTGATCATTCTCGTAGGTTTACTCCGCAGTTTCTTTGTCGTAGGACTGTGCAACATGCTGGCGATTCGTCAGGTTCGGGCGCTAGGAGAGCAGAGGCGATTGGAATTAGAGCGTTTAATGATGATCAATGCGGATTTATTTGAAGAGGCTTTCTATCTTCGCAAGTCCATGTCCCATATTGAAGAAATTACACGTGAAAGCTACGGCTTATATAAATCACTCAAAAACCAGTCTTATCCAGACGCGGCGCAGGCACTTCATATTGCGGAAAATGTGCATGAAATCAAAAAGGATTCAGAGCGAATTTTATCCGGATTATTTAAGATCATAGAGCAAGAACGGATGTTATCCAAGCGCATCACTATTTCAGATCTATGTGCAATGGTCAAGCGGGCTAATATGAATTATACGCTGCTGCTTGGAAAAAAAGTCGAGATTGATGTCAGATGTGACATCAATCTTTCAACCGACGAAATTTATCCACTTCTCTCCATATTAAACAACATCGTGTCTAATGCTGTGGAGGCGATTCCATATGAAGGTCAGATCCAAATACAGGTTGATCTCCATGATGACTCTATTTTGTTCACTGTAACGGACAACGGTCCGGGCATATTCGCTGATGAGCTGGAATTGATTTTTCATCCTGGTTTTACGACCAAATTCGATGCTGAAGGAAACTCGTCAACAGGCATCGGTCTTTCGCATGCTGCGGATATCGTTCGTTTGCTCGGCGGTAACATTAGCGTTTGCAGCAGTCCTGGAGCTACGAGCTTCGAAATCCGAATTTATGTGGAACGTTTAACTGAGAAAGAGGGTGCCTTGAAATGCTGAAATTTTATCTTGTTGAAGATGATCATGCCGTCCGTAAAATGTTATCGCGTATCGTAAACGAAAGTGGTCTTGGCGAGGTAATCGGCGAAGCGGGGGACGGAGCTTACGCGACTCTGAAAGAGGTTCGAGATGCGGATGTCGTGATCATTGATCTTTTGATGCCAGGTCGCGACGGGATTGAGACCGTTAAAGCGCTGCGGGAAGAAAATTACGAAGGCAGATTCATCATGGTTTCCCAAGTGGAGAACAAAGAAATGATCGGTGAAGCTTACCAGAATGGAGTCGATACTTTTATCCAGAAACCTATTAACCGCCTGGAAGTATTGGCTGTGCTGCGGCGAGTGTCCGATCACTTGATGTTGGAGAAATCCATGCGGACGATCCGCAATTCCCTTAGCTTGCTGGAGGTATCCGCGACCACGGGAGTTAAGTCGGGAAAGATGATGCAAAAGGAAAAATCAATCGAACAACAAGCCCGCTCCTTGCTATTGCAATTGGGAATTGCTGGTGAAGCGGGCACCTCTGATCTCATCCGCATTATGAAATGGTTGAAAGAGCAGGAGCAAGGGAACAGTATGCTGCAGGACTTGCCGCCTCTCAAAACCATCTACGAACAAGTGGTAATAAGTGATCCCCAGCAGTCTGAGGCAAATTTCCACAAGGCTGCGCGCGCAATTGAACAAAGAATACGCCGGTTGGTTTTGCAAGCGCTTACCCATATATCGTCCATAGGTTTAAGCGACTACGGGAACCCAACTTTTGAATATTTTGCTTCACGGCTGTTCGATTTTCAGGAAGTGCGTCTCCGTATGCTAGAGCTAGAGGAACAAAGCAAGACATCTGCTTCCAAATTAAACCTTCGCAAGTTTTTGTATGTTTTTTACATAGAGTCTTGCTCTCCCAATCATTGATATGGTTGTAAAATATACATGAATTTCTAACCTTGCAGCACTTATTTTGACATACTTAAGCTCAGATTTGGGCATATTGAAAAAGAAAAGAAGGTATGAAAAAAGGGTCAGATCTGCAACGAGGATTTATCAAAAAGGCAATGGATGGATGTCTGTGATTGAGGCGAATTAAACGTATCTATAATAAGCAGAACATTACCAATAAAATTTAACTGTATTATATTGTCAATCCGTAAACATTGCGATCTAACCGTAAAGGGTATTATAATAAAAAAACATCGGCTTTATTACATTAAAGGATAATAGACATCAAAGGGGAATTATTATGCCGAATTTTGACAGAAATAAGATCGTGGAGAGTGTTCCTCAAAAGGGGTTTTTTGGACATCCCAAAGGACTATTTACCCTCTTTTTCACCGAGTTCTGGGAGAGGTTCTCTTATTATGGAATGAAGGCCATCCTCGTATTTTTCATGTACTACGAAGTGTCAAGGGGCGGACTCGGGTTTGAAGAGAGCACCGCGCTCGCCATTGTATCTATCTACGGATCACTTGTGTACATGTCTGGTATTATCGGGGGCTGGTTGGCTGACCGGATCTTTGGCACGTCGAAGGCTATTTTTTATGGCGGGATCTTGATCATGTTCGGCCATATCGTGCTGGCCGTACCGGGAAATGCTACGCTATTTTTTATGTCCATGATCTTGATCGTGCTGGGTACCGGCCTGCTGAAACCTAATGTATCCAGTTTAGTAGGGGAAATTTACAGTGAAGAAGATAGCCGCCGGGATGCGGGCTTCAGTATTTTTTACATGGGGATCAACCTCGGGAGCTTTCTCTCTCCGCTAGTTGTAGGAACCGTCGGGATGAAGAATTTCCACTTGGGTTTCGGTCTTGCTGCTATCGGGATGTTATTCGGTTTGATCGTTTATGTAGTGACTCGTCCTAAAAATCTGGGTCTTGCCGGTACGGTTGTAGTCAATCCGCTTTCACCAGCCGAGAAGAAAAAAGTGTTCACCATTCTGGGTGTGGGCGTCGCTGTTGTCGCTGTCTTGATCGCGATTGCAATTCCATTTGGTATTCTGACTATTCAAAACTTCATCAAATTGGTTGGGATTTTAGGTATCTTAATTCCTACCCTGTATTTCGTGGTCATGTACCGCAGTCCCAAAACAACGCCTGTCGAGCGTTCTCGGATTATCGCGTACATTCCATTGTTTATCGCTGCGATTATGTTCTGGGCGATTCAGGAGCAAGGATCTACCATACTAGCCAATTACGCAGACAAGCGTACCCAATTAGAGTTCGCGGGCATCCATATTTCTCCCGCTTGGTTTCAGTCATTGAATCCGCTCTTTATCATCATTTTCGCGCCTGTATTCGCTTGGTTGTGGATAAAGCTTGGAAAACGCCAGCCGACCATCCCTCAAAAATTCTCGTTGGGATTATTGTTTGCCGGTCTGTCTTTCTTGATCATTTTGCTGCCGGCTTACTTTGGCGGAGCCGATTCACTGGTTAATCCATTGTGGCTCGTTCTTAGCTATTTCGTCGTTGTACTAGGGGAATTATGCTTGTCGCCGGTTGGCCTCTCAGCTACGACCAAGCTCGCTCCTGCGGCTTTCTCGGCTCAGACAATGAGCTTATGGTTCTTATCCAATGCTGCGGGCCAAGCCCTCAATGCTCAAATCGTCAAGTTCTACACCCCGGAAACCGAAATGCAATACTTTGGGGTTATTGGAATGGCAGCCCTTGTGCTAAGTCTTCTACTCTTCTTGTTTTCTTCAAAGATTCAAAGCTATATGAAGGGTGTAAGATAAGCAGAAAACCTCAGGCGCATAACAAATTGAGTGTCGTCAGCAACGCTCAAACATATGTATTGGCATCCCGACCGTCAGGAAAGTGACTTTTTCTGGCGGTTTTTGGCGAGAACATAAATATGGCAATTTAATGAAAATGAAGATTCCGTATGATCATACCATGCTTTTTATGTTTCATCAACTCTTTATTATCAACTCTTTATTACGATATAAAAAGGCTGTTAGCTGACGGGAAGTTGTTTATTCGGATGGTACGAAAATAATCTGGCAAACTCCGAGGAATTTGAGATTGTGAGCTGGCGTCGGGATAAAGAACGAAGGGGGTTTTTTCCTGCTTACGGTTCTAACATCATTTTCGTCGTAATATGAAAAAGTAAGCGTTTCAATTTTACGACAAGCTATTGCATTGAACGTACTTTTTCCTGTTCCAGTTATCATGTCAAAGGTCTTTCACATGAGATGAAAGGAAGTGAAGGGACTTATGGTAATAAAACAAGGAGAGATTAGGAAACGGTTCCGAAAGCGGATGACGGGTTATGTGTGGGTGAGCCGTTTAGTCTTGTCTTTTGTACTGGTGTTTGTTCTTGTTTCTCCGTCGCCCGCTGCGGCATCTCCGCAGATTACGATCAATCCTCCAGATCTGACTGGACCGCTTGGACCGGGAATAACGCATCTGACGGGGACGTATAACGGTGTCTATGACATCAAAATCGTGATCAATGGTAATTCGCAGGTAGATGCGCATATGGAAGGCGGAGATGCCGGCAGCTGGTATGCTGACGTTAATTTTTCGAAGTATGACGGCCAAGTTGAACTGGTTGCCAGGGGAGTGGATGCGGTTACCCGATACAATTCATGGTCTCCTTTTTTGCAAATCGAAGTGGATAATCCGGGTGCGAACATACCGCAGGTGCGGGTGATGAGCCCAACGGAACAGAATGTGCTGCAAGGGCAGGTAACGGTCGAAGTTGAAACATCCGGGAAAAATAACATCAGCGGCGTTCAAGTAAGGATTAACGATGGGGAATGGCAGGACGCTGCCCCATCCGCTTCAAGGTATGTATTCCAATGGAAAACAGACTCATGTTCAGGACGGATTAACAGCCTGGAGGCGAGGGCCAAAGATGTGAACGGAAATATCGGGTACAGTCAGACCGTATATGTCAAAGCTGGGATTTCCACAGGTAATGGAAACAACGGAACGGATGCCCCTGAAGCAGTGACGCAAAACGTATCCCCTCAAGACAGGGCGCTATGGATTTGGGAAAATGAATCTTACCCCCTGATCCTGAACCCCGGCTCCAGAACGGTGCTGGATGCCATGTCATCAGATACTGCCACATTCGGCCAAGATCAGATCCACACTTGGTATGTGGCTGTTGGGAAGTACAATGGAATTCGGATGCTAGAAGACAAACGGGCTGAGGTCCGTGATTTTATCCGTTGGGCCCATGACCGTGGTTATCGGGTGCAGGCATTGATAGCAGGCGGAACGACGCCGCCATATTTCGGTGCATATTCCCGGTACCGGAAGCAGGCCGTAGCCGAATTCGAAGGGATTCTAAATTACAATTTATCCTCCAAAGAAAGCGAACGGTTTGACGGGGTCAATATTGATACCGAGCCGTATAGTTTACCCGATTTTAAAAGCAATAAGCCTTCCGTCCAGATCCAATACCTTGAAATGCTGAAAACGTTGATGGAACGCAAACAAGCCTCCGGACTTTCGCTTCAAGTCGGAGCGGCGATTCCCCGTTGGTTTGACACCTCACCGGACGCAAGCAACATTCCTTGGAACGGTTCGGTGAAACCACTTTCTGAGCACATACAGGATATGCTCGATTATATTTCCATTATGGATTATCGTGATCAGGCGGAAGGAAGTGCTGGGATTATTGAACAGGCGCGTGGGGAGATTGAATACGCTAACCAAATAGGAAAGCCTTATTCTGTCATTATCGGCGTTGAAACAAAGGATATTGCAGATGGGGGTGACCCCGCGACGATCACCTTTAATGAAGAGGGAAGGCTGTATATGGAAGCCGAGCTTGAAAAAGTGTATGCCGCATTTGACGGCAATGCCGCTTTCGGGGGAATAGCGATCCATCACTATGAGTCCATCCGCAATCTTCCTTCGATCTGGGGGCCGGATTCTGTCTTTTGGCAGGCGCCGCCGGACACTGAGCCGCCGACCGCAGTTACAGGGAATCCGCGGGCGACCGCATATGATTACCAGCGGATTGATATTTCATACGGCCCTGCTGCGGACAATGGCACTGTCGAGGAATACCGCATTTATCGCGGGACCAGCCCGAACTTTGCAACCGATGAAGCGCATCTCGCCGGAATTTCAAAGGGACTAAGCTTCCGGGATATTGGACTGCTGCCGGCTACAAACTACGTATACAAAATCACGGCTGTCGATACGTCCGGGAATGAGGGGCCGCCAAGCAATCCGATCCAGGCCCAAACGGAACATACATCGTTAAAACCGATGATCGTATCGAAGATGCAGCTTGGATTTAACGGTACCAAAGCCACCGTTACGTTGCAGGTTGCCGATCTGAAGACCGGGGCTGGAATAACTGCCAATGTATCTGGACGTTTCACGTATATGGCAGGTAAGTATGTGAACGGTACTTCCACCGCTACCAGTTCCTTTACCGCGAGCTCCGAAGCCGTTTCTTTCCCTTCCGGGGAAATAGGCTTTGCCGCAAGACGGATTACAGCTCCCGGATATTATTGGGCACAAGCATATGACACAAAGGAGGTTTCGACCGTTCGTTGGGGAGGTTGATCAACTGAAATTATGATGTTGGAAAATTTTTTTATGTCTTTTAAAACTTTTTGCTTCATCTCCTGCGTCTTAGCCAACGAGTGTGATCGTGAGGCACAGAAAAAGAGAGATGATGGAGGATGAAAGATATGAAAAAGAAAACAATGACGTTGATCAAAATGAGTGCAGTGGCAGTGGGGTGTGCGGCCATTCTAGGTGTGAGCGCGGCCAATCTACCGGTACATGCGTTGGCTGATATCCAAGTTCCGGCGGAAAACACGAAGGTGCAAGTTTCAATCTCGGAAGTTGCTGGTGTGAAAGAAGACGTGAAGCTACTGACTTCAACAAGCAAATACCTGACCACGGAGATCAAAGTACCACAGTTGACAGGTATGCTGGATAAGCACTATCAGGAGGAAATGAACTACATCATTCTCTCTCATGCGGAAAAAGACTTGGCACAATGGGAGAAAGACGCTAATGAAGCCGCCGCAAAAGCGAAATCGGATCATCAGGAATTCCTTCCGTACAATCTTACCATTTCGTACAATCTCAAATCGGACGGTACGGGGAGTCCTGCAGGTATTGTATCCCTTGAAGTGATTACCGAAGGTTCGATGGGCGGCACCAGCATGCCAAGAATCGATACTTATAACGTGAAAAATACATCTGCCGCGGAGCGCGTAACACTGCCCTATCTGCTTGGAGACAATTACAAAGAGAAACTTGATGCCGACATTTTGGCACAGATTCAAAAAGACCCTGACAAATATGTAGTGAAAGATTACAAGGGAACTTCCGTAGAGCAGACGTTTTATGTTGAAAAGGGCGATCTTGTTATCGTGTTCCCTAAATACAGCATCGCTCCAGGGTACGTGGGTTCGCCGGAATTCCGTTTCAGCCTGAAGGATCAACCTGCAGAGGAAACCAAGCCGGAAGAAGCTGTGAAACTTCATCTGGAGAAGGTGGAAAATTTCAAAAATTCCCAAGGTATCACCATGGTATCTTTACGCGATGTGGCTAAGCAATTAAATTATGAAGTAAAATGGAACAAAGCGGACAAAACCGCAGAGCTTGTAAAGGGAACTGCGTTGACGAGTGTCTCCGTCGGCAAGGATTCGTATTCAATCGCGAAAATGTCTCCGAAAGCGTTAGGTGCGGCACCTGTGCTCCAAAATAACAAGCTTTTCGTTCCGGTCCAATTTGTGACTGAAATTCTGAAGGTGGAAGTGCAGCAATAAATTTCTATTTTTCCTTATTCTACTGGTCGAAAGAAATCCGAGAATCGGCATCCCGCAGGACAGATCTGCGAGGATGCCTTTTTTTATTTTTCACTGAGCCTGGCACATCCGCGTGTTCGTTAACAAATTAAACACTCAAAATTGTTAAGTCAAGCTGCTCAAGGCGTGCAGAGTTGGAGATCAAGTCTACCTCGGTGATTTTTCCATCTTTTATTGTGAATTGGATCACGTAAAGTAACTTCCCGCCTGGAGCCGCAATTGCCCCTATGCATCCATCCACAAGGGCCACCTGCGCAGCTTTGGCGCGTCCCGCTACCTTCTTGGCTAAGACAAATGCTCCACGAGTTTCGGTTCGGATGTCTGTTTCACGATCATCTCGAAGAACCACATCCGGATCTAGCACCGCTACCAGCGAATCGAAATCTCCAGCGTATGCCGCAGCAAGGAATGCGTCAACGAGTTTGCGCTGCCGATCCAAATCGGCTTGTGAATGGGTCTCTTTTCCTCTCACCTTTTGACGAGCGCGGCTCGCAAGCTTTCTAGTGGCGAGTTCAGACTTTCCCACAATCGGTGCAATTTCACTGAATGGCACGGCAAAGATATCGTGCAGCACGAAGGCCATCCGTTCCGCTGGATTTAGTCTGTCTAACACAACAAGTAGAGCAAGTCCGACTGAATCGGCCAACAGTGCTTCTTGTTCAGGATTGTATCGGTCTTCAGAGTTAGCATAATTTTCGGGCAACGATTCGTCCATGAATTCCTCACGTCTGGCTTTTCTCGAACGCAGCATGTCAAGACAAATCCGAGATGTGACTGTGGTCAGCCATCCTCCTAAATTCTCAATCTCACTTTTATCTGAACGATAAAGACGTAACCACGTTTCTTGTACGGCATCCTCCGCTTCTGTCAATGATCCGAGCATGCGATAGGCCATTGCCTGCAGATGACTTCGATACGATTCGAATTGTTCTTCCATACGACTGAACTCCCCCTCATCACAATGTCTGTTTAAATCAATTTATCATTATAACTGCTTTTACTAAAATGACGAATGAAGTTCAGCGAATGTGACGAAAGCCAAACATCTGTGTCGGTCACATTCTCTCCGTTCGACACGTCATCATGGTGAGAGGCCGAATTAAGGGCTTTTATCATATTAAACAAAGGAGTGTTTCCTGTGCAATCCAGAATGAGAAACCCTGTTGTAATTTAGCGTCTGGAGGATCTTCACCGGTAATTGAATCGACAATCATCACTCATTGAAAAGGGAGGTTTTTCTTCATTATGGCAACAATACTTTATATCACAGCTCACCCGCGCGATGATGAGCGATCCTATTCTATGAAAGTAGGAAAAGAATTTGTGCAAGCTTACCGTTTATCCCATCCGCAGGATGAGGTGGTTCATCTCGATTTGTATAGAATGAATATCCCGCAAATAGACGCTGATATTTTGGACGGGTGGGACAAGCTTAGAAGTGGTACTTCTTTCGAACAATTAACGCTTGCGGAGCAAACGAAAATCGGACGTATCAATGAACTTGTTGATCGATTTGTGGATGCAGATAAATATATCTTTGTCACTCCCATATGGAATTACTCCTATCCACCGGTAATGAAAGCATATCTTGACACGATCTGCATCACGGGCAAGACATTCAAATATCATCCTGATGGTAGCAGGACCGGCTTGCTCGGCGAAAAAAAAGCAGTTCATATTCAAGCTAGCGGAAGTGTATTGTCATCCGGATCAAACACGATCAGTGAAGGTTTTGAAATGGGGCACCGTCACCTAAAAGTCATTATGGATTTTGTGGGACTAACTGACTTTCAAGGTATCTTTGTCGAAGGAACAGCAGAATATCCTGAACAAGCAGCGCAGATTAAGGAAAAGGCAATCCGACAGGCGCACAAAATAGCGAGAAACTTCTAAATGGAGAAATCCATAAGGCGAGGGAAGCTGGCTTTATTAAGAAGAAACGGGATACAATAATTTCTGAAAAACAATTTATTGAAAGCTGTTATTTGTCTTAACAGCGCGTTACTTCAATTCAAACAGCGGCAGCCATGGACTAAAATAAAGTCCTGGACTGTCGCTGTTTTGATTCCGGGTCTTCCACCGTCCGGCTTTTCAGCGGAGCAACAAAGCAGACGAGATCATAGACGCAGCCAGAAATTGTGTCATTAAAAAATAGTCAAGATAAACGCTAAGTGTCAAGAAATCCAATAGATACCAAAAACTTTTTGCGTAAGTATCTGCGTCCTGCCTATGAACAACAAAACGAAGGTAAGGACTGAATTACAATGAATGACAACATGAGGCTGTTCAGACAGCAAACTATGGAAAGACCTGTTCAACGTACAAACGGCAAGCGTTACATGCCTGGAATCGATGGCCTTAGAGCATTGTCCGTGCTCGCCGTTATTGCATATCATTTGAATTTAAAATGGGCGCAAGGTGGACTACTTGGTGTTGGTATCTTTTTTGTTATTTCCGGCTATCTCATAACGGATCAAATCATAGACGAATGGAAGAAAAATCATAGGCTGAACCTTATGGATTTTTGGATCCGCAGAGCCCGCAGACTGCTGCCGGCGATGATGGGCATGCTGCTGTTCGTAGCATTATGGCTGTTATGTGTGGATTCCTCGCGCTTAGTAGCGTTGAAGGGAGACTTTCTGTCATCGCTGGTGTACGTTAACAACTGGTGGCTTATTTTCCATAAGGTATCGTATTTCGAGAGTTTTGGACCGCCTTCGCCGATTGGCCATCTCTGGTCGCTCTCCATTGAAGAACAATTTTATGTGATATGGCCGCTGCTTCTTGTCATCGGACTTAAGGTAATCCCGCGCCGGGGAAAACTCACTTTGTTGATTCTAGGCTGTGCCGCCGTTTCGGCTATGGCCATGGCGATAATCTATGTACCTGGTACGGATCCGAGCAGAGTTTACTACGGAACAGACACCCGTGCATTTGCCCTCTTGATCGGAGCCGCTTTGGCGATTGTGTGGCCGAGCCAAAAGCTCAGCGAACAAATATCCGGAACAGCCCGCAGTACGCTGGACATCATCGGCGGAGTGGGGCTTATCATTCTACTCATCCTGATCAATCGGATCAATGAGTTTGATGATTCGCTTTACCGCGGAGGGTTTCTGCTGATTTCTTTCATCACGGCAGCGGTCATTGCTGTGCTTGCCCATCCTTCTAGCCTTATGGGAAGGATCTTGGGATGGAAACCTTTGCGCTGGATGGGGATCCGATCTTACAGTTTGTATATATGGCATTATCCAGTCATCATCCTGACGAGCCCTGTCGTGAATACGGAGGGGATCAGTGTGATCCGGATTATTCTCCAGTTGACAGTCAGCTTGATTCTCGCGGCCTTTTCATTTAAGTATATCGAGGAACCATTAAGACGCGGGGGACTTGAAAAAGTTCGGCCCAATTCGTATCCCTCTCGGCGCCGCCGCATCCGTCCTTTGGCTCTAGCAGCGGTGGTGCCGGTGATCCTTATTTCGCTTGTCTGCAATACGTATCAATCCAACTCTGAAGCATCTGATCATACGTTGGAGGCCGCTGGTTTACCTAAGATTCCGGAACAAAATGAAAAGGAAACGCCGCAGAAGGGAAATTCGGATCTCTCCCCAACAGAGGATCTGGAAAAAACGGAACAACCCCAAGAATCTGAAGGGGCGAAAGAATCGAAAGAAACTGAAGAACCAAAAGAAACTGAAGAACCAAAAGAATCGAATGATCCGGAGGAACCGTCTGTTCCACCCGCAGCAGATAACTCAAACCATCCTGAAACCGGAGGGCATGTGTCCACCGAGATTCATTCAGGGAAAGGCATTACGGCAATTGGAGATTCCGTCATTTTGGATGCGGCACCTTTTCTCGATAAAATGCTTCCAGGCATCGTTGTAGACGGCAAAGTCGGGCGGCAAATGCGGCAGGCGCAGGAGGTCATTAACAGGCTTAAAGCACAAGGCAAGCTGGGTGATCGGGTCATCGTTGAACTGGGTACCAACGGAGCTTTTAATACGAAGCAATTGCGGAAATTGCTGCACTCTATTGGTGATGATAAACAAATCATTTTAGTGAATACGCGTGTACCAAAAAACTGGCAAGATACTGTAAATGCGGCAATTGTAAAAGTTTCCAAGGAATTCGGCAATGTAAAGGTTGTAGACTGGTATTCAGCTAGTGAAGGAAAGGACGATTATTTCTACCGCGACGGCGTGCATTTGAAACGGGACGGTGCTGAGTATTACGCCTCGATTCTTGCAAATGCTGTAAAAGGGAAGGGAAATAAAAAGTGAGTATCAAGAACTAAATTTCTGTATAGAGCCCTTTTTTTAAAAAAATACCAAACTTTTTAACCCCCTTCATACGTCCTACTTCTGTTAAACGGGGATTTTACGAAAATCCAGACACAGTTACTAAACAGAGAAGGGTAAAACGACCATGTTGAATAGGAAAACAGAGAAATTGCTGACACGTTGTATCACCGAACATAAAGAGAATGTTTACCGGCTTGCATACAGTTATGTCAAAAACAAAGAAGATGCGCTTGATATCGTACAAGAATCCATTTATAAAGCCATGACCAATATTGAACATCTAAAGGATCTGGATGCCGTCAAAAGCTGGTTTTACCGGATCGTGGTGAATACCTCATTGGATTTTCTCCGCAGAAACAAAAAGGTGCATCCGATGGACCAAGAAATGATTGAAACCTACGCGCCCGGCGCAGAGGACGTATATACGGACATTGACTTGAAGAGGTCTCTCGATGATCTGCCGGAGAAATACCGGAACGTCATCGTGCTCAGATATTTTGAAGACATGAAAATTGATGAAGTGGCGGCTGTGCTCGGTGAAAACGTCAATACGATAAAAACGAGGCTGTATCAGGCGCTTCAACTATTGCGAGTGAAGATGAAAGATGAATCCTTAAAGGAGATCAAGTAAAATGAACAATACATTGGATACGCTGCGAAAAGAATACGAAGAAGTACCAATTCCCGAAGAGCTGGGTTTTGTAGTAGACAGGGCCATAAAACAATCTTTGAAAGTCCGGAGAAATAAAAGCGTTAAAACTAAATGGTTTGCAGGTGTTGGTGCGGCTGCGCTAATCTTCCTGGTCACTATTAATACGAGCCCGGCAGTTGCTAACGCGTTATCCACCATTCCTGGCGTTGATCGTATCATCAAAGTGCTAACGCTGAAAGAATTCGTAGTGGATGAATCAAATTATAATGCGAACATTAAAGTGCCTGCGATCACCAATCTAGACAACAAAGCGTTGGAGCTTGGGCTGAACGAGAAATACCTCAAAGAAAATAAGGCTTTGTATGACAAATTCCAGGCAGAAATCAAAGATATGAAGAAGCAAGGCAAAGGCAACCTAGGACTGGATGCAGGTTATGAGGTAAAAACGGATACAGACGAGATTCTCTCGATTGAACGGTATGTCGTAGAAATTGAGGCTTCGTCATCCGAAGAAATTAAGCTGGATACGATCGATAAAAAGAATCAAGTACTCATCACATTGCCGATGTTGTTTAAGGACGAACGGTATATCCAGCTCATCAGCGATAATATTAAACAGCAAATGAGAGCGGAGATGAAAGCAGATCCCGACAAAGTTTATTGGATTCCAGGCACGGCTAATATACTGCCGACAGATGAATTCAATACCATAAAAGAAGACCAAAGCTTTTATATTAACAAGGACGGCAAGCTTGTGATCGTGTTCAACAAATATGACGTAGCGCCGGGGTATATGGGGGTAGCGGAATTCGTGATTCCAACCGAAGCGATAGTGGATGACCTTGCCGGCCACAATTATATCAAATAAGAATTTTGCAAAATCCGAATAATAAATAAGAGCCGGTATGCAGGGGAAGACTATCACTGTGCCGGTTTTTTTGTGTCACCACGAGCCGCGCTTGCAAGAACAGATTAATTGAATATAATGTATAAAACAGAAGACAGGTAAGCATGGATACAAGAAAAAATGGTTTTGATATGACAACTTCTAATTTGAAAATACAACTTAAGAAATGGGGAAAACGGATGATTCCGATTTTAAAAAGAATTAATGAGCTTGCCCAAAAAGAGCGGGAAGAAGGATTGACGAATGCCGAGCGAGTGGAACAGCAGGTTTTGCGTGAAGATTATTTGCGCGAAATCCGTGGGCAGGTGCTCAAGTCCTTTCAGGGATTAACAATCGTAGACCCAGAAGGAAACGACGTGACCCCCGAAAAGGTCCGGATGCATCAAATCACCGAAGCCCGGAAGCGTCTTCACTAAAGCGAGGGATGGTAATTGTTAATCTATATCTTGATAGAAAGCCGAGGACAGATGAACACTGTCCTCGGCTAACTTTTCTAGCTCAGTAAATATCTTTCTGTTATAGACGCAGCATTAACCGGGAATTTTCTTTTGCTCATTGTGTCAGCAAGTGTTTTCTGAACGCCGCCATCAGGATCACAAACAAGATATCTGTTTAATTCCTTAGCCGAGTCATCCCATCCGTCGACGATCACATAATGCGAGTTATTGCCATTTTGAAGTCTTACCATGCAGATATTACCTTTCTGGACTTCTGCAGAAATGTCAGAAATGGATTGAATATTTACTTTGATGCTTTTACTTCCCATTGTTGTTGTAAAGCTTTCGTGTGTAAAATCAGCGGCCTTGGTTGTACCTCCAATTGTAGCTTGCACAACGGCATTATAGGTATTGTCATTATTGTTGGTCAAACCGCCTTTATACAGGATAAACATGGCCAAGTCACAAATTGGACATCCATTGTCTTTGATAGTACCGGTAGCGCCTGTTTTGCCGCAATTTTTGTAAAAGTTCGTGTCAGTAAAAGCAGAAGTACTCTTGCCTGGATACTTAATAGAAGAATCAGCTTGGTTGATTAAATGCGTTGACGAAAGTTTGTGTGGCATTAGAATTTCCTCCCTAAAAATATATTTTTTTGGTAAGGCCCGTGGGATCACGATGCAGGAAGTTGATCCCAAACCACCTGTATCGTTGCGTCCTTAATTATTACAGTGAAATAAGGAAGCATTTAAACAACCATATTTCAAAAAAATGTTTTAAAAAACAGAAAACCGGCCACGGGATACCCGGACCGGTCTTTTGCATTTATTCGTTCGATTATGGTGATTGATTAAAATACCAGATGAAGCCAACAACGACGAGAGTGCAGAAAAGAACAAAAGAGGTGATTTTCCAGGCACTGCGCGGGACTCTGCCGCTGATGCTGCCCGTTTCGCCGTTGACCATGTATTGATAGGTTTTATTCCTATAGCTATAAGTCGCATTCCATAAAGGCAATAAGATATGTTTGTATGTTTTGTCGTAATAGTCGGTATAGATCTGTAAATTCCGGATTTCATCGCCGCCGATTTTGCTGCGGATTTTACTCTCAAGGTCGCTGTCGATCCGCGATTCGGCTTCCTCCCAACCGTCACGAATAGAAACATTGTAGCGTTCGGCAATAAAACCGCTCAAATAATCTGGTTGATAAGGAGAAAGATCGTTCAGATCGAAATCATCGAATTTGCGAATTAGTTTGTTATCATGCAGGCTGGAGGCGGGAATCAGCAAATCGCTATAAAACAGGCTGTAAGATCCGCTGGTAGAATGCCAAACCGTATACCGGACCTGCTCCGTATAGGTTTCCGTCTTGCCGTCCACGGTTCGCGTGCGCGTTTCGGTACGGTAATGGTACACGCCGACCTCAGCGGAATAATCGGAGTCGGTTTGCGCGTCAAAGGTCCAGAACGGTACATAAATTCCCGTCACGTTCGAGCTGATATGCTGCTTTTTAAATGCGTTCGGTACAAACCAGCGTTTCTTTTTCCACTTCAGAAATAGCTCGATTGCTTTATCCTTCGAAATATGGAAGGGGATCAAAGATTCAGGTCTGATGCTGTTATCGCTTCCTTGCGATAGAACTTTAGGCGAACCACAAAAAGCGCACATGGTCGCCGTTTGCTGAACAGGGATAAGCATTTCCGCGCCGCAGTTTTCGCATTTGATAACCTGCTGCTTAGTTCCCCAATCGCACAGCGATTCATCGCTTTCATCTGCAAAATCCAGATCATGTTCGACCGGTCTCTCATAGTCTTCGGGTATATCAATAGGGGCCGTATGGCCGCAATATGAACATTTGAGCTGCTGACTTTCGGTGTCAAAGAGCATCTGCGCTCCGCAGCCAGGGCAGGGAAACCGGATAGGGGTCTCGACCGTCATATCTGCTCTCCTTTACGATTTATTACCGCAGTTTGGACAGAATTTCATGCCGGGTTCAAGCGCGCCGCCGCATTCGGTGCAGAATTTCTTTTCAGGCTTCGGCGTACCACATTCCGGACAAAACTTTTCGTTAGGCTTAATCCCATGACCGCAGGAACTGCAAGGTTCCGTTGTTTCCGCAGCCGCAGGAGTTGGTGCTGCAGGAGCCGCCGGAGTCGGTACAGGATTTGCAGTTTGGTTCATCGCTTGCCCAAAGATTTGGCCCATGGCCATTCCCGCTCCCAGCCCAGCTCCGGTTCCAGCTGCCCCGCCATCAGGATTGTTTGCGGCATCTCGCAGAGCTTCGGCTGCCTGGAATTTCATGTACTGATCCAGGTTGCCAGCAATATTCATAGACGACTTGCGGTCGATCATCTTTTCGACTTCTTCAGGCAGCGAAATATTTTCGATAAAAAGTCCTGATAAAGATAAGCCCATACCATTAAATACAGGTTCAAGTTTGGCCTGGGCGGAGGCACTAAGCTCATCATAATGAAGCGCAAGATCCATGATCGGAATCCGTGCTTCGCCAATCAGATCACTGAGTCCAGAGACTATAAGGGACTTTAGGTAACCGCCGATCTGGCTTGCAGTAAACGAAGACTGGGTTCCGAAGATTTCCTTTAAGAACAGATCCGGGTCCTGCACTCGGAATGCATAGCTACCGAAGCCGCGTAAACGGATCGCCCCAAATTCAGGATCGCGCATGATAATCGGATTGGTGGTGCCCCATTTCTGATCGGTAAAGTTGCGTGTGTTCACGAAATACACATCTGATTTAAATGGTGAATTAAACCCATACTTCCATGATTTCAGTGCTGTCAGAACTGGCATATTCTCGGTGCTCAATATGTATCTGCCAGGACCGAAAACATCGGCGATTTGTCCTTCATTCAGAAAAATAGCGGCTTGGGACTCGCGAACTGTTAGCTGTGCGCCCATCTTGATCGCTTTGTCATATACCGGAAATTGATGAACAATTTCATTGGTATTATCAGTCCATTCAATAACTTCAATAAATTGGCCTTTAATAAAAGAAAACAATCCCATGGTACGTCCTCCAATCGACATCATCAATACTTATAAAATATCAAACGCGGTTTGTCATCGTTTTATCCGTGTGGGTCAATAGGCGTTTTTTACTATTATACGTGAAATATGCCGGATCGTCCCCCAAAAAATGGCCGTTTGTCCCGATTTTTGCGAATATAAGTAAAATGGTGTCCTAGTAATGACTTCATTGATATAATAATTATTAATGATAGAAGGAGAAGAGGAGAGTACATCAATGCATATTTCGGGCCACATGGACAGCCATCCTTATCAACTTTATCCGGTTCCGCAAACGGTTTTTCTCACCGGTGGGGAAATCAATCTCCGCGAGACGGTGCAAATCGTCGTTCAATCCAAATTGAAATCAGCCACTTTACCTAAGCTGCAACAAGCTTTGCAGGATAACGGTTATTCTTATCATGTCTCCGAACAGTTTACGATAGGACAATCACATATTGTTCTCGTTTCCAATGAGAATGTGGATTTTACTGCCAATATTGGCTCCGATCAAGACCAGTTGGTTACGCAGAGAGAAGGATACACGCTGATGGTCAGCGGTGACGAAGCAGCGCAAATCACGATCAGCGGGAGCGATGCCGACGGGATCCATTATGGTGTGATCACGCTATCTCAGATGCTGAAACAACTTCCAGATCGCAAGTTAAAGAGATGCCGGATCGAGGATTATCCTGAGATTCTGTATCGGGGATATGTTGAAGGTTTTTATGGTTACCCTTGGAGCCATGAAGACCGGATGGACTTGATGCGATTTGGCGGTGAACAAAAGCTAAATACATATATTTATGCGCCCAAAGATGACCCTTATCATCGCAAGCATTGGAGAGACCTATATCCGAAGGATAAGGCCCGGGAAATTGCCGAGCTGGCCGCAGCCGGACATGCCAATAATCTGAACTTCGTATGGACGATCCATCCGGGGGACTCTATTGATTTATCTTCTGAAGAAGATTTTCACTCTGCGATTCGTAAGTTGGAACAACTGTATGATCTTGGCGTACGCCAATTCGGTGTGTTGTTCGATGACTTGGTGGGAGTGCCGGACGGGAAGCAGCAGGCGGATTTCATCAATCGGATTGACAGTGAATTCGTGAAAGCTAAAGGCGACGTGCGCCCGTTACTTACAGTGGGTACGCGGTATTGCGAGGCTTGGGGACCGTCGATGACGGAATATTTCAAGCCTTTCATGGACACGCTGCATGAGGATGTCGAGGTTATGTGGACTGGAGCGGCGACCATGTCCAATATTTCTAAAGAACAATATGATGCGCCTAAACGTCAGATTGGCTCTGACCGTAATCTATCCGTGTGGTGGAATTACCCGGTCAATGACTATTGCGATTCGAAAATTTTGATGGGCAAGATTGAGAACCTAAGCGCCAATCTGGACAATGTCAACGGCTTTTTCGCGAATCCGATGAACCAGGCTCAAGCTTCCAAGCAGGCATTATTTTGCATTGCCGATCATAACTGGAATACGGATGCATTTGATGCTGCACGAAGTTTTTCCGCTTCTTTCAAGGCGCTGGCGCCGGAGGTTGCGGAAGAGTTGGAAATTTTCGCGTCAAACTGCAGCTATTTGAAAGATGACGGCGGCGTAAGCGGAGACTTTTACTTTGATGAATCATGGGATATGAAACAAGATGTGATGGCGCTACGGGAAGGATTTGAAGCTGGACGGGATATTTCAGCGTCTGCTGCCGTTTTGCTTACAAGTTTTGAACGTATGGAAAAGGCAGCAGTGACGATTGAAAGCCATTGCTTGAATGAAAGACTCGTGGAGGAGCTGGCGCCATTCCTTGAAGCTTTTAAGCTGATGGCTGGGGCTGGACAGCATGTCATTCACGCGATTACTGCGATGAATCAAGGTAATGTACTCCAAATGGAGTGCCATAACGAAAAGGCCCATAAGCTGCTGCTAGCGATGGAAGAATGTAAAGTGAATCGTTTGAAAGAAGAGAACCCATTTGACTTTACGGTTGATGTCGGCACTTTGTTGATCAAGCCGTTTATTGCGGATATGATCGTGAAGACCGCCGTGAAGGCGGGAACCGAACAGCCGTCGAAAATAATGGATTACAAACGGCAGAACCTTGCTTTGTCGTCGCTTGGCGTAACAGCGACTGCTTCCAGCAGCGTAAACGATAACGAAAATGCCTCCAAAACGATCGACGGCGTCGTCAGCAGCGGCAAGTGGTGCTCCTCCGAGCATCGTCCACATCTGACGATCGATTTGAAGGAAGCGAAGTCGATTAAACAATATCGGCTTGTTAATTGCGGGCATCCGGAAGCGAAGGAATCGAAATATTGGAATACTACGCACGCCCAGATTTTTGCAAGCCAGGACGGGGAATGTTTCACTCTGATTGATGAATTTACAGGCAATAAGGCCGATGTGGTTAACCGTATCCTACCGCAAGAAGTTATGGCCCGTTACATTCGGCTGCAGATTATAAAACCGGCGCGGACAAGCGTTGAGGGCAGTGGACATACCCGCATCTATGCGTTTGAATTGTTCGATGAGCTTTATCCGGAGCCTTCGGACAAAATATGTACGGAAAACATTCAATTGGACGCATCCGGAAGAGTGACAATTCGTGAGGTCAACAAAGGTGATGTCATCACATTGTTTGGCTCACTGCAGACGGAAACCCCAGTGGCCGTGTCCAAGCCGGCGGGCGAAAACGACGAAACGATTGTCTTTGAGGGAGTTCCGCTTCAGAAGTATGGCAATCGGATTTATGTGGAGCGGACGAGCGGACCGCTGCTGCCGAGCGTTAGAACATCGAAAGGGATCTAACTTAAATATCTTTTTTATCGACCGATGACAATAGACACTTCCTTCCATATGACGGTGGGGAGTGTCTTTCATTTTGCCGTTATGATAGATGGATTTTCGCTCCTTTTCGATTCTGTGGATTAGTGGGTTTATCAACATGCGCATACAAGAATAGATCTATGATTGTCTGGTTTTATTTTACTTGGTTCAGATTGAATATGGTATGCTGATTAAGTCTTACCACGAATATACATATGAAGACATATAAGCAAACCGGTTGTATAACAAAGAATAGGAAAAGAGAAGGAATGCCATGAGTTTATGGGTGAAAGAAACATCATTTTACAAAACCTTTTTCAGGTTGACCCTGATGATCGCACTGCAGAATATCATTACGCTCGGTGTGAACCTGTCAGACAATTTGCTGCTCGGAGGTTATAGTGAATCGGCATTATCCGGTGTGGCTCTGGCCAATCAAATTCAGTTCATCTTGCAGATGCTTGTGATGGGGGCGGCGGAGGGGCTAGTTATTTTATCCTCCAGAAGCTGGGGAGCGAAGAACATGGAGTCCGTAAAAAAAGCGGCAAGCATTGGTATGCGGATCGCACTGCTTGTTAGTGTGGTGATGTGGATCGTTGTGCTGCTGCTCCCGGAAGGCTGTATGTCACTGTTTACTAATGAGGAGCGGGTCATCCAGGAAGGGGCGCAATATTTAAGAATCATTTGTTTTTCATATGTGTTCTTTGCGGTCACAAGCACTCTGCTGGCATCCTTGCGCAGCGTCGAAATTGTCAAAATTGGCTTTATCGTATCTTTATCCACGCTGATCATTAATGTTTGCTTGAATTATGTGCTGATTTACGGGCATTTCGGGTTTCCGCGGATTGGGGTTAGCGGCTCGGCTACGGCCACGCTTACAGCCAGAATCATCGAAACCTGCATTGTCATCGTATTTATCAAACGTTTCGACCGCAGGCTCATGCTTAAGCTGAAGGATTTTTACCGCGTCGATAGGGAACTGTTTAGACAGTACCTGCGTATCGGGTCGCCGATTTTGATGGCGAATGCTCTATGGGCCTGTGCGATGGCTGCCCAATCCGCCATTTTGGGGCATATGGGAGAAGCGGCGATTGCGGCGAACAGTGTTGCGACCACCGTCTTTCAACTCGTAACTGTTATTTCGTATGCTTTGGCAAGCGCAACGGCGATTATGATCGGAAAGACCATTGGGGAAGGGCATGTATCCAAAATTAAAACCTACAGCAAAACGATGCAGCTCTTGTATGTTTTGATCGGACTTGGCACCGGACTGGTTCTGTTTATTACGAAAAGTTATGTTACGGGATTGTACGCCATCTCTGATGAGTCCAAAACTTTGGCTGTTCATTTTATGACGGTATTGTCGATCACGGTGGTCGGTACGGCATATCAAATGCCAGCTTTAACCGGAATCGTCCGCAGCGGGGGAGATACGAAATTCGTATTGTACAATGATTTTATTTTTATGTGGCTTGTCGTGCTGCCTGCGTCCGCGCTTTGCGCATTCGTATTTCACTTTTCGCCTCTGATTACGTTCATCTGCCTGAAATGCGACCAAATCCTAAAATGCTTCGTCGCCATTGTCAAAGTGAATCGCTTCAAATGGATTCGGATGTTTAATAATGAAGGGAAAGCGGCGGATGTCTAATGACACAAAAGTGGCTACACTGTGGAGTTAACGGAAATCCACGTTTTGTGTTTCAAAAAAGAAGCAGTAAAAAGAGAGCGAAATTAAGCTCTCTTTTTTGCTTAAAGCTTTGGTAAGCAGTATCGTCAAAAAAGCTTATTCTCTTACTGAACCTTTTTCCCCACGGGAGCGAATTAAAGGTTGTAACACGTTCAGGAGGGGCCCCCATGAATGATAAAGAGTTACTTCCATGGCTTGAAAAAGCGACGTTGGGCGATGAGTCGGCCTTTCAGCTTGTCTATCAGGCGACTCACCAAGACGTTTATCGGACAGTTGGATTTCTCGTCTACAAGAAACAGGACATTGAGGATATCGTGAATGAAGTTTACATGCGCATGTGGCGGTCGTTTCACAAGTACGACCCGAACCGGCCGTTCCGGTTTTGGCTGCACGGGATAACTATCCGTCTTGTCCAGGATTGGAAAAGAAAGGCTTGGCGGCGAATTCGCCTCTTAGAGCGAAACCGCCAGATGACTTGCGAACAGTTCGACTGGACGGACAAAGCTATTCTGCAGTTTGAAATGCAGCATGAACTGTTCAGCATTGTCCGCCAGTTGTCGTACAAACTACGTGTGGTCGTCATCCTGCGCTATTTTCACGACTATGCGCTGGAAGAAATTGCAGACATTCTGCAGATCCCCGTAGGTACAGTGAAATCCAGGCATCATCTGGCACTGAAAGAACTTCGGAAACGATTCGAAATGACGGGAGGTAAAGCGTATGTCAATTGACAAGGAATTGCGTGAAGAGCTTCACCAGGTGGCAGATTCGCTGCACAGCCCGCCCGAGTTGTATGGACGTGTCCGAAAGTCCTATCAACACTATTTGAACGAAAAGAGAGGTAGATTTCCCATGAAAAAACGCATACTCGCAGGTATTGTCGCAGTAGCAATCCTGATTCCGTCTGCCGTATTTGCTTCTGCCTATCTAGCCGATGATATATTCGGTTCTTCGAAAACCATTGAACAAAAAGGCGGTACAAAAGAAGATTATCAAGGGATTGAAGAATTCCTTCAGGCAGCCAAAGGCAAGCTCACGGAAGACGAATTCAAGGAGTATATGGAGCTGACCAAGCAGTTGATGCAATTAAAGTTGAAGATCACCGATGAAAAGGGCATCCCACATGAGGAGAAGCTGACCAAAGAAGAGCAGCAGCAGTGGGAGCAGCTCTCCTCGAAGCTAGTCCCGTACTTCGAGAAGATTAAAGGAACTGCCAAGCCGTAAGAAAATGAAGCAGAGACCCATCCGATGCGGATTGGGTCCCTTATATTCTTTCTTCCCCAAACGCGGCTACATAGGCTGCTTCAATTCATGAAATGAATGAAAAATGAAAAAGGCGGGGCAGGATGGATTCCTGCTCCGCCTTGCTAATTATGAATTAAAGTTTATAACGAGCTATCATTTGACTAAGCGTTTGTGCCATCTCATTCAACTGATCCGCATTTTTTACCAATGCAGCCATATCCGTCAACTGGCGATCCGCAAACTTCACCAGATTCACGGCATGCTCCGTGTTCTTTTTGGCGATGAGCGCGATTTCATTCACAGAAGCCAGCACTTCTTCGGATCCGGCGGACATTTCCTCCGTTACAGCCGAGGTATCTTGGATTTGAGCCGACATTTCCGTAATATCCGTTAAAATGCGCTCGATTGTTTCGCCTGAATGTTGTACTTTATTCCTGCCGTCCACGACATTATTTCGAACAAGTTCCATTGATTTCACGGTTTGACTGACATCATATTTGGTTTCTTCAATCAATTGGGCGATCTCATGTGCCGATGCAGCCGAACGCTCCGCCAGCTTTCGTACCTCATGAGCGACTACGGCAAAACCTTTGCCTTGCTCGCCAGCGCGGGCAGCTTCAATGGCGGCATTCAGGGCTAGCAGGTTGGTTTGCGAAGCAATCTGGGTAATGACATCGACGATGTGAGCCATCTGTTCGGAACGTTCATCCAGATTTTGAACCATTTTTCTCGAATCCCGCACGGATTGGGTGATAGGATCCATTTGGTGAACGGCTTCCTGGAGCAGCATATTGCCATGATTGGCTTCGTTGGCTGTCCCCAATGACGTTTCTGAGATACTGGCTGCGCTTTCTGCAATATGTTGAATGCCAGTTGCCATTTCTTCCATCGCTTTCGAACTCTCTTCCGTACCCCGCATTTGCGTCTCGGCACCGGCTGCGACGATTTTGACGATGGAGTCGACTTCATGAATTTGCCGCGTGCTTTCAGCGGTATGCTTGGACAACTGCTCGGATGAAAATGCAAGTGTCTTTGCGGCGTTTTGCACTTCACCAACTAATTGGCGCATCGAATCCTGCATCGCTTGTAGCGTTTGGCCTAGGATGCCGATCTCATCCTTTTTACGTATGACAGAGACAGGAACTTCGCCCGTAAAATCGCCAGCGCTGATTTCCTTCAGCTTGCTAACGACAATCTGGATCGGCTTCGTAATGCTTGACGCTAACCCAACCGCCAGAAGAATGGACAGCAAGGCGCATATTGAGCTGGTAATGAAATTGAGACGTCCGAGCTTACTCGCTCCGGAGGTTAATTCACTTTCTTCAATAAGGGCTATATATTTCCATCCGGAGATCTTAGACGAGAATAAATTCGCTATGTAATCCTTGTTATCTAGATTTATTCTGAAATGATCCGTCGATTTATTTTTAACATCAGCGAGTTCAGGCATGCCGAGGTCAGCAATATTTTTGGAGATTAGCTCCGGCTTCTGCGGATGGGCAAGAATCGTTCCGTCGTTGGTAAGCAGTACGACATACCCTGTCGACTTTATATTGATGCTTTTGAGCTGCTCCGCCAGCTTGCCCAGGGTCGTATCCAGTCCGATCACGCCGATGGCTTTACCATTTTGATCCTTGACGGCCTTCACGCTGCTCATATGCAGTTCGCCTGTCACCGAATCTATATACGGCTCGGTTAGGATTACTTCATCGGGTTTGTCGAGCGCATCTTTATACCAAGGACGGGTTCGCGGATCGTATTTGGCAGCCATTTCTTTCTCTGGCCATTGAACATAACCCCCGTTACTTGTGCCCATAAACGCGGAGGACGTATTGGGATGCGCTTTGGCGAAGCGTTCGAAGTCCACAAAGAGCTTGCTCTCAATTCCGCCATTTTGCGCAAAATGAGATTTTTGTTTTTCCGTTTGGTTCATATAGGTGGTGATAGTGTTGTCCGCTTGATGGACAATTGGGGTATCGGCAAGGTAGTTTACATTTTCATTCGTCGTATCGAAAAATAAATTCAATCTTTTGTCCACTTGAGAAATTTCATCAGATGTCGTCATCACGAATGTATCGGTGATTTCATTTACCATACTTTTTTGGACGATAAAGCCAATGATCGTAATAGGAACCAATATGGTTATCAAAAACGCAAGAATCAATCTCATTCGAATACTTTTAAACATTGCTGTTCCTCCTCTATGACGTGAAAGTGAATGATATGATTCGATATTATAAACTATATTTCGACATACCGTTATTCTATTTATCGAATAAATATCGATTTTCCATAATATCTTGAACCAAATTGTTCTAAATTGGCTAAATATTTTGGCTCAAAACTGAACTTAGAAATTATGCGAGGTGGCCGCTACAGTTACGGATCGTTCTTAGGGGGGATGTGCGATGCTGTATTGGACAGGTATTATATTCACAACGATTTGGGGCTATACTGGACGGTGTGTAAGAACTAATTTCAGTATAGAGCTTTCATATAAACGCAGAATTAAGTGAAGGAGAGAAAAACATGACAAGACAAGAGAGACTTACGATTGCAACGAGCGAAGCGCCTGAAGCCATCGGGCCTTATTCCCAAGCAATCCAGATCGGAAACATCCTGATCACATCCGGGCAACTCGGCATGGATACAGCAGGTGAATTTCCTAAAACCGTAGCAGAACAAACCGAACGTTCGCTGCTTAATGTAAGGGTCATTCTAGAGTCCGCCGGTTTCGGAATGGATAATATCATTAAAACGACGATATTTTTGCAGGACATGGATGATTTTCAGAAGGTCAATGAGGTTTATGCGACGTTTTTTGCTGAGCCTTATCCGGCACGCAGCGCGGTACAGGTAGCTAAGCTGCCGAAAGGCGGCCTTGTTGAGATTGAAGTTATTGCAGTGAAATAAAGGTCTGAAGGTACAGCTTAAGCCCGACATGGTCGGGCTTTTCTTTTTCTAATCCCATTAGAGCTTAGGTTGAAGCGGTACGGTTTTGTGGATAAACTAGATGTAGGCGGGAATATGAACATGGGGATCATACGCTGATAAAGGTTCCAAAAAACGGCACAGAAAAGAGAGAGACTTATGAGTTTGCACATCAGAGAAATTAACCAAGATAATTGGCGGGACGTCGCCGCATTGTCCGTTGCCCCGGATCAGCAGCGCTTTATTGAAAGCAACGCATTTTCCATGGCGGAGTGCTTTTACGAGAAAAATGCCGTATCCGTGGCCATGTACGACGATGACACCATGATCGGATTTGCCATGTACGGCTGGCCGGCAGCCGAGGATCAAAGCGCTTGGCTGGACCGATTTATGGTTGACCGCGGTTGTCAGGGAAAAGGCTACGCCAAACGTTTTTTGCTATTGATGATCCGTTATATTGAACAGCAATACGACTGCAAGAAAATCAACCTAAGCATCCATCCCGACAATGCCCATGCCCAGCAATTATACGAGTCTATGGGGTTCCGCTTGAACGGACAAATCGATAAGGAAGGAGCCGTTCATGGTTTGGTGATGGAACTTGATTTGAACCTATCTATTCTTTAGTTCAACTTATAAATCTAAAACGGAGCCTGCAAGAGCGGGCTCCGTTTTCTTTTTTCTCTAAAACTTTTTCATATCTCCTATTAATCGATGAACAATGAAGCAGGAACTTTGGCGTCCCAAGTATCTGGCTGCTGAAGACCCAAAGCATACGCCGCAATCGCTGCGGTATCCACGATGAACATCTCCGGCAAAACTGTACCGGGAGCAACCCCAGGGCCAACGCATCCCCAGAACACATTTTTGTCCATCGGATGATCGCTGCCGTGGTCGTAACGGTCACCACCGCCGCCACCATGGTCGGTAAGCAAAATGACAAGGCTATCTTCCAGCATCCCATTTTTTTCGATGGAACGGAGCACACGTCCGAACAATTCGTCCATTCTTGTAATAGCTTCCAAATATTCTGGTGAATCCGGACCATAACCGTATTTATGCCCGGAATGATCCGGCTCATCCAGCTGCATGAACAGCAGCTTAACATCGCTGTTATTTTCCAAATACGACTCAATGGCGCTTACGAGTTCAGGTTCTGGAAAGGACTCCTTATGTATGCCAATCTCTTCTTCAATAATCCCGCTGTTAATCGGCGTCCAGGTCGAAAAGGCTGCGAGCTTTGCTTCCGGCCAAGCTTCCCGCGCTAGTCGAAGTATAGATGGATAGGGGGAATCTGCTGGGAATGTTCCGCTTGCCGCCACGTTATTATTTAATTGGTGTTTTTCCGGTACGACCCCATGCATAATGGAACCCCAGCACTCCGCGCTGATGGTTGGAGACTGTGCTTGGGCGTGATAAGTAACGGCACCATTTTTCAAAAAAGCATCGATATTCGGTGTCGGTGTATGTTGAATGAAGTTTCCGGCCCCGTCCATACCTAGAATGAACACTCGCTGAATCGTTTTCGGATTACCCATGATACTAAAACCTCCCTAACATGATGAAAGATGAAATCTTATGATGCCCCCCTAGCATAATGAGTCTGATGATAGCTGTCAATCCTTGCCGGAAAATTGTTTGAAAGAAGTCATGAACGTGGCATTGGAAAGTCATCATGATAGTGGTCCAGCTATTTGCTGCGTTTTAAAATTAATGTTGTAAGGGTTTACATGACGGGAATGAAGGGGCTGGAACATGGGGAAATTATCGCATTTTAGGAGAAGTCTCAAAAAGTACAAGTGGCTGCTGCTCATGACATTGCCTGGGATTGTCTATCTATTCATCAACAACTATATTCCGATGTATGGTGTAATTTTGGCTTTCAAAAACTACAACTTCGTAGACGGCATATGGGGCAGCGCTTGGGCGGGGTTGGACAATTTTAAATTCTTGTTTAACTCACAGGATGCGTACATCATTACTCGTAATACATTTCTGTACAATATTGTATTTATATTACTGAATTTGGTTCTTTCCGTATTTGTCGCACTTATGATCAATGAAATCAAGGATAAGGTGATCAGCCGATTTTATCAAAGCACGTTTTTGCTGCCGCATATCATCTCGATGGTTGTGGTTGCATATCTGGTCTACAGTTTTTTAAACGCGGACAGCGGGCTTGTGAACAGGCTGCTCATCAAATGGTTTGGCTCTGAAGGCATCTCGTGGTATGGGGAGCCGGATTATTGGCCTTATATTTTGGTTATCGTCAATGCTTGGAAAAACGTCGGATATCTGTCCATCATTTATTTTGCATCCATTATCGGCATCGACAAGGAATACTATGAAGCCGCCACGATCGATGGCGCAAGCAAATGGAAACAGATGACCCGAATTACGATTCCGCTGATCCTGCCGATCATTACGACCATGACTTTGCTAGCTGTAAGCGGCATTCTCCGTTCGGACTTCGGTTTATTCTATCAGGTTCCGATGAACACGGGTGCGCTGATTCCGACGACGAATACCATCGATACCTTTGTTTATCGTGCTATGATCCAATCAGGGGATATCGGCATGTCAACAGCGGCAGGGTTCTATCAATCCGTTGTTTGTTTCGTGCTCATTCTGGTCGCGAATACTGCAGTCAGACGCATCAACAAACGGGACGCATTATTTTAAACCGGGGGAAGGAGAAGAGGCAGTGAAGAAATTAAAATTGACGAAGTATATTGGTCCATCCCTAATCCATTTGTTTTTCTGGTTGTTTACGATCGCGTCATTGGTGCCGTTCATCCTGGTTTTTATGGTGTCGATCTCTAGTGAGGATTCTATCCTTCAGAACGGATATTCCTTGTTCCCGAGCCATATCAGCTTTTCGGCCTATCAATTTTTATTTAATGATTTCTCGGAAATCGCCAAAGCTTACGGGGTTACGATTGTGACTACACTTGTCGGTACGGTGGTAAGTCTGTTGATCACGGCTTTGTTTGCATACCCGCTGTCCAGACCCGATTTGCCGTTTCGGCGCACGCTTTCCTTTTATATCTTTTTCACGATGTTGTTTGGCGGCGGAATGGTACCTTGGTACATCACCTATGTCAATATGTTTGATTTAAAAAATACGATTCTGGCGATGATTATTCCGAATTTGCTGTTAAGTGCTTTTAACGTGCTTTTGATGCGGACCTTTTTCGCCACAAGCATTCCGGACTCCATCGTTGAATCCGCAACGATTGACGGTGCAAGCGAGCTGAAAATATTTTTCAGCATTGTCGTTCCGCTTTCCCTGCCGATTATGGCGACCATTGGCCTGTTCAACACGCTGGCCTATTGGAATGATTGGTACAATTGCATGCTGTTCATTGATAAACCGGAGCTATATAATATCCAGTACCTCATGACCAAGACGCTGACGAACATTCAGTATTTGCTGATGAAATCCAGCAGCTCGGCCCAGGTCGGGGACCTACTCGCCAAAATGCCGAGGGAAACTGTCCGCATGGCGCTTGCGATCGTCGGGATTGCCCCATTATTGTTCGCTTACCCGTTTTTTCAAAAGTATTATATCAGCGGAATTACAAGCGGTGCGGTGAAAGGCTAAACCAGCGGCTTTTAAAGGAGGTGGGGCTGGCGAGTTGATTGCAACTCCAATGAAGCTTGCCCAAGATATAATTTGAGAGGAGAACGACGAAAACATGAAAAAAGCTTATCATTTGGTACTTATGATCATGTTATGCGGCATGTTAGCATTAACTGGATGCAGCAAGGGGGGATCAAACAATACGGCAGATCAAGCAAGTGGAACGGACGCCAAAACCGATACGGGGGGCAGCGGAGGGAATTCGGATTCTGCGCTGAGTCCATACAAAATCACATTGGTTTACCCGGCCTCTGCGCCCAAGGATCTGCAGCTTGTCCAGGATGAAATGAGCAAATATTTGACAGAAAAAATCAATGCCACGATCGAACTCAAACCGATTGAATGGGCATCCTGGGACGACAAAACGAATCTGATGAAAATATCCAATGAACCGTTTGACTTGATGTTCACGGCAAGTTGGTCTTCGTATCCAAAAGATGTCGCCAAGGGGCAGTATTTGGAGCTTGATGATTTGATGGCTAAGTATGGCAAAGATATTCCGGGCATTCTCGGAGATGATTTTATTAAAGGTTCCCGAATCAGCGGCAAACTGTTTGCGCTTCCGACCAAAAAGGAATTCGGTCAAGGTTTTGGTTTCCTGCTTGACAAGAAGCTTGTCGACAAATATAAGTTTGATACAAACGGCGTTAAATCGCTAGAAGACATGGAAGCGATGTTCAAGACGATTAAAGAAAATGAACCTGGGGTAACACCAATTGTTTCAAGCAAATTTGCGAATATCTGGACTGCGGCCAATTATGACGGCATTGAGGCCAATCTCGCCATCCCTCGTGGCAGTAAAGAAATTAAAGCGATCGATCAGCTTGAAGATCCCAAGTTTATCGAATTTTTTAAACGCATGCATCAGTGGAATCAAAACGGTTGGTTTGACAAGGATATTTTGACTTCAGACTCGGACCAAGGCATGAATATGATTAAGGCGGGCAAAGCTTTTGCTGTGGCCCAATCCTTGAAACCGGGAAAAGACAAAGAAATGAGCTTGGGCTTCGGGGTTGATGTGGTTCAGGTCGAAACGGCAGATCCGTTTACGACGACTGGCGACGCACAAGGCGCCATGCTCGGAATTTCACGTACATCGAAAGATCCGGCAAGAGCGATGATGTTCTTGAATCTGCTGTACAGCGATCCGAAACTGCTCAACATGTTGGATTGGGGCGTTGAAGGAAAGCATTACGCTAAGAAATCTGAAAACGTTATCGATTTTCCTCCAGGGGTAAACGCCGACAATCAGACCTATCCGAATCCAGGAGGCTGGATGTTTGGCAATCAGTTCAACTCCTATCTGTGGGCTAATGAAGATCCGAACAAATGGGAAGAATTCCAAAAATTCAATGAACGGTCTGAACATTCCATCGGACTTGGATTCGCGTTTAACCAGGAGCCTGTTAAATCGGAGATGGCTTCGATGGCGAACTTGGAAAAAGAGTTCGGAGCAACGCTCAGGTCCGGAGAAGTGGACCCAGAGAAAATCATTGAGAAGTGGAAGGGAAAACGCAATGCATCAGGATTCGATAAAGTCAAGGCCGAAGTGGATAAGCAGCTAGCGGCATGGGCCCAGACTCAGAATAAGTAAGAGATGATACGAAAGAAGGGAATTCGTAAGCCGGGACTGTTCCTTAAAGGTCCATGCAGGAATTCCCTTTTTTTTCGTGAATAGCTATATACTTATACTAACTTTTAATAAAGCTGGGGTCCTTTTATGAACATGTTGAATATTAAACACTCACTTCGTTTCAAGTTAATCATCGGTTTTGTAACGATTACGGTTCCTTTGGTCGTGCTGCTGCTCTACTACCATTATTATGCATCCAATACGATCCGGGAGCAGGTGGCGGATTCCAATAAAAATTCAATGATATTGTATTCCCATCAGATCGAGGCGGATTTGAACAAGGAAACGAATTTTCTTTACAATAACGCCGTTGAAGATCCCGATATCGCCGCCCTTTCGAGGCTGATTGATGATCCCGATGAATTTTACATGGCCAAAGCCAGAATATTGAACATATTCACACGGTATCACCGGTTCGACAACAGCTTCGATCTGCAATTTATCTATTCAGTACAAAAACAGGATTTATTCACCACACCGATCAAAACGAGTTCCTATGAAGAGTACACGGGCATCAAAACCACGATTGAAAAGCTGGTCAAGGAGGTCCGTCCGGAGAGCAGCTATTTTCGGGAATGGAAAGCGACCGAGTACAGCCGAGGGAAATTTGCATTAATCCGACTTGTAGATACGGGAGACAATTTCTATCTTGGGTCTTTTGTGAAGCTCGAAAATTTGATGATTCCATTGGATCTAATCCATTTGGAGGACGGTTTTGCCAGTTTCGCCAGCTCGGAGGGGGAGCTAATCACAAGTTCGCCTAAGATTGGTCCGCATCGCCTGAATCCTTCGTTTGCTGACGAATCCAATGAAGTATATCAGGTTGTAAAAACAAGTGACCACAAATATATCGCCGTTATGAATCAGATCGAGGGAACGGATGTCATATTAAGCGCATTTATTCCGGAAACCCAGATGCTGAAAAATTTATATCATTTCCGCAAAGGAATTCTGATTATTTCTGGGATTGCACTAATTATTTTGTTCATTTATTTGGTGTATCTCAATGATATTTTCTTGAAGCCCATGAACAATCTGGTGCGAGGGATGCGAAAAATTAAGCATGGCGACTTTGAAACCCGCCTTGAATCCTCAAAGTCGAGAGAATTCGCCATCATCAACGAAACCTTCAACAGTATGGCATCCGAAATTCATCGGCTGAAAATCAGCGTATATGAAGAACAGATCAAAGCACATAAAGCGGAACTTAAACATTTACAGCTTCAGATCAACCCACATTTTCTATTGAACTCCATCAACATCGTATACAATCTGGCGGAGATTAAAAATTATAGCGTCATCCAGCTTATGTGCATGAATTTAGTTAAATATTTCCGTTTCGCGACCAAAACCAATCAGGTGGCTGTGACGGTAGCAGAAGAAATGGAGCACATGGAGAGTTATATCAAAATTCAGCAAGTACGTTTTCCGGAACGCATCACTTATGAAATTTTTATTTCGGGTGGCGCAGAAAAGGCCGCAATTCCACCATTGCTGATTCAGCCTTTTATCGAAAACGCTATCAAATATGGCTTTGATTTCATGGACCATCCATTCCACATCGCCATTGACATTCGCATGCTTGAAGAGGAACAGGTTGAAATGATCATATGGGATAACGGCAACGGCTTTTCTCAGGAGGTCCTGCAACAATTGCAATCAGGGGGATGTAAGGAAAACCACAATGGGGAGCATTTGGGCATTTCCAATGTACAATATCGACTAAAGCATATTTTTGGACAAAAAAGTCAGCTTGAATTCGACAATGCGCCCGGCGCAGGAGCAAGAATTCGAATCGTACTTCCTTTCCGGACCGTAGAGCAGTTTACTTCGTATTGAGTGGAGGTAGTATTATGTATAAGGCTTTGATCGTGGACGACGAGATTTATGCTGTAATGGGAATCAGAAGCGGTGTGAAATGGCAGGAGCTGCAGATATCGGAGGTATATGAGGCTTACAATATGCGAGAAGCGCTGCAGGTGTTTGAGCGTACGCCGATTGATGTGATGATTTGCGACATTGAAATGCCTAAAGGAACAGGGATCGAGCTGCTTGAGCGGGTGAATGAGATTTCGCCCGAGACTGAGACGATTTTCCTGACCGCCCATTCCGATTTCGACTTCATGAAAAGAGCCATCCAGCTGGATGGTTTCGACTATCTATTAAAGCCGATTGAATTCGATGTGCTTCAGGATACGATTGCCAAAGCGTTAGGATCGATTAAACAGGAACGCGAATTACATAACCTCCGTGAGCAATACAAGCCGTATTATGAGACGTGGCGCAAAAAGAAGTCTCTGATTACGGATAAATTTTGGAATGATCTATTATCAGGCAGAGTCGTTTGTTCGCCGAACAATATCGTCGCAATTTTGGAAGAGCATGAGCTCCCGGAACTTCAGCACGCGGTATTTCAGCCCGTTCTGGTCAGTGTGGAATCGTGGCTGCGCGAATTCAGCACCAAAGATGAGGAGATTATGGAATATGCCATTCGCAAAGGCGCATCCGAAATGCTCCTACCATCCGGAAAGGGAGAAGTCATTCAGACCAAACAAGACGTCAATGTTGTGATTGCTTTCGGAGAGGATCGGCAAACCGATGACGATTTAGATATTCATGCACGCTGTGAAAAATATATTCGGAGTTGTCATCATTATTTTGGCTGCAATCTATCATGTTATATTGGAAAAAGCTCGTCAATATACGAAATTGCGGATACATACGGGCAATTGCTGGAGATGGAATACAATAATTTAAATAAATCCAATCAAGTATACACTTTGGCGGCGCAAGGCACGCAACCCATCAAAATGATGATCCCGCGGATTTCGACGTGGACCGTTTTACTGGAACAGGGAAAGCTTACGGAACTGCAGCAGGAGATCCGCACCCGGATTGCGGAAATGGGAAAGATGCCAGGTCTTTCCCTGAATAAACTAGAGGGTTTTCGTCATGAGTTTATGCAGATGGTCCATTATATTCTTCATAAAAACGGGCTTTCTGCCTTCGAATTGTTCCAAGATCAAGAGGGGCTTCTGTTAAGTGCCCAGCCGCGTAATCTTCAGCAATTGGAAACCTTGTCCTTGCAATTGGCTCAGATCATCTACAATCAATTGCATCAGAACGATTCTGTCATCCAACGTGTGAAGTATTACATTACGGAGAATCTAAGTGAACAGATCACTAGAGAACAGCTTGCCAGTTATGTGCATCTCAATCCGGCTTATCTGTCTCGACTGTTCAAACGAGAGGTAGGCGAATCCATTACCGATTATATCCTGCATGTCCGTATGTCGCTGGCTAAAGATCTGATCACGACAACAAGCATTCCGATATCGGATGTAGCCCAAACCTTCGGTTACCATAATTTCTCTCATTTTTCCAAGATGTTCAGAAAAGTATATCAGGTTTCTCCGCAACAGTTCAGACAGCAATCCGTAGAATCCAAGTAAAGTTAAGGGCGTGTTAGTTTTCTGACTGGGCCGCTGGCTCGGCCGATCTGATTCGTAACGACAAAAGCATCACCCGCCGCATTAGGTTTCCCGGGAATTGACGTTGCACTTGAGGATTGCATCATGTTGCCGCGATTCACCGTAGTCAGATTTGGACTTTTTCCATTTAACCGGCAGCCGGTGAAATACACATTCGAAATCCTCGCCAATCTCGTAATACTTGCTCCAACTTGGGGAGCTTCAACGATCCACTCCGCCGAAGTCTGCGGGCCGCTGTATCGTTTGATTATGCGAAAAACCCAGTTTCGGCTTGTGTTACGAAGGCTGATCAGCCAAGTGCTGCCTGTGACTTTAGAAATTACTGCTTTCATATGATCACCTGGATGAACTGGTTTCGGAATGAGCGTCATCGCTTGGGGGAGGATCTCCCACCAGGCGTAATAATTGGCTTTTCCATCGATAAAATCATGTCCGGTTCCCGTTTGGATCAAACTGCTATTTCTGAAACCATCGATGCCAATCCAGACGGATGAATAAGAATTTTGGGAACTCGAGCGTACAAAAGGCACAGTCCAGTTCGCTGATATTTTCCGAAAATCGTTTTTCTGTCCCGAAATGGCGTAACCGCTCCAGTTGGTGGAAACCCAACCTAAGTTGCTTGAATGTTTTATATTGGAATTTTTGACAATGCATATCCGATTCAATCTATTCATCAATCTACCACCCCTTTCGATCTTTACGCTATTCTATGTCGCGATTGATATAAGAGCGTGGGGGAATGAAGATGATGAAATGCTTGTTTTTGGCAAAAGGAAGGTTGGATGATCATATGAATATTTTGGATGAAATGACTGAACACATTCCATGGCAGCGATTAACAACCCCTTATGGCAGGGGAACAGATATTCCGCAGTTAATCGAGACCCGGCAGTACAAAGCTTTAGCTGAATTAATTGAACATCAGAGCACTTTGTGGCAGGTAACGCCATGGGTACTGCGTGAGCTGTTGCATGATCTAAAGCAGCGCGCGGCGGACCCTGAAAATGTAACTTTGGATGAAATCGAATTATACATAGCGGTAGCGTCATCTTTTTCAGGACAGCAGATCGGATCAGGACCCGAGGAAGAGATGCAGATGAACGAACTGCTGGATGAAAGGTATCTGTGGCCGGTGAATGAAGAAGAAGATGAGTTGCTGTGGGAGGAGCAACCTACTAGTTACGAGCCGGAGCCATTTTTCAGCTATTACTATTTTAGTTATTTGCTGCTGAAGCAGGTGGAACCTGTGTTTACTGCGCTCCTGAATGGCAATCAGGAGCTTGCTCTGGCTATACGCGAACTTCAATCCTTGCTACATGAAGCAGAGGAGGATTGAGGAATAAGGAATGAGATGTGAAGATTTGTTCCGCCCACATCGTCTGAATGTACATAAACAGGAAAAGTTGCGAAAGTGCATGACCCTGAGATAATTGTGTAAAAACGATCTGTCTTCCACGGAGATGTGTGGACAGACGTTTTTTTGTGTGTAGACATATGTATTTACTTTTAAGAGTATCTATATTACTATAGAAGGTAATTGGGGGTGGTTAAATTTGGATGAACTACATCTAAATGTGGCTCTGCTAAGAGCCCGCGTGCCGAATCTAACAGTGGCTGCCCGTACAGCGGGGCTGCGTCCGGCTACGGTATCAAATCTTTGTACAGGGAAAATTCCAGTCGGAAAGGCGGAGGTCCGGACGTTGGCCATGCTTGCGGATCTTGCGGGCTGCACTTTGGATGAACTCATTATCCGCGGTAAGCCATTGGAAATGATTGAAACGGGCATCAAGGTTTTGGATTTATTGGCTCCGTTCGTCAAGGGAGGTATGGTTGGATTAGTGGCCCGTCCGGGTACAGGCCAAATGGCTTTGCTTACAGAGCTAATATACCGATTCAGAAAAAAGGACTTTGCCACGATCTTTTGGAAGCCGACCGAGCATTCGGCAGGGGTGGATGAATTGCTGGAAGAATCGGAGGATGTTTGCTTAACGGCGGAGGAAGTTTTCGGTCGGATTGTTCATCATGCTGAACACAGGGATGTGATTTTGGGGGCTGATCGTTCGATGGTTTTATCCGGCGAGATGGAAGATTTAAATGAAAAACTCAAGTCTTCAGGGGTGAGCCCGGTTACTACGCTCCTCGTTGATATCAGCGGTGATGCGGTGGATGAAGATATACCATATGGGCCATTGGATACTTTCCTTAGATTTGACACGGAACTTACGACAAGACGTCTTTTCCCGGCAATCGATCCTGTCGTTTCCACTTCGGTCCTCTCGGAGGGATCGCAGTTGGAGCCCCAACACCTGTCGATTCAGCAGCAGGCTAGAAAATTAATGCGCCGATATCGGGAGCTAAGGCCCTTGGTTCAATTCAGAGGTGCAGCGAAATTCCCAGAAACGGATCAATTGCTTTATCTCCGGGGAGAAAGATTGGAAGCCTACCTGTCACAACCTTTTTATATTGCTGAGCCGTACACCAAGAAAAAGGCGGAATGGATTCCTTTCCACGAAATGTTGGAAGACGTGAGGATTATCCTAGAAGGCGGAGCCGATCATATTTATTTAGATGAGATGTATTTTACGGGGCGATTAAAAGGATAACGATCGATTCCTTATTGGAGGCGGATGATATGGCGGTACATGAAATTCAATTAGGTCGAGAAGCTTTGATCGGAAGCATCACAAAAGACACTGAGCCGTTAATTACAATATCATCAGGAGATTCGATTCGTTTTCAAACTCCAGATGCGGCTTGGGGAGTAGGACCTTCATATACAGAGCGGGAAAAGCCATTTGTCAGAAGAGTTAATCTGGATGGCGGCCATGCTTTAATCGGCCCGATCTGTATTGAAAATGCTAAGCGGGGAATGGTTTTAGCCATTCAGTTTAACCGGATTGTTCCTGGAAAATATGGATTTACTTGTGCGGGGCACTATCCGAATTGGCAAAATCAAAAGCTGCATTTGACGGAATATAAAGAAATCACGTTAGATTGGACGCTGGATAAAGAAAACATGGAAGGCAGCTGCCGGATGAACGACATGACTTATTCTGTACCGCTGAACCCTTTTATGGGTGTAATCGGCATGCCTCCTGAAGAGGAGGGGATTCATTCCACCTGGCCGCCGCGTTTTTGTGGAGGCAATATGGATTGCAGAGAGCTTGTAACCGGCAGCACAATATATTTGCCCGTACCCGTAGATGGAGGATATTTAGTTATAGGTGACGGGCATGCGGCACAAGGGGATGGCGAGGTGAGCTGCCAGGCCATCGAATGCCCTATGGATGAGGTAGAAGTCACCATTCAGTTGCTGGAAGATTTGCATTTGGCAAATCCGCGGGCTAATACGCCTGCTGGATGGCTTACGTTTGGTTTCCATGAGGATCTGAATGAAGCGACGGTCCAAGCTCTTGATGGCATGCTTGATTTGATGGGAGAGCTATATGGTCTGGATCGGGTTCAAGCGATAGCTCTGGGCAGTGCTGTCATTGATCTAAGAATCACCCAGATCGTGAACGGCGTGAAAGGAGTACATGCTTGTCTTCCGCATGGAGCCATGAAGCGAGATCAAGGTTAACCTAAGCTGGATATTTTGTTACCCTATGTTTTCTTGAACGAGAACGAAGCCGAGATGGGTGGGATCTATATCCTTGAAGAACTTCGCTGACTTTCTCTTGCGCATGAATTAGTTGGCTGCTTGGTGGAGAAGTCCCAAAGCTTAGGTTTGGAATCGGTTTATTGCATTCCGTTTCGGGAGCTGGAGTATTTTTATGAAAAATTCGGGTTTGTAGCAATGGATCCTTCCATATCATCAGTAAATCAAAAGGTGTTAGAGAAATATAATTGGTGCATCCGGCAATATGAGAAACCGGTTATTTTGCAAAAACTGATCTAAGGCTGGTCGTAAGTCAAACGCTTGGATATATTTTTCCCAGGCGTTTTTTTCGTTTTCTACTTAGCTCTTCGTAAACAAGTAAAAAAAATACAAGCAAAAGTAAATGAATTGCAATTGTTAGCGATTACAATCAGGTCTAAAATGGAAATACACTCCATAGTGGATAAAATTTCAATGCAGGAGGCGGGGGAGATAATGGCAGAAAAGAAGCGTCTGCGGTTCAATCGCAAATGGACGATTGCGGGCTTGCTGGTTCTCACCGTATGTACTACGGCTGCGTTTGCGAAAGGGAGTCTCGAAGTCGATGAACAGGGCGATGAGGTCATGGCAACCATTAATGGAGTTCCAGTGACTGTGCCTGAATTTAACAAATCTGTTCAAATGAACAAGTCCAGAATCATGAATTATTTTCATGAGAAATACAGTGCGGAACAGACAACATCATTTTGGACAACCTCATTTGCTGGCGAAATCCCCTTAGAAATATTGAAGAAAACAGTTCTGAATGAAAGCGTAAACATCAAAGTCAGACAAATGGATGCTAAAGAGCATGGCGTGCTAAAGGATATCAGCTACCTTGGATTTCTGCATCAGCTTGAGCAGGAAAATGAGCGCCGAACGAAGGCGGTCGCAAGCCACCAAGTTATTTATGGTCCGGTTCAGTATAACGAGGAAGCTTATTTTGAATATATCATGACGAACGCCACAACTGCCGTAAAACAGAAGCTTGACGAGAAACTAAAACCCGGAGAACAGACATTAAAGTCTTTCTATGATGTACATAAAAAAGAGCTTTACCTACATCAAGGTGATGTGAAGGTTCTCAGTATATCTGCTTCGTATTTGGATTCCAAACAGCAGATCGACTTGGGCAAGAAAGAGCAAGTCCGAAAGAGGATGGAGGAAGCGGCAGCCAAGCTGGCAGCGGGTACGACTTTTGCGGAGACGGCAAAGGCTTATTCCGATCAGGGAACCGAGCAGGAGCTTGCATTCCAACTTGGGATCACCCGGCAAAACTCCAGAAGTCCAGTAGCGGGAGCTGCGGCACAGATGAAGCCCGGGGATACAAGCGGGATCATCGACGAGAACGGCAGACTTTATCTGCTGAAGTGTATCGCCAAGACAGAGCCGGGGGCAGCATATCAAACCTTTGCTGAGATCAAGGAGCAAGTCCATAAGGATTATATCGATAACAAATATGAGGAAATTATCCAGAATAAGCTGTCCGAAGCGGACATCCAAGTGAATGAAAAGCAGTACGACGCGTGGGATTTCAATCAGAACCAATAGGTAAAGCTCCATGTTTATGTAAACGCTTCACGGAATTCCGTGGGCTCTTACATATGGCGGATACATGGATATACCATGGATTTCGCCCAAAAAAACATATAAGTTGAACTAAAGAAAAGGGTAGCGAATAAGCAAGAGGGTCACAAGGCTACCTTCATCCGTTCCAAATCGGTTCGACTTATAACAAGGAGGATCAGGCTTAATGTTGAAAAGGACAGCAAGAAAAATGATGAGCATGATGACAGCGATTGTTTTGTTGTCAGGCGTCACAGCAGTCGTCTCATCGCCAGCCAAAGCCGAGGCATCGCCGGGAACAATGGCCGAAACAGCGACGGAAACAGCGACGGAAACAATGGCCGAGACAGCGACGGGAACAATGTATTATGTGGACAATGTAAGCGGGGACGACGGCAATATTGGCACGAATCCCGATACGCCGTGGAAGTCGCTTGCAAAAGTCAATGAAACGACATTTACGCCGGGGGACCAAATCTTGTTTAAGGCCGGCGGATCCTGGCAAGGCCAGTTGTGGCCTAAAGGTTCAGGAGTGGATGGCAGTCCAATCGTCATCGATATGTACGGGGAAGGCAATAAGCCACTTATCGCTGGCGTCACCTCGGAGATGCAGACTGTTTTTTTGAAAAACCAAGAGTACTGGGAAATCAGCAACCTGGAAGTGACGAATCCCTCATCGATACCGTTCTCAAGAGATTGGAAAAACAAGCGCGGGGAACGGCGCGGTGTGTACATTCTTAATGAGGAAAGCGGGATTTTAAATCACATTCACATTAAAAATATGAATATCCATGACGTGGACGGTGTTTATACGACCCGATCCGGCGGTATTATTATCGATTCCGTGGGTTCATATGTGCCAAGCGCGTTCAACGATGTCCTCATCGACGGCAATACGTTAACCGATGTGGATGCTTATGGGATTTATATCAGCTCGAACTGCACTCTGCGTTACGGCATGGGCGATTTATGGGAGTGGGTGCCGAAGCCTTATGGACCTTGGACGCCATCCACCAATGTGAAAATTTCCAACAACACGGTCGTGCGGGCGGCTACGGGCGGTATTGCCTGGAACGTCACGGACGGTGCGGTAGTGGAACATAATACCGTGCAAGAGGCCACTTATTTGGCTACGAATGCTTCGATCTGGTGGGCTTATACGGATAACAACATCGTTCAATACAATGAATCGTTTGCCAGCCGCAACGGCTCGGAAGACGGAACGGGGTTCGACGTCGATGCAGGCAACCTGGGTTCGCTGGTGCAATACAATTACAGCCATGATAATGCCGGCGGATTTATGCTCTATGTCAACGATACCTATAACACGATCAATACGATCGTAAGATATAACATCAGCCAAAATGATAAAGCGCGCATCTTCCGTTACAGTGGTTCGATCGACACGGTGTTGAATTATAATAACACCATTTATGTCGGTGCAGCCTCGGGCAACCCAGTTATGAGCGATTATTTCACGAAATCCTCCGGCAGCCCGAAAAATATATACAACTACAATAACGTATATCACAGCGTGGGGGACAGAGGTTGGAATTTAACCGGACAAACCTTTGACAGTAACGCTTATTATGGCGGCAAAACTTTGGTGAATGCGGACGCTCATAAAGTGACGGCAAATCCGAAATTTGAGAATCCAGGCAGCGGTGGAAGAGGCATGGATACCGTTGAGGGTTACCAACTGCAAAGCGATTCTCCGCTGATCGGGGCAGGTGTGCCTATCGCCGATAACGGAGGAAGAGACTACTTTGGCAATCCGCTGTATAACGGCGATCCGGATATCGGGGCATTCGAATATCAAGGAAACGTACCTCCGGAAACCGGCAAAACACCGATTGTGTACACGCCTGCGCAAATCAAGCCATTACCGACGACACCTGGGCCGGAACCCGGCAATTTGGCGCCACTCGCGACGGCATCAGCTTCTGTGGCAACTTTGTCCGGCAGCTCTATCAAAAACCTGACGGATGGATCGTATGACAAAGCTTGGTCCAGCGTAGACAAGGGCGTGAAGTTCCCGAACTATATCACGCTTGATTTCGGCAGCAAGCAAGTAACTGTCAATCAACTGAAAATCGTTACGAGATTCGGAACAGGGCAAGGTATAACGAAGTTCGATCTTGAATATTTCGATGGCATGAACTGGCTGCCTTTAAAGACCGACGTCGAATGGGTATGGCAGAACAGTGACCAGACGAATGAAGCGAATGTCCTCGATTTTGATCCGACAACGGCTTCGAAATTCAGGTTGAAAATTAATGCCGCTAACTTAAAATGGGGCAACTTCGCGATCAATGAGCTTGAAATGTACAATCGACGCTAGAGCCTAACTTTTTAGTATATTAGCAAAAAAAGAATCTCCCATAGAGGGATGGTTCTTTTTTTGCTAATCACTATACTAGATACTATATAAGCTTAGAACATTCATCATGATTCCAAAACAAGGGGGGAAGGCATGAAATTTCAGGCCGCGGGGAAAGCAAAGTGGTTCGTATACCAAAAAATAATCGTAGTTTTTGTTTTGTTTTTGGTTCCGTTAATTTCGTTGAATATTTGGCTGAACTACAAAGGTATGTCTATCACGAAGGATGCGATCTTGAATTCTTCATTGGCAGGGGCTTCATTCTATTCCAAACAGCTCGATAAAGAAATGTATTTTATACGGAATTTACAGCAGCAGCTTCTCAATGACAAAGACCTACAGAAGCTTAGCTTCCGCGGCAGCATGCTCGAAAATTATGAGGAAGTGGAGCTAATTGATCAGCTCAGGGATCGCTTGGGGACGCTGCTGGTCTCTAGCGATTATGTAGTAAATGCGGGCGTCTATGTCGAGGCGGTAGGTAAAACGATTTCGACGATGTCGGACGTAACTGCGTCGCCAAATGCGGAAATGCAGCTGATTTCCTCTATGATGTCCATTACTCCGAAGCCGTCCTTTTATCTCAGCGGAGACCGGATCTTTTTTATTGAAACCGAAAATAACGGAGACGTGTGGTCATACATCGAAATTTCCAGACCGAAGCTGCTTGAGGCCTTGGATCAAATCGCCAAGCTTTATCAGGAGTCGGAGGTGCTGCTTGGAAGCAAAGAATTGGGGACCGTGCTGACGACAGCAAAAGATTGGTGGGAATCGAGCGCCATCTTGGATCTGCTGCTTGATAACCATAGCATTCCCGATCCTAATGTGCCGGAGATCAAAAAGATGCATGGCATAAGCTATTTTGTCGTTCAGAACAATATTAGTTCACTGCAGTTATCTCTGATTATGTATGTGAACCAATATGAACTTACCCGGCCTTTGAGCCAGTTTACGACCTGGTCTTATACGCTGTTTATTATTGCGGTTATCGTGATGTTGCTGTATTCTTTTTCCGTCAACTTGATGATTCATAGGCCGCTTACGAAGCTGGTCAAAGCTTTTCATATGATCGAAACTGATAATTTGAATATCACGATCGAGTCGAGGACAAAGGACGAATTCCATTACGTGTTTAACGGCTTTAACAATATGGTCCAGAAGTTGAAAAATTCGATCGAGGAAAACTATGAGCAAAAGATTGCATTGCAGCATTCCCAGTTAAAACAGCTTCAGTCCCAAATCAATCCCCACTTTTTGTATAATAGCTTTTTTAATATTTATATGATGTGTAAGGTGGGGGACTCGGACAGCGCCGCGGAGCTTTCTCAAAAGCTAGGCAATTACTACCAGTACATCACAAGGAGTGGGTCGGATGAGGTGCCGTTTTACAAGGAATACCGACATGCGCTGGATTATTGCGAGATTCAGTGTATCCGTTTTTCCAACCGGATTGCCTACGAATGTGAAGAGCTTGCGGAGGTTCCGCCTTCCATTACCGTGCCGCGGCTGATCATTCAACCTTTGGTCGAAAACGTATTCGAACACGCATTCGAAGATGGAATGATGGAGGGCATGGTTTATATCAGCACGGGGTATGAGGGAGGAAAATTGCGCGTCACTGTCGAGGATAACGGCAACCTGGCCACAGACGAGGTTTTGATGCAGCTAAGGGACAAACTGGCGAAAGATTCGAAGCAAATTGAGAAAACGGGATTAGTTAACGTGAACAATCGGCTACAACTGATATACGGGCCTGGAAGCGGGCTGTTCGTCTCACGTAGTCCATACGGCGGGATGAGGGTGGATCTGATCATTATTAACGGAAATGAGGAGGTACAATGATGTACAGACTTCTAATCGTAGACGACGAACCTGTCATTGTAAACGGCCTGGTTCAACTTTTTCAAGAAAATGAACAATTCGAACTGGATGTGTGCAGAGCATATTCCGCCAAAGAAGCGATTGAGATCGCGAAGAAAATGAAACTGGATATACTTGTGAGTGATATCCGCATGCCACAAAAAAACGGACTGCAGCTGATGGATGAGATTACATACTATTGGCCGCTGTGCCGGGTTATTTTTCTGACTGGATATAGCGAATTCGATTACGTTCATGAAGCTATTCGCAAAAATGTGGACAATTATATTCTGAAGACTGAAGGCATCGACCCTATTTTCGAAGCTGTGAGGGAGGCGACAAATAAACTGGATGCGGAAAACCGCCGCAGAATTCAGGAGGAGAAAGCAAAGCTGCATTTTCAAATCGCAGAGCCGCTGCTCAGGAATGAACTTGTTGAACGAGTGCTGAATGGAGAGCCGATTGAGCCGTTATTGGCCGAGCCTAGGTATCAGGAACTGGATTTTGAAATTGCTGCCGATCAGGACACGTTTTTTTTAATTGGAGGACTCGAAGCCGGAGAGAATCAACATTCACGGACTCTGATTGCATCCGTTCAGCAAGCTTTTGCTAATTACCTGCCAGCAATGTTCGCTTGTGAAACGGCCGTTCTGGAGGGAGAAGTGCCGATATGGCTGCTCCAACCAGGAGAGGAACTGCTTGGCCGCTTTCAAACCATCGAGTCCGCCGGGGAGCTTCATTGGAACGGACTTGTTGCTTATATGAGAGGGATACTGGAGCTTGTGCAAAATGAATGCGAGGAACTGCTCGGTACAGCCGTTTCCTTCGGGATATCAGGCAACCTGAACGGGCGCTGGGATAAAGCACGCGGGCAGTTTGAGATGTTGCGAAAGCATCTGCGGGGCCGGGTTTCATTAGGTCAGAGCATGGTCGTTGTTGATATTGAAAAGACCAATGCGCAAGAGGAGGCTTTGTATGAACGAGGCCGGATGCAGCAGGAGGATATGAAGTCATTTGTCATCGATCAGATTCACAGATACATACTTGAACATTTATCGGGCGACCTATCCTTGACGGCGATTGCGGAAGAGGTCCATTTTAATCCGTCTTATTTATCGCGTTATTACAAGCAGGCTACAGGGCATAATTTGCTGGAATACATCCAAACGAAAAGGCTGGAAGGAGCCACTCATTTGATGCGTGAGACCAATCTTAAACTGAATGAAATCGCTGCACGGGTCGGCTTCGAAACACATTCTTATTTCACGACATTTTTTAAGAAGAAAATGGGGGTTTCTCCGCAAGAATATCGAAACAAACAGTGTACTCTCTAGAATTCCAATAACAAGTCAATAAAGTGAAAGTAAAGTAAAAAAGTAGAAATTGATAGCGCTTTCCAATAGGGCCTATAATTAATTACATGAAGTACAAGCAACATAAATGATAGCAGCATATAAGGGGGAAAATTCACGATGAAAAGGATCAAAGCATGGAAAGTGTTATTAATTGGCACGATGACGCTTTCGTTATTTACGGCATGTTCCGGCCAGTCTAACGATCAGGAAGCAAGTTCCAACTCCCCGGCCAAAGAAGAAACAACAAGCACGACTCCGCCCGATCCGATGGGCAAGTATCCTGATACGGTGACGGTGACACAGGTTCTTGGGTTTAATCCTCCGGAAGATTCGCGGACAATGGCAGGTATTACACCAGAACAGAATGCTTACCTCAAAGATTTGAAAAACATGATGAATATCGAAGTGAAATACAAATGGGCGGTTCCAACCAGCCAATACGAGCAAAAATTTTCGCTAGCCATGGCGTCGGCCGATCTGCCTGACATCATGGAACTGGATCAGAAAAACTATGAAAAGCTGAAAAATCAGGGCATGCTCGCCGATCTTACTTCAGCCTATAATGATTACGCTTCTCCGGTACTTAAGAAATATATGGAGTCAGATGGTGGATTTGCTATGAAGACCTTTACTTCAGACGGCAAACTACTTGCGATTCCTGCATTCGAAGATCCGTTCCTGTCGACTCAGCTGCTCTGGATCCGTAAGGATTGGCTGGACAATCTCAAACTGCAGCCGCCAAAAACAATGGACGAACTAGAAAAAGTGGCGGAAGCCTTTGTTAACAACGATCCAGACCAAAACGGCAAAAACGATACCTATGGACTCGCTTTGCAAAAAGATATATTCTTCTGGGGTTTTGACCTGAGAGGTTTATTTAACGGCTTCGGTGCTTATCCATCCCTTGGGGAGAAACAAACGGCATGGATTAAGGACAGCAGCGGCAAACTGGTCCCAGGTCTCATCCAACCGGAAGTCAAAACGGCTCTTGGCAAGCTGCAGCAGTGGTACAAAGATGGGGTTTTGAATAAAGAGTTTGCGCTTAAGGACGAAAACAAAACGGTTGAAGATATTACAGCAGGCAAAGTAGGCATATCCTTCGGCGAATGGTGGTATCCGAACTGGCCACTGAACCTCAATGTCGATAAAGATCCGAAAGCAGAGTGGATTGCACTCCAAATTCCTGGACTCGATGGACCGGGAAAATCGCTTGTGCCAAAGATCCGCAGTAACAAGGTGTTTGCTGTCAACAAAAACATGAAACATCCGGAAGCGGCGGTCAAAATGCTCAACTTCTATATCGAAATGGGCAATAAGAAATACATGGATAAGAACAAACCTGAAGAAGGTTACGTTTACAACTGGTTTAACCCTCGGATTTACAACCCAGCCGATATCGAAACGATTTATACAGAAGTAAACAAAGCGCTGGATGCGAACCAAACGGAAATCACACTGGATGATGAAAGTTACAAAAGCGTCGCCAAAGTTTTCGAGGCTACCAAGGATTATCTCGCAGGAGATACGTCAAAAGCCAGCAAAGGCATAAACTGGGGCCAATATTTCAGCCGTGCAGCCAAAGATGGTGGCTGGGGACTGACGCGCCAAATCAAGGAAAGCCAGGCTTTTGTAAACAACGAATTTTACGGCCTTCCTACCCCAACACAAGTGGAGAAAGGTCCGCAGCTTGATAAGTTAATGCAGGAGTCCTTTACCAAGATCATCATGGGCGCTCCGCTTGATGAATTCGACAAGTTTGTTTCTAGCTGGAAATCCCTTGGTGGCGATCAGATCACTCAAGAGGTTAATGATTGGTACAGCGCGCAGACTGCGAAATAAACAAGATGATGAAACGGGAGGGTAAGGCTTGACTTAAGCCGGCAGTCCCTCCCGTTTTAAACGAAGTGGGGAGGTCCATCTGTGAAAACGCTGAAGAAGGAATATATATTTCACCTGATGCTGATACCCGGAGTGATTGTAACGCTGATTTACGCTTATGGCCCAATGGCTGGCCTGATAATGGCGTTCCAGAATTTTGAACCGTTGTCAGGTTTCTTTCACTCCAAATTTGTAGGGCTGGATAACTTCCGGTATGTATTTAATCTTCCGGATTTCACGCAAGTTCTTTGGAATACGATTCTAATTGCGCTTTGTAAAATGGTGCTATTTTTGGTCGTGCCGTTGATTCTGGCACTGTTGCTGAATGAACTGACGAAAAGATGGTTTTCGCGACTGATTCAATCCGCGGTCTTCCTGCCATTTTTCCTGTCCTGGACCGTGCTTGGCGGTGTTATCATTGAGCTGTTCTCCTTGAATGGCCCTGTGAACGGATTGCTAAGTTCGCTCCATATAGAGCCGATCATGTTTATGCTGGATAATAATTGGTTCCGCGGCATCGTTATCGGTTCCGATGTCTGGAAAGGCATGGGATACAACATGATCATCATGCTGGCCGCAATCACTGGAATCAATGCCACGTTGTATGAGGCGGCCGAAGTGGATGGAGCGGGAAGATGGAAGCAAATGCTCTATGTAACACTCCCGGGCATGGCGCCGATCCTGATCTTGCTTGCCGTGCTAGGCCTTGGCAACGTTCTCAATGCCGGTTTCGAACAAATCCTGATCATGTACAACCCTACGGTGTACCAGGGTGCAGATATTATCGACACATTCGTTTACCGCTTGGGTATGTTCAGCCAACAATTTGGACCAGCCGCCGCTGTCGGACTCTTTAAATCCGTGATCTCTCTGGTTATGGTGTCCGTGACCTATTATGCGGCTTACAAATACAACAATTACCGGATCTTTTAACCAGGAGGTGAAGACATGCACAAGCTAACCATGAGCAGAAGAGTTTTTATCGTTTGCAATACGCTTCTGCTAAGCGCGATCACCTTGCTTGGCATTATTCCGTTCATTCATCTACTTTCAATTTCGCTCAGTTCAAATGCAGCCGCAATGGCTGGGGAAGTCAAGCTTTGGCCAGTGGGCTTTAATTTCGACTCTTATCGTTATCTCAGTGAGAAGGTAGAATTTTTCCGCTCGCTTGGAGTTTCCGTTGAAAGGGTGGTTTTGGGGACGGCCATAAACATGTTACTTGTGTTTATTACTGCATATCCGTTATCAAAATCAGATAACCAGTTTAAATTTAGAACAACATATTCATGGTTTTTTGCGGCAACAATGTTTTTTAGCGGTGGGTTAATCCCGACTTATATTATCGTCAAGAACACCGGCCTGATCGATTCGATCTGGGCGCTGATTCTGCCAACAGCTTTAAACGTGTGGAACATGGTGCTCATGCTCAACTTCTTCCGGTCGATTCCGAAGGAACTCGATGAGGCGGCTACGATTGACGGCGCGGGGCAGTGGCGTGTTCTATGGCAAATATACTTGCCTGTATCGCTGCCTTCGATTGCTACGATTGGCTTGTTCACCATCGTGTACCACTGGAACTCTTGGTTTGATGGTATTCTATATTTGAATTCGCCGGATAAATATCCGCTGCAGACGTATTTGTCAACGCTAATCATGGCGCTCAACTCGCAAATGTCGTCAATTTCAATTGAGCAGCTCCAGGCGATGGAGAATCTCAGCGAAAAAACGCTGCGGACGGCCCAGATCTTCATGGGAGCGCTGCCGATTATGGTCGTGTACCCGTTCTTGCAGAAGTATTTTGTTAAAGGGATGACGGTAGGAAGCGTAAAAGAATAAAGATAATAAGGATTATACATCCCTGAAGAACCTGGTGAGCATGATTGCTCACCAGGTTCTTTTGCTGTGTGCCAAAAAGTAAAATTCGTTTCAAAATGCACATTTCTCTTTCTTATTTGCTCACATGGACTTTCTTACAATGAAGGTATAACGACCGCAACAGCAGGTCCGGATTACTTTTAGAACAACCGTTTTAGAAACTGGTCTTGCTTCGTAATAACATCCAGGAGGAGAGAAATATGAAACGAACGAACAAATCGGCCCATATCAGCATGGGGGCAAAGGAGCAGATCGCCGGCTTTATTTTCGTCGGTCCTTTAATGATCGGGCTTATCGTTTTGACGCTCATTCCCGTCATCGCCTCGTTGCTGCTCAGTTTTACGAACTGGAACTTCGTTGCAGGAGTGGGCGCTATCAAATACGCCGGACTAAGCAACTTCGTCAAATTATTTCATGACAGCACCTTTGTGCAGAGTCTGGTCAACAACTTGGTTTTTATCATCACGGTTCCGATCACGATGATCCTTGCATTGATTTTAGCCGTGCTGATCGATCGGCATGTATATCTGAAGGATACGTTTAAGGTGGTTTATTTCTTGCCTTACATATCGAGTATTGTTGCCGTTGCCATGGTTTGGCAGGTTCTGTTTCACCCGTCTCTGGGACCGGTCAATAACACGCTAATGTCACTGGGGATATCAAACCCGCCAAAATGGCTGGCAGACATTGACTTTGCACTGCCGTCGCTGATGATGATCCAGGTATGGATTTTGCTAGGATACAACATCATCATTTATATTGCCGGCTTGCAATCCATACCAAAAGATTTGTATGAAGCCGCGGAGATTGATGGAGCGAGTACATGGGTGAAGTTCCGCAGCATTACGCTGCCATGCATTTCGCCAACAACCTTTTTCCTGCTGGTTACCGGCATCATCGGCACATTCAAAATTTTCGACCTGATCCAGGTACTGACGCAAGGGGGACCGGCCAATTCTACTACGGTTATTGTATACGAGTTGTATGACACCGCCTTTAACCAGCTGAAAACCGGCTACGCTTCCAGTATGGCACTCATTTTGTTCTTAATGTGTCTCATCATCACGGTTGCGCAAATGCTGGCTCAGAAAAAATGGGTTAACTATTAATCAACTTCATCGTCATCCTATCGCTCATGTTTGAATGATGAAATTGATTCTTGCTAAACGAGGTTGTTCAAAAAGTACGCTTTTGATCACGAAGTGGATCTGGAAGTGAACTCGGCATCGAATCTTGAATTCAGCCAGTCCCTCCGGTGCTCACGTACCCAAAACGTACGCTCCACTCCTCAGTCCCTAGCTTCATCCAACCTTCTCGGTGCTGAAAACCGGCCTTTTTGAACATGCACTAAACGAATTTCCGTCAGGGGGTATCATACATGAAACTCAATATATCAAAAACCGTCTGGACCATCGTCATGGCACTGATTGGCGTCCTGTTCATTCTTCCGTTCTTATGGATGCTGTCGACTTCCTTCAAGCCGGAAGCGGATGTGTTCAAATTTCCGATCGAATGGATTCCGCGGCATTGGAATGCGGTAGAAAACTACCGTACCGTCTGGAGCGGACAATTTGCCCGTTATTACTGGAACTCCATATATATCACAATTGCTACCACCATCATCAATGTGTTTATCTGTTCGATGGCGGCCTATGGATTTTCCAAATTGCGCTTCTGGGGCAGAGATGCCATGTTCGTACTTGTCCTAGCCTTGTATATGGTTCCGCCGCAAGCTTCATTGGTACCGCAGTTTTTGCTGTTTAACTGGCTGCATCTGATTGATACACATATCGGACTCATTTTGCTCAACAGCTTCAGCATTATCGGGGCGTTTATGCTCAAGCAGTTTTTCATGGGTGTCAGCAACGAATATATCGAGTCAGGAAAAATCGATGGTGCTGGCCATTTCCGGACCTTTTGGCAAATTGCACTTCCGCTGATCCGGCCTGGGGTGGCAACCTACGCGATTCTTAGATTTATATGGACATGGAACGACTATCAATACCCGCTCATTTTCCTGAAATCGAAAGAGCTGTTCACGATCCAGCTTGGTATCCGCCTTTTCGGCGACCAATACGGGGATGTTTATTCCCTCATGATGGCCGGAGCCGTGTCCGCGATCCTGCCTTTGCTTATCATTTTTGCGATTGGACAAAAGCAGGTTATCGAAGGCATCTCACTTGGCGGCGTGAAGGGTTAAAAACGGATCTTTTTGAACACGCAATAAAAGTCAAAATAGTTTGGCTTCCGTAAAAAATGGGAACTACGCCAGAAGAACGGAAGTGATAGGATGTTCCATGTAAGCACTTACTTTTCAAAACTATATAAGTTGAACATTTCACCCGGCTACCATCATTCGTACAATCTTCGTTCAACTTATAAAGTACAGGAGAAATCCTGACATTCAGAGGAGGGGTCATATATGAAAACCAAAAGATTATCAGCAATGTTGCTAAGTTTGTCCCTTGCGTTCGTGGTTTCAGCTTGCGGTAGTAACAGCGGTAATTCTACGGAGCCTGCGGCAGAGGGATCGAAAGATGGAGGAGCGGCTGCAGATCAGGTCGTGCTGAAACTGAGCACATGGCAAACAGACGCCAAAGCACAGTGGAGCAAAATCATTCCTGAATTCGAGAAAAAATATCCAAACATCAAAGTAGAACTGGATTTGCTGAACGAAAAAGGCGATTCCGTCGCATCGATGCAAAAGCTTGATCTGATGGCTGCCTCAAACGACCAGTTGGACATCGTGGAGCTTCCATATACAAACTATTCGCAGCGTGCCGATATCGGGCTCTTCGAACCGCTTGATGAATATTTGGAAAAGGACGGTATCAAATACGATGATGAATATTTGGTAGACACCCGCGTCAACGACAAGATTTATGCTCTTCCATCTTCCATGCAGCGCTGGTTCATCATTTTGAACAAGGGAATGTTGGATGAAGCAGGACTGCCCGTGCCTACGGATTGGACTTGGAAAGACTTCGAGGATTATGCGAAAAAATTGACCAAAGGTGATGGAGCTGAAAAACGTTTTGGCGCTTATCTGCATAACTGGCCGGACTACTTCCAGCTGCAGCTGATGAGTAAACCTTCTGACAATACGTTCCTAAAGGGCGACGGTACATCCAATGCCAAAGATCCACTGCTCAAATCGAACCTCGAAATGATGATGAAAATGATGTATGAAGACAAAAGCGCAAATCCATACGAAGACATCATTTCGCAAAAGTTGGCTTACCGCAACCAATATTTCAACAAGCTAGCAGCAATGCTTCCGATCGGCGACTGGATGGTAGCTGAATCAGGCGGCACGGATGCAATCCCGGCTACATTTGAAACAGCATTTGCTCCGCTGCCAAAAATGGAAGGTGAAAGCAAACATTATTCACCAGTTCAACCGACCTATATGGCTGTGGCAGCTAAATCGAAAAATAAAGAAGCGGCTTATCAATTCGTAAGATGGTATACCTCCGAAGGCCTGGAAATCGGCGGAAGAGTATTCTCCGGTTGGGCAAAATCGGATACAAACAAGCTGGTGGAGACGATCGTGAACTCTTCAAAGGACCCATCCAAAATCGATCTGGAATCTTTGAAATACACAATTAATAATACGGTACCAGGGAATGCTCCAGTTCCTGCAAAATATGCGGACGAAGCTAAAAACGTAGTCATTCCAGAAGCTGAGCTGTATATTTTGAAAAAACAGGACATCGATAAAACCATCGACGCGATCGATCAAAAAATCACAGAAGTAGTAAACATCAATAAATAACCGGATATACAAAAAGGCATTGATGCTTACTCCAGTTGGGAATACAATGTTTGAGGAGGGAAAACTTCGGTTTTCCCTATTCCAATTCATATCGGATATGAGGCCTGCACCATGAAAATACCCAAATTCTCATTGCGTAAAAAATTGATCTGGTCGGCTCTGATATGTTTTCTGCTTCCGCTTGTCGTGATTTATATGGTGACGAATTATTTGACTAAAGATTTGCTGCTCGACCGCGCCGTCGTAAGCTCAGAGGATGCTCTTAAAGCGGTGCAGTCTGATGTGAACGGTGTTTTGGATCAGACGCTCGAGCTCTCAAATATGATTCTGACGAATACAGAGATCAGACAGCAGATTATTTCCGGTAAAAAACAGCAGGGAACACAGGAACAAAAAGATGAATATCTTTTGGGCTATAGCAGGCTCATCCGGCTGCTCGACGAGCTGTTTGGCCAACATGATGATTTTTATGTCACTATCTTGGGAAATAACGATTTTACATATACCAATTACTCTTACAGCGATTTTAATCCCAAAAGGCTGTATGAGCAGCCATGGCTTGCAAAACTGAATCAAACCCCTTCGTTTCAGACCTACTGGGTTGGACTTGAGAAGGACTATTTTAGCGGTTCAGGCCAAAACTCTTATCTGGTTACCATTGGACGCCCAATCCGCAGCCCGTCTGGAAGTATCATCGGATATGTCATCATTAGCGTCAACGAAAAGAAGATCCGAAATAATCTAGTCAAGGGCGCAAATTCGAATCAACAAATGATGCTGCTCGGCGAAACCGGCCAAGTGATTTCGCATACAGATCCTTCGTTCCTAGGCAGCAAGATGTCTTGGTGGAATCCGAAGGAACACAAACGCACGATCGAAATGGACGGGAAGCCATATGTATACACCGAGCAGACGGTTCATTCCAATCCTTGGCATTTGGTAAGTCTGGTTCCTTTGTCGTCGGCCGTATCCAAAAATAAACAGATTCTGCTGATCAGCTTTGGTTTGCAGGTGCTGTTTTTTACGTTATTTTGTATTTTGCTTATGGTGCTGATTGCAGCATTTACCAGACCAATTCGGGATTTAAGCCGGTTTATTACCCATATTGGCCGCGGGAGATTAGATATACGTTCGGGGATTCGCGGCGACAATGAGGTAAGCCAACTCGCACGCACCATCGATCATATGCTTGACCGGATTGAATCCATGATCGAACAAATTACCTTGGAGCAGAGCAAACAGCGGAAGGCTGAGCTGGAGATGCTGCAGGCCCAAATTAATCCGCATTTTATGTTTAATTTGCTGAACTCGATCCGGCTGAATATTTTGATCAAAGGTGATGAGGAGAATGCGGAGCTCATCTCGTCCTTATCATCTTTGCTGCGAATGACGATCAACCGCCACAACGAGTTTATCCCGCTTTCGGAAGAAGTGGAGACCGTTCAGCATTATATCCGGCTGATGAATTTCCGCCATGCGAATCAAGTCAGGTTTGAGGTGACAATTGAAGATGAATGCGGACAGGCGCTGGTTCCGAGATTCATGCTTCAACCTCTGATTGAGAACGCCATCATTCATGGCTTTGAGCAGTTTGACGGTGATATTTTCATAGAAGCGAAGCGGATTTGCGGCATAGACGTAGATGATCTGGGCATATCTGTCAGGGACAACGGAATCGGAATGAGCGAACAGCAGCTTCAAGAACTTCGTACCCGCATGGATCATATTCAAGTACATTCGGAACCGACGAAAAAAGGGTTTTCTGGTATCGGTATTCAAAATGTATCCCAGCGTTTGCGTCTGATTTACGGTTCCAGCGTTCATTTGGAGATTCATAGCGAACGGGACGTAGGCACGAACATTACGTTAACATTTCCATTTGAGAATGAGAGAGGTGAGCATGGTGTTGACAGCGATTCTGGTGGATGATGATTATCCTGTTGTACGATACTTGTCCCAGAGCGTATCATGGAAGGAGCTGGACATCGAGCTGATCGGTTGTTATTCAAATGGCCTTGAAGCTTGGGAGGGTGCACAGCAAAACTTACCGGATATTGTCATAACAGACATTGGCATGCCGAAAATGAATGGTTTGGAAATGCTCGAAAAGTTCAGTAAAGCCAATCCGCTGCTGCGGGCGGTCATCCTGTCCTGTCACAATGAATTCGCATACGCCCAGCAGGCGATGAAATTAAAAGTAAGCGACTACATTTTGAAGGAAAGCTTGAATGTCGAACAGTTGCAGCGTCTGCTCCGTAATATATCTGTTGATCTAAGCGAAGAGAAGAGCCGGGCTGCGGAAGTTACGCTGTATATGCAGAAGGAAGCGCTAAATCGTTCGGCATTAAAGGAAAAATGGTTGAAGGATACCTTATATCAACTTTCCTGGACGAAGCAAGCATGGCTGAAGCATGCGCAAATGAGCGGACTTGCCCTTGAAGCCAAATATTATATCTCATTTGTTGTCATCGTGGACCGGATGTCCGATGTCACCCGGGCCCGTAAAATGAACGGATACACGATCGCATTTGCGGTAGAGAACGTGCTTCAGGAGGTGCTAGACTCCATGCACCGAAGCGTAATTATTCGGCATACCAACAATGAACTGGTCGTGTTGGTCTGCTGCGACGATCCGGTGAAGGAGCAGCAGCTATTATTTTATTCGATTCAGAAAGCGATTTCGGCCATCAAACAGTATTTAAAACTGTCGGTTACCTGCCTTCTGGGTCACGAAGCTTCGTCACCTGATTCGCTCAGGCAAACGCTTCTGCCGATGCTTCACGATCTTAGCCAGCGTTTCTATCTGGGAGAATCCCGGATTCACCGGTTTGAGAGAGCCATTTTTGCAGGCGGAGACATGTATACGGAATATGCGGCGTATTTTTCCAAGATCAATGACAGTCTGGCCGTGAGTTCCGCGGAGCAATTGGAGATCGCCGTTAAGGATTGGGCGGCATGGGTAGAAACAAACCGCTTCCATCCTTCCGACGTAAAAGAATGGTTACTGCAGCTGCTGATGGATTTGCAGATGAAAACTAAAGTGACGCTGCAGGTTCAACAGAATCATTCCGAAGAGAAGCTGTATGACGTTGTTAACGGCATTCATACGATGGAGCATTTGCAAAGCTTTACCTTGGATTATTTGCTGGAGTTATTCCGCAGGCTGAGTGTGCTGTCGATCCGCTCCAAACGTACTGAGGTCATCAAGGCTCAGCAATACGTGATTCAGCATGTTACCGAAAAATTGACGCTGGAGGATATGGCGAATTACTTGAATTTGAATTCTAGTTATTTCAGCCGCTTGTTCAAACGCGAAACGAACCAGAATTTCATCGAATATGTCAATATGGTCAAGCTTCAAAAGGCAAAGCAACTGTTGCAGCAGTCCAGCAAAACAGTGGAAGAAATATCTGATTATTTAGGTTACGCCAACAAAAGTTATTTTATCAAATTATTCAAGAGGGAAATTGGCATGACCCCCAGCGAGTATGCTTCTTGGAACTAATTTTATTTCAGAAGGGAATTACAGAACATGCAGCAAACAGGCGAAAAAACACAAAATAATTCACTACAGACGAAGGCCGATGTCCAGCAGGCAGTTCTTGATACTTTGAATCCTTTGAAGCAGCATTTCACGGAAGGAAAGGCCGGTTTGGATCTTGGAGTGACGGGCGCGAGCCATAATGCAGACATTGCCCTTATGGAAGCCTTTTCGCGTCCACTATGGGGCCTCATCCCACATGCCGCAGGTGGAGGTCAATCCGACCTATGGCCGCTGTTTCTGCAAGGGATCATCAACGGTACAAATCCCGAACATGAAGAATATTGGGGGGATTTCGTTACCCAGGACCAGCGGATGGTTGAACAGGCCGTATTTGGACTGGGCCTCGCCATTGCCCCAGAGAAGATTTGGGATCCGCTAAGTGAAGAGGAAAAGCAACGGCTGTATAAATGGTTGAATCAGATTAATCTGGTGGACCACTCTAACCCCAACAATTGGCTGATGTTCACGGTCCTTGTGAATTTGGGCTTCAAGAAAGTGGGCATGCCTCATGACCAGGCCATCATGGATGAATATTTGGATGCCATCGATTCTTATTATTTGGCGGATGGATGGTATTCGGACGGAAAAACGGATCAGCGTGATTACTACATTCCGTTCGCCATGCACTATTACACGCTGATTTACTCGAAGTTGATGGAAAATGACGATCCAGAGCGCGCCAAAGTTTACCGCGATCGGGCGAAAACCTTTGCGGAGCAGTACATATATTTCTTCTCCGAGGAAGGAGGAAGCATTCCGTTTGGACGGAGCCTGACGTACCGTTTTGCGCAAACATCTTTTTGGAGCGCACTGATCTATGCTGGCGTCGAGCCATTTTCGCTTGGAGTCATGAAAGGGATCATTAATCGCCATCTGCGCTGGTGGTTCGACCAGCCGATTTTTGCGTCAAACGGATTGCTCAGCATTGGATATGCTTATCCGAACCTGAATATGGCTGAAAGCTATAACGCTCCGGGTTCGCCTTATTGGGCTTATAAAGCTTTTCTCATTTTGAGTTTGCCAGATGACCATCCATACTGGAAGGTGGAAGAGGAGCCGCTTCCGGCTTTGAAACCACTGCTTCCTCAGCCGCATGCAAGAATGATGATATGCCGTCCGGAAGACGATGGCCATGTTGTCGCGTTGGCATCTGGCCAAATTGCGAATTGGGATATGTCACATAACGCGGCCAAATATGCGAAATTTGCGTATTCTACGCGCTTTGGCTTTAGCGTTCCCAAAGGTAGTTACGGACTTTCACAGGGAGCATTTGACTCCGTGCTTGCATTCAGTGAAAACGATGGGTATTATCGCGCGCGGTTTAAGTGCGAAGAGTTCCGTATTGAAGAAAAAGCCGTGTATTCGCGCTGGCTGCCTTGGAACAACGTCGAAGTGAAGACATGGCTGATTCCAGCGGGACTGTGGCATGTTCGGGTCCACCGCATTCGCTCCGAACGCAGCTTAACTGCCGCCGAAGGCGGGTTTGCTGTGAGCAGGGCGACTGATTTTCCTTTTGGGGAAGTGGATCGGGTTCGGAAGGCTGATGACCGTGTAGCGGCTATGATGCCTGGAGGAATCAGCGGAATCGTAAATCTACAGGGATTCGACGATGCGATTATGGTTTATCCGGAGGCCAACACCAATGTGTTAAAACCGAGCACGATGATTCCTACACTTTCTGTACAATTGGAGCCTGGCGAACATCTGCTGATTTCCGCGGTGTTTGGCGCTTCTTGCAGCGAACGAAATGAGCAGAAGTGGGCTTTGCCTCCAGTAGTGGAGCAAACCGCCGATGGTCGGATTATCGTAAAAGATGCCGAATGTGGAGAAGTCTATACCGAAGTGCAAATCTAAAAAGTTGGACTAATGTAACAGGAATAGGCAAACATTTCACCCGGCTGCCTTAATCCGTACAATCGGTTCAATTTATAGAGGTCAAAGCAAGCATTCTATCAATTCAAGAATAGTGGGAGATGAACAGCATGTGGAACCTTGCCATTGAAGATGCGCTATCCAAATTAAAGCAAAATATCGTGAAACATCCGGGCAAGCTGCCTCATATCATTGACGGGCAGCGGTATGAATGGGGCGAAAACGATGATTGGATCGAGGGTTTTTACACCGGTATGATGTGGCTTGCCTATGAATACGGCAAAGATCCTTTTTTCAAAGAGTCAGGGGAAGCTTTTCTTGCGAATTTCAAGGATCGGCTTGACCGTCATGTGGTTCTGGACCATCATGATATCGGATTTTTATATTCGCTTTCCGCAGTTGCGGAGTGGCGGGTCACCCGCAATCCGGCGGCCCGGGAAACGGCGCTTCAGGCTGCGGACAAGCTGCTTATGCGCTGGCGCCCCAATATGGGAATCATTCAGGCTTGGGGGAAAGAAAATGATCCCGAAAACGGGGGACGGATCATTATCGACTGCTTGTTAAATCTCCCGCTCTTATTTTGGGCACATCAAGAGACAGGTGAAGCCAAATATTATGATATCGCGATGCAGCATGCGTTGAAGAGTCAGAAATTCCTAGTACGTGGTGACGGTTCTTCTTATCATACGTTCTATTTTGATGTGGAAAACGGAAACGCGATCCGCGGCGGAACGCATCAAGGGTATGAGGACGGTTCAACTTGGACGCGCGGACAGGCATGGGGTATTTACGGTTTCGCCCTAGCTTACAGATATACGAAACATGAAGCCTTTTTGGATACATCCAAGCGGCTGGCACGTTATTTTATTGAGCATTTGCCGGAAGATGATGTTGCTTACTGGGACTTTGATGTACCGGTTGAAGCAGGAACGCCTCGTGACAGCTCAGCAACGGCGATTACGGCTTGCGGTTTGCTGGAACTGCTTGAACTCACGGAAGGGTCTGACGATCCGGATCGCCAAATGTACGAAGACGCGCTGAACCGGAGCATGAAGTCACTCATAGAAAACTATGCAACGATTAAAGAGCCTGAGGCTGAAGGGCTGCTGAAGCATGGATCATATCATGTGCGCGGAGATCGAGCACCGGATGATTATATGATCTGGGGCGATTATTTCTATCTGGAGGCGCTGGTCCGTCTTCAAAGCGGAATTAAAGGATATTGGTACGAATAAGTAGGTTTTAAGTGATAGTAAGGCTGTCTCGAGGCTCAACCGAGATTCTCTCCATTGTTAGATGCGTGATTAATAATGGGGAGATGGAATGGTTGATGCTGCTGAGGCAGCCTTTTTTTTGAAAGCTTTTTGGGGTCCCCGCAAAGTATTTGGAATAAGCATCGAGGATAGGATACACTCCGTACTTTTGCTCCGCAAAAGCGCCCCTCTTTGAGAGGCACCCGGACTTCTTTCCGATACTCTTTGTAGGGTTGTTTTTAGTTGCAGGAGGGTAAACGGGCTTCACTTGGATTCACGCTGAACCATTGTAATCTCTAACGAAACTACAGATCGTTATTGCCTCAAAAACAAAGGAAAATTGAGTTTAATGAAACTACATATTGTTATTTGGGATGAATTCAGGCTTAAAGCGAATAATTTTGCGCATTAGCGATACCCAGTTTCGAATTTTAGAATTTCCAAATGGCTTAATTAGCGTAAATAGCGATATCACATTTCGTTAGAACTCCAAATGGGGCTTTTTAAACCGCAAAAAGCTATATCACGTTTTGTTTGCGATCGTCTATATAGGTTCCTCAAGCGTACTATCCAATAATTGCTTGTAGATAATAGTATATCATTTGAGTAATATGATAGTGTAATACTTCTTCATAACCTTATATTCTTCTCCAGGATAAATCATCCTGGATTTTTTTTTTGGTTTTGAGTAAATTCTCGCTCCAATCATAAGATCGATCATGTACCACCGTTTGATAGCCAATCGAGTCGGAAGATTCCTGGGTGCAACATTTTCTTTGATCTTATCTTCAGTATCTTCAATATCTTCCAACTTATCTTTTAACACTGCAATCTAATGAATCACAATGCGACTAACCCTCGTGTTGTGATTTTTTTTGTTCACCGTGGCGTTAGATTAGGATGTCCTAACAGCAATTGATTGGAATGTTTCTGGACTGGTGTACTACATATGCGTCCTGATTGGAAAATAGTGATATACATTTTCTTAAAAAACGCATAAATAGTGTGATTAATGTCCTACTAAATCATTTTAAGGCATATAAATAAATATTTTTATTATATTGTGTGTATTAATTATTGAATTACCGATAAATATGACGTAATATATAAATGAACAAAGGAGGGGCTGCGACATATGCAGAAAAAAATCGGTATTAGCGGAACAGGAAGAATTGGAAGGCTGTTTATCCGTAGCATGGTAATGTGTGGAGAAAGTTCGTCGCTTGCGCTGATCAACTCTTCATGTACACCGGAACAATTAGCGTATTTATTAAAATATGATTCGATCCACGGTCGTTGGGAAGAGGACATTAAGGTAGATGAACAATGCCTTATCATACGTGGACATCGAATTCATTTGGTGAATGAACGTAATCCGGAACTTCTGCCATGGCGCGAGCACGGCGTCGAAGTTGTCGTGGATGCAACGGGCAAATTTAAAAGCCGTCCTGAAGCGTCCAAACATTTGCAGGCAGGCGCGAAGCGAGTGGTTGTAACAGCCCCGGGCAAAGATCTGGACCGTACAATCGTCATGGGCGTAAACGAACATGCATATGACGCGGAGAACGATTCGCTTATATCGACTGCATCCTGTACGACAAATTGTCTGGCTCCGGTTTTGCATGTTCTTGATCGAGAATTCGGCGTTGATAATGCATGGATGACTACAGTTCATGCGTATACGAATGACCAGAAGCTTTTGGATAATCCCCACTCCGATTGGCGGAGAGCCCGCGCATGTGGCAGTTCCATCATTCCGACTTCAACGGGCGTCGGCAAGGCATTACGGGAAATACTCCCCCATCTGGCGGAACGGGTTCAAGGGCTGTCCCTGCGTGTACCCGTCCAAGATGTTTCGCTGGTCGATTTGACCGCTCAACTTAAGCGCGACGTAACCAAAGAAGAAATTGCCTGCGCGTTTAAAAACGCAATTAATTTAGGTTTGGAACCGTTCATGGAGTACAACGAGGAACCGCTTGTATCAAGCGATTACATTGGAAACAGCAAATCTGCAATTATTGATGGATTAACGATACAAACATCGGGACAGCAAGTAAAGCTGCTGGCATGGTATGACAATGAATGGGCGTATGCATGCCGGGTTAAGGACTTTGTTAATTACATGTTCACGGGGGCCGGTAAGGTAGATCCGAAATGTAAAATCCGATCTGTGGAGTCAGTGCTGAGTATGTAAAAAGGAATGATCCAGAAAAGATGATTTACGCCTATGGCAAAGGGAAAATCGATATCAATGGCGTGAACACGACATATATGATCTGCGACTTACTAGAGTGCCGAAAACAGAAAGGGAGTGCTTCAGCATGACGATTCTAAGAGTGAATTCGTTCCAAAATGGTGGCAAGGAGGATGTGGAGCTTCTGGGTGGCAAGGGTGCCAACCTTGCAGAAATGACTAAAGTGGGGCTCCCTGTCCCTCTCGGTTTTACGATTACAACGGAGGTTTGCCGGGAATTTTACCGCACCGGGCGCCGGCTCCCCGAAGGATTAATGGAAGAAGTGCTCGCCGCCTTGAACGAGCTGGAGCAGGAACAGAATCGCGGATTCGGCCATGCGGAGCGTCCACTACTGGTATCCGTTCGTTCCGGTGCAGTCAAGTCGATGCCGGGGATGATGGATACCATTCTGAATCTGGGCCTGAATGATGAGACGGTGGAAGGATTGGCAAAACAGACGAACAACCGTCGCTTTGCTTACGATTGTTACCGCCGGTTTATCCAAATGTATGGCTCGGTAGTCTACAACATCGAAGGAATTCATTTTGAACGCCTGATCCAAAAGGAAAAACAGCTCACCGGCTGCATGGAGGATCAGCAGCTTTCTGAAGAGTCACTGTTATCGCTCGCTGAGCAATTCAAGAAATTGATTGAGGCCCGGATCGAACGTTCCTTCCCGCAAGACGTAAAGCAGCAGCTTCAAGGTGCTATTGAAGCGGTATTCTTGTCCTGGTCAAGTGCGAGAGCAAAGGTATACCGCAAAGTTCACCTTATTCCGGACGATCAAGGTACGGCAGTGAATGTGCAATCGATGGTATTCGGCAACATGGGCGAAACGAGCGGAACGGGCGTTCTGTTTACGCGCAACCCATCGACAGGCGAATCCGTGATGTTTGGTGAATTCCTTATGAATGCACAAGGGGAAGACGTTGTCGGTGGTACAAGAACACCAAGTCCAATCGCAGATTTGCAAGAGACGATGCCGGAAGCGTACAAGGAACTTTCCCAATGCGCAAGACAGCTCGAATTGCAATACCGCGATATGCAGGACATCGAGTTTACGATTGAAAATGGAAAGCTGTATCTGCTGCAAACCCGCAATGCGAAACGCAACGCAAGAGCGGCGCTCAAGGTAGCTGCAGATCTGGTACAGGAAGGTCTTATTTCCAAGGAAGAAGCATTGATGCGCATTGATGTGCAGCACTTGAATCATTTGCTTCACCGTTCGCTGAATACAGAAGCAGAGCATACGGTTATGGCGACAGGACTTCCGGCTTCGCCGGGTGCGGCCTGCGGTCAGGTTGTTTTTGAAGCCGATACGGCTGACGAATGGAAACGGGGAGGCAAACAAGTTATTCTCGTGCGTATGGAGACAACGCCTGAAGATATACATGGTGTCATTGCTGCGGAAGGGGTTGTTACGCTGCGCGGAGGTATGACCAGCCATGCTGCTGTGGTAGCCCGCGGAATGGGTAAGCCTTGTGTTTGCGGCTGCGAAGCGTTGCAACTCGATGAAGAGCAGATGCAATTGAGCGGTGGTGGAGTCATTATCCGCGAGGGTGATTGGATCACCATCGACGGCGGAAGCGCAAAAGTTATTCCAGGCCAACTGGAACTTTCGGAAGCTGATCTTTCACCGGAACTGATGCTGGTCCTGGACTGGGCCGATGAAGTGCGTACCATGAAGGTATTGGCTAATGCCGATTCTCCGGTTGACGCACGCAAGGCAAGGGAATTTGGCGCAGAAGGCATCGGATTGTGCAGAACGGAGCATATGTTCCTTTCGCCGGCCCGCGTGCCGATTGTGCAGCAAATGATCTTGGCCGAGACGGAAGGCAATAGACAGGTGGCCTTGAATCGATTGCTGCCGATGCAAAGATCGGACTTTGAAGATATCTTCCGGGAGATGGACGGATATCCGGTTACGATCCGCCTGCTTGATCCGCCGCTGCATGAATTTCTGCCGAATATTGAGGAACTGACAGAGCGGTTAACGGAGCTGCGTTCCACGGAAGAGGAAACATCGAATGAACGTATGGAACTTGAGCGTATGATCCGCAGGGTACGTGAGCTGCAAGAGTCCAACCCGATGCTTGGTCAACGCGGCTGCAGATTGGGTATCATGTTCCCGGAAATCTATGAAATGCAAGTAGAAGCGATATTCCAAGCGGTGCTGCGCTGCCTTCGTGATGGCATTAATGTACTGCCGCAGGTCATGATCCCGCTCGTTGGGCATGTCAATGAGCTGCATCTGCTGCGAAACATGGTGGATGAGATCGCCGAACAGGTGTTGGGTGAGGAAAAACGCTTCTGTGGATATAAAGTCGGTACCATGATAGAGGTGCCTCGTGCGGCGCTGACAGCAGGAGATATTGCCCGTTCCGCCGATTTCTTCTCCTTCGGCACAAATGATCTGACGCAGATGACATTTGGTTATAGCCGGGATGATGCGGAAGGCAAGTTTCTGGCACATTATGTTGAGCATAAGCTTCTACCTCACAATCCGTTCCAAGTATTGGATACGGAAGGGGTCGGCAAGCTGATTGAAATGGCAGTTACGCAAGGTCGGGCAGTGAATCCGCTGCTTAAAACCAGCATTTGCGGGGAGCATGGCGGAGATCATGAATCCATCATGTTCTGCCAGCGGACCGGGCTGGATTATATTAGCTGCTCGCCGTATCGTTTGCCCGTAAGCCGGATTGCCGCAGCACAGGCTCATATCCGCATGCAATCCGAACTCGCGTCTAAGGTGGAGGAAACTTCAAAACTCGAGATCGAACAAACGGCGATCTGACTCTTTTGAAATCGTATTCGATATGAATGAATCCGGGTGGAATTTCAAGCTCTAGAGTGGTGGGAGCTACGAACATTCCGCCCGGAATGTTATAATCTGAATATCGAATATTGAGGCTTGCGAGCTGCGTAGCTGCAGATAGCGAGCGATGTAGCAGAAGCGGGAGGGTTGCGCTATCGAACTAACAGCCAGACAATTGGAAATTATTAAAATCGTCAAGAAGCATGCACCCATTACGGGAGAACAAATCGCGGAAATGCTAACGGTGAGCCGTCCGACCATACGTGCGGATTTGTCTCTGCTTGTCATGCTGGACTATATTGCGGCAAAACCCAAGGTAGGTTATTTTCTCGGGGAAAAGGCAGAAAGGAAGGAGTCGGATTCTTACATCCTACGTGAGATGAAGGTTGGCCAGGTTCAAGGTATGCCGATCGTCGTGGACGTCAAAACGACGGTACAGGATGCGGTTGTGACATTGTTCCTGGAAAACATCGGTAGTCTAATTGTTACAGACGAGAATGGAAAACTCGCGGGGGTCATTTCACGAAAGGATTTGCTCAAAGTAACAGTAGGGAACCCGAATGCTTCGTCTATGCCTGTCAGCATGGTCATGACCAGACAGCCGAATATCGTAACGATTACTCCAGAGGAAACGGTATACGAGGCGGCGCGCAAGATGATTCATCATCAGGTAGACAGCCTTCCGGTCATATCATACCCGGATCATTTATCCGACTCGGAATTTAATGTCGTAGGTCGGATAACGAAGACAACCATTATCAAGCTGCTGCTAGATCAAGTAGAGCAGGAATAAGCAGGGGGATAAAAAACGTATGGGGAGAGAGACATATACGATAACCGTGTGCTCAGATTCCGTTGGAGAGACGGCAGAAGCAGTGGTACGTGCGGCCATTCGGCAATTTGAGGCGACACAAATTAAGATTAAGCGATACATGAATATACGAAATGAAGAGGAGCTCCGTCTGGTAATCGAAGAAGCAGCCGAGACTGGGGGGTTTGTCGCTTACACGCTCGTTCAGCCCGAATTGCGCGAAGCCATTAAGGAACATGCTATTCGCATGAATGTACGGGTGGTAGACGTAATGGGTCCTATGATTCAAGCATTTGTGGATACATTTGCGGATCAGCCTAAACGCATGCCCGGTCTGCTGCACCGCATGGATGCGGATTATTTCCAGCGCGTCGAGGCTGTAGAATTCGCGGTAAAATGCGATGATGGCAAGGATTTAAATGCGATCTTGAAGGCCGACATTGTACTGCTTGGTGTATCTCGCACATCCAAGACGCCATTAAGCGTATTTTTGGCACATAAGGGCAAGAAGGTGGTTAACTATCCGGTCGTGCCGGAGATTCAGCCGCCGGATCAGCTATACCGTGTATCCTCAGGAAAGATTATTGGCCTGACGGTGGATGCCGAACATTTATTAAAGATCCGCTCCGGAAGATTGAAGGCGATGGGCCTGCCCGTGTTAGCAAGATATGCTTCTTTGGATCGCATCGTCGAGGAATTGGAATATGCCCGGTCACTGTTCGACCGATTGGGTTGTCCGGTTATTGATATCACGGATAAGGCGGTCGAGGAAACGGCCGGTATCGTGATGGATTTTATCATTTAGAGTAAAGCTTATGAAAATTGCTATTTTAAAATCTGGTATCTGAAAAATGAGAGGGGATCTGCTCGATGGATCGTCAGTTGGCTCTGGAAATTGCGCGTGTTACGGAAGCGGGAGCTTTGGCTTCCGCATCCTGGATAGGCCGGGGTGATAAAAACGGCGCAGATTTTGCAGCAACCTCTGCTATTCGGGAAATGTTCGATTCCGTTCCGGTTGACGGAACGGTAGTGATTGGTGAAGGTGAAATGGATGAGGCGCCGATGTTATATATTGGCGAGAAGGTAGGAAACCTCAACGGACCGAAGGTGGATGTGGCCGTCGATCCGTTGGAAGGTACGGAAGTGGTCGCAAACGGGCTCAACAACGGTATGTCGGTAATAGCCATTGCGGAGAAAGGCAATCTGCTGCATGCTCCCGATATGTATATGCAGAAGTTGGCCGTTGGCCCGGCACTCGCCGGACATGTCAATCTCGATGATCCGATCGAATTGACGCTAGAGAAGGCGGCACAGAAACTGGGAAAATCCGTGCAGGAGTTAACCGTCATGATTCTTAAGCGGGATCGCCATAGCGAGATGATTCAGGCGTTAAGAAATAGCGGGGTTCGGATTAAACTGCTGGATCATGGCGATGTGGCCGGCGCTCTTGTCACTGCCATCCCTGAATGCGGCGTCGATCTTTATGTAGGTTCTGGAGGGGCTCCGGAAGGTGTGCTTGCGGCAGCAGCATTACGTTGTGTCGGAGGGGAAATGCAGGGCCGCCTGATGGTGCAGGATGAAGCCCAACGTGCTCGCTGTATAAAAATGGGCATCCAGGATCCCGAAAGATTGCTGGGAATGCAAGAACTTGTTGGCAGCGGCGACATCATTTTTGCGGCGACGGGCATCACAAATAGTGATTTGCTTAATGGCGTTCGCCATTTGCCTGGAAATCGTGTAGAAACCCATTCGGTGATCATGCGCGCCAACACCGGAACCGTGCGGTATATCAAAAGCGTACACAACTTACCTGTAAAGTTGAGATATGCGGCTGGTATGAATTAATCATAACATTTGCGTTAATCAGATTAGCGACCGGTTTGAGAATCTATATTGAAATTTCATCTATACTCATGTTTGACTTCACATGATGTGGATCGTTTGTTGCGTACCCCTCATTACGTGAATCAGCATGAGTTTTTTGCATTTTATTATAAAGGATTTTCCAACGTTTATCGTGTTGAATAACAAGGGAATTGTGTTAGAAGCTCATGATCTCGATGAGATTTTAGCACTCATAAATTAGGCAGAACACTGATCGCTTAAGTGGGGAGAATAAGGACGGTGTGAATTTTTTTCTTGACTTTAAGATATGGTTGTGGATTATAATAACGTTAATTCAACATTTGGCTTTGATCAAAGACATGATTTCATTCACGAGCGGCCCAGAGAGAGAAGTTTTAGCTGAAAGCTTCTCCAGAATCCGGTTTGAAATTACCCCTTTGTAGCCGTGGCGCTGAACCCGCACCTTCGTATGGAGCGCAAGTATTCGTCACCGGATTATCCCCGTTACCGGATACCAATGAGAACCTGCATCTGCAATTTTGGCCATGAGGCCAAGGCTGAGTTGCTGCAGGTTGAATTAGGGTGGAACCACGAGCTGAACGCACTCGTCCCTTGAGGGAGAGATGCGTTTTTTTGCGTTCATAAATCAAACAAATATCAAGAAATGGAGGTAAAAATCATGGAGATCAACATTAAGCTGCCGGATGGAACAAACAGGAGGTATATGCGAGGCACCACAGTTGAGCAAATCGCGGAGTCGATCAGTATGGGGCTGAAGAAAAACGCTGTTGCTGGCAAAATCGATGGCAAGCCAGTTGATCTGAATCAACCCATCGAAGCGGACTGCCATGTTGAAGTCGTAACACTAGACAGTAAGGACGGACTGGAAATCTACAGACACAGTGCGGCACACCTCATGGCTCAAGCGATCAAACGAATTTACGGAAATAAGGCTGTGAAGCTTGGAATCGGTCCGGTGATAGAAGACGGATTTTATTATGATATCGATATCGAAAAGCCGTTAACGACTGAGGATCTGGGTGCCATTGAAAAGGAAATGGTGAAGATTACGCAAGAGAATCTGCCGATTATCCGCCGGGTGGTTAGCAGGGAGGATGCGATCCGAATCTTCGAGGAACTCGAAGATCCGCTGAAGTTGGAACTGATCCGGGATTTGCCGGAAGATGCGGTGATATCCATTTATGACCAAGGGGAATTTTTTGACTTGTGCCGCGGGCCACATCTTCCTTCAACAGGCCGCATCAAAGCTTTCAAACTGATGAATGTGTCAGGGGCATATTGGCGCGGGGATTCGAACAATAAAATGCTGCAGCGGATTTACGGAACAGCTTTTCCTAAAAAAGCGCAGCTTGACGAACATCTTCACTTCCTGGAAGAGGCCAAAAAGCGTGATCATCGCAAGCTTGGCAAGCAGCTGGAGCTGTTTATGTTTTCGGAAGAAGCGCCAGGGATGCCGTTTTATTTGCCCAAAGGGATGACGATCCGGACGGAGTTGGAAAACTTCGCACGCGAACTTCAAAGGCAGCGGGAATATGATGAAGTGCGGACTCCGCTCATGATGAATAGCCAGGTCTGGGAACAATCAGGCCATTGGGATCATTACAAGGACAATATGTATTTCACAAATGTGGATGAAACGAAATACGCTCTTAAACCGATGAACTGCCCCGGACATATGCTTATTTTCAAAAACAAATTGCGTTCCTACCGGGAACTACCCATGCGCATCTCAGAGTTTGGCCAAGTTCATCGTCACGAATTTTCGGGGGCGCTGAATGGAATGCTGCGTGTACGGACGTTTTGCCAGGATGACGCGCATCTTTTCGTATTGCCAGAGCAGATTGAAGATGAAATCGGACGGATCATCAAGCTGATTGACCATATGTATAAAGTGTTCGGGTTCGAATACAAGATTGAATTGTCGACACGACCTGAAGATTCTATGGGTTCAGATGAGCTGTGGGAGCAGGCGGAAAAATCGCTGCAAAGCGTACTGGATAACAGGGGCATTGATTATCGGCTTAATGAAGGCGACGGCGCGTTTTATGGTCCGAAGATTGACTTCCACATTCTGGACGCCCTTAAACGGAGTTGGCAGTGCGGAACGATTCAGCTGGATTTCCAAATGCCTGAGAAGTTCGATCTCACTTATGTCGGGGAGGACAGCCAAAAGCACCGGCCAGTCGTTATCCACCGTGCGGTGTACGGTTCCATCGACCGGTTCATGGGTATGCTGACAGAGCATTACGCTGGAGCTTTCCCGCTTTGGCTTTCACCGGTTCATGCAAAACTGCTGCCCGTTTCAGATAACTACATCGATTATGCATTTCAAGTAAAAAAATCGCTTGAAGAAGCAGGCATTCGGGTTGAAGTTGACATTCGTAAGGAAAAGCTGGGCTATAAAATACGGGAAGCACAGCTTGAAAAAATCCCTTACATGCTGATTGTTGGCGAAAATGAGAAAAACTCCGGCAGTGTGTCCGTAAGGAAGCGGAATGGAGAAGATTTGGGGTCCGAAGCGATACAGAAAATCATAAGCCGGATTTCGGATGAAATAGCTGCGAAACAATAAATGAAGTAGCGGCACACTTACAGCCCCGTATTCTGTTTCTACATTTTCAGGCGCTGGGGGATGCCGAATCTCTAGCTAGAACGGCTAAAGAGGCAATTGACACAACGAAGAGAAAATAAACAAGAAGGGGCAAGTCCACCGTATGATAGGAACGATTTAAGGAAGGCAAGCTGAATACGGAAAAACAAGAAGAGTCGTACTTCACGTATGGCTCTTCTTGCTATATAAACCTAATTGTCCGTCTGATTATACTTGCGGATGTTGACCCACTGACGAGATAAATAAAAATATGCACCCAATCATCGGCATATTATTTTTAATGGGGGGGGATTTGTGTTCCACAATGACCTGTAACCACATTCAAATGTTTGTCGTTAACTTCACCAAGAACCTTTGCGGCAAATTTCTATTTGTGCCAGCAAAGCCGGAATGGAGGTTTATATGAAAGTAGTCATTCTCGCGGGAGGTTTCGGTACTCGCATAAGTGAAGAATCGCATTTACGACCTAAGCCGATGATCGAGATCGGTGACGCACCGATGATGTGGCATATTATGAAGATTTACTCTCATTATGGCTTCAACGAATTCATCATTTGCTGCGGATACAAAGGTTATATGATTAAAGAATACTTCGCCAACTATTACATACATCGCAGCGATATGACATTTGACTTTACAGCCGAGAACAAGATGATTGTACACGCGAATGTCGTGGAGCCATGGAAAGTCACCGTCGTGGATACGGGGCTCTACACACAGACCGGAGGACGCATTAAACGCATTGCGCCCTATATCGGCAATGAGCGGTTTATGATGACCTACGGCGACGGAGTCAGTGACATTGATTTAACAAAGCTGGTACAAACACACGAAAAATCAGGAAAGACCGTCACATTATCGGCGATTCAACCAGGTGGGCGGTTTGGCGTTCTGGGCATCAACGACCGTGACGGGACTATAACTGGCTTTCGCGAAAAAGTGGAGGAAGACGGTGTTTGGATAAACGCAGGGTTCATGGTGATGGAACCCGAGGTCTTAGATTATATAGATGGAGATTTAACGATTTTTGAACGCAGCCCACTTGAACGCTTGAGTGCAGATGGCAAGCTCGGAGTATATAAGCATAACAATTTCTGGGCCTGCATGGATACGGCTCGGGATAAAGGCGCTCTCGAATCTGATTGGGCAAGCGGTAATGCGAAGTGGAAAGTGTGGGTGGATTAAAATCATCACTCCTGATGATAATGGGATTTTGCTTTGAGGCGACGACATCTATCGGTGATAGCGTGAAGTTGTTCTAAACTGGCGGAGGGTACCATATATATGCATACCACAAGCCGGAAGATATTTATGAATTGCCGAGTACAAATACTCGGTATTCAGAATGATTATACATTCATGCCCCGTAAACATGAGGATGGCTATTATGACACCGTATCGTATGTGGTATAGGAGGGGAGAAAATGCGTATTGCCGTATTCGGGCTTGGATTTGTCGGGCTGACTACTGCGCTTGGTTTTGCGGACAAAGGTTTTTCTGTGTACGGATATGACATTAACAAAAAACGTTGTGCAGAGATCGCCTTAGGAAAAGTCCCGTTTTTCGAGCCGGGGCTGGACGACGCGCTCGCGCGGAATCTCGGCAAAACATTCACCGTAGCGAACAGTGCAATAGATGCGGCGTATAAGAGCGATATCTGTTTTTTTTGCGTTGGAACGCCAGGGCTACCTGATGGCAGCGCGGATTTGGCACATTTGCTATTTGCTATTGACAGTGTTCTTGAAACAGTCACCAAAGACTGTGTACTTGTCGTGAAATCCACGATTCCGCCGGGAACGCTTAACGAACGAGTCACGCCGCATGTCCGCGCGAAGGGAGCCAACAATCCGGTTGCGGTAAACCCGGAGTTTTTGCGTGAGGGCAAGTGTTGGGATGATTTTATGAACGCTGACAGAATTGTCTGCGGTGTGAAGGGCGATGAAGCAAAGAACCTGCTCACGGAGATCTATATACCGTTTGGTGCACCGCTTCATTTTGTAGAACCTAACACGGCTGAGTTTATTAAATATTTGTCAAACTCCTTGCTTGCAACGCTGATCAGCTACTCGAATGAGATGGCTCTACTCGCAGATGCGGTCGGCGGTATCGAAACGGCAAGGGCGTTTCACATTCTGCATGAGGACAGACGGCTTGCTGGCGCAGGAATCAACACCTACATATATCCCGGCTGCGGTTACGGCGGGTATTGCCTGCCAAAAGACACAGCTGCTCTTGACGCTGTCGCACGAAACCGGGGATTCATGCCGCGAGTACTGGAAGGCGTAATTTCTCTTAATAACGAAATTCCGGATCTGACTGCTCGAAAAATTGCTCGCGAGGCAGGCGAAAAATCCGATAAAATCGGTATACTCGGCTTGTCGTTCAAACCGGGCTCCGATGACATTCGTGAGAGTCCGGCGGCGAAGATCATCGCAGCGCTGATACAGGGTGGTTATGATAGCATCTATACCTATGACCCGCTTGCTATGCGAGAATTTCAAAAAACGTACAGACTCTCCATCACTTATTGCGCGTCGGCGCACGAGGTATGCGAAACTTGCGGCGTGGTCGCGCTTGTGACTGCTTGGGGAGAATTTATAGGAATTGATAAGGCCTTCCCGGACACACGCTTCGTTGATTGCAGATATTTCTTAGGAAACTAAGTGTTAAGCGGGTGAACAATATGACGGATAACAGAATCCTGTTAGAGGACTTACGGCGCATCGCGGATGGACTAACAGAGCGCGAGCGCAGCGCGTTATCAGGCCGGAACATATTCATAACGGGCTTTGCTGGCTCCCTTGGATTTATGCTGGTGCAGTTTTTTGCAGAGTACGGGCAGACACTTGGTGTGAAACACATATACGTGCTTGATAACTATATTTTCGGAAAGCCCCTGTGGGTCCACGGAATAGAAAGCCACCCGCTGTTTACGGTGCGCGAGGGAGACGTCACCAAGGAGGATTTTTCGTTTGCCTGCGATGCGGACCTTATTTTTCATATGGCGTCACTGGCATCTCCTGTCTACTACAGATTGCATCCAATCGAAACGATGGACGCCGACGTTGTCGGGTTGCGGCGCCTGCTTGAATTTTATAACGGAAAAGGCATTTTCAATTTGTTGTTTTACTCCACCAGCGAGATTTATGGCGATCCTGATCCCAGAATGGTGCCAACCCCAGAAAGCTATTGGGGCAACGTTAACAGCTCCGGCCCGCGCTCCTGCTATGATGAATCAAAACGGTACGCCGAAACGCTCTGTTATAATTTCCATGATCAGAAAGGCTTCCCGGTGACAGTGGTACGTCCGTTCAACAGCTTCGGACCCGGGCTACGTACAAACGATAAACGCGCCCCAGCAGATTTTGCGATGAATATTTTGCGGAACGAACCGATTGTTTTGTACAGCGATGGCAAAGCGACCCGTACCTTCTGTTATGCCTCGGATACGACACTTGCGTCGCTGAAATGCGCGTTGTACGCGCGATATGACATCTTCAATATCGGTAACGAAGCGGAAGAAATGACGATCCGAGAATTAGCGGAGATATACCTCTCCGTCGGGAATTTTATCTTTGGATATAACGGGAGCATCATATTTCGTGAACATACGGACAAACATTACAATACGGACAACCCACAGCGCCGCCGTCCGGATTTGACCAAAATAAAAAAAGTACTGGATTACATGCCGTCCGTGGATACGCATACGGGGGTAGAACGGTATTTGAGGTACTTAGAGATGAACGGGAATCATGAAAAATGAATCATACAAGAGGTGTAAATATGCGGATATTTGGGCAGAGGCCGCTTGTAAGCTTTATCGTAAGCGTGTTCAACTTAGAGCGTTATATTGGTGCGTGTTTGGATAGCATCATGATTCAGCCCTTTGATGATTATGAGATCGTTTTGGTCAATAACAACTCTACTGATGGGAGCGATGCCATTTGCAGAGAGTACGCAGCTCATAATAAACAGATACGATATCACGCGCTGACCGGTGAGCCGATTTTTGGCAGGGCGGTCATTTACGGCACGCAAAAAGCGCGGGGGCAATACATCCATTATGTAGATGGCGACGACATGTTGGCTCCGGGCGCGTATGGGGAAATCGTACATATTTTACGAAGCGATGCTCCTGATGTGCTTTTTGGGCGGTTCAGTACGGTTTTAGAGGAGAGTATCATTAATTTTACGGACAAATCTTTCCAAACCGAACGCATTAACGGGCGTGCTAAGGATCAAGTTCTTGAATATCTGACCGAAGCTCAGCCGTTTAATGTAGCAACATGGCGGCTGATTTTTTCGCGAAAATTAAGGGAGCATTTTAGAACGCCTGTAAAACGTTTAAAGGAGCCAGTGAATATTTTTCATGATGTTTACGTATCTGTCCGTACGTTGCTCTCGGCGCGCTCGGTACACTACGTTGACACGCTGGTTTACTCATACCGTGTGCGTTCGTCATCTATATCAAGGATAACAGCGGCGGGAAATATTTCGGAGTGCTGCAGGCTTTTGCTCTCTTTGGCGTGGCTGATACGGTGCAGGGCAAAAACGGAACAAGAGCGCGGCTTTGTCCGCGCCTATATGGAGCATTTTCAGTACCAACTCGTTGCCGCGTTATGTACCATGAGCGATGAGCAAATAACCGAAAGCGCCGCCGCGATCGATAAATACTTGAAGCAAAAAGATTTGAAAGGTACGCCTTCGGAAGACTGCGGTTGTTCTGTAATTAATACGCTGATATCAGAGGGCGCTGCGGCGGGTCTTGCCCGTTTGCGGGACCGATGCTTTAGCAAAGTTGAGCAAATAGCCAGAAGGGCTTTAGCTAAGGGGGGAGATATCTATTTTGCTCCGACAGGCCAAATTGGTTTATTTTTGAAAACTTCTTTTAAGGCAAGCGGGATTTCTATTTCTGGTTTTTTTGATAACGATGTACAAAAAAACGGAATGTTAGTTGATGGAATTCCTGTCCACCTCCCTGCCGCTGTGACGAAGATAGCTGGTGACAAGAGAGTAACGATCTTGATTGGATCTGGATATCAAAATGTGCGGGAAGAACTCAGGACACAGTTTATTTCGCTTGGTATTGACGAAAGCGATTTGCTTATCGTCGAATTTTAACATCTGGAGGTGCCTATGCCGTCTATTAGCGTTATATTGCTTACATACAACCGTGAGCAGTATATGCCAGTCATGTTGGACTCCTTGCGGAATCAGACATTCGATGATTATGAGCTGATTTTAGTTAACAACGGTTCAACCGACGGTACAGCGGAACTCTGTGCGGCTTACGCAGAAGCGGATGCGAGGGTGAAACTATTAACAATCCCGCAAAACATCGGTGCATCGTTTGGGCGTAACAGCGGTCTTGCTGCCGCTACGGGCGAATATGTAATATTTGTGGATGATGACGACTGGTGCGAACCATCAATGCTCTCGTTTCTCGCCGATCTTGCACGCGAAGAGAAGGCCGATATTGCTATGTGCGGTAGCTATAACGATTTCGGGGACAGACTGGAGCCATACTTCATTGGTAATGAAAGGTTTGTTTTTGACCGTTTGCAAGGACTAAGAGAGTTATTAAACCGCCAATTTTACAACGCCGCACCGCCTACCAAGCTCTTTCGGCGCAGTTTGTGGGCGGGCCTGTTGTTCCCAGACAATGTGTTGGTGGACGACATTCACGTTATCTACAAGGTATTTGAGCGGGCGCAGCGTATAGCCGTGTGGAATATCGCGATGTATTATTTTAGGAAACATACGTCCAACATGACAGCGTTTATACACAACAAGCAGATGACGCCAGCGTTGCTTGATGAGTATTTGGCAATGTATCAAACGCGGGCAGAATATCTCCTCAAACATGCACCTGAAATTGCCCCAGATATTGGAAAATCTTTACTCGCTTTTATGCAAAGCATGTGTGAGAACATCACATCAGACTGCTTAACGGGCTATGAGAAGCAACTAAAATATATGACGAATTACTTAGCTGATAAGAGGGGGAAATAAAACGTCCCAGAAGAAGCATTCTGTATAAACGCATATCATCTGCCATTGGATGAATTCGCTGCTTAATCTTGCGTGAATTGCACATTCATTATTCTCCATGGTGAATAGACAGATTCTCTTACAAAGTCGAATTGTAGAGGTGTACTTTGCTCTGGCTTGTTCTTCCGTTTCATGAAGACGGGCATAACTAACTGTTCCGTTAGTCCATACGTTTTGTCTTTCAAGGCGGATCTTTTTTTGTACACAATGCGAAATGCAGTTTCGCCTTTCAACTCATTCAGAAAAGTGTTTACCACCTCCGAATTCGCATCCTTCATCACGATTTTAAGAAAATCAGAATTCCGTTGCGACAATGCTCCAATAAATGTCTGCGCAAGCTCGTTGGGAGATAGGCTGTTAAGAAATTCATCCCTTTTTCCAGCAGCCGTGTAAACCATCAACTGATGAAATAAATCTGGATGAACAGAGCGATGTGTGGTGCTACCTAAAAAGTGAATGCAGAAGTGCCCGGAGAATCCATTGTCTGGAATTCCATCCCCACCATGAGGCATCCCATTCATAGAAGCAGCGATCCTTGTATTGTTCTCCATTATGACAATTATCGCTCTTCGATCCCAGCTCCAGCGATCATCAAATATCTGTTTCATCGTCTTCGTGTCCTCTTTGGTTAGTGGCTGTACATCAGCATGCTTGCTTCCAGCACGACGTTGCGCACGGAATACCAAGCCCTTATCCATATCTATAATAGAGAACATGCTTTTCCTCGGAAGCTGTTTACTGACTTCACTCCAAGGGGGAATTGATCCATAATGGCTTGCTCTCAGAGACCCGGCATGCGCCTGTAATTGTTTCGTTGCTTTACGGGCTAGGACAAGACGTGTTAATTCAGTTTCATTCCATAAGGCGCCGGATTTTTCCATTTGAAACTGGCTTGTCTTGTCATGTTGTATGATCGTTATGAAGATGTCGGAGAGCCCAGTAGAGTGTTCTGCTTTTTCTTCTTTACTCCCCTTCAATAATTGAAGGGCTGCCTTATCTGTTAAAACTGTTTTGTGTTCATATGCTGCAGAAGGACTGATCCGTACACTGATGGCAACAGCAACGGAAGGCGTCTTGTTGTTAGCATAGACTATCATAGTTCCAGAAGAAAAAATGAATAGCAGGAGCAGAAGTAAAATAAGGGAGCGGGTCCCTGACAGGATCATGTTCAGACCTCCAATAGGCTGGTATCTGTATATAGCGCATGCGAATGCAGCCATGAATTAAATGTCTTCTAATCGAATAGGTTACAACGCTTATACACTTTTTATTCAATAGGTCATTAATTGTGGGGGAATGGCGATCAGCCATAAGAAATATTATGGAATAAACGCACATAATCTATAGAAGCTGGGGAAAATCCCGCAAACTCATGAAATATTTTTAAATGCTTAGGGGGTGAATTGTTGATTGAAAAAGTGCATTTTCTACACATACGCTTATAATGCGGAAAAAACGATGGCGCGCGCGATTAAAAGCGTACTTGCCCAGACTGAGCAGAATTGGGTGTGGTATTTATTGGACAATGCTGCGACAGACGGAACAGGCAAAATCATAAAAAAATATGCGTCCAAAGATTCGCGTATTATTGCGCTTAAAAACAAGCAGAATCATGTTCATGAAAAGGGTAATAGCTGGACAGAAATCATCCAGAATTACGATGAGTCCGATTACCTCTGTTTCCTCGATGCAGACGATGAATACAAACCGAACTTCTTGGCGAGCATGGTACGTTTTATATCGAAATATGATCTCGATGTCGTCGCTTGTGGAAATGATTTTATCGATGAGACAAACAAAGATCTGATTGATATTCGCAATTTGAATCAAAACCTCATATTAGATACATCAGAAATGTTTAACACATATTTTTCTGAGTATCATCAGTTTATGAGAGCAGTGTGGTGTAAACTTTACAAAGTGTCGGTTTTACGTAGATTTGATTTTTCACGTATGCCAAGTCTACACTACGGGTATGATACACTGTTTGCAATTGAAAACTTTCGTAATGCCAGCCGTGTTGGCATCCTTGCAGACTCATTACACAAGTACTATGTTTATCCGCAATCTTCCTCGTATCAGTTGGACGTTACCCGTATGACTTGCGACCGCATACTTGACGACACAGCACGTGCGTTTCTGATTGACAAGTGCGGATCAGTCAGCCCGCAGAACAATCAGTATCTTCAGCATGTCTACTATAACGGAATCATCGACACGATCGACGTTCTACTTCGCGCAACCTTGTCGCACCAAGCAAAACTGCAAAACCTGTGTGATTTATTGACTCATCCCAAAACCAAGGAACTGTTCCAGCAGAGCAATATTCCTAATGAAGAGCTTGATTTAAGACTGCGCACTCCAGTTATAAAATGGCTTCTCACACAAAAACAAAAAAAATTCCGAACTCAGAGCAGCGCTGAGATGCCCGCCCAAATCCTTGTAGCCATGTATCCCCACTTATCTCAATTTATTAAAATAGAAGCCCTAAAGTATTTACTTTTGAATATGCCGGATATGATCCCATTTGTTCTACAAAAAGACTACAATCGCATTATTGAGCGTTTTCAATATGGGTATAAAAACCGTGATATAGACGAGCCTTCGTTAACCGAAATGGAAATCATCGCGTATTACGCCGTAAATAGGCCGGATGACCAGTTGCTTTCGCTTTTTTTGGATATCAAAAAGAAGCGACCTTTATCGGCAGAAAAATTGAAGATAGACACGTTACTAGCCAATCTACTCACAAAATATCCGCTGCTCCAAAATGTTAGTAGCGACTTAGTAGCTATTTTTCCGCATACCGTTCGCTTAATCATGAA
>JAIRVF010000155.1 GCA_031254035.1 Paenibacillus sp.
TGCCGTTTCGGATTCCAGTTTTATTCCCGGTCTTATCTTTGAGCTAAACTTAATGACATTGCCCTAACGGGTGCCCTAAATTCTCATCGTATCTCTGGGGTTATTGCACGATTTTGCCTTGTTTTGTTTCGGCATTACGAGAAACCCTTTTAGCAATGGTCGTCGTATACTCTTCAGCGAATTCGGCATTGAAATTCTCTTTCGGAGTTTTATAACCTGGAGAAGCTGCTGTTTTATTTTTATTATTTTCCACAGATTTCACCTCCCTTTGCATATCACGGAAGAAATGTCTTCTTCCGTTTTTGCGGGGCATTTATCACGCACCCTCCTTATTATGCAATCAGTCAAGGTAAAATATGCGCGCTTTATGGAAAGAGGAATCACGTCGCTGTAACATCACTGTTAGCTCCTCCGCTATCGTGTCCCGTTCGCTCGTACTTTATCCATAATCCGCTGAACAATTCCTGCATCGTATAAGGTAGGTAACCATTCACTTCCTTCGTTAGCTAAGGCCTTAGATAGATCATTATAAAGCATCCATTGAGCATGAACATAACCTTGTATTGCCTGACGTTCAGGGAGATACCGCCATTCAAAGTTTATTGATACTATTTTATTTTGGAGTTCAGCTGCTTTGTTCATTTCAGTAACTTGAGAGTCATTAAGGGCGGGTGGTTTTTCACATAAAACATTTGCGCCTGAATTAACTGCATATATTGTCATTTCCATATGAGATGCTGGTTCAGAGGCTATAACCACAAGATCTAAATCAACTTCATCAATCATTTCTTTCCAGTTATCAAAGGAGAATGGTATTCCTAACTCTTTCGATACTTTATCAGCTCTGCCGGCGCGTATACTACTTATTGCCTTCAATTCAAACTCAGGATGTCTTAACAAAATTGGTGCGTGTACCTGGGCACCAAAACCAGTACCTATAATACCTGTACGAATTTTCAACTCGTTCACTCCAATCTCAAATAGTACCTTTAATTTATCGTTCCATTTAAGATCTGTATCGTTTGACACTTACTTTTACAACAGTACCTGTAATAAAAGTGCGTACTTACATCATTGAATTGTTTATTTTATACTCAAAATAATCAAGAAGGAGGAAAATGATATGAAAACTCTTGTTATCGTGGCACACCCTAATTTGGATACATCTGTAATTAATAAACGGTGGATAGAGGAATTACAAAAATATCCGGATAAGTATACGGTTCACGAATTATATAAGGTTTACCCTGATGGAAATATTGACGTAGAAAAAAAGAACAAAAATTAGTAGAAACACATGGCAACCTTGTTTTTCAGTTCCCTATTTATTGGTTTAATTGCCCACCGCTCCTAAAAAAATGGCTTGACGATGTATTGTCATATGGTTGGGCTTATGGCTCCGCAGGCGACAAATTAAAGAACCGCAAAGTTGCACTCGGTGTCTCGGCAGGAATCAAAAAAGAAAACTATAGCGAACAAGGGAGATATCGATATACGCTTGAGCAAATGTTGGTTTCTTTCGAGACAACCTTTCTATACTGTAAAGCAAATTATCGTTCGCTCTTTGCTGTTTATGGGAATGAAGACAAAGCAGGCGAAAATGTGCCGGGATCAGAAAATGAACAATCTGATAACCAACTGATAAATAGCGCTCAGGATTATTTGCATTTTATTGATAATATGTAAGCTGCCTAAAACGCATTAAAATAAAGAAGTACTTCCTTTTTCGGGAAATACTTCTTTTACATTCATCATTGCAATGCCTTCTGTACAAGCTCCTTTGGAGCCATGTTTTTCTCTCCCCACTCGCACATCATATTCAGAAGCGGCATGAGGGATAAGCCACGTTCAGATAATGAGTATTCAACCTTTGGAGGTACTTGCGGATATTCCTCGCGTATAATAATTCCATCTGCCTCCATCTCTTTTAACATGATACTGAGTGTTTTAAAGCTGATTGAACCGATACATCGCTTTAGTTCGTTAAACCGCATAACTTTATTTTCTGATAGCCAATACATAATGATCATTTTGTATTTGCCACCTACTATGGACAATGTATATCCGAAGCCGGTATCTTTTAGTTGCACTCCGCTCGGAACACAGGTATCACGCAATACATCCACCCTCCATTTCTTAAATCTCATCTCCACCCATACCAAGTGATGCACAGTGTAATATGTAAAGATCAGCGGTATCCTTGGATGAAAGGAGTTTCTTTAGTTTCCTAAAGTGGGAATCTAAGGAATTCAAATCTTTATCGATAGACTTCCTACCTTCAACATAATCAATATCTTTCCTATCTTCAATGTAATTATCCGAATAAGCTTCTTTAATAGTATCATTTTTGTACTTATCTAATAGTGAATCTACTAAGTTCACAGATTTATTGTAATCTTGTACCGTGTCTATATGCTCAGTTAATCTAAGCTTTACAAACTTATTCATTCGATAACCGTATATTCCGTGTGTTCTTGAATTCTCATGACCCCATATTGTTCCACCTAAATTAAGATTATACGCCAAACTCATTAGATCGTCTGTTATAGCTGTACTGACATCATATAGATCCTTAGTGAGTGTCTTAAGAGCAGGTCTACCCCTCAATATTGATTCGGTCTCTGAAGCATAACAACGACCTATGGCATGATACATCTCATCTTGACCAACTTCTGAAAGATTCATATGGTATGCACTGTAAGTATCATAGTACAAATCACCGACAGCATCTTCAGCCATATCAGTAGCAAGAACACCCGTACATAAAACTTTATCTATAAGTTCGTCTGTTATTTCTTCCTTATCCGAGATGAAAAATGGATTTGTTTTCAGGTCATCCAAAACTCTTACGCGATCTACTACTGCTTTAATCGTCTGTACCTTAGAAGAGTTATTGACCCGCACATCTCTAGGAAAATCTGATACGAAAGCCTTATCCGTTTGTGAGAAAATAGAGACTACATCCATAGGAGTCTTTTTCCCTTTGTCTGTATCAACTATGTAACTGGCGATCACAATTATATCTTTCTTACCTCTGTTGTCTAAATCCTTAAAAGCGACAGCTTTAATAGAATCAAAAGACCAAGAACCTATGTAATCCGGCTTTGGTAAAGTATATAGAGTTTTGCCTTCTTTGTTCTGTATACTTAACACCAAAGATGACTTGGCATTGTCCTTCGCAGAAACAAAACGGACACTACCCCATGTCTCGAAATCAACATCGAAAGACTGGTCTTTTATCTCTGCTAAGGCAGATGAAGATTCAGTTGTTGAAGACTTACCATCAGAATTATCCGACTTCGCAGTGTTATCTGTTTCTGAAGATGTCTCTGTTGTCGTTTCGGTTAAACCACTTTTCGTTTGCGAAGGAACTTTAGATTGGTCAGCAGTTTCTTTTGCGCTACAACCCGCAAATAGGGTTGCTACAAGCAATAAACTCGAAATCCGCATAAACCAAGATGACCTGGACAATTAAAAAACCCCTCTCTATATTGGTGAGCTCAAGTTCAACAGTATTCATCTTATCAATATTATTATATTGGCTCAAATGAACACCTGAGTCTTCGTACCAATAGCTTGAGTTTAAACATAAGTGAGGGCCGGACCTCCAGAACCCTCCTTTTTCTGCAGACCAAGTTTTTGATTCTTTGTGAGTTCAAATATTCACTCTAAAAAACGTGAAGTTTTCTAAATTTCGGATCGTGCCTTTGCGAGGCGTTATTAAAAAACTGAAACTTTTCGAAATCTATGTCGTATTCATCTAGTCAAGCATTTCGGTCGGGTCTTCCAACCCTTTTTTCCCGAATGCTAGAATTCTCGCTTTTGACGAAGTCCTTATCGACCGACGAAAGGAGGTGATCACTTGACAAAGCTTCTGAAATTTTCCCTGACAGCGATTATGATTATCCTGTGCTGTCTTGCCTCCATTCAACTCCCAAGCGTAGCTGTTCCAACTTCTACTCAGCCTTTACTGCTTGATCACTCATATATCGATGAGCACGCAACCTTGCTGAATGAAAGGGACCATTCCCTTTCATTTCCGAATATTCTTATTTTGTTCTATATCTCCGCAGCGCTTTCCTTTTTGTTCCCGGCATACAAAATAAGGCGGTACATTTATTCCTTTATCCCCATCTTTAAACGCTTCTTTCTGCTTTACCCGATCAAATATGAATCCCGCTACATAGACCAGCACCATTTCAACGAAACACTACATTGAAATGGGGTACGAACAGAATGATAAAATGGTCAAAATTACTATGGTTTGTCTTGATTGTCGCCGTAACCGGCATGTTGTTTTTTTCTACAGCCCCCAACATTGCCAAAGACATTAATCTCGGGCTTGATTTGCAGGGCGGCTTTGAGATCTTATACAAGGTGGAGCCATTGCAGCAGAGCGAAACCGTGACGACAGACACCCTGAAATCTACCGCGGCCATGATCGAAAAACGCGTCAACATCGGTGGCGTAAAAGAGCCAGAGGTTACGATCGAGCAGCCTGATCGCATCCGGGTCAAATTAGCCGGAGTGACAGACCAGGAAATGCTGCGTTCTTTGATCGGCAAAACGGCGGTACTGACATTCCGTGATGAACAGGGAAACCGCGTGATGCAGGGCAGTGACCTCGCGCCAAATGGGGCAAGCGTCGGCTATGACGATTTGCATCGGCCATTGATATTGTTGAAGTTTAGGAATGCTGATAAATTTACGCAAGTGACCCGGGAAAACCTGTACAAAAAGGTAACCATATACCTGGATGAAACGCTGCTGACTGATCCGACCATTGACGAAGTAATTACAAGCGGTAGCGCGCAAATCAGGGGTCAGCGTAGTGTGGAGGAAGCGACTCAAATCGCGAAAATTTTAAATACGGGGGCACTTCCTGCCAAGCTGGTCGAGCTGCAGGCCAACTCCGTCGGTGCCAGCCTGGGTGCGTTAGCGTTTGACAAGACGATGTTTGCCGGGTACGTCGGCTTTGGCGTCGTTCTCTTATTCATGCTGTGGGTCTACCGCCTACCAGGGATGGTCGCCAACATAGCCCTTGTCTTTTTCACATACGCCTGCCTGGTCGTTTTGTACTGGATGCATGCGACCTTGACCCTGCCGGGAATCGCCGGATTTATACTGTCGGTGGGAATGGCCGTCGACGCTAACATCATCACCTACGAGCGGGTTCAGGAGGAGATCCGCAGCGGCAAGACGATTTTGTCCGCCTTTCGCGTGGGTCAGCGCCAATCGTTCATCACCATCGTCGACTCGCATGTGACGACGATCATCGCAGCCGGAGTGTTGATGCTATTTGGCTCCAGCTCGATTCAAGGCTTCGCGATCATTCTGATCATGACGTTGATCGTCAGTCTGCTGACGAACGTTTTCGGTTCCCGTTCCCTGCTGGGGCTGCTGATCAAGTCAAATTTGTTTAAAAAGCCTGCCTGGTACGCAGTAGCTAAGCAAGACATCGGCGAGACGGCTCGGGTCACATCAGTCAAGTTCGACATCGTCAAAATCCGGCGGAAGTTTTACGCCTTCTCCTTGAGTATTTTGGCGCTGGGGCTGGCTAGCATGCTGATCTTCGGGCTTAACCTGGGAGTTGACTTTAAGGCCGGGACGAGGCTTGATGTGATGATCGGCAAGCAGTCTAACACGGCCGACATCGCTAGTGTGATTCAAAAAGATGTCCCGGATATTGCTTTTAAGCCGGTTACGACATTTGGTAACAACAACGAATGGGCGACAACGACGTTCGATCAACCCGTTTCTAAGGCGCAGCTGGAGATGATTCAAAAGGACCTGCAGCAAACATACGGCGATCAAGTCAGCAGGCAAGAATCGACAGTCTCTCCCATCATCGCTGACGAACTGGTGAAGAAAGCTGCGATTGCCTTGATGCTCGCTGCGGTCGGGATCTGTATCTACATCGCCATCCGGTTTCAATTTTTGTTTGGGGTGGCGTGTATCATCGCGCTTCTGCATGACGTGTTTATTCCGCTCGCGCTTTTCTCCGTCTTCCAACTGGAGATTAACCTGACGTTCATCGCAGCGATTCTGACGATCGTTGGCTATTCGATCAATGACACGATTGTCATTTTTGACCGGATTCGGGAAAATCTCAGGACGATGAAAGTCAAAACCGTTGAAGAGCTGCAGCAAATGGTCAACATCAGCCTATGGCAGACAATACGCCGCTCGATTTTTACGGTGACGACCGTATTCATTACCGCATTGGCAATCGCCGTACTTGGCAGTGAAGAGATTCGCACTTTCTCACTGGCACTGATTTTCGGATTGATCAGTGGAACGTATTCCTCTATTTTTATCGCAGCACAGATCTGGGTGTCGCTGAAAAAGCGGGAATTTTTGCGGAAGAACGTACTCTAATTAACTTAGCGTATATTTTCGTTAAAATATTGGCGGGACCCCTTGTTGAGCTTGCGATCCGCTGAATGACAACGATATATGTTCTTCTCATTTGTTTTTGACAAGAACATATATCGTTAAAAACAAAAAGCCGCTAAAATAGCGACTTTTAATGGATCTATGTTCTTGTACTTCGACATCAGTCTGATATTAATTTTGAATACATATTGAGATCGGTGAACTTTCCTTCTACTCTCTCATATTGTCTGAGTGTTCCTTCAAACGTAAAGTTGAGCTTTTGTAAAAGCCTCATGGAATTCACGTTTCCTGGGTCAACCTTTGCTTCGATTCGATTCAGCTTTAAAGATGAAAATCCATGATCTAGCAAAGAAGAGACAGCTTCTGTAGCGTATCCTCTTCCCCAAAATGATTTAGCAATGTCATATCCAATCTCTGCTTTTCCATTTCCAAAATCCAAGGTATTATAACCACAAGAACCAATAATTTCATTAGACTCTTTTTTAATGATGGAGAAACGAATAGACTTATTATCTCGAGAAAGATCATCAAGGAGATTAATCATTTCTTTTGCTTGATTTTCATTAGTAAAACAACCAATATCCATAAATTCAGTAACATCTGGATCCGACCAAATTTTAAACAAACTAGACGAATCCGATATCTTCATTTTTTTCAAATGTAAACGTTCTGTGTGTAACTCTGTAATCAATACTTTTACCTCCATCATATTTTAATAGGTAGGTTGTAAATATTGACATCTGCGCATAGTTCAGTCCCTTCATATTTTGAAGATAGTTTCATTATACAAGAGGCTATAAGCTTTATCTACGCTTAATCCCAATGACCTCATCCACCTGGCTGAACGGCCAGGGAGCACAATCATCATTGTTCTATTTATCATCTAACTCCCGAGTTCTCTCCCCCCCGCCTTATTCCGTGGTATCTACGGGCCCGGGTGTCACTGACGCTGAGGGCATAAAATATGCCTGCAACCTCCGGTTTAACCATAGGGAAGCCGCAATAAACAACACTACTCCGATAAACTCGACGGGTTGGTCGATAAAGTCGGACAGATGCGTTCCGATATAGGAAACGCAGAATACCATGACTCCTTTGCCTAGGGCTACGGCTGCTGCAAAAGAAACCGTCCGCATTCGCGTTAAACCCGCGGCCATGTTAATGACGACGAACGGTCCTATCGGGAACAGGCTTAAGAGAAAAACGAAGCTAAACCCGTTCCTCTGCGCCCACACCATGGCCTTCTGTACTTTCGGTTTGGCCGCCCAGCGCCGAATAAAAGGTGTATCCGACGCTTTGCGAATCAGCCAGAACGTAAGCAAACTGCCCATGACGAGTCCGATCCACGAATATAAAAAACCCAGCCACAACCCATAGATGGCGGCATTCGCGCCAACGATTACGATGGTAGGCAGCGGCGGAACAAAAGATTTCAGAAAAGTTAGCAGCACGCCAGGCAGCGGCCCCAACGAGCGGAAACGCTCTAGAAAGAGTTCAATGTTTTGCTCCGTAAAATGCTCCATGATGCTGATCTCAGCGCCAAGCATAGAATGCGATTCCTCCTATAACTCCAAGTGATTTCATTATACTACAGGATCGCGATTAATAAATGTACTTGGACCCGAGACCCCAGTAGGCATAGGTATATGTTTTGGGATACTGCACAAGATGTTTTGAACGTACTATCCAAGCTTTTAATTGTTCTGATTTAGCGGTAAGTTCTATCCTATCCAATAACATATTTAGTCTTTGAATTTCTTTATTTTTTCTCCCCCTAACGATATCTCCAGTGAATACGTAAAGGCTACTAAGAAAAAAAGAAGTATGCCTACATTCACCGTCCTCCACAAATGTACAAATCATCGGTATGTTTTCAAAACTATTTACAGCGAGCTCCCAATCTTGATCCGGAATCATTTCGTTACTGTATGCCCATTCTTTTATTTCTTCGGGAGCAGGATTCCATGCATGTTGTGAATCTCTAAACATTACCTCCAGCACCTTTCTGTATAGATTCATGATTACCCGAAAATAATCAGTAACTTATCACCTAGCATATTGGATAAATAGTCATAACCAAGCTCACCCAAATTCATTTTAATGATTCCTTTTTTCTTTTTCAGGAATTATGCCTTAGTTAAAGTTATGGATTATACCCGCTCCATCGCGACCTAATCGACCCATCTTGTCAAAAGCCTCAAAAAAATCTCCACGTCTCATTACTCCCTTCATAAAACATATCCAATATACATTTTAAAATGCTTTGCAAAGAAAAAAGTGAGCACAGTCAATAGACTATACCCACTTCTATGCACGATAAGGCATCTGTTAGGCATACTCTGTAAAGCATTTTATGGACGACAAAAATAGCAATAAGAATTACCTACTTGTCACCTACAAAATTACAAATGCTTTTTTACAGAGCAATTAACAAACAGACACCACCTTTTAGATTAGATGCAGACAGTATACTCTAATAAAATGGGATACGTCAATTAATTATATAGACTTAGTTTTGGAGCACAAGGTATTCGTGAATCTTTTGAACTGTCCTGCCCGTTAGCTTGTTAGTTGAAGGCGTTGAAAATCACTATATATACTGGAACCGGCCCCTCCAGCAAAAATGATACTTTCATCGTCGCCATCCAGTTAAACTTTTTGGAGAAAAAAGCCGTCATGATTTGATACAGCAAATGGAAAGGCGGACTTAGGTACGCATCATTCCGGAATGGAAAAGTCCCCCTTAGAGGTGAATTTCGCCTGTTGAATCCGAAAAGAAACCGCCAAGCTTACAATAACGAAGAGCAGTTGAAGAGACAAAGCCAACAGAATTCCCGTTAACAATCCCCAATTCAGTGTCTGGCTAACGGCAATAAGCGCACCTCCAATACCGATGCTTAACCCCGGACTGAATGCGTCTGTAAACTGAAGACCAGCTGATATTTCTCCTTCTACACCTGCACTGGCATGCTGCAATGCAATCGCACCCGTTGTAGGATGTGCCAAGCCGATGCCAAAACCGGTGAAAATCTGCGATAGGACCGCATATGCGATTCCACCCTCCGACAGGCCGACAGACAGCATTACCGCCGCAACTCCGATGATCATAAAACATATTCCGACGGTTACCCGTTTATTCCGTCCTTCCCCATGGTCTCTGGCATCAAGCTTTGACTGAAGCCAAGCGGCCGTGGACCAGCTTAATGCGCCCGCAGCCACAATTAACCCCGCCAGATCTGCAGGCAATTTTTTCACTTCCGTCAATGCCAGGACAACATAACTTTCAGTGGCATTATAACAAGCAACAAATAAACCTCTCGAAGCAATCGTTGCAGGCAGACCTTTCCTTGCGCTAAAAGTTCCTTTAGGCAGCAGTTTACGCAACGGCTGAATCATAATCAGCACTCCTACCACCGAAAACGCTATTCCCTTCCAATCTGTGATAAAGCCCAGTCCGGCCAGCAACAACCCCGTTCCAATGGCCAAGAGCACCGCCAATCCTTCTTTGTGGCCGACTTTGGCGGCATTTTTATCTTTCACTGAGAATTTGCGGAAAGCGGGAAGCGTTAGCGCGACAGCCAATCCGATGAAAGGAAGAACAAGCCAAAAGACAAATCTCCAAGACAGAAGTTCAGCGAAAAGCCCGGCGATATACGGACCAACTAACGCAGGTAAAATATACGCGCTTGAGAACATGGCAAGTATTTTCGTTCTTAGGTGATCGGGATAACCTAATGTGATGCTGTAATATACACATGTAATAATGGATCCAGCACCAAAACCCTGAAACAATCTTCCGATGATCAGCATAACCATATTGAAGGATGTAGCCGCAATCACAATGCCTACAACAAACAAGAGAATCGCTGCAATAAACGAAGCATACACGCCATGTTTGTTAATCCGCTGGCCTATTATCATCGTTCCAACAATTTGCGCCAATAGAAAAGCACTGAAAATCCAACCATATAAATGAAGACCATTTAATTTTTGCGCGAGACTCGGAGCAATCGTAGTAATAGCCAACCCTTCAAACGCCACGGTAGTCACGGCAAGGATGATTCCAATCGTTAGCGCCCTGTATCTGGCACCAAAAATTCCAGCTTCCTTAGTGGATGTCTCCATTCATTATTCTCCTTTTAATTGTTGCCATGTCATTACTTGACACAGCAAGTATATGATATGTTCTTATAGTGCCCGATTAACCGGTAACCGCAATGAAAAACCCGAAAAAATAGTGGTCGTAGCAACTATAACTCCTGTTTTAATGGTTGAACATCCCAATCAGTGCAGTTTCTTCGCTCTTGGATTGCAGTTAGACTGTCCTATGATTTTGCGAAAATAAATTAAAATAGCTCTGCCTATAATGGTCATAGCAACTATATGATATATATTATTGCTTCCATATGTGGGGCAGTTATAAATCTTTTACGTTATTACGTATGACAGTGAGAATCCTTCTAAATGTCTCAACCTCTTCTTCAGACAGCCCTTTGATCGTGTTCTTGTAGGCTTCGATGGATGGTTCAAGAATATCATCCTTGATTTCACGGCCCTTAGGTGTTAAATATACGCGCAAAGACCTTCGATCCGTTTCATGGATCACTCGATAAATAAATCCTTTCTTCTCTAGCTTGAACAACATTCGGGCAATGTTCGTCTGGTCTTTATCCAGTCTTTCAGCAATTTCCTTTTGGGTAATCCCTTCTTTTTCCCAAAGGATGACCAGTATTTCCCACTGATCCACTGTAATATCAAATGGGCTGACCACTTTCTGATAGTAATTATTCAGCTTCAGAGCTGCCCGCTGTACATTAACTCCAATATATTTTTCTAATTCCAAGGTCGTCATCCTTTATAACAGACATGATTATAGTTGCTGTGACCATTATAATTCCACCCTTTTCAGATGTCAAACTATCTATATACTCCCGTTTTCTTATTAACAAAATCATTAAATGCATCATGATGTTGTTGATTAAATAATTCTGGCACTTCATCTTTATTAAAAAATTTAAGTTCGATACTTTCTTCATTCTCCTTAACTATTTCTCCACCAGAAATATTCCCTTTATAGAAAAATGCAATGGTTTGCGCTTGATCCCCGTTGGCATATTCATCAAAGTACTTCGTATAAATGCCAATTAGTGCTTCGATATTAATTTTTAATCCTGTTTCTTCTTCTACTTCCCTTTTTGCCGTTTCATCTGCGGATTCACCAATCTTCATAGCCCCACCTGGAAATCCCCATGCATCTTTATCTCTTCTTCGCTGCAATAAAATTTGTCCTTCTTTATTAGTTATAATTACCCCAGCAAAATTGAGAATTATCATTTCGCTACCAACTTTGCTTCTAATCCACTTTATATAATCCATTGTTTTCCCCCTTCACACTATCGTTTCCCGCTAGTTAAAGAGTTCAACTCATCTAATAACTTTTTCTTCATTGCCTCCAATACTTCATCGTTGGGTTTAACATCATCTGCGTACATGATTTCTCTTGGTGTCCACCAAACAGGAAACTTTGGGTTTGGTTCCGTCAGTCTTCTCGGGAAAATGTGCCAATGCATATGAGAATCACCATTCCCAAGAAGTTCATAATTTAACTTATCTGGTTTGAAAGCATTAAATACAGCTTCAGATACGATGCTCATTTCCACAAGATATTTTTCCTTAAATTCTCTATCTAGTTCGTGAAGTTCACACTTATGATCTTTGCATAGAAATAGTGTATAGCCTTCGAAATATTGGTGGTCTCCTATTACCACGTATCCTGTTTCTAGTTCTGCTACAAAATACTTATTTGCACCTTCTTTTATCATGTTAACTATAAATGAGCAAATTCACTTCCAGTAAACTGTAAACCAAATAAAAATAGAGACATAGCCATCTCCTTGTGGTAAAAAGTAGTCACCACAACACTTTCACACGAGGAGGAATTGCT
>JAIRVF010000055.1 GCA_031254035.1 Paenibacillus sp.
CACGACCGTCCCGCTCCATCATCTCAATGGGCTGTGGTACGTTTTGAACACTATGGAAAACTTCCTGGCTCTTCCGGAACTCTTCTTCCGCCGCTTGCGCCGGAAAACCCTCCCGAAACAATTTCAGCACCCGCTCTGGTCCATGAGCCAAAAGCTCTGCTGTGCGTCCCGCTGCAATGATGCCATGATCTTCGTCCATTTCCCTCTCCTTCTTTCGCGCATACCGAATATAATTCAATATAAGCCATTTTAATCGAATCAGGAAAAAACTTGAAGAGGGATTTTCCAAGTCCGTTTTAAATAATATGCTTGTACGGCTCATCAACAGCAAAACAGACGCTTGAAGCACGTTGGCAATGATAGTAACCCTTTTCCAGCAAAAAAAAAGCCCGAATTCACCCAAATTGGGTAACCTCGGGCATTTCGCTATTTTAGTATCGATGCGGGATCTCAGCCTTCCTGCAAGCGCTCTACTTTAACGGTATGTGTATTTGTTGGGCGCGATCCAACCTGTACCGTAGCCATACCATTTACTTCATCAACATTTTCAATCCAAACCGGCTGTCCTTCCAGCTTGACTTCTATGGTGCTATTTTTGTCTGTATAAATTTCAAGCGCACGTTTTACATCCATCAGATGCTCCTCCTTTCAACGATTTTGCGGCTTATACGTCCTCGTCATCACGTACTTCCGGGACCATGCTATCCGTCGTACTGTCGCTGATGAACCCGTTATCCGCCGTGATATTGCCACCGCCAAGCCCCTCGTTCACCATCCGGTCGACATCAAACATATGGCTTTCATAGGATATAACAGACTCCTCCTCGGATGTTGCGTTTTCCCAGTCTACATCATTGCCGTTATTGGTATAGCTGGCATTCTCCATATTGCGGGATGCTTCATGGTACCGCGCCACCTCTGCCGAATCCGAATCTTCAGGCCGGTGCTGTCCTTCTTCCTGGCTTTTACGCATTCTTGTTGCCTCCTCAAACAAAAAATATCTGCACTTCCTCTATCATGCCCTGTTCGAAAAAAATGCATGTAATCCGCCGCATAACTTTCATTTCTTCCACTTCCGTTTGTCATAGATTCCGTAAAAATAACCCATACTATTAAGAACATCAATCAAGATAAAGTTGGCTGGATTAAGATTAATACAAAGGAGAGGCTGAATATGCATACCGTTTGGAAAGGGGCCATCAGCTTCGGGCTGGTTCATGTGCCCGTCAAAATGTTTTCGGCGACGGAAGATAAGGATATTTCAATGAGGTACGTGCATAAGGAGTGCGGAAGCCCTCTCTCCTATGTACGTAAATGTCCGGTTTGCGACAAGGAGGTCGAATGGGAGGAAATTTCCAAGGGTTATGAGTATGAAAAGGGGAAATTCGTATTGTTTGAAAAAGAAGAGCTGGAGCAAATTTCTGAACAGGCGAATAAAAACATCACGATATTAGATTTTGTGGATTTGTCGGAGATCGATCCGATTTACTTTCAAAAAACGTATTATCTGGCCCCGGATCAGGCTGGCGGAAACGCTTATCAGTTATTGAAGGAAGCCATGCGCCAAAGCGGAAAAATAGGCATCGCCAAAATTTCCATCCGCTCCAAAAGCAGTCTGGCCGCTATTCGGGTACTGGAGGAATGCCTCGCCATTGAAACGATGTTTTATCCCGATGAAATCCGTCCCGTAGCCCAAGTGCCAAATCTTCCGCAAAATGTGACCGTTAACGAAAAAGAACTGGGCATGGCCCAGATGCTGATCGATCAGTTGTCCACTCCGTTTGAACCGGAAAAATTTACGGATGATTACCGTGAGCGCCTGCTTCAGCTAATTGAGCATAAGGTGACCGGAGAAGAAATCAAAATCGCACCAGCCAAGCAGGAGACGAATGTCATTGATCTCATGGCTGCCCTGCAGGCCAGTATTGAAGCAGCCAAACCTGCGGTTATCACCGATCCTGGCAAACCCAAGAGAACAACCAAGCCGAAGACCAAAACCGCCACAGCCGACAAACAGGCCGCAGGATCTGAAGGGCCCAAACCGAAACGCCGAAAAACAACCAAGAAAAACGAGACCGTATCCTAACCTCTGCAGGGAGGAAAATGAATGAAACTAAAGCCTGTGAAGCCGTTTGAGCCGATCTTGACCAGCCATCTCCCTTCAGGTGAAAACTGGATTGCCCAGATCAAATGGGATGGCGTCCATATGCTGGTGTATTACGACGGCGAAGAGACGGAACTGATTAACCGGAAAGGCAATAACCGTACGCGCCAATATCCGGAGCTGTGGGATGTCTCGTCATACTGCAGAGCTGGGTCGGTGATTTTGGATGGAGAGATCATCGCTCTTGTCAATGGCAGTCCCTCCTTCCATCAAGTGATGAAAAGAGACAGTCTTCGTTTGGAACGGGAAATCCGTGCGCGGATTCAGCAGATTCCGATTGTATATATGGTTTTTGATATTTTGTATTGCAACGGAGAATGGGTGACAGCCAGACCCCTTCACGAGCGGCAGGCGCTACTTGATGAGGTACTGATTCCGGGCCCTAATGTGCAGTCGGTGCCAAGTTATCAGGACATCCCCCTGCTCTATAACGTATCCAAACAGCATGAGCTTGAAGGGATCGTGGTTAAGGATTTGAACAGCAAGTATGAAGTAAACGGCAAGGACAAACGCTGGCAAAAGCGAAAAAATATCATGGACATCAACGCGGTGGTCGGAGGCGTTACGTACCGGGACGGAATTGTGAATGCGCTGCTCCTTGGACTATATGATGAAACAGGTAGACTGAATTATATCGGACATGCGGGAACAGGAAAGCTGGGTGTATCCGACTGGCGGCGGATTACGAAAGAAGCTAAAGGTATGTTGCAGCCGGACAAGCCGTTTGTAAACAGCCCGGAACGCGAAAAAGGGGCGGTATGGATCCGCCCCGAATGGGTCGTAAAGGTTCATTTTCTGGAATGGACGCCCGGCGGCACTTTGCGGCAGCCAAGCATCCAGGCTTTTGTGGACATTTCCCCTATGGAATGCAGGGTGGATTAGTGGGCCGGAATGAGACTTTCAGCAATTTTCACCATGTCCTCTTTTGTTAGCTTGCTGGTCTCATTATCCAATATGTTGTAATACAGTTGGTTCGTTTCGTCGATCCAACCAATCTTGTTTTGACCACCGAATTCGGGAGATTTGTCCCCGCCCGCTCTGATATAGAAGGCGTCAACACCATGAATATTAATCTTCTCCGCCACGTCCTGTTCATCCTGAAAAGCCTGCATTAAATATCGCGGTTCCCATTTGCTGATAGTTACCATCACGGAATCATTCCCTTTGGAGAAGTTAGCATGAGTCATCTCTGCTTCTTTCCATTCCAGCTTTTTGATTAATAAATCTTCTCCGTTTGCTGAAGTTTTAGCTTGGCGGATGAACTCTTCCGTCAGTTTTTCCATCTCTACTTGCGCCGAATCCTTTTTGATCATTTTAGGCGTCACGTCTCCATAATCGAAATGATACCCTTCCGGTAAATGGGGTTGAGTTTTCAAGAGCGGAGCTTGGGTACGCTCCATCAAAGCTTGAAACTCATCGAAGTTGTTGTATGTAGCCAGTTTATAGATGAATTTCACTCTTTCTACTGGGTCAGCGCTTTTCATAACATCATCATTAATGTAATAAGCTGCATAATCTCCTGGATTGAGCTGATCTATGACACGATCATTATACATCATCTCAGTCTCAATGAGTTTTTTTGCATTGTCCGTCTGTTTTACCGTTTCAAGCACCGTTTCGCCTTTATTATTCTGAATTTGGATGTACTGCGACGCCGCGTATCCTGTTGCGGAAGCACCCATGATGATGAAAGCAATCATCGCGGCAAGACCAACTCCTGGACGGAAACGCGGCTTCGAGGCGTGTTGCTTCCAGCCACCAAATTGATAAACGCGCTCCATCACTTTATCCGTTACATCGAAATTTTGAATAACCGTTTCTGCCTGCTTATTGGTCATTTCTGTTAAGCTTTCGTTTTGATCAAATTTTACTTACACCTGTATAACAATCGGGCGTCCCCAAAAGGGACATCTGCCCACAAATTTTTTCAGGAGGTATCGATATGCCGCGAACCGTAAAAGGCTCCATCACAATCGAAGGCTATGAGATTCCCATCACGAATCCGAATAAGCCGCTCTGGCCCGAAATGGGGATAACCAAAGCGATGTATCTGCAAAAGCTGGCTGCAATCGCCCCCTATTTGCTGCATTACTGTCAGAATCGGCTACTAACGACGATCCGATATCCACATGGCGTACCGGGTGAATTTTTTTATCAAAAAAACGCGCCCGAACCACTGCCTGATTTCGTAAAGACAGCCGAGCAGGACGGCATCCATTATATTTTGCTTAACGGCTTACCCGAGCTGCTATGGCTTGGCAACCTTGCGGCGCTGGAATTCCATCCTTCGCTCCACTATGCGGGAAACACTCTTCCGTGCGAGTGGATGATCGACCTGGACCCGTCGCGTAAAGAAGAGCCGCGGATTATGGAGGCCGCTTCCATCGTCGGGAAAGTGCTTCATTCCTTGGGACTGGACTCGGTACCTAAAACATCGGGAGCCACAGGCATCCAAATTGTCATACCGATCAACCAGGGCATCACCTTCGATGAACTTCGGGTGATCGGGCATTTTGTCGGCCAGTTTGTTACGCAGAAGCATCCGGATTTGTTCACGCTTGAGCGGTTAAAAAAACACCGCAGCGACAAAATCTACTTTGATTATCTTCAGCATTACCATGGCAAAACCCTTGCGGCCCCCTATACTCCTCGCGCCAGAACGGGAGCTACAGTATCGACACCGCTTCTTTGGAAAGAGGTGGAAAGTAATGTATCGCCGCTTGATTATCATTTGCTGAACATTGAAGAGCGGCTGCAAGCCGTCGGGGATTTAATCGCCGCCCTTCCCCCGCAACCGGTCGAGCAGGTCATTCGCCATTTGAACATAAAAAAGCCCGGGAGATAATCTCCCGGGCTTACTACACCTAATGGATGTCTTTTTTCTTAAACCTGCCGCCCTTAACGTCATGGATATTTCCAACCGCAAGAAAAGCATGCGGATCCCAATTTCCGACAATGGACTTCAATTTGGCTTCCTCAAGGCGGGTAATAACAACGAAAATGACTTTTTTGCTGTCACCGGAGTATGCACCCTCACCCTCCAAATAAGTTACGCCGCGTCCGAGACGTTGGGTTAAAGCATCGCCAATCTCTTTGTATTTATCGCTGATGATCCATACCGATTTTGACTGGTCGATACCTTCGTTGGTGATATCAATCACTTTAAAAGCAATGAAATAGGCGATGAGCGAGTACATGGCGTTATTCCAGCCAAACATAAAACCTGCGCTGGTGAGAATAAACACGTTGATGAACATGATGATCTCGCCAACGGAAAACGGAGTTTTCTTATTAATCAGAATGGCAACGATTTCACTACCGTCTGTGGAACCTCCTGCTCGGATCACCAAGCCGACGCCTGCTCCCAAAATAACTCCTCCAAAAATCGCAGCAAGCAGCGGCTCGAAGGTAATCGGTTGGATAGGCTCAAGCAGCGCCGTACCGATCGACATAACAATGACGGCTGCAAGTGTTGAAAATGCAAAGGTTTTGCCAATTTGCTTATATCCGAGAAACAAGAAAGGAAGATTTAATACAGTCAGAAAAATACCGAGCGGTAAATGAAAGTAGTGGGCTAACATAATAGATATACCGGTTATTCCGCCATCAATAATACTGTTGTTCACCAGAAAAATTTCCAACGCGACAGCGACCATCCCTGCTCCAATCAGCATGACGATGATGCGTGAACAAATTTTGAGTTTAGAAGTCGGTGTGTTTAGCTGTTGCTGCGTGCCATGCGGAACATTGGTACGGTTTGTGGTTTGGATATTAGGTGTTTCTGCCATCGAATCCCCCCGATTCTTATCTAGATTATAGAAAAAGATTGGTTCTGTAATCGAAAAAAGACTTCAGTTAATGCGGTCTGGCTTCGAAGAATGTGCATCGATGCTCAATCCTTCTTCATGACTAATATCGTCATTAGTGCATGATATATGAAGAGAAGTAGCGAAGTGGACGGAATCGTTCTGGAGAAGCTAAAGGCTTTTTGAAAAAAAGCTACTTCGGAAGCATATGCTTCGTCTCCCAATTTTTATAATATCAAGAACAATTTTAGTAATGAGGAAAGGCAAGGTACATAGATTGCACATCGATAATTGTTCTTATTTATTATATCATAGTTTTTGACTAAGTATTAACGACAATGGGAGATATTCTATCATGAGAGCCTTATTTTTATTTGTGGCTGCCGGGTTGGCAGAGATTGGCGGGGGTTACCTCGTATGGCTTTGGATCAAGGAATCCAAGCCTTGGTGGTACGGGCTGATTGGGGCCGTAGTGCTGATTCTGTACGGCATTATTCCCACGCTGCAGCATTATCCCTCCTTTGGGCGCGTTTACGCCGCATATGGGGGTGTTTTTATCGTGCTTGCCCTGTTGTGGGGATGGGGAATCGACAAAAACACCCCTGACCTCTATGACTGGATCGGTGCGGCGCTTTGTCTGGCAGGGGTTTCCGTCATTCTGTTAGCTCCCCGTCCCTGAGGATGGGGATGTACCGCAGGCTGCGCCTACAAAAGCGGTGACAACATGCGGCAAAGCATCTCGACTTTTTTGTGTAAAAAAGGTCTGTTCTGAAACTCCTGTTTCGTTATCTCCCGGCTCACAAGCATGTCCTTTTCAAAATCATCCGTAAGCCGGTCAATCGCTGGCTGCTCGAAAAGCACGGCCGTCAGCTCGAAGTTGCAAAAAAAACTGCGCATATCCATATTGGCGCTGCCGACCGAAGCCAGCAAATGATCCACTATCAATACTTTTGCATGGATAAACCCCTTCTGGTACTGATAAAACCGGACACCGGCCAGAAGCAGTTCTTCCACGTAAGAAAGCGAAGCTAGTAGCACCAACCTCGAGTCGGCTTTACACGGAATAATGATCCTCACATCCACCCCGCTGACGGCGGCGGTTTTCAGCCCTTCGTAAATTCCCGGGTCTGGAATAAAATACGGCGACGTGATCCAGATCCTTTTTTTCGCGAGCGATATCGCCGTAAAACATAACTCTTGAATCGCACTCCAGTCTTGGTCCGGGCCGCTGCTGATAATCTGAACTTGCTCATCAGCCTCACATTGATGCTCAGGAAATAGCGCAGGATCAACGATCTTTTCCCCCGAAGCCATCTGCCAGTCGTTCAGAAACGCACTTTGCAGAAAATAAACAGCATCCCCTTCAATCTCCAGATGCGTGTCCCGCCAGTAACCCATTTTAGGATATTGGCCAAGGTAATCATCCCCGACGTTAATTCCGCCAACATACCCTTTCACCCCGTCTACCACAATAATCTTGCGATGGTTCCGGTAATTGATCCGGCGGTCGATAAAAGCCAACAGCGGCGGCAAAAAGAAATAGAATTCGACGCCGGCTTCCTTCAGCTTGTTAATGAACACTTTTTTCAACGGATAGCTTCCAAGACCGTCGCACACAAACCGTATCTTCACGCCTTCCTTAGCCTTGCGGATCATGATCTCCTGAAACTGGGTCCCGATGACATCATGCCTAAAAATATAAAATTCGATATGTATATGCTCCTTGGCAGCCTCCATCGCCTTCAACATCGCGCCAAACGCCTCTTCGCCGTCTGTCAGCACCCGGCTGGCATTGCGACCTGTGATCGGGCTTTCCGAGACATGGGACAATAGATTGAACAGCCGCTCCTGATGCTCAAATTCAGGATTATGCATCCCCCCGATTTCCTTAACCGCCGTCACCCGGCTCCACAAGATGGAACGAATTTGACGGAAAAGCCCCGTACCCCGGGCACGGATCTGCTTGCGCGCCTTATAGTCTTGGGCCACAAAATAATAAACGACAAACCCGATGATCGGACAGCAGAAAAGAATAAACAACCATGCGATCGTTTTGGAGGGGTTGTGGAACTCCAGCAGCAAAATCGTTGCGATCTGAATAATAAAAATAATGAGCGCGGACAGCAGCCACACCATAAGGCAGCCTCCTTCCCAAGAAATAGCGTCATCACCGGGTTACCTATCCATGATTGACCAAATCAAGCCTTCTTTATTCAAGTACTACCGCCTCATCATGGGGCAGTAACTGGCGTATAAAGGTAACATTTTAGACATGTTCCGAGCGTTCATCGAATACATAGATTATAAGACAAGTATATAAGTGCGTGATCAAAAGCGGACTTTTTGAACAACCTCTATAACAATGCTATAGAAAGGAGCTGCCATGAAAAATGCAACCGCCAATCGACGTATGACACTCCTGTTGATGCGGGACGCCCAGCATTCGGTCAAACAGATTCATCTGTCCAAATCTTTACTGTTGGCCGTGCCCGCAGTCGCTGTCCTCTCATTGTCCGGTCTCATTCTTGCTTTGCAGGCCCATTCCTCCCAGGTCATCTCTCGTCTGGAGGAAGAGGTCAGCCTTGAAAACATAAAAAACGTTCAGCTGCAGAGCTCGATCAACAGCCGTGATCAATCTATCGAGCGCCTGCAAAACGAAATGATCAAGCTCTCCTCGCAAGCCAAGGATATGCAGCAGAAGATGCAGCATGTGGATGATCTGGAGCAGAAGCTACAGCAGTTTATCGACAAACATAACATAAGCATGTCGACAGACGATTCTACCGATCATGTGTCTACCCTGTCCTGGGATGCCTCGCAGCATGTCGGGGGCGAATACATCGCCGTGCATACTAACGAGATATTGGACTTGGCCCAGGAGACGAAAGACGACTTTCAGGAAATGCAGGAACTTCTGAAAACGATGGAAAACCAAATTCCCCATACGCTGAAAAAAGCGCAGGAAACGCAGGTGCAAATAACGGGCGCCCCAACGCTATGGCCTACCGCATCCAAAGTGCTGACTTCGAGCTTCGGCTACCGGACTGATCCCTTCACCGGCAAAGCCGCCTTCCACGCAGGCATTGATATTGCTGGAGAGAACGGCGGTCCCGTTTATGCGGCGGGAACGGGTAAAGTCGTCACTGCGGATGAAAGCGGCGCCCGTGGCCGTTATGTTGTCATTGAACATCCGAGCGGGCTGCAGACATGGTATATGCATCTCAGCAAAATCCTTGTGAACGTCGGGGAATCGGTCGACAAAGGTGAGCAAATCGCCTTCCTTGGCTCTACCGGCCGAAGTACCGGACCACATCTCCATTTCCAGGTCGTCAAGGATGATAAGCCCGTCAACCCTCTCCCTTACATTCAAAAAAACAATTCCGTAAATTAAGGAGGTTCTATGTTGATCAGATCCAAAACCAAAAATTCGTTTATGTCTACCGATTCCCTGATTGGAAGAGGTACTGAGGTCGAAGGAGCACTCGCATGTGAAGCTAATGTACGTATCGAGGGCAAATTTAACGGTGTTATCGAAAGCCGCGCCTGTGTGACGATCGGCGAATTTGCCGTCGCCCGTTCCGATATCAGCGCCAGAGAAGTGATTATTGCCGGAAAAGTCTATGGAGATGTACAGGCGGAAGGCAAGCTAACGATCACCTCAACTGGCAAGATGTTCGGAAACGTGCTTGCCGCCTCTTCCCTCGTAATAGCCGAGGGCGGTATCCTCAATGGTTCCAGCAATATGGAGCCAAAAGAAGAACAGCAAGACACGATGCCCACAAACGATGTGCAGCTTTTGGAAACAGAAGCAGGGTGAACTGTGTTCCCAAGCTGCTGGAAACCTTCGCGTAAAAAGCCCGCCGCAGCAGGGTGTGACCGGATGGACACACTCCGTTTGCGTCGGGCTTAGGACTTAATTAATCCTTATGCGGCGATGTCTCTCTTGCTGAATACATACCAGGAAACCGCCATAAAAACGATATAATATACGGCGAGCACGGCAAGCGCGAATCCGAGACTGACACCACCCGGACCTACATCCGTCTGCAAATAACCGGACAGATCCATATGCGTAAAGAACAAATACTTTGCCCATGCGAAACGTTCGGGATTGAACAAAGCTGTGAATATCCCTTTGGCAAACATAATAAACAAAGCAAGCCCGATGGCGAGCCCGCCAGCACGAAAAACTGTGGACAACATGAAAGCAATCGCAACTGTAATAAATAGATTCACGTATTGGCAAAGCAAATATTGCAGCGTATACACGAATCCGTTTGCTCCATGCGGGAATAAGCCACTTTCGGTGTTGCCGGAAATGTTGCCTGAAAAAAAGAAACTGGATGCCAAGAAAGACATCGCCATAAGAAGCAGGGTGCAAAGCAAGCTGAACAAAATGACTGACACATATTTGGAGAGCAGAATTTTGGAACGGCTCCACGGCCTGATCAGAAGCAATTTAATTGTACCCCACGAAAATTCCCCCGCTACGGAATCCGCCGCAACAATAACTGAAAAGATCGTACACAGAAAAAATGTGAAAGATGTACCCATGACCACGCTATCCCAAATGGAAATCGATCCGCCATGATCCGCCATGGATAACAGGACTGGAATTAGCAAATTAACGACGACAAGAATCCCCAACATGACCCAGGTGCGGACGCGACGGTAGATTTTCATATTTTCATTTTGTACGAGATTGAAAAAATTACCCAATTGGGTCACCCCCCGTCATTTCCAGGAACTGTTCTTCAAGCGAACGGGTAACTGTACGAATGCCATACACCTTGATGCCTGCCTGAACCAGCCGGACGTTGATTTCCGCAATTTCATCACGGGTCAGCTTCATAATAACCAGGCTCTCCTCTTGGATGCCGCCCTCCATAACGAGAAGCGCCCGCTGCGGATCATCGACCAGAAACCCAGTTTCTACCGCATTCGAATGCCCTTCCCTACTATCTTTTAGTGAGCGTACATCAATCAGCCGCCCGTTCTGAATAATCGCCACGCTATCGCACATCAATTCCATTTCAGACAGCAGATGACTGGAGACAAAGACCGTCGTCCCTTCTTCATGACACAGATGGCGCAGGTAATCGCGGAGTTCGCGGATTCCTTGCGGATCAAGGCCATTGGTTGGCTCGTCTAATATCAAAAGCCTCGGCCGGTGCAAAATTGCCTGGGCCACGCCCAAACGCTGCCTCATCCCAAGCGAATAGGTCTTTACTTTGTCATGAATCCGGTTATTAAGACCTACAAGCTGGACCACCTCTTGAATTCTCTCCTCCGAAATACCGGTCATCATACGAGCAAAATGGCGCAGGTTCTGATATCCCGTCAGAAACTTGTACATCTCCGGATTTTCGACAATGGCACCGACATTGGCGACCGCCTTTTCAAAATGCTCCTTAATGCTGAATCCACAAATCTTGACATCTCCCTGACTGATTGAGGTGAGACCGACCATCATCCGAATCGTCGTTGTTTTCCCGGCACCATTGGGCCCAAGAAACCCGAATACCTGTCCGGGTGGAATGTCTAGCGTAACGTTCTCAACCAAGGTTTTGGAAGAGATCCTCTTCGTTACCCCCTCCAGCCGAACCACCGGTTCATGCTGCATTCACTTCACTCCTTATCGTATGTTATCGCCTAATTGTAGCATATCCGTTTTTTAAATGCCCCATATTTTGGAATTCCAACCTCCCTTCTCCTTTATTATGACAACGTTTACATAAACCCAAAGGAACCGTGTTACGGTAATATCCCGTTCGGAAAATAAGCATGGTTTCCGATACCGAGACCATTCTCTCACAGCACAAGCAGTAGACGTACTGAAGATCGTTCATTGGAACTACATTCCTCTCCTGTGACATAAGAAAATCTTCCATTATGTATCATTCTAAAACTAGATAGCTACATTCTGTATCACTACCAGAAATCTACAACACTCTCGTAATGATGTCAAGCAGTTCCGCCGAAAAACAGAAAAACCGCCGGGGTTCGCTCGGCGGTACGCGATCTGAATTAGTTTCTTTTTACGGATACTCAGCATTTTTCACTGCATATGCTCTTTAATCAAATTATGGACCCGACTTTTTTCCTTGTCGCTAACCAGGTAATACCATATACCATTGATCCGTTGCCCCTGACCGCTTATTTCATCCTGGTCGATCTGCTTGATATCCGGACGGTAATCGGTCAGAAAAGTTTTCATGTCATCAAAAGTAATATCCGTCTTCACGCTGTCCCTCACATCCGCAAGCAGAGAATCAATTTTAACGACATTGGCGATTCTCAGCGAACTGTTGATCAGTTCCTTCAAAATTTGACGCTGCCTTGTATTTCTGCCCATATCACCGCGTGGATCGTCATAACGCATCCGGGAATACAGCAACGCTTCTTCACCAGTTAATTTTAGATCCCCCTGATCAAACTGATGTCCCTCATAATAAAAAGCAAAAGGATTGTTCACCTCGATGCCTCCTATGGAATCGATCAGGTGCGCGAAGCCTTCCATGTTCACTCTGATATAGTAGTCTACCGGATAATCCAGAAGATGTTCGACCGTCTTGACCGACATGTTTACGCCGCCAAACGCATACGCATGGTTGATTTTATCTACGGTATTGTGACCGATAATCTCCGTGCGCGTATCCCTCGGAATGTTGAACATGAGGATGTTTTGTTTGGCCGGATTGACCGTCAGGAAAACCATTGCATCCGACCGTCCCCTATCGTTCTCGCGTTGGTCCACGCCTAGTATAAGCACAGTGAAGGGCTTCTTTTCCTTGAGACTGGCGGTAACCGCTACAGCGCCAGTTTGCACTTTGCTATCCTTGCCCGCCGCCGCAACCATGGAGGAACTGTCGTCTTTGCTTACTGGTTTTGGCTGAGCCGTCCCATCCCTGCTTTCATACATTTGATGAGCTGTCGTTTTGACAGATTGATAGAGGTACACAGTATATCCGGCTGCAACCAATACCATAACGATAAATACGGACATGGGGATTACAACCCATTTTTTCATTACAGGCCAGCCACCTTTCCGCTTGTGCTCTTGCCTGTTTTCCGCAAAGTCTTTTTGCCGAAATCAAGGCGGTCGCGTGCCGTCAGTAAGCATTATCCGCTCCAAAGAGCACCTTTACAGTTTTGCACATAATGACAATATCGTTTATAAAGGACTGATTTCGTATGTATTCCAAATCAAGCTCTACCATTTCCTGAAATCCAACATGGTTTCTGCCACTGATTTGCCATAATCCCGTGCATCCTGGCACGACGAGCAGCCTCATCATGTCGTAGGAAGTATAGTCGTTTACTTCTCTCGGCAGGGGCGGTCTCGGACCAACCAGACTCATATTCCCTTTAAGCACGTTGATTAGCTGCGGGAGCTCATCCAGACTAGTTTTACGGATAAAACGGCCTACTCGGGTAATCCGCGGGTCGTTTTTCATTTTAAACATGGCCCCGCTAATCTCGTTCTGATTCATCAGCTCCTCTAGCATGACCTCCGCATCGCTGACCATGGAACGGAATTTATACATTTTAAAAAGCTTCCCGTTCTTTCCGACCCGGGTTTGGGCAAAAATAACGGCTCCCCTCGGATCTTCGGCTTTAATCAAGAGTGCGATCAACAGCAACAACGGGAACAGCAAAATAAGTCCAAGAAGTGAAAGACACACATCCTGGATTCTTTTTCCGATCCAAAACCAATTTCTGTTTTTCATTTCGTACAGCGGTATGGCTTCAAACTGACGACTGGTTTCCAACGTGTTTTTTAAAGGATTTACGCTATTCATGAGGGACCTATTCAGCAGCGACATTCAATTGAAGATATATTCGGGGGAACGTGATTTCGTCCAAAACGGTCTGTTTTCCATAAAAATTCATACTGCTCAAGATCCATCCCTCACTTAATAAATTATGTTTCGATTTTCACTATGCAGCACTTTGATAAATATAGTAAAATGACTTTAACAAAATCCTATGTAAAAACATCTAAGATTTGGCCACTGCCTTGATCGCACATGAAATCCATATAAAGACCATACTTATGCAGTTGGACTCTGCCGCCTGCGGTACGGGTGATTTGTTTTGCCATGTTCACCTCCCCATACTCATCCGGATCGAGCAGAACCCCATACTGTTTGGCTTCGGTAAAGCTCTCTTCTTTCCAGAGAAGTTTCCCGTACGTCCGGCATAGTAGATCACCTTGGCAAGCGATATCGAAACAAAGGTGTATTTCAGGCACAAGCGGAAAATCCAGGTCGCTAATGAATACGAGCATCCGGGATTCGACCTCCCATAATACAACTGGTCGGGACCGATTCAACATCACGGAAGTTCCACCGATTTGATGAATGGATATATACATTTGAAGATGTATGCCATATGCCGTCAACATATTCATTGCTTCGACCCCGCCTTGTAGTATAGAAGTAATCAATCCGGCCTATACTGTCTATTGATACATATTGTTTCGACATAGATACATTTGGTATCATTTACAAGTTTTACTTTACGATACAATTTGTAACCCGTCAATCCTTTTTTCAATATATTTCTCTATGCTAGTTTATTATTAACGATACATTTTGTTTCTTTACCTTGGCAATTCGCAGGCACTCAGAGGAGGTTAATTCATGAATCACGGCAATCGCATCGCAGAACTGCGGGACCAACGAGGATGGACTCAAGAGGAATTAGCCCAATCGATTGGAATAACAAGAGCTGCACTCTCCCATTATGAAAAGAACCGCCGCAAACCTGACTTTGAAATACTGACCAAACTAGCCGATAAATTTGAAGTTTCCATAGATTATTTGATCGGTCGTACAAATCAGCCAAAAACGGTTATGGAGCCAGTAGTCCGGGACTTTGTGGACCAGGTAGGCCAGGTGGAGCTATCTGCTTCAGATTTGCTGGAGAAGTACAATCTGACCATTGACGGACGCAGTCTAACAGAGGAAGAAGCCAAACGTTTCATTGCTTTTGTGCGGATGGAACGATCCATGAAATAAATCGATGCGAAAAAAAACCTCAGCAGCTTTGATCGCCGCTGAGGTTTTTATATGCAGATAGAATTGTCCTAAACTAGGTTTGTTCCGTTTCTAACAAGCGATCCCCCTGTCGGATATAGTTATACCATCTGTCAGGGTGTATCCCGCATTGCTCCATCACTTTAAGGATATCCAGTTGTGTCTTTGTCTGAAGCTCATTATTGGACCGGGCCTCGGTACCAAAATCCTTCTCATCACTCATCGAAGATACCCTCGCTCTACTCATCGAATTATCAATAATTAAGATCAGTTGACCTGCCCGATTCCCGTATGAGCAGTCTATCATGACTATGGGGGGTAGGACTTTTTCATTATATCCCAAGAGCTGCCATGATGCTGTCGTCTGATGGAGAGTTTGTCTTCGAAATCCAGTTCTATTTTTGTCGAAAAAAACGGGCCTACGATTCCAGTCCCCAATTGGAGCAAAAATCGCTAACCCGTTTTTGACCAAGTCTACACGTTCATGAAAAATTTATGACTTATTGACTGCCAGATCTGGCCAGCTCCCTCATGTTGGCTTCGAAGGCCGCCATCAATGCCACTTCTCCCGTCAATCCCTTTTCCTGAACCTTACGGATATGCTGCGTCATTCGTTTGTAATCCTTTGGAATGACCCTTACGAACCGGCTCAGGTTTTGTCCCCAATCTGCCAGTACCTTTTGGCCTATTGCACTTCTGGTATAGGATACATGTTTCTGAACCAGCTGCTTCAAATCTTCCGCCTCTTCGGCTTCCTCCACCCGCTCGAGCAGCACCATTTCCAGGTTGCAGCGCTGAATAAAGATGTTCTCTGGATCAAATACATAGGCGATGCCGCCGGACATACCGGCCGCAAAGTTCCGTCCGGTGCCACCCAGCACAACCACGCGTCCGCCCGTCATATATTCGCAGCCATGGTCTCCGACGCCTTCAACGACAATCGAAACGCCTGAGTTCCGGACTGCAAAGCGTTCGCCGGCAATACCATTGATATACGCTTCACCGCTGGTTGCACCGTAAAACGCGGTGTTGCCGATGATGATATTTTCCTCTGCCTTGAAGGTCGATCGTTCCGACGGTTTCACGATCAGCTTGCCCCCGGAAAGGCCCTTGCCCGTATAGTCATTGGCATCACCAACAACCGTGAGCGTCATCCCTTTCGGAACGAATGCTCCGAAACTTTGACCTGCGGTACCTGTAAACGTCAAGGAAATCGTATCTTCCGGAAGTCCGGCAGCCCCGTATTTCCGTGTCACTTCACTGCCCAGGATCGTGCCGACGGCCCGGTCCACATTGGTGATTGGCAATGTTCCTTGAACGGCTGCGCCAGTTTCGAGCGCCGGTGCAGCCAGAGCAAGCAGTTGACGCATATCCAGCGTTTCTTCCAGACCATGATTTTGCGTTTTACTATTGAAACGTGTGCTGCCTTCCGGGATTTCGGGTGTATACAGAAGTAGGGACAGATCGATACCTTGCTGCTTCCAGTGGTTGTTTGCCACTTCAGCATCCAGGCAGTCGGTCCGGCCGATCATCTCTTGAGCGGTGCGGAATCCAAGCTCAGCCATCAACTCGCGCAGGTCCTCCGCCACGAATTTCATGAAGTTCACAACATGCGCTGGATCGCCCATAAAATGTTTGCGCAGTTCCGGATTCTGAGTCGCTACGCCAACCGGACAGGTATCCATTTGACATACGCGCATCATGATACAGCCAAGCGCAATTAGGGGTGCGGTCGAGAAACCATACTCTTCGGCTCCCAGCAGTGCTGCCACGGCCAGGTCCCGGCCGTTTAGCATTTTGCCGTCCGTCTCCAGCACGACACGGTCGCGTAGGTTGTTCAGAATCAGCGTCTGATGCGTTTCCGCAAGACCCAGTTCCCACGGCATGCCTGCATGGCGGATTGAGCTTTGCGGAGATGCGCCTGTACCGCCGTCATAACCGCTCACCAGAATGATATCGGCTCTACCTTTGGCTACGCCGGCAGCGATTGTACCGACGCCAACTTCAGATACCAGCTTCACGTTAATATTGGCACGAGGGTTGGCATTTTTCAGATCATAAATCAGCTCCGCCAAATCCTCGATCGAATAAATGTCATGATGCGGAGGCGGGGATATCAAACCGACACCTGGCGTGGAACCGCGGACCTCGGCAACCCATGGATACACCTTGCGGCCGGGCAGCTGCCCGCCTTCGCCAGGCTTGGCCCCTTGGGCCATCTTGATCTGGATTTCATCCGCATTAACCAAGTAGCCCGATGTGACGCCGAATCGACCCGATGCCACCTGTTTGATGGCGCTGCGGCGGGAATCGCCGTTCGCATCTGGGATGTAGCGCGCAGGGTCTTCCCCGCCTTCACCCGTGTTGCTTTTGCCGCCAATGCGGTTCATGGCAATGGCCAGGCTTTCATGCGCTTCCTTACTGATGGAACCGAAAGACATCGCCCCTGTCTTGAAGCGGCGCATGATGGACTCGATTGGTTCAACCTCTTCCAGCGGTACTGCAGGTCCAGTCGGTTTCAGCTTCAGCAGGGAGCGGATCGTCATCTTCTGTTCATTCTCGCCTTGTACCAGTTTGGCGTATTTCTTATATATGTTGTAATCATCCGTACGTACGGCTTGCTGCAGCAAATGGATCGTTTGTGGGTTGAACAGATGCTCTTCCCCGTCTCTCCGCCATTGATATTCACCGCCGGAATCCAGCACCTTGTCGTTTCCGTCCTTGTCTGTAAAAGCCCTGTTGTGATGGGCAAGCGCTTCGGCCGCCACTTCTTCCAGACCGATGCCGCCGATGCGGGATGGCGTATTGGTGAAATACTTCTCCACAAATTCCTCTTTCAAACCGACTGCCTCAAATATTTGAGCTCCGCGATAGGACTGGATCGTGGAGATCCCCATCTTGGACAATATTTTCACCACGCTTTTGGTCGCGGCTTTGATATAGTTTTTGACAGCTTTCTCATGTGTGACGCCGCGCAGGAGTCCCTGGCGAATCATATCATCCAGCGTTTCGAAGGCCAGGTACGGGTTGACCGCACTAACCCCGCAGCCGAGCAGCAGCGCATAATGATGCACTTCGCGTGGTTCGCCGGATTCGAGCAGGATGCTCACCTTCGTACGCGTACTCTGCCGGATCAGATGATGATGCAGGCAGGACACGGCCAGTAAGGCTGGTACGGCCGCATTTTCACGGTCCATGCCACGGTCGGACAAAATCAGGATGTTATGGCCTTTGCCGATTACGCGATCAGCGGCTTCGCATAGTCCATCCAGCGCCTGCCGCAGACCTTCGACTCCGTCTGCGGCTGTATAAAAAATCGGAATCGTCATCGATTTGAAACCCGGACGGTGCACATGACGGATTTTTGCAAAATCCTCGTTGGATAGAATCGGCGTATCCAAACGGATCTGTCGACAGCTTTCCGGTTCCGGGTTCAGTAAATTGCGTTCCGGCCCGATTGATGTCCCCGTCGATGTAATGATCTCTTCACGGATTGCATCGATCGGTGGATTTGTCACCTGTGCGAACATTTGCTTGAAGTAGTTGTACAAGCGCTGAGGCTTGTCGGACAGCACGGCGAGCGGGGCATCGTAGCCCATCGAAGCAAGTGCTTCCATACCGGTCTTGGCCATCGGCTCCAGCACCTTGCGCAGGTCTTCGAACGTGTAGCCGAAAGCCAACTGCAGCTGTGTCACATTGTCATGCTTTGGATTCGGAAGTTCCGGCGCATCCGGAAGCTCCTCCAGGTTGATTAGATGTTCGTCAAGCCACTGGCGGTATGGCCGCTCGGAGGCTATTTGCGCTTTGACTTCCTCGTCGGAAATAATACGCCCTTCTTTGGTGTCGACAAGCAGCATTCGGCCTGGACGCAAACGGTCCTTGTAAAGCACATTTTCCGGAGCAATGTCGAGAACCCCAGCTTCGGAAGACAAGACAATCAGATCATCCTTCGTCACGTAGTAACGCGAAGGTCTGAGCCCGTTGCGGTCAAGAATCGCCCCGATTTGCACGCCGTCCGTAAACGCCATCGCGGCAGGGCCGTCCCATGGCTCCATGAGGGTGCTGTGGTATTCATAAAATGCTTTTTTGGTTTCATCCATGCTTTCGTGGTTGTTCCAAGGCTCAGGTACCATCATCATCGCCACATGCGGCAGGGAACGCCCGCTCAAATACAAAAATTCAAAAGTATTGTCAAACATCGCGGTATCCGAACCGTCCGGATTGATTACCGGTTTCACTTTGTCCAAATCTTCGCCAAAAACATCGCTCTTAAACAGCGACTGGCGGGCATGCATCCAATTCACATTGCCGCGCAGCGTATTGATCTCACCGTTGTGGATCATGAAGCGATATGGATGCGCGCGCTCCCAACTCGGGAAGGTGTTCGTGCTGAAACGGGAATGAACGAGCGCGATCGCGGTTTCTACCATTTCGTTTTGCAGATCAAGATAAAACTGTCCGACCTGAACGGTCGTCAACATGCCTTTATATACGATTTTCCGGCAGGATAAGCTGGAAATATAGAAGGAATCCCCTTCAGGTGTTCCGCTATAACGGATTGCCAACTCAGCGCGTCTGCGGATGATATATAGCTTGCGTTCAAAATCCAGGTCTTCGATCAGGTCGCTGCTGCGACCGATTAAGACTTGGCGTACGAGCGGCTTAGCCTCTTTTGCCGACTTGCCCAGCATTTCATCATAAGTCGGAACGTCACGGAAGCCGAGGAAGGTTTGCCCTTCTTCCTTAATAATCTGAATCAGCTGGCTCTCATGAGCCTCACGAACGGCCTCAACATGGGAAAGAAACAGCATGCCAACTCCGTATTGTCCGGGCTCCGGAAGTTCAAAACCGAGTCTTTGCGCTTCTACGGCAAAAAAATGATGCGGAATTTGCAGCATAATACCGGCTCCATCACCGGAATTAGGTTCGCTGCCCTGGCCGCCGCGATGCTCCATATTTTCCAGCATTGTCAGCGCCTGGCTGACAATTTCGTGGGAAACCCTGCCCTTGATATGAGCGACAAACCCCATGCCGCAGGCATCTTTTTCGAACTGCGGATCATAAAGTCCCTGTTTAGGGGGAAGTACCGTATGTCTCATAGAAAACAACCTTTCTCTCTTCAGAATAAAATAAAACGACCTTAAATTCGGGTACAGCAAACACAACCATGACGAGAAGATCATTGGCTACAAGAACAAAACAGTGACAATAATTGGGGAATGGGGTACACGTACAACGGCGGACAAGCTTGTTGCTATTGGGGGAAAGGTTATTGATGTTTAACTTTGATATTTATTCATCAAGAATTGGTTTTTTTATTTTATCACTGCCCTTTAACCTGCGCAATTTAAAGTTTTTATGGTCACGATAAACATTTTTTTGCACTGCCGCAATAAAGGTAACTCTAACTAAATAGTACGAAATGCGAATAATTATTCTCTTTAACAGAAAAATCCGCCATATAAAAAGAGGTTACCCCGAAGCCGGAACGGCTTGGGATAACCCCTTTTTTACGTTTGAATCTATTACGCAGTTATGGAAGACGTTTCTTCTTGATCGAGAATGTTCTTGTGTGACTTCATCAAGAAGTAAACGAGCGTCAGGCCGAGGAATACGATACCTACAACGCCAAGTACTGCGACTTGCTGCCACATTATGCTGAAATCTCCGGTTGATACAACCGCTTTGTAACCTTTGACACTGTATGTCATTGGCAGCAACGGGTTCAGAGTCTTCATCCAGTCTGGAATCAGTTCCAGTGGGAATGTGCCTGCACTAGTTGTCAATTGGAAGATCAGCATTACGATGGCGACGAAGCGTCCAGGCTGATCCAGCCAAGTAACGATTGCTTGAATCATGAACATAAAGGACAAACTTGTAATGAATGTAAAGAGATAGAACAACGGAACGCTTTGTACTTCAAGTTTCAATCCATACAGAATGACGATTGCGGCCAGCAAGGATTGCAGCACACCCATCAATGTGAAGGAAAGCGTCCGGCTGAAGAACCGGTTAAAGCCTGATGCTCCAAGAACGGCAGAATCTCTCATCGGAATCACGATCGTGGAGATCAGTGCACCTACAAACAGACCAAGCGACAAGAAGTATGGCGAGAAGCCTGTTCCGTAGTTCGGAACTTTCGTATATTTCTTTTCTTCAATTTTTACAGGATCGGCAAACATTTTGAAATTATCATCGTTTGCATCAACTTCTCCGGATTTCTTAGCTGCATCATTCAGTTTAGTTGCAAGCTCTCCGGATCCGTCCTTCAGCTTGCCAATACCTTCATGCAATTGACCGGCACCGTCATCAAGCTGTTTAGAACCGTCAGCAAGGGTGGATACACCGCTGCCCAATTGGTTCATGCCGCCTGCCAGTATACCGGAACCTTCCGCAAGCTGTCCGGCACCGCTAGCCAGCTGCTGGCTGCCATTCGCTGCTTCGGACAGTTTCGTACCAAACAGCTTCATTCCGCCTTCAAGTGTAGTATGTCCTGCTTCAAGCTGGTTTGCGCCTTGCAGAAGCTGCTTTTGTCCTTGATGCAACTGATCCACGGCTGCTGCCAGCTGCCCTGCCCCGTCGCTGAGCTTATCTGCACCGCCGGATAGCTGCTGCACTCCGCCATACAGGGTTGCTGCGCCGCCGGATAGCTGCTGCTGGGATTTATGCAGCTGCTCGGCTCCTTGAGAAAGCTGCTGTTGACCTTGGTTTAATTGCTCGCTGCCTTTGGCCACAGCCTGGCTCGCAGCAATCAGTTTTTGAACGGCTGGGTTCTTGGCAAGTTCAGGGCTTGCTTGGGCCAGCTGCTGCAAACCTTGAGCTACCCCTTTCGCGCCTTCTGCAACCTGGGCACTACCAGCTTCGGCGGCTTTCATGTTTTCAGCCAGCTTCGCGCTGCCTGCTTCCGATTGCTTCAAACCATCATTCAATTTGCCGCTACCATCCAGGGTTTGCCCCAAACCGGCTTTCAGCTGACCACTGCCATCAACAGCGATTTGCAATCCCGCTTTCAGTTGCGCGCTGCCTGCTTCGGTTTGCGTCAATCCGCCTTTTAACTGTTTGGAACCTTGATGTGCGGATACAACACCATCTTCAAGCTGCTTGTGAGCCGCATTCAGTTGATTCAAACCGCTGGAAAGGGACTGGGTACCTTCCTTCAAGGTCAGAGCGCCTTTTTGCAAGTCCCCTGCACCATTTGAGAGCGGCTTGATACCGTCTTGCAGCTTCACTGTTCCTTCAACCATTTTCGCCAAATTTTCTTTCAGCTTGGCAGCACCATCATCGAGCTTCACCACGCCGTCCGAAATTTCAGTTGCGCCGTCGCCCGCTTTGCCAAGCCCGTCGGAAACAGTTTGGATCTGATCGAACAACGCCTTGGAGTAGGCTTCAGTTACCTTCTCGGAAACTTTTGTGCGAATTTCTTTGATCGCCGTGCCGCCGATTTGGGAAGCCAGGAAGTTATAACCTTCATTCGGCTCGAAGATAATATCGGAAGGTTGTGGATGTTCATCCAAAACCGTTGCGGCTTTGGTAGAGAAGTCCTCAGGAATAACGATCGTCATGTAATAATGGCTATCGGCCATTCCCTTATCCGCTTCCTCGCGGCTTACAAATTCCCACTTGAAACCATCGTTATTCTTCAATTCATCAACTAAATCATCGCCTACTTTCAGCGATTTGTCTCCATATTCAGCACCGGTATCCTGATTGACAACTGCTACCGGGATTTGATCCATTTTACCGTAAGGATCCCAGAACGCCCCCAGAAACAACCCGGCATACATGACGGGAATACAGAGTACGGCCACCATAGAGATGAGCAGCTTCCGGTTGCGGAGCGTAGCAGCCATATCTTTTGCAAATACAGATAATGACCTCATAATTAGTTTCTCTCCTTATTTCTCTATTTTTCGATAAAACTCATTGACCGTTTTTACCAATTAGTCAATAGAGGGCCGATAAAAACTTCCTTTCTCGGCCGCCTGCTGAAAAGGCTGCACGTACTTGGAAGCGCGTTCTACCCCATTATGTTGATACTGTGCTACTACAGGAGGAATCCGCAAGACCATCTGACAAAAACAACCTAAAATAATGATGAATTTCTTCCTTGCCGAGAGGCTCCCGAATCTGGTTAAAATCGGATGTTAATGCAATGTACAGCTTTAACATGACAATCGCAACCACTTGCGGATCACAAGGCTTAGTTTCTCCATGATCCCGTGCAAAAGCAATCTCTCGTTCCAAATAATCCAAGATTACGCGCTCCAGCTTGGCGAGCCCTTCCCTTGCCTTGGGCGTTCCCACATCCCTAACTTCCTGGGACAACTTGATGAACAGATCTTGATCATCCCTGAATTCAAGCAAAGCATCCAGAACCCGATACAAGTTCTCAAAAAACGTGTGCTTGCGCATAATCGTGCTCTCGGCCAGTTCCTTCATCTCCAATATGACGCTGTATAAAATTTCATCAAACAGCTCTTCCTTATTGGTGAAAAATGTATAAATGGTCCCCTTGCCCACGTTTGCGATTTTTGCCACCTGATCCATCGTCGTCGCCTTATATCCAAACAGGGCAAATGACTGCGCTGCTGCTTGAAGGATTTGCTTTCGACGATCCACCGCAGGCATATCCTTCCTCCTCCTTTCTTCCGGATGATGAACATCAGATTACTGATTGATGACCAGATTCCCAATCCGGTCAGTCGGTCAATTCATACTTTAACACTTTCTTTATCCGCTGGCAACCCCAAACGGGAAATTTTTTCATAAATATTTCTTTCATTTTCATAAGCTTGTTTCAAGTTATTTGAAATGACATCCGTTTATGGATTTTTACCATCTCCTCCTGTAAGATAGAGGAAGGAAAAGTGGGTGAAAACATGCGGAAAAAGAGAGTGCTGCTGCTCTCCGAAGGTTTCGGAACAGGCCATACGCAAGCAGCGTACGCGCTAGCGGCCGGAATGAAGAAGCTAGATCCGGATCTGCAATGCCGAGTTATCGAGCTCGGTAAATTTTTGAACCCGACGATGGGTCCCTTAATTCTGTCGGCATACCGTAAAACGGTTAGCAGCAGTCCCAAACTCGTCGGAATGCTCTACCGCAAGCAATACGATAAGTCGCTCAACCGACTGACCAAGCTTGCCTTGCACCGGATTTTTTACACACATACGGCTCAGGTCATACAGCAGCTTAAACCGGATCTGATCATATGTACACATCCTTTTCCCAATGCTGTGATCTCACGTCTCAAACGTAAGGGACTCAATGTGTCGCTTATTACGCTGATTACGGATTATGACGTTCATGGTACTTGGGTGAATAAGGAAGTTACCCAATATCTAGTCTCCACACCTCGGGTCAAAAACCTGCTGCTCCGCCGTAACGTCCCGGCGGCATCCATACAAGTCACCGGCATACCGGTCCATCCGAACTTCTGGGAAGGAGCCGACAAGGAGCAGCTGGTGAAGGATCTCGGTCTAAAACGTATGCCGACGGTTCTGATCATGAGCGGAGGATGGGGGGTTTCTTTCAACAAAGAAATCGTAAATCTGCTGATATCCTGGGCGGATCAGATCCAATTGATTTTTTGCACAGGCAGCAACGAAAAGCTTCTGCAAAAGATGAAAAGCAGTCCGGCCTTCAACCATCCCCATATTCACCTGCTCGGATATACGAAGCAAATTGATAAATGGATGGATGTATCCGATTTGCTCATTACGAAACCTGGGGGCATGACCTGTACAGAAGGAATGGCCAAAGGAATCCCGATGCTGTTTTATGGTGTGATTCCCGGCCAGGAAGAAGAAAACAGCCAATATTTCGTGGAGCTGGGAAGCGCAGAGATGATCCATTCCCCATCTGTATTGCACCGCTGGCATCATCGATTGTTATATGAATACAAGCAGGTGGAAAGCAGCAGGGTAAACTCTTTCATGAGCACGGAACCTGAAAAAGAGCCGTTTTACTGTGCTCAGCAGGTCCTTGAATTATTGCGACAGGAAACACTATCCAGCAGCGGGCTCTAAGTGCGAGGACCCCAAAAACATCTATCGACGTACTTTAAGAGAAAACAGCTTCCTCCTAATAACCTGGAGGAAGCTGTTTTTTTACGACACCGATAAGCCCTTTGCTCATCTCCATATTCCCGTTCTCATACAGATGACTACTGTAGAGTTGTTGTAGCCGGACTGCCCAGCGCGTCTCTCCGTTCACCGCACGCTCTAGAATATGCTGCAGCGGCGGATCCTGAGCAGCATCCAGCAGCCCGGCATATAGGTCGGCAGCATCTAACGCATCGGTCATCGACGCCCTGAGTCCTGCCGCATAATCTTTGGGCGGCTCGACCTTGTTGAATACCGGATAACAGGCAGTCAGATGGTAATACAATCGCGTCCAGACCACAAGGCGTTCCTTCTGCTTGATTTCCACATATCTACTGAAGTGCATCCGGTGCTCCGGAGGCGCAAGCCCAAGAAGCCGCTGAGCATAGATCATAGACCGGTATTCCGCCTGAATGACATGCTGCAGGTCATGAACAGCGATTGGACCGCTTCCGTTTGTCCGGTAATTCATCGGGCGCTCCTACCTTTCCTAAAGGCTAATTCCATCACAGTATATGCCCAGGATGCCAGTGGTGTTTATCAGGAGCCGAGACAAAATCAAATTTCGAAGCTTTCTCCAGGCTGCAGTGGATACCCATCAATACCTTCTTGCCGGAGACGTTCACAGAACAAAACACCATCCTGTTTAATTACCGGGAATGTATTGTAGTGTACCGGAAGCACGTTATCCGCTTGAAGCCATTTGGCCGCCAGCAGCGCATCATCAGGTCCCATCGTAAAAAAGTCTCCGATCGGCAGCGCCGCTGCATCAATCTCGTTCATCTCGCCAATCAGGCGCATATCGCCAAACAGGCCCGTGTCTCCAGCATGGAAAAAGGTTTTTCCGCCCATGGTCAGTAAAATGCCGCCGGGTTCTCCTGCGTAGACCATAGTATCTCCTACCGACACGGATGAAGTGTGAAAGGCGAGCGTATATTTAACTTTGAAGCCGTCAAAAGAGTGGCTGCCGCCAATGTTCATGCCATAAGCATTCACGCCTTGGCTTTGGCAATATTCCGCCAATTCAAAAACAGCGATCACCGGACAGTCATTGGCCTTTGCAATTTCAATGCAATCTCCAAAATGATCACTATGCCCATGCGTCAGCAATACAGCATCCACATGAATATCCTTTGCCGAGATTTCCGAAACTGGACTTTCCGACAGAAAAGGGTCAATGATGATTCTTTTTCCGCCTTCTTCTACAAGTACGCAAGAATGACCGTAATACGTAATTTTCATGAGCGTGGCACCCTCCTACAAATACGTTACACATCATATGATCCGGTATCATTCATTTCTGAACTACCTATGCCTATCATATCCAATTGGGATTTATTTGTAAAAGGAGTGACTCCCGATCCGCTTCACCAATGTCTGGGAATGATGCACTGTCAGATCATCCGCCAGTTTCAATGAAAGAAAATAACATGTCTCATCCGACACAGCTTTCTTGCCGTTCAGCGCTTCGTTGACAGCATGAATACAATCCTGATTCGGCTTTACGCGATCAAACCGTCCGTTAGCCACAGGACTGAACTGATGTCTCTGGAAAATAACCTTTTTAATCGTACTGGGAAAATTGGCTGACCGTAGGCGGTTCAAGACAACGTTCGCTACAGCGATTTTGCCTTGGTACGGTTCACCTTCTGCTTCTGCCATGACTATTCTTTGTAGCAGGAGCACATCATCAGCGGATACATTGTACTGCCAAGTCGCTTTTGTCTGTTCTGATGGACTGAGCAGTTTGGTCCGGCTGAAGAATAATTTTTTAGGGGGAGTCAGCTGAGGATTCAGCTCATTCTGGTGAGAAGCCTCCACTTTTGCCGCCTTCGGTGTTGCGTAGAGCGGCGCGACCGCAAGCTTTGCTTCTGCCTGAGGCGGTTTCACGAGAAACCTTTCAATCATAATAGAATTGGGTTTATTTTTCCATGGGTTATAACTATTTACATTTCGAAGTGACAGAGATAGCTTATAATGGGTTGGCGGTGCCGTATTTTTTTGTATTTGCTCCGACCTGACCACCGCGACCTTATGATTGCTCAGAGAAGTCGAGCCAAAGTTCAAATTCATGTTGCTTTTATTTTGCAATTTCTGGGCTTGTTCATTTTGAAGAAGCATACAAATTGCAGAGAAACACACCAGAATAACTCCGATCAATAAAGCCATCCAGCGGTTTTGTCTTAGAGTATACATATTTTTCCCCCTACTATTCCGGCACATCCCTTTGTACGTAACCGAAAATAGGGGTTTTATAAACCCTAAAACATTTTCAGCAACTTGCTGCATCCGCGAATAGAGAAAACAGAAAAACATGAGTACTTTGTTACAACACCAACAGCTTCGTGACGGCACAACGGTTCACAGGATACGGCTAAGGGAATAACATTATTGTTTTATGTGCAGAAATTTTAATATGACTAAAAAAATACTCGAATCATTAAAATCTACGAATCTTCCATTACGATGGAATCTAGTATCTCATACATTGGGCGATCGTGCAAATGCGTGGAAAATAGTACAAATTCATTCATAGTCCACGTTGCCCCCATTTGTGCATGTCTCAAAACTGTTGTTTGCGGAAGAAGGGGCTGCAGCGAATCGAGTTGAAAAGGTTGATCTCCCGCGTATTTTCGGGCAATGGTGATATGCGGATGGTACGGCCTGGACTCTTTGACGAATCCGAATTCCTCCATCGCTTTGGTAACGGTTTCCTGCAATCGAACAAGCGTATCGTTGTAGTCAATTACTCCAGCCCACAATACCTGGGGCGAGGTCTTCACGCCAAAGATGCCGACTTTGTCAAAACCAAGCTCAAATGGTTGGAACTGGCTTGCGACAGACTGAAGCTTATTCGCGATTGCAGGCACGCGGTCAGGCTCCACATCTCCCAAGAACTGTATTGTAATATGATAATCTTCCCTGTGCGTCCATCTTTTGAAAGACAGCAGATGTTGGTTATCTTTTCTCCACTGCTCCAACGCTGATTTTAGTTGATCCGGTAATCTAACGGCAATAAACAGCCGAAGTGGCTGGTCCTTGATTGGCTTTTCCATGTAAATATTGCCCCCTTCTTCACCATTTCCTTCTATATAATACCCTAAAAAAACACCTTGAAAATTATCATATCCAAAAAGTACTTTTCCACTAAAAAAGTATTGGACAGACTGACCGCTGATGGACATCTTTCGTTGGCTTATCCCCCGGTTAACATTACCACTTCAGGTTTGAATCTGGTATCCTAAAAGTGCCTGTTCAAAAAGGTCGGTTTTCAGCACCGAGAAGGTTGAATGGAGCTAGGGACTGAGGAGCGGAGCGTACGTAGTGGGTACGTGAGTACCGGAAGGCCCGGCTGAATTCAAGATTCGATGTCGAGCCTACTTCCTGATCCACTTCGTGATCAAAAGCGGACTTTTTGAACAACCCCTAAAAGGAATTCGTATACGATATCTATCGCTGAATGAGGAGGCTATAACGTGAAACAAATTGTATGTCTTCATTCCCTGACACCGGAACAGAAACATCAGATCGAGCAGGCCGCTCCCGGTTTTGAATTGATTGTGAAAAATAAAAAGGAACTCACCCCAAAGTTGATTAAACATGCGGAGATCATCGCCGGATGGTCGAAAACGATTGCCGAACATGTTTTGCAGGAGGACAGCCAGCTGAAATGGGTGCAAACCTGGTCTGCCGGCGTGGATACGCTGCCTTTGGAGCGTTTAAGAGACAAGGGGGTTATGTTGACCAATGCCAGTGGAGTGCATGCCACACCAATCGCGGAAAGTATTTTTGCCATGATGCTGTCCTTCTCACGCCAGCTTCATACCGCAGTCCGGAATCAGCTGCACAAGAAATGGGATTCGAATTTGTCGGCCCCAGGACTGCACACGCTTGGTGAAATAAGCGGCAAAACGCTGGTCATTGCCGGTGTCGGTGAAATCGGACGAGAAACCGCACGTCTGGCTAAAGCCTTCGGCATGCGCGTCATTGGCGTCAGACGTTCGAATAAGCCGGAACAAAACGTGGATGAAATGTACTCGATGGAGGGCCTGCACGAAGCGCTGGGACAAGGCGATTATATCGTTAACGTACTTCCATTAACGGGTGAGACCCGTCATATTTTCAATGCTTCTACATGGAAAGCCGTCAAAAAAGGGGCTTGCTTCATCAATGTGGGGCGCGGACCTACGGTTGACACAGCCTCTTTGATTAACGCGCTAAACAGCGGACAGATCAGCGGCGCTGCATTGGACGTATTTGAAGAGGAGCCGCTTCCGTCAGATCATCCGCTCTGGGTGATGGAGCAGGTCATCATTACCCCGCATGTCGCAGGCAGCAATGACCGTTACACCGAGCGCGTAGTCGACATTTTCACGGAGAACGTAAAGGCGTATGCCCAAGGGAAAAATCCGCCGCGAAATCTGGTCGATTACGGACGGATGTATTAAATGGAGTTTCGGAGTGATCTAACACATAAAATTATAGACTCAGGCAGCTCATACCACGTGGTATGGGGCGATTGTATGACAGTGGTCCGCTCTGCCTAATACACGGGCGCAGGGCAGACATTTTACGAACTGGCAGCAGACATGCATTTCTGTTTGAGATCGTGGATGGGGAGCCCCCCTTATTTACCTTATCCAGGAGAAAAGATTGCGAAAGTGCATCCTTTTTCCAACACGCTCGTGAACTAGCTATTTACACTTTTCTTCGCACAGCCATACATGACGTACAAAGCTTCCTTTCCATACCCTACATTCATCCACAACACGGTAACCCGCTTCCTCCACCCGAGTCCGTACATCCTCTTCCGTCGTTACAATCACTGCTCGAGGCGCCAAGCGACGGAGGCTCGCCAGCATAGTCTTCTGTTCTTCCACACTTAACACCGAGCAAAGATTATAAGGCATATCCAAAATCGCGGCATCGAAATGACCTTCAAGCTCATTCATATCCCCCAGCGTCACCAGCTCATCCGGGTATCCGAAATGCTTCAGGTTCGTCCGGGCACCACGGATAGCAAGCGGATTGATATCTCTTCCTCGGATATCCAGCCCCACAGACAACGCTTCAATAAGCACATTGCCCATCCCGCAGCAGGGATCAACCACCCGGATGCCCTCCGTCTCCGGTGCCATGATGTTGACCAGTGACCTGGCCATCGCCGCGCTGAGGCCTGTGGAATAGTTTTGCAGCTTATGGATATGTTTATGCCATACCCGCTCCGGATCATGGCATATCCCCAGCAGCCAGGTTCCCTGGACGGAAACGAGCCCCAACACAACATCCGGATTCTTCATGTCAAATTTGCCTTGAATCCGGCTCCCGACAAGCCGTTCCAGCGCCCTTTGCTCATCGTAGGTATAAGGATCGCCGGATTTGATATAGGTTACTTTAAACGTGTTTCCCTCCATAAACAGTTGAGCGGAACTTGCACGCTCCGCAAGTTCTTCGGCCGAGCTTCCGGTCAGCAGCACATCCACCCGCCGAGACAGGAACGGGCTGCGGTCAGGGTTAATTTGCCGCTGACTTATTAGCAGCGAAGGCATTCGATGCTCCGCGCTGCTGCCAAACAAAGCCCGCAGCTCCATACTGCAAAGCTCGGCTTCCGTATCGTGGCTGGCATACGTATAAAGGTACCTCATGCTGAGTTCTTCCGATGCTGGCCTCAATTTCTCATTCATATCAACTTTGCAATCCTTTCCTTGCGAGGCGTTCCCCGCAACTCTAACAGCTTATAGGTAGGCTTCGGGCTATGAGGTTCATGCCCCGAAACAGGAAGCAAGCAGGCGGTAAGAATCTAGCTGTTTGCGGTAATCCTCGATAGGTCTAATGATTCAGTCCAGATCATAAATGGATCCTACTTTTAGTCCGTACAATTCATTAAAGATTTTTTCTGCATAAGAATCCGTCATGCCTGCGATGTAGTCGACCACCATATGCTCCCAAGTCCAAATCGGCTGCGAACTCGCCTGGTCCTTTTCAAAGCGATGCAACCAATCGGACGGAATAATGGACTTCGACGTCACCGGATCCAGAAAAGCGTCCCACAGATGTTTGATCATCCATTCGCTCCGTTTTTGCAGGCGCTGCACACGAAGATCGCGAATCATCGTCACCCAGGCAAAACTTTTCAGGACGCTAACCGTACGCAGCATATCCAAATCCTCTTCGTTACCCTTGATAAACGTTACCTTTTTCCAATCGCCGTCCGGGATAACCCCCAGATTGCTAACAAACAAACTGACCCAATAGGCCTTCACCTCACGCCGCGTCGTCGAATAATCACGTTCGCAGTTAGGGAGCTTTTCATTCCAGACCTGTAGGAACGCGTCCATGACCTCCTCCACCTTCAGACGGATGCGGTCCGCATCCCAGCCTACCCAGAAAGAGTCCTCCAGTGTCATGATTTTTTCGGTGATCAAGCGGATGATATACGGATCATGGAGAAAATGCTCATGCACTTCGATTTTGCCTGCTTTGATGCCGTCCTCCAGATCATGCGCAGAATATGCGATGTCATCACATAAATCCATCAACTGCGCTTCCAGCGTTCTTTTGCAAGACGGAATACCCCAATCCTTGCGAATCTCAGAAATATAACTCCATTCATGGCGGTACAAGCCTTTTTTATTCTGCGTGCCCGGAAACGGGTATTTGTTGATTCCCAGCAAAACCGCATCGGATAAGTTCAGCCCATCCACATCTTCACGTTTTTCCAAAAACATGATCAGCCTAAAATTATGGGAGTTGCCTTCAAAATGCTCGTATTTATGCCGCATACGCTGACGAACATCCTGAGTCTGCTGCGGATTCATATATAAACCTTCAACAGCTTCTTTGGTTTTATCTTGGATGAGCTGATCCAAAATGCCGTCCAGCACCTCTTCGCCCTTATGTCCAAAAGGCGGATGCCCAAAATCATGGGCGATAGCCGCACATTCCACCACTTCAGGATCAATCACAAGCCCCGGATTGTCAGCCGCCTCTTCGGTGACTTCGGGATAAGAACGTACCAGGCTTTTGGCTGCTTCACGCGCGATCTGCGCCACCTCAAGCGAATGCGTAAGGCGTGTCCGGTAATAATCCCCTGTTCCCGCTCCGAAAACCTGTGATTTGCCCTGAAGGCGGCGGAATGTCGGTGAATGAATCAGCCGCGAGTAATCCCGTTCATACGTTGCTCTGGAAGTATCCTGCTTGGTCTGTTCAGGGTACTGCCGGTGTTCTCTTTTTTCTTTGTTATTCATATACAGCACTCCCTACTCCAGTTTTGCGGTTTGGGCTCAAGATCAATTCAGACTTCTTCTCAGCCTTTTTTTCTTCTTGTCAAATACTCATAATGTTCTTCAGCCACTATTCATTATAAGGCATCCAGGTCCCGCCTGTCCCGGCTCCATCTCGAAATCCACCAATGGCGCCAGGGTGTTTCCTTCATTTATTTTTGCCAAACTACGGATGAATCTTGCCTCAATGATGATTTGAATTACTTATCATAGAAAAGAAGGATACTTTTTGTGAGACAAAAAAGCCGTTCAATAGACTATATTCAGTCTGTTTGAGCGGCTTTACATTCCAATTAAACTTCACTCTTCACTCATCCAATTCCATAAAGCAACTTTTCCAATACATATGCCGGACACGGTGGGATCTTCTCTCAGCTTGAGAACTTCCTTCGTTGGACCGGTGACGACGGTACCGTAAATCTTCACGCCGTTTTTCTCGACATACTCTAATGACTTTTTCATATCGACAAATGGAATGAGACGGCCTGCAGCCTGTTTATGCTTGGCCAGGATACGAAGGCTATTGATAAAGTTCTCGTTTCTGATCTCCGCAGAGCCATATTGTTCTATCGCAGGATATGAAGTCGTTGAGGTGCTAAACGAAGTAAAAAGTCCTGTCTTATGCGTTTCTCCCTTCGTTGTCTTGCCGTCTCCAGGATGCCAATTCGGATAGGAGGGAAAACCAATCGGACTTGTAATCATTGGATCGAATCCTCTTTTCCCTTTCGCCATTACCTCCCCATTGTCCACAGCAAACCAAAGCGGCTCAATCTGCTTGCCCTCAAACAACTTAAGAAAATCTCCTGTTGGGTACAGTTGTTTATAAGATACATAGGCTTCCGCTACCGTCCCCTCAGGTAGCTTCTCTAATCTTCTCCACTCCCTGCTGCTGTCGATGGACTGATCCGAAGGATAATAGAAGAAATTATTTTTGGCTTCCTGATCAGACCAGGCGAAATCATAGATTCTCAACCAACTAAACAGAAAATTGGCCGACAAATCCCCAACCTCCACTCGTTCATCCCCGACGCGTTTAGTCATTTTGCCATGCAAGTTAGCATTAAAGTACATTCCACTATCACTACTCATGTTTGCGTTAACATTAGGGTAACCAACGGCTATCGCCGATTCCACCACATCCTTTAGGACTGCACTTCGACTCGGTTCCCCGGTTGAAAAGTAAATCGCACTGCCAATCGAAGACAAAAACGTAAACCATATAAACAAACTAAACAACGTCAGCAGCGTCCCAAACCGAAACTTCCACTTCCCTTTGCGCAGCAGCTTCGCTTCCCGCTTATGCATTTTTTTCTCCCGTGCGGTCAGCGCTTCAGGTTTTGTCCCCGTCCCTTCTTCGCTGGCCATCATTTCATCCAGATATGACTGATAAACCTCCATTTTCTCCAGATCCCGCTCCAGTTCCGCACGTTCCTCGTCAGACAGCTTGCCATCCCTGTAATCCTGAAGTTTCTGCTTGAAATCATCACTCATCCTGATCGTTCCTTTCCCTTGTCTTCCTGAGCTGCTGCTTCGCCCGAAACAGCAAAATTTTAAAATAGGATAACGTTATGCCCATAATGTCCGCGCTTTCCTGATACGAAAAATGATGGAGATCATATAAAACCAAAGCCTGTTTTTGCAGCTCGGGCAGCTCGGCAATCCACGCCATCAGGAGGTCATGACTTTCTTTTTGAATAAAGACCGATTCAGGCCCCTTCCCGGCATCATCGGGCAAACGGTGAAAAAAATCATCCGCTGAGGTAATGCTGCGGCGTTCTTTACGTTTCATATCGATAAAAGCATTGTAAGCCACGCGAAACAGCCAAGGCTTAACCTTCTCGTCCTTGTAATTCTCCAAATGCAAATATGCGCGGTAAAAGGTTTCCTGCACCAAATCCTCCGCGGCAGCATCATCTCCGCAAAGGGTCCGCAAATATCGGTATAGATCCGGCATATATTTCCGGTACACGCTTTCGAGTGTGCTGCGTTTCATCATCTAATCCCCTCAATATAACCACGTTTCGATCCGGAAAAAGTTACAGCCTTTGGATAAAATAATTCATTCCACCATCGCAGGTTCCTTCTTCCATTCTACCTAATCCTTTCATGCATACCGCCAAAATAAAAAAAGGCCTTCCCCCCTCAATGAGGCGGAAGACCGCTGTTTAACCTGATTAATGTTTCATTCTTGGATCCAGCACATCACGCAAACCGTCGCCGAGTAGGTTAAACCCAAGTACGGTTAGCATAATCGACATCCCCGGAAATACCACCGTCCACGGCGCCTTCTGGATAAATTGACGGGAATCGGACAGCATTTTCCCCCATTCCGGGTCCGGAGGTTGGGCTCCCAGCCCCAAGAAACCGAGCGCTGCCGCTTCGATGATCGCCGTTGCGATCCCCAGCGTACCTTGCACAATAATCGGCGTTAAGCTGTTCGGCAAAATATGGCTAAATAAAATGCGCATATTTTTCATTCCGATTGCTTTGGCTGAGACAATAAATTCTTCATTTTTCAAACTGAGCACTTTTGCTCTAACCAGTCGTCCGTAGGTGGGAATGTTGACAATGGCAATCGCGTACAAAGCATTTTGCAGGGATGGCCCGAGTACAGCTACGATTGCGATGGTAAGCAGGATGGCCGGAAAGGCAAGTAGAATATCAAAAAACCTTGAAATGATCATATCCGCCCATTTTCCGAAATACCCGGCAATAATGCCGAGAGCCGTTCCCGCCACGATCGAACCGATCACCGAAAACAATCCGACCCATAACGATATTCTTGCACCATACAATACCCGGCTGAATATATCGCGTCCCAAATCATCTGTCCCAAACCAATGAGTAGAGGATGGCGCCTTCAGACGTTCCATCAGCTGCTGTTCTTTGTAATCAAAGGGAGCGACTAGCGGTGCGATCAAGGCGATGACAATAAATAAAAGGATGATACAGAGACCGAGCACCGCGATTTTATTTTTGCGGAACGCTCTCCACGCATCACGCCAGGGGCCAGGCACCTCCTCCATTGCTGAAGCGGCAGCATTTGGATTTACAGTAATTTCCGCCATGTCCTTCCCCCCTATTTGTATTGGATACGCGGATCGATTAAAGCATACAGCAGATCCACAATCAGATTAATAATAATAAACAGGATAGCGATAATCAGGATGCCGCTTTGAATGATCGGATAATCGCGGGAGCCAATCGCATCGAAGATATACCGTCCTACCCCGGGCCATGCGAAAATGGTCTCGGTCAATACGGCTCCGCCCAGCAGTGAACCTGTCTGCAATCCGATAACGGTAAGTACCGGGATTGAGGCGTTTTTGAGCGCGTGTTTGTACACCACAAAAAATTGGGACAAACCTTTGGCTTTGGCTGTGCGGACATAATCGGATTTCATGACCTCCAGCATGCCGGAGCGTGTCATCCGGGCGATCACCGCCATCGGAATCGTTCCGAGCGCAATGCTTGGCAGCACCAGATGTTTCATAACTGTCCATAGCTGATCCCACCGGCCAGCGATCATGGCATCAATAACATAAAGGTTCGTAACTGATTCCATCGGATCGCGCTGGTCTATTCGACCGATCGACGGCAGCCAATGCAGCTTGACCGAGAAAATCCACTGTTCCATGAGTCCAAGCCAGAATATCGGCATTGAGACCCCGACCAAAGCGATGATCATCACAATGTAATCAAACCAGGAATTTTGCTTCCAGGCACTAATAATCCCCGCATTAATGCCAACAAATGTGGCGAACAGCATGCTCGCTATCGTCAATTCGAGTGTCGCACCAAGATACGGAATAATCTCTTTCATAATCGGCTGCTTGGTTTTGATCGATGTTCCGAGGTCTCCATGCAGTAAATCTCCCAAGTACGTGAAATACTGCTGCAGCCAGGGCTTATTCAGTCCCAGCTGCTCCCGCAGTGCCTCTTTGGATTGTTCGGTAGCTTTATCACCGAGAATCGTATCCGCCGGATCACCTGGAATGGCATGAATAATGGAAAATACAATGAGGGTCATGCCAAGTAGCACCGGAATCAGAATCGACAAGCGTTTCAGTATATATGCATTCAAAATAAATCACCTGCCGGTTATTCAAAGTAAATATTGCTGTAATACTCCGTTCCGGTTGGAGACGGTACATATCCTTTCAAGTTGGCTTTTGCTGCCAAAATTTGCGAGGTATGCTCGAGCGGAATCCATGGAATGTCTTTTTTAATAATCTCCTGTGCTTGTTTGTACAACTCTGTACGTTTGTCTTGGCTGACTTCCTTCTGGGCTTCGACCAAAATCTTGTGAAGGTCTTCGTTTACGTAAAAACTGCGGTTGTTGCCCGGAATTGCATCCTTATCAAGCAAGGCGTACAAGAAATTGTCCGGGTCGCCATTATCTCCGGTCCAGCCAAACATGTAAATATCGTCTTTAACGCCTGCTTTTGTATCATCTAGATACGTTGCCCACTCCGGCGATTGGATGTTCACTTTCACACCGATTTTTTCAAAATCGGCCTGAATCGCTTCCGCTACCTTCTTCCCATCTGGCATATAAGGACGAGGTACCGGCATCGCATAGAAGTTCACCGGCTCCGGCAATCCGTTTGGATAACCCGCTTCAGCCAGCAGCTTTTTGGCTGTTTCCAGATTGTAATCATAATCCTTAATGCTATCGTTATACCCCCAAAGTGTAGGAGGCATCGGGTTAACGGCTGGGGTCGCTTGTCCGGCAAAAAACGCATCGATAATGCCCTGCTTGTTGACCGCGTGGCTTAGCGCTTCTCTGACCTTCACGTTGTCAAAAGGTTTCTTCTTCAGGTTGAATCCGAGGTATGCAAGGTTAAATGGCGGGCGGTTGATTTTTTGCAAATCGCTTTTGCTTTCTAGGACGGACAAATCATCCGGGTTTAAATCTTCCATGATGTCGATTTCCCCGTTTTGCAGTGCATTAAAGCGTGCAGAGTTGTCAGGGATAGAACGTACGATGACTTTATTCAGTTTCGGCAGTCCTTGTTTCCAGTAGTTTGGATTTTTTTCGAGGGTAATGGAGTCGGCCCGCTTCCACTCTTTGAATACGAATGGACCTGTACCGACAGGATCGCTTTTAAAATTCTCCTTTTTCTCCTTGACCGCCTTCGGGCTGGCAATGCCAAAGGAGGTCATGGCGATATTTTGCAGGAACGGGGCTTGCGGTTGGGCAAGCGTAAATTCAACGGTATTCGCATCAATCGCTTTGACATCCTTGATGACTCGGGAGCCATCCGGACCAAACTGGGAATCATAGTAATCGAAAGAATCGCCTTCAAACTTAAATTCGCTTTTTGGATCGCTCCAGCGCTTGAAGTTGAATACGACGGCATCCGCGTTAAAATCTGTGCCATCATGGAATTTCACGCCCTGGCGCAACTTGAACGTATACTTCAGACCGTCCGGGGATACATCCCATGATTCGGCCAGCGCCGGCTCGACTTCGGTCGCTCCTTCTTTGTACTCCAGCAGCGAATCAAAAACCTGATGGCCAATTTTTAGCGACTCGCCATCGGTTACGATGGCCGGGTCCAGTGCTGCGGAATCTCCGCCGCGCCCGAACACGAGCGTGTCCTGCGCTTTTTTCTCCTCCGGTTTCGGTTCTTCTTTTTTCTCAGTGCCGTCCGTTGTCTTGGGCGTTTCGGATGCCTGATTTCCGGCACTCTTGCCGCCGCATCCCGAAAGCGCAAATACCAATACCATCGATAGTGCCAGGAAAACGTTTGTCCATTTCTTCATCTTTTTTCCCCTTTCTTTTGTGGCTCAATACATAAACTAGTGATTGATATAGTGCGAGGTGACCGCTTCGCTTCTTCAGATCGATTCCGTCCCCTCCGCTACTTTCGTCCTTTGCCAAGCACTATTTATAATAGTTGAGCCTCTCTTCATCACGGATAAAATGTTTATATGCGGAACTTTGCTTATTTCAGGCAGAAGCCTACCTTAGCAAAGCCTTCAAGCAGCAACTAAGCCGCATTAAACCGAAATTGTCGCTTTGGATTATGGCATGGTTATGGTTAAGATGTATACAAATGACATGCTGTCAGATGCCCATCGCCGGTGTCATGAAGCTGCGGACGAGCCTCACTGCAAATGTTCATCACCTGCGGACATCTCGTATGAAAAGCGCATCCGACCGGCGCATTGGCCGGGCTTGGCACTTCCCCTTGCAAAATGATCCGTTCTCGCTTCAAATCCGGATCAGGTTCAGGCACGGCTGACAGCAAAGCCTGGGTGTAAGGATGTTGCGGCTTATCGTATAAACGCTGCTTATCGGCAATTTCAACGATCCTTCCGAGGTACATCACCGCCACACGATCGCAAATATGCTTGACCACACTCAGATCATGGGCAATAAAAATGTAAGTCAGCTTAAATTCGGTTTGCAGATCCTGAAGCAGGTTAATAACCTGGGACTGAATGGAAACGTCCAGCGCCGATACGGGTTCATCCGCCACAATAAGCTTTGGCTGAAGCGCCAGCGCCCGGGCAATCCCGATCCGCTGCCGCTGCCCCCCCGAAAATTGATGCGGGTAACGATGCAAATGCGTCCGGGTCAGCCCCACGACTTCAATCAGCTTATCGATCCGCTGCTGCCGCTCTTTGCGGCTCGATATTCCATGTACGATCAGCGGCTCCTCCAAAATGCGCTGCACACAGTGGCGCGGATCAAGTGAAGAAAAAGGGTCTTGAAATACAATCTGCATATCCCGCCGCTGTTTCCGCATTTCCCCTGAGGACAGCTCTGTAATTTCCTGGCCTTCGAATCGGACTTTACCGCCGCTTGGCTCGATCAGGCGCAAAATAGAACGGCCCGTCGTAGACTTGCCGCAGCCCGACTCGCCCACTAGTCCAAACGTCTCGCCGCGCCGGACGGAAAACGAAATATCGTCTACGGCTTTCACATGGCCCACGGTTTTGTTCCATAAACCTTTCTGGATCGGAAAATATTTTTTCAGATGTTCAACCTCAAGCAATGTCTCGTTCATACCGCATCCTCCTGTCGGTTTTCATGCAGCCAGCATCTGCAGCTGTGCCCGGATTCCTGCTCCACCAGATTCGGTAGCGCCTCCAAGCATTTTGGCATGACGCTCGGACAACGCTCGGCAAAGCGGCAGCCCTGCATATTTTTGCTGAGGATCGGAACATTACCCGGAATAGAATACAAACGCGCCCTGGTTTCGTTCATGCGAGGTACGGATTGAATTAACCCTTGCGTATAAGGATGAAGGGGTCTTTTGAAAATATCGCGCACACTTCCCTCCTCCACTACTTTACCTGCATACATAACCGCGACCCGGTGGCACATCTCCGCCACCACGCCAAGATCATGCGTGATCATTATAACGGCCATGCCCTGATCTTCGTTCAGCCGCCGGATCAAATCCAGAATCTGTGCCTGAATGGTCACGTCCAGCGCCGTAGTCGGTTCATCGGCAATTAACACATCGGGATTACAGGTGATCGACATCGCAATCATCACACGCTGCCTCATACCGCCGGACAGTTGATGAGGATACTCATCAATAATCGACTCTGCCCTAGCAATCCCCACCTTCTTCAGCATTTCAAGCGTCACAGCCCTTGCTTCCTTTTTACTGATCTGTCTGTGTTCTCGAGCCGTTTCCACAATCTGATGCCCTACCGTAAACAGCGGATTCAGCGACGTCATCGGCTCCTGAAAAATCATTGAAATGCAGTTGCCGCGTATTTTTCGCATCTCCCACTCCCTCATCGCCGTGATATCCTGGTCTTTGAACATGATCGATCCGCTGACGATTTTGCCTGGCGGACTCGGTACCAGCTTCAGCACCGACAGCGAAGTTACGCTTTTGCCGCAGCCGGATTCGCCAACAACGCCAAGCACTTCACCCTGATTCAAATGCAGATCCACGCCGTCAACTGCCGGAATCTCGCCCCGGTCCGTGAAGAAATGCGTCCTCAGATCCTTGATTTCGAGTATGGGTTTGTCCATGCAAAAACTCCTTTGGGATTGTAATCGTTTTGGTTTGATATCTCCTTAGATCACAGTTTGGATGAATTGAGCTCGGGTCAGGCGAGTAGGAATAGTGCAGTGATAGGCAGTGAATAGTCAGTAAGTGATGGTGTAAGATTGTTTAGTAGAATGGTAGAATGCGCTAGCTGAGTAAAGGAATGGGCCGGGTTAATAGATCGATTTTTGAAAAATATCGTTGTTTAAAAACGCTCTCGTACAAGATATGAATCACTATAGGAAATATTCCGCATATTTTCATAATTATATTTAGATAAAAAATCTTACCAAACAACAAAAACGAACACCTTAAAACAGAAAAGTGCAGAATAAGAGGGCGTTTTCGGCCGTTATTTTGCACTTTTAGAGCTGATTCGCAGTTATTTTACAGGATAGAAAACGATTTTGGAGAACACAATGTTTTGCATTAGAAAGGGAGTGGGGGGAAGTTTAAGTGATTTTGTATGAAATGTATTCGTTCAACTTAAATCGTTTCAGATAAGCTCCGATCATGCAGAAAAAAAGAGGCCATTCACCTCATCAGGAGGTAAAAGGCCTGTCTGCAAACAATGTATGCGTTTTTTAATCCCCGATTGGGGTCACCGCTTCGGTCAGCGCTTTGTCCATCTCGTAGGTGTAACGTGCCATGGTTTCAGGGCTCCATTTCAAACGGACTGCCATCATATTCATGACTAGCTGTTTCCATTTCCGTGCCCGGTCGATTTGGAATAACGTTGCTCCGGTCCTGCGGGTAAAGAAGTCTACCGGAGAAGCCACCATTTCCTCCTCCAAGGCGTAAGCCAGCTGTCCATACAGCATCAGCGGGAGTCCGTAGGACCTCGCCTCCTCTGCGCCTTCCGTGACCCGCTTGTATACTTTAGGTGCATTTTCCCCGTACATCCGGGCTACGCAAACCGAATCCTTCTCGGAAAGGCCTGCCACGACACCTATTTTGGCGGTCCTGCGCACAAAATCTTCATATCCCTGGGAACCGCCCACATCCCCACCGGAAATCGGCAGATGTTTGGTTTGGCATGGTTTAAAGGAACGCTGCTGGGCTTCGACCAGCCTTTTGGACAACAGATCGACGATCGTTTCCGCCATTTTGCGATATCCGGTCAATTTTCCGCCCGCAATGGTCAGCAGCCCACTGTCTGATTCCCAAATTTCATCCTTGCGCGAGATCTCCGACGGGTCTTTCCCTTCCTCATAAATAAGCGGACGTACCCCGGCCCAGCTGGATTCAATATCTTTCTCCGTAATTTTTACATCAGGAAACATAAAATTAATCGCTTTGATAATATAGCTTCGGTCGCTGGCCGTCATTTGCGGATGAACCGGATCCTGGTCATAAAATGTATCGGTTGTGCCTACGTATGCTTTGCCGTCACGTGGGATCGCAAACACCATTCTTTTATCAGGAGTGTCAAAATAAACCGCCTGCCGCAGCGGAAATCTGGACTGGTCGATCACGAGATGAATGCCTTTGGTCATTCTAAGTGATTTTCCCTTTTTGGATGCGTCCATTTCCCGGATCCGGTCAACCCATGGACCTGTCGAATTGACGACTTTAACTGCCTTCACTTCATATGTATCACCTGTCAACAGATCCCGGACTACCGCGCCCGACACCTGCTTTTTATCGTTGTAAATGAGGCTCTCCACCTTAGTATAGTTCAAAGCTGTAGCCCCATGCTCCACAGCGGCTTTCATCACTTCAATCGTCAGCCGGGCGTCATCGGTACGGTATTCGACGTAGTAGCCTCCACCTTTGAGTCCGCTTTTCTTGATCAGCGGCTCTTTTTCCAAAGTTTGCTGTGCGGAAAGCATCGTGCGTCGCTCGCCTTTTTTGACACCCGCCAGAAAATCATACACACGCAGCCCGATCGATGTGCTGAATTTGCCAAATGTCCCGCCTTGATGCATCGGAAGCAGCATCCATTCCGGTGTAGTTACATGTGGACCGTTTTCGTAAACGATCGCTCTTTCCTTGCCTACTTCGGCTACCATGCCGACCTCAAACTGCTTCAAATAACGCAGGCCGCCATGAACCAGCTTAGTCGACCGGCTGGAAGTGCCTGCGGCAAAATCCTGCATCTCTACCAAAACCGCTTTCATCCCGCGTGTCGCAGCATCAAGGGCGATTCCTGCCCCCGTAATACCGCCGCCGATGATAAGAACATCAAATGTTCCGCTCTCCAGCGTACTTTTTATTTGTTCTCGTTCCATATTCGTGAATGCCATGTCTGTTCATCTCCTCTGCATGCATCAAAGCCCCGAAAGGCGCGCTATTGTTAGTCTTTTAGAGGTTGTTCAAAAAGTCCGCTTTTGATCACGAAGTGAATCAGGAAGCAGCTCGACATCGAATCTTGAATTCAGCCGGGCCTTCCGGTGCTCACGTACCCACTACGTACGCTCCGCTCCTCAGTCCCTATCTTCATCCAATCTTCTCGGTGCTGAAAACCGGCCTTTTTGAACACGCACTTTTAGTTAAATGTTATCGCCGCGTTAACAGCTTTCTTCCATCCGCCGTACAGTTTGTCTCGCTGCTCTTCGCTCATTGCTGGTTTGAACTCATGCTCCTTCGCCCACAGCTCGGAAATTTCCTCCTGGCTTTTCCAGTAACCCACCGCAAGCCCGGCCAAATAAGCCGCACCGAGCGCCGTCGTTTCGTTGACAACTGGTCTTTCCACGGGTACACCCAAAATATCGCTCTGAAACTGCATTAGGAAATTGTTATGTACCGCCCCGCCGTCAACGCGCAGCGTTCGCAGCTCAATGCCGGAATCGCCCTCCATCGCGGAGATCACGTCACGGGTCTGATAAGCCAGCGACTCCAATACTGCCCGGATAAAATGCTCTTTCGACGTACCGCGAGTAAGGCCGAAAACGGCTCCGCGAACATCGCTATTCCAATAAGGAGTACCGAGGCCCACAAAAGCAGGTACAACATACACGCCTTCGGTACTGCTGACTCTTGCAGCATAATCTTCACTTTCTTTGGAGTCCTTAAGCATGCGCAGACCGTCCCGCAGCCACTGCACGGCAGATCCCGCTACGAAAATACTGCCCTCCAGCGCATATTCCACACGGTCGTTAATCCCCCATGCGATTGTGGTCAGCAAACCATGCTCAGAATGTACTGCCGTTTCACCGGTATGCTTAAGCATAAAACAGCCGGTACCGTATGTATTTTTCGCCATCCCCTCGTCAAAGCAGGCCTGACCGAACAAAGCCGCCTGCTGGTCGCCGGCCGCTCCCGCAATCGGAATTTCCTGGCCGAAAAAGTGATGTTTCACGGTGTGGCCGTAAATCTCGGAAGATGGGCGCACTTCAGGCAGCATCGACGCCGGTACATCAAGCATCTCGAGCAGCTCCTCGTCCCATTTTAATTCGTGGATGTTGTACATCAATGTGCGGGATGCATTGGAGTAATCCGTGACATGACGTCTTCCTCCGGTAAACTTCCAGATCAGCCAGGAGTCGATCGTGCCGAACAGCAGCTTGCCTTGCTCGGCTTTTTCACGGGCACCGTCCACATGGTCGAGAATCCATTTCACCTTGGTCCCTGAAAAATAAGGATCGATAAGCAGTCCGGTTTTTTCCCGGACCTTATCGTCATATCCCTTGGCCTTCAAATCTTCGCAAATCCCGCTCGTCTGCCGTGACTGCCATACAATCGCGTGATAAATCGGTTCTTCCGTTTCTTTATCCCAGACGACGGTGGTTTCCCGCTGATTGGTAATCCCGATGCCTTCGATCTGCTCCGCCTTGACGCCGGATTCCGAAAGCACCGAGGCGATAACCGCTAATATTGAGCCCCAAATTTCGTTGGCGTTATGCTCCACCCAACCCGGATTCGGAAAATATTGCGTTATTTCTTTTTGCGCGGTATAGATGATTTCTCCGGCTTTATTAAATAGAATCGCACGCGAGCTCGTCGTTCCCTGATCCAGCGACAAAATGTATTTTTTCATAGCTCTCCCCCGCCCTGTTGAAATAAATGCCGCCCTTGTAAACGCTTTAGATTTGGATGAGCCAAATGCAAACCGGCATTGTTTTGAGATGATAAACATCAGTGCCAATCTATGTGAGGATTTTGCAAAGACTGATGTAGAAAAACTTGTACAAAAGAATGATTTTTTCCTACTCTCTATGCTATTCGAAATTCGTCAATTTTTGAAGAACAATTTTTAAATATTTCCAGTATTTTGGAGAGGGTTTTAAAATTTGAGGGCATAATTGAGCGAGGTGGCCGCTACAGTTACGGATCGTTCTTCCGATCGCTGTTGTCTCCAAATTTCTATGATTATCAATTTTCATAAAGGTAGAAATTCGGAGACAGCATATGCTTCCGATGCTAGCTTTTCTTCGAAAAGCTCTTAGGCGAACGCTACCGCTTTGTAAGAATCGATTCCGTCCCCTCCGCTACTTTCGCTTTTTTGTCAGGCACTAATCATCATGTTGAGCCCATAATCTCGCCTTTTCACTTTAAAAGTTTCCTGTACAAGACGATTCAATTGCTGTAAGGCATCAAGGTAATAAAATATTATCTATCAATGGAGCATTTGCTTTGACGGGACGGCTTTCTCTTTGGGAGTTGGGGGACTTACATTTCTTACTTTGAACGTTCCTTTTTTAGTTCATGACAAAAAGAAGAGTAATCAGGAGTATGTGATAAATCGTAGGATTTGATTTTTTTTATAATTATTTCTACTAGATCTTGCTCCACATCATCTTGCAGGTTATATCTAACCTTACTTCTAGCAGAGCGAATCGCTGGACCCAACATTGTTATAATTTCATTTAATGCATCTTCATCACCATTTTGAGCTCTATGCGTTAAACTGTATAAATCATTTCTCATGAATTCCCTCACTTTCTTTTGATTAATGGCATTAGCCAATTGAGAAGTCGTTGATGTTAAGCTTCAAATCACCCTCTTTCAACTATTACTCGGCGTAGTTTTTGTAGAACTGTGTTTCTTATTTTGCTTACGGCTTGAGGTGTTATCCCCAGAAGACTCGCAATTTCCTTGTCCTTCAAACCTAAAGCAAACTTAAGAGTGATAACTCGTTTTTGCTTGTAAGTAAGATTAGAGAAGGCATCAGCTAAATAATTGTTTTCCATATAATCATGAAAATACTCCGGGTCAGAACTGCGCAGATCAACTTCTGGTAAAATAGGGATATCGTTCAGTATCTCACCTAGTGTCGTTGTGTCACCATCATTAGAAATCGGACCGTCAAAGATTAATTGATCCCGGCCTTCCATTTTTTTGTATCTCCTTATCTGACCTATTGCGGAAAACTTAATCGTCGATGTTAGAAACTTAAAAAATCTGATGTGAAAAAAGTGATTTCGGAACCTAACTTCCAATTCATCTTGCGCTTTGGTATCTCCATCTAATGTTTGCAATAATATGAAAATGTTACTCGGGTTTTCAAAAAACTCTTGAACAATTCGATCCGAAAAAATGAGATGGTTAACTCTTATATAATCCTGAAATCTTGTATATTGAGTATCTGTAAGAATCACGTTGATACCCCCTTGCTCAGCTTAAGCTTCCGAATGGCTGCCAAAATATCAGGATCAAGAAGCCCGATGTTATAGAGCATTTGTAGCGCCACAAGCTCCGGTATACTTTTATCCGCTGAGGTTGTTATAGCCTCCACACCTTTCTGCTTTCCGGCAATAACCGCGGGTTCGGCCCATTTTGGCAAAGGTTCCATACCAGACATGTTCAGTTTCTTCTCAAGCGCTGCGATCCGCTTTTCTAGTTCCACGGCGGTTTCCATTGGTTTCTCACGCTCCGCAGTCATCTTTTTTCCATACTTTGTTTTCAGTTCAGTCACTGTTCCGGCAAATTCATTCAAATCCACCGGTCCGGCAATCCCCGCCACCTTACGGTCTCCGTTTGGCAGCATACCACCGACCTGTCCATCGCTATACTGCCAAAAATCCCAACGATTCCAGCCGGATGCATCCACTGGCGCCTGATTACTGTAACGGGCAATCCATAATGGATAATTGCTTAGTCCGCTAAAATTCCCTATAAACGCAGGGTAGGTGTAAAGCATGGACGTAACTCCAGTCAGACGTTGGATCTCCTCTAAAAAAGCTTTGGCATTAGCGTTGAGGGCCGCTTGGGATAAATTCTGCTTGTTGCTCTCATAATCCAAAACAAAAGGAAGTTCAAAGACGTCTGCGCCGCCAGCCGCCTGAATCGCTTTGTAAAAATCTTGCGCTGCGGCTCGGGCCTTGTCCACTGTCGTTACCGAATCATCCATGTAATGGTATGCGCCAACCAGCAATCCTGCGGCTTTGGCACCTTTGACGTTGGATAAGAACTTGGGGTCTATTTTGTTTTGGGTCGCTTTGATAAAAGCGAAAGAGATTCCGGACGCGGCGACTTTGCCCCAATCGATATCCCCCTGCCAATGGGATACGTCGATGCCTTGAGCGTTGGTCTTATTTCGAGTTTGCATTATGTTCCTCCTTTTTTTAGCAGCACAAAACTGAAATTAGTTGCTAATATGGTGCGAGTTGACCGCTGCGGTTCCGGATCGTTCTTCCGATCGCTGTTGTCCCCAAATTTCTATGATTATTTTTTCATAATGGTCGAAATTCGGTGACAAAGGCGAACGCTGTCGCTTCTTCAGAGCGATTCCGTCTCCTTCGCTACTTCGCATTATCTTAAATACTATTTATGATCTTGAGTCTTTTTAGCAGCTTGCTTTATGAGTTGGTTGCCATAGACTGCAAACGCGCCTGCGAGTACACCTTGAATCAGCGCTTCCGGTCCAAAACCAAGCATCCATACCGTGATCAGCACTGCAACTAGTGTCACGATATATACAATTGTCCAGTCAGGCACATGCGGCGTTTGTTTGAGCATATACCCGATTACCCAGCAAAGAGCAACGACGACAAGCAGTCTGGTATCGATTAGTCCGTAAATGGTGTCCCAGTTCATAAATATCATCCTTTCATCATTTATTTTTCTTCGAGCTTATCCAAGCGTTTATGGGCCTGCTTCGCTGATTCCTCAACCCGCGTGACCCGTTCGGACAAACCGTCTACACGCTGCCCTTGCATACGTAGATCCACTTTGATATCATCAACACCGCGTTTGATGTATTCCACATCCGTTTGCAGCGTTGCCCCGGCACCCGCTTCTTTTGCCACGTCTTTTTTGACTGTTCTGGCCCTCCCAAGCCAACCCAGCGCAATGCAGCTAATCGCGGATGCCACGGCCAACATTGCTCCCCAGTCCATGTCATCACCTCCTGGATATAAAGTAATACCCTCGGATTCTCCGAGGGCATAAAAAATACGCCTACGCGGCGTTGTCCGTTAGCTCAGCCAAGAATCCTAAGCCGTTATCTTTCAAAAGCTCTTTTACTCCTACTTACAATAGAAATGATGCCTCTGCGTTATCAGGCTCTGATTTATTCGAATCTGGGTAGGAAAACTCAAGCTGCATTGTTTCAACATTTACATAGTATCTATTACATTTAGCAAAGTCCTCGGAGTATTGTCCATATTCAAATTGTAGCATTCCAACTGACTCAGGCACGCATTCCTTGAGGGATGTATATGTTTCAAAATCTTGGGTTATAGTTGTCTCAAAAACCAAACCAGTACGTTCCCCAGTATCTTGTATGATTACCCCTGTAGATTTTAGATAATATATTCGTCTACCTATTTGGTTAATCAATTTCCCCAAGCCTCCCACTTTATTGAATTATATCTCCACGAATAAGCCTTCACACTAAACCCTGAACTTGTGATCGCATTATCATGAATGACCTCACCAAAACCTGATAGTCCATAACCATCTTCATGTACAACTGGACACCTAAAACCATACATTTGATACATAGGGGTGTCAAAGAGGAAACAAGGTATATAAAATTCAGGATTTGAGCTGTCTTCATAACGACCATACATTTTAACCATCTTAGGTCGAAATGCCAGCCCACCAACGTAAACATTTCCATCCGACGCATTGACACTACCCGACGCATACTTTAATGTTTGGATTTGCCTTATTTTATCCGCCAAAACTCCATTGCTATCCGATGACGATGCCCAAACTCCTTTGGATGAAATCGCTGAAACGATCGCGTTACGATCAGTTGTGGAAAGGCGCTCCAGTAAACCTTTTACTCCGAAAATGCTTGTATCTTTAGGGATATTTGACGGAATTAAATTCAGATCAGTAATTTGAGGTCTGGCCTTTGTTCCTGGCGGATAGTAACCTCCACTAAGAGACATTTCTGCATTTACAAAGGTGACACCTGCGCTATTTGACCATACTCCCGATTTAAATTCATCACCACAAATAGGTATCGATCCAGTCAATTCATTGGCGTTACCGTTGGAAAATGTCTTACCTGCCAAAACATCAGAAGTTGTTGCATTACCTGTAGCCCTAATCACAGACGCCATTTTCGTTATAAGCTCTGCCCATGTCTCACTTGTGGATGCCGGTACTCCAATGGAATTAAGCGCGGCAGCCACTTCATTTTTACGCTCAATCCCATACTGAAAAGCCTGTCCAACCGCCCTCTCCGTCGCCGCTACCGTCTCCCGCGTACCATCCGTTGCATTCGACAACTGTACAATCCCCTTCTGGGCTGTACTAGCATCCGGAACTTTAATATTACCCATGGCTGAATCAATCTTATCCCAGTTATCATTCAACATCGTTTTAATATTAAACGTATCATTACTATCCGTAACTGGGTCCTTTTTCAGTAACCCCAGATTTGGAGTATTACTAGCCATTTCATGCACCTCCTGCAAAAATTGATAATGGTGTTTGGTCCATTTGAGACAAGGTCATCTTTTTATGAATATCGCGGATCAGCAGATAGTTAAACTCATACTTAACTGCCAAGTGCGCAGGTTTGATCTCTTCAACAGCCGCCTTCAAATCTTCCAAATTCGGCGGAATGCCGACGGAATCAATGAATTTGACCGTAAAGCCCCATTCTTCCGGATGAAAAGAAACTGTCACCTTTCCGCCGTGATAGGCTTCTGCCACGTTGTTCACCAGGCTGCCGGAAAACTTACCCACTCCACGCAGCTTGGATTCGATCACGGCTCGCCGCTGATCTATCGGCTTGGAAAGATCAGTGGGAATGCCAAGTTCGAACTCCCAACGACTTAAGCCCCAGGTCGCCGTTCGCACAAAAAATTGCGCGGATGCCGCTTCCAGCGCCTCATAAAGCAGGTCCATTTCACTGCCTTTGGCATCCATGTCGGTCTGCATTACCCGGGAGTTTTCATAATAAGCCGGCAGATAAGAAAACAGCTCGCGTCCCCGCAAGCTGCTCATCCTCATATTATTCACTTACGCTCACCGTCCCCAGTACCGCCACCTGGCCGGACTTGATTTCGATGTTTTGCTGCTCGGTATTGTCGTTAATGGACAAGCCCGAGTAGTCTACGATGATCGGAATATCGAGTAAGACCGCAGCGATCCGCGTATAACGCACCAGCGGGTCCTTCCGGTTGAAGGCGATCTGCTTCAAGTAAGCGGTAACGCCGTCTTCGATCAGCTTCCGAATTTCATCTAACGTCGAAGGTTTTTCCTTCGTCCGCTGCACTTTGACTGAAATATTGATCTTCACTTCCTCCGCAGGCAGAACGGTAACAACCGGCCCTGCCGGTGCCACGCCTTCGCCTTGGCCATCCTGGGTCGGGTCGATATACCGCTGCACCGCCGTCACAATCTCCTGGCTTGCTGCATGTTTAACTGTATCCAAAAGATACAGCGCAACCGTGCCCGGACCTTTCCATAACGGAACCACTTCCACACCGCCAACCCCGGCAATTTCATTTGCCCACTGCATATACTGCGTCTTGTTGCCGCTTGTTCCTTGACTGCGGACTTTGGCATAAAAACGCTCAAGCAGCGACTGATCCGACTCGGTATCTGTGCCGCTTCGGGTCGGTTCCGGGTTGATGACGGAAGCGATTCCGCGGATCGCCGAAGACATCACCTGAATGACACCTGTGGGGACATTGCCATTCTTGCCGGGAGTTACCGCACGGATCGCGGCAGTCCCAGTGCCGGAAGCATCCAAAACCGCGGCTGCCGTGGTTTCAAATTCAATAGAAGCTTCCCCTGAAATCTCATCGGCAGGAGTAGCAATAAAAGTACCTGCAGGCACCTGCGTTCCCGGCTTCCCTGTAAAAACAACCTCTCCGGATGAAGCAACCGCTTCCCGTCTTGTGATACCATGTTCAGCAGTTCGCAAATCCAGCTCGGCGGAACGGAAACTTTCGTTATCGCTGGCCGCTGTGCTGGCAAACCCCCGTCTCAGCAGCTCCTGCGCCCAAATTGCCGCCTCGGACAGCATAAACGCCACTGGCGCCTGCGCATCCCAAATAAAAGAGCCTTCCGATTTATCGATATCCGAAGGCACTTTACCCAGCATACGGTTTAATATTTCTTCTTCCGTTTGTTCCTGCAAATATTGCGGTAAATCCGCCATTAGATCACCACGCTTTCCAATGTTTCGATTTCGTCATGGATATTTGTAATCCGGCAGCTAAAGCGGCATGTTTCCCCTTCCCAGGCAAAAACAAACTGGTCCACGCTCTGAGTCCTTGCATCCGCAAGCAGCGTTTCGGTCACCATCCGCCGGATTTCGCTTTCCTGCAAAGCCCTGCTGACGCCGCCGATCAAATCCTCAAGCTCGCTGCCATAGTCTCGTGAATAAATAAGATGGCGATAACGCGGGGTTCGAATTGCTTTTTCGCACCAGATGACCCAGGCTTCTTGCTCGTCTGCCACCGCCATTTTGCAGGTCGGAGACATGACGAATTCCCCTTTGTCAAAATCAAAGCGCCAGCTTCGGCCAAACATAGCACCGCCAGCTGCCAATTCTTCAGCCACAGGTTCGTCAGTCCAAACCATATCCGGCGTTTCGGGAAATAGATTAGCCATTTGCACTCACCACCTTGCACACCACCACTACGTCATTCCCTCCATTGACCTGAACAACAAGCACACGATCCCCCGGTTTCAGAGTAAGCTTGAGGCTGACATCTTCGATTTCGGTTTCATGAAAATCAAAAGATGTCTCTCCCCAATTGTGTTCAGCCGAAACCGCAGTGCCAGTCACATGATGACGGGGAACGGAAAACAATCCCGGCAGCTCCGCGACCATATAATCCTGAAACTCATGTTTGAAATCATCCAGCTTCAGACCGGTTCCGGTAATCGTGCCAAGGACAGCCCCTACGCCCCCGAGTGCCTGCTTCGTATGCTTGCCAACGGAGGAAAAAAGCGCGGATGCCAGCTGTCCGTAAGGATCTTTATTCAAGGTAAAACCTCCTTTTCACGTCATCATAAGTGCCTAGTTCGAGCGACATGCTGCCCGGATTCCCTAGCTCCCGGCTGACCGAGATAACTAGCAGCTTCATCGAACCAAACATGGCGGCGTCACCGGCGCGGATCGTGTTGATATCCGGACCGTTCAGGGAGATGGTCTGCTGAATTCCCCGCAGCTTGCTTTTTGCCAGTTCAGTCGCCGCTGCTTTCGACTTCACTTCATCATCCTGGATAATCGCCTGAAGCACACCGAATTTATCGGTATCCTTCTTTTCGATCGCCATCACTTTGGATGGTACCTCTTTTCCGGATTCGCTTGCGGTGGTTGCGAGTACTTTCACTTGGGTTGCGGCCCCCTCAAGCGTGCGTGATCGAGTCGTATCCGTGACATGTTCCAGAACATAAACATCCTTGTTTGAACCAAGCTCGTAAAGCTCCAACCCTGATGAAATCATACGGGGATGGTACAGCTTTCCGCCTGCTTTCGCCGTTTCCCTCAGATCTGCAGACATACTGGCATAAATGGACTGCGTCCGGTAAACCGAACGGCCAAGCTGTTTGCCCGTATCCGGCAGTTTGGCGATGTTCAGATTCCAGTCGGCTGCATATTTTTTGAAGCGCTGGCTCGCCGTCTGCTGGGCCGGGAACAAATATTCATCTTCGGATTTATCCAAATAAATCGTCCGATCATAAACCGTCAGCGTCATCCGCTTGTTTCCGTTATTGGAGCTTTCCACTTCCCAAATGACTCCAGGATGCAAAAGCGGTACATAGTCTTTTTTTCCGTAAGGAATTCCGCTGATTCGAATGGACATGCCCGGGTTAATCGGCGGCATATCCGGCGAGACGACCAGATTGACGGTACCCTGATAAGCCACTTGTTCGAGAGAATCCCTCAGATTGATCGCCTCAACTAAAGGTGACACATCATATTGGTCTTGCAAAATCACCTTGTAACTCATGGCAACACCAGCTTCTGGCCGGGTTTGATCGCATTTGGATTGCTGCCGATCATCTTTTGGTTCAGCTTATAGATCCGGTTCCATTCCGAACTGCTACCTAGCTCGAGCTTTGCGATTTTTGAAAGGGAGTCTCCCGGTTTTACTGTATAGGTTTTATTTTTGGCTTTCATATCGACGCGTGGATTTTTGTTCGCTGTTACTGCGGTTTTGCCACTACTCGCTCCCGCTATTTTCGCTACCTTCAATTCTCTCCATGTCCGGAGCGTGATTTCAAAATAAACGTCACCCGGTTCCCCCCCGCGGAACGTGGATTGATGTGAAGATACAAATACCGGCACGTTCACGGCGGTTTCAGAAATAATAAAACGCAGAGGCGTCTTTAACGCCAAAAATTCATTCAGCTTGTTCATCGCCGTTTGCGGATTAGGTAGATCTTCCTTTTTTCCTCGGCAAAAGGATTCATTGAATTCTTTAGGAAAAAAAGAGGCGAAGGAAATCTCCTTCACCTTATCTCCCTGCGGAAAATCGAATTCCCCAGATGACAAAATATTCACCGTATCAAAACCTTTTTGCCTTGAGATCGTAATCTCTTCCGGATTGACGGGGAAAAGGAACTTCTCCCCCTTGCCGTTCGCCAGTACGAATTCCATTGCTTCCGCCTTCCTCCTTTCAAGCAAAAAATTGGCCAGTATACCGTCTAGCAATTAAGCAAGCACCATAGACTGCGGTTTTCGGTTTTGCGTCGCCTTTGCGAATTCCGCCCGTAAACGCTGGCCAACTTGCTGGATCAGACCTTCGACATCAACTGGGTGTTCTTCGTGAACCGTCACCTGTACGGCCCCTGCTGGAAGATTAAACTGGTTTGTCGTTTCCGTTTTGAAGTCACGTAGGTACCCGGATAAAGACGTCATCTGTTCCGGACTGATTTGAACGACTTGTGGAACTTTGCTGGTTGCCGATGCCGCATTACTGGATACTGCCGACTGCATTCGCGGACTTGGCCCGACCTCTGGACTCGGCCCTGGAAGCGGGAACATACCAGGTGGATTCGAATAGAAAGGAGCCATCTGGAAACCAGGTGGCAACATCGGTCCCATTATGAGCGGGGTCGAAGGTAATACAGGTTGTTTCTCCGGTACGGTAGGAGCGGTTATGACCGCAGGCTTTTTAGATAGATCCTCCTTAGGCTCATCCTTTTTACCGAATAGCTTTTTAGAGAACCAACCTGTTACCGATGAGAAGGTCTCTTTGACTTTCGGACCGATATCAGAAACAAATCCTCCAATTTTTCCGCCGACAAAATCTCCAACTGCTCCCCCAACCGTAGAACCCAGAAAAGTGCCTACACCTGGAATAGGAATCAAGCTTCCCACGGCACCGCCAATGACAGAGCCTATGGTTCCCCCGGCTGCGGAACCTATAGCTTCTGCCCGCTCTTTCCCTGGTTTGGTGGTAGCGATCGACATCGCATCGGCCGCGAAGCTGAGTGGTCCAAGCAGCCTTTTCATTCCGCCTTTCATTAGCCCGCCTGCCATGCTGCCAAGACCGCTTTTTCCGACTTTCTCAATCGCAGAGCCTGCCAGTGAAGCCGCCTTGGAAGCTACCCCGCTTTTGCCTCCAAGCAGTTCTTTGCCATGCTTCCATAAACCTTGGGCCCCGCCAATAATGTCTACACCTGCTGAACCAGCTGTTTGAAGCAATTCACCGCTTTTTCCGGCTAAATTGAATAATTTTGAGCCAACCTTGGCGATATTCTTCGGTTTACTAAGACTGAAAATCGTCTTTGCTCCACCCTTTAGGATTTTACCGGCCAGTCCAAGCCCGCCCTTTCCAACTTTAACAGCTGCAGAGCCAGCAAAAGAAAATACTTTCGAAACGGCGCCCCCGCCACCTTTAAAAATTTTGCCTGTTCCCTTAACAACATTGCCGGTTTTAGTTACAAAGCCGCTATTTTTAATTTTTCCGAAGGTGGAAGATACTTTGTTCGTAAGCGCACTGTTCTTGACCAGATCTTTTCCGCGACCCATCAGCCCTTTAGCCTTATTTAAGAGGCCTCCGCCGGTTTTGGGCTTAGAACCAACCGTTTTTGGTTTTGCCAGCTTAGTGGCTTTGCTTCGTTTCGGTTTCTTATTCTTGGATCCTTTTTTACCCTTGGATCCTTTTTTACCCTTGCGACCTTTTTTGCCCCCCCCATTGTTACCGTTATCATTACCTATACATAGGCATTGGCAAACCTGGGGGCTTGCTTTCTTCTCGACATTGTTCCAAACGTCCTTGAGTCCTTTGAGTTTTTCCGGAATCTCGCCTAAGCTTTTCAAGCCACCGCCCAAAGTTTTAAGATCTGAAAATATTGCCTTCAGGTTATCTAGGGGACTAGCAGGATCTTCCTTTGCCCCGCCCCCGGGTTTACCTCCTCCTATAACCGCAGTCAGCTTATTCATCACTATAGAATTAGCCGTAAGCGAGTTGACCAGAGCTGAGAAATTGGGTACAGCTTGATTAGACTCTACCTTCAACTTCACCGTCCCCGATGCATTGATCATCTGCGACTTCACGCGGTTAATCTTGTGCAGAATTTGGTCCAGCCCTTTAGAGGCATAATCCTTTAGCACAATCTCCGGCGCCATGCGGGTACGGCCAATGCGCAGCACACGCCCTTGAATACGCTCAAAATAACGCTCCATGGCGCGCAGCTCCCGGTTGGCTTTGATGATGTTTTTCGGTTCGATGACCAGGTTCATGCGGTAATTCATCGTTTGTGCCAATATGTTTCACCTCCCTCTGGTTTAAGGATTTTGAGCCGCCATACGTTCCATCTCTTCCCCGGCAAAAGCCAGCAGAAGCAAACGTTCGCCGCGCGGCAGCATCCAAAAATCTCCGGGACGAAGGTGATGCCGTACCCACAGATGATACAGCATCGTCGTCATTCCCCCGGAGTTAATCAGTTTTTTAAGTCGTCAATATCGACGCCGAAGCCGGACAGTTCAAGCACCTTGTCGCCGACAGCATCCAGTTCCCCGGCCAACAGCATGCGACGCACCGCCTGCTCCCCGCCGGACAGCTTCATACGGCTTGTAATACGCGGGTCGCCCCAACCGCTCAGGGACAAGCCCTTCACTTCGAGTTTGCCGGTTGCTTCCGCAATGAGCAGCGCGTTAAAGGTCTCGCTGTCCACTTTTTCTTCAACCGATCCCTTAACTGTACGACGGATCATACAGCGTTCGCGGATGCTATCCACCTTGCTGGACGTCAGGCCATGCAGCACAATCTGCATATCCAAACGTTTGATGCGTACCGTCTCTTCCGGCAGTTTCTCCGCAGCCTCAAACAGGCTATCCAAAATTTGCTCTTCCGTCATATGTTCATGCAAACTCATTTGTCATTCTCCTTTATGATGAATTTATAATTGATTAGTTCCCAACAATCGGATCTACCAACACATAACCTTCAAAGGTAAACGTTGTCTCCTCTTGCACTTCTTCACCGGCTGTCCAGTTAGCAAGCTGAATTTTGTCCGGCACGCAATTGATCAGCTCCACGCGTTCATGACCAAAAGACTCCGGATCGTCGAGTTTGGAAATGATATTGAATTTGGTAAACCCGCGTTGGATCATATCCGAGGTTACTTTATAGCCGCTCATCGTACCCGTGCCTTTTTTAATGCCGTTTTTATGCACCTTCCAGTCGCTGCCGACCAGGTTTAGTTCTCTTTTTTCCAATTCCACGCTGGCTTCCAGCTTGTTAATATTCGTTTGCCATACCCCGTTGATATAGGCCTGGCCATACGTTCCTAAAATCACTCTTGAAGCATCCAACATTGTCTTTTCCTCCCGTTATTCAAAAATTATTAAGTTCATGATTGAAATCATTTCATACTATGAATAGGTAATGCGCTGAATATTACTGCACATAAAATGTTCCAAACAGCTGCTCCATCACATCGGTCAGCTTTACGTTCCATTGCAGGAAAACCTGATCCGGTTCCGGCTTATTCACGGCATTGTCGCCATAATATGCAGGATCGAGAATCACATCGTAGCCATTCGGTTCGATGACATTGCTCATCGACATCTGGGCCAAATATTCCTTCACCGCGCCGATCAAGGCCAAACGGCCTTCTTCGGTGTTGTTCACCTTGCCGATATACGTCTGTTCCGCGGCGCGCTGAAGATCGGCGTTGATCGCATCCATGACGCGGATGGAACGAATTTTTTTCCACGCGTTGTTTTGGCCTTCCGCCGGATTCACCAAGCTGTTAATGCCGCGAAGCGCTTTGACCTGACGGCCATCGAAAAAGAGCAGGAATACGCCATTTTTCACTGCTTCTTCCTGCTCGGAACGGGTCCAGCGGCGGGTCACGTCTTCAAAAGGCGTCACCGCATACGTCGCTGACTGATTCAGGCGTTGTCCCGCAATCAGACCAGCCACATAGGCTGCCGTCTGCGCAGAATTGTAGTCCACTCCATCAAGGCGTACGCCCGTACCAACATTTATAATGCCCTCATGATTTAGTAGCAGCGATCGGGCTGAAGCCTGCTTCACAGCATCCTTCGAGACATCTTCGGCAGCCGATCCGCCAAAAACGGCCATCACACCCCTGCCTTCACGGCGGATGCGCTTGATCCAAGCCGCAAAGCTTTGCAGTAAGGCCATATCTGCGGCATAATCCAATGCCAGCACGTCAAAATCCTGGCCTTCCGCCGCTTCCTGCATAGCGATGTAATTGGCATTTGCCAGCTTTCCGTTGCCACTTACGCCTCCCGAGAGGGCTGCGCCGCTGACATCAGCCGGGATACCGCCCTGGCCCACTACCTTGGCTGTTACCCACAAGTTGCTGCTATCCTTATTGATTTGATCTGCAATGGAAGCTGCCGTGCCGTCGGCTCCTTTATATGTGCCAAGCAGTTTTGTTCCTTCATACAAACGAAGCTCACGTGCCGTCGGTTCGCCAAGCGTTGGTTGTACCGTCACGGTGAAGCTGTTGCCACGGCTGCCCGGGTATTTGGCCTCAAGCTGCAAAACGTCAGTCGGAGTTGTATCCGCACTTTGAAGCGTAACATTGGCCACAGCCGCCGTATCGTCTGCCAGACGGTAGGCGATCAGCTTTTTCGGCCCACCCAGCAGGGCAAGATACAGCGCTGGATATGCTGTAGCTCCATCGAGGGTATCCTTCGAATACAATTGTGCAATCGCCGTTTCGCTGCCAATCTCCACAAACTCGCGAACGGGTCCCCAGTTGGCTTTGACCGGTACGATTACCGTTCCACGCGATCCTCCCTGAATCGCCGACGCTGCCGCCGCTTTGAAGTTCATATACAATCCCGGCAATACCGGTTTATTTGCGTTCTCCCAAGTTCCACCTGCCATAATTAATCCACCTTCGCTTTCATAAATTGTTCGATTTTCACTGCCGTTTCGGCTACCGTAAACAGACTGTCCTCTTCCCCGTAAAAAGCTCCAGCCAACACTTCCTCATGGACGCCAAATACATCTTTGGCATGGGCCTTCAGCTCTGAAACCTTATATCGCGGTGCGTTTTCTGTCACTTCGTTTTTAATCGTTTTTTTTAACACCATTTAAGCCACCTCAATTCAAAATAGAATGAATATCCACCCTGCGGATCAGGGCCGCATCTTCCGCCGGACGCATTCGCCGCTGCACGAGCGTCAGCCGCAATTGGCCGTCCAGAAAGGCATCCGCCTCCAAATCGGCCGACACTTCAACCACCGACATGTACCTGTGTTGATCAGGATCTAAAGGCAGCTGCACCTTCGTTCCCAGCCCTTCCATTAACGACACGACTGCCCGCTGTTCGCTGGTTGCGTCCAGTGCGACAATATGTCCCGTGAGACGTTTGCGGACTTCATATAAGGAAGCTCCCGCCATTCGCGTCTCTCCCCCGGTCATCCGCCATAATATGGCATAATCTTCCGGTCCGGATGGCCACGCAGTTTCATAAACCTTCCACGGGGAGCCCAGAAGGCTACCTGTCCAAGCGCTCAATGCGCTGAGCCATTCATCCCACGTTACCGAACCATCCGTCCCCGTCTCGGGAATGTACACGCCAAAACGCAGCGTCCGGTAAACCTTGCCCGTAGATACTTCCAGCCTTTCAGCTTCACGTGAGCCCAGATAATACAAGGTAAATACCGTTCCGTCCGGATTCTTCACCCGCTTGCGGTGTAAACCGGCGATTAGCTCTTCCGCCCAAGTATCCGTCTGGTCCAGGCCGGAAGCACCTGCGTACAACTTCAACCGGATGACTTGGCGATACCCAGCCCAGGAAGACTTCCAAATCTCCTCGCTAAAAGCGATAACGCCGTAAGGCTCATCATTCCCGCCAGCCGGAGGCTGTACATCATAAATCCGATCCTTGAGCTCCGGGATAAGGCCCCCAATTTCTTGCTTCACCGCTCTTCTCATGTTGTAATCCGCCGGAATGTTCTCCCACTTACGGGCTCGCTGCGGCTGATCCACCGTTTTGATTGCTTGCGCAATTCGGCTCCTCCTTTCCGCATTTTTTTGCCGAAAATGAGCAAAAGGGGCAATTTACCGCAACAAAAAACCGGCCCTAATGGCCGGCTTACATTCGACTGTGCGTCTTCGGTTTGCCCTCTTGTTTTCATTTCCGATAATACTATCTTACATCCTTAAATCGGATGCGCTGATGGTAAAGCGGACGAATAATAGCGTTTTGGCGGATGGAAAACGTATGAATATATGTTCGCATTTCGTTAAATGCTTGCTCTCTATAATAGAAACCAAAACACCGTTAACAAGATAATTAGCTTTTTAATATCCGAAAAAAAGAAAAAAGGACCGGGTCTCCCCGATCCTTTCATATAAGAATTTTGAAAATCCTGATATAAGTAAAGCGCCTGTCGATGTACTCTCAAAGAAATGTGTGAATCTGCACAAGCCTTAGGCTATATTCTAATGGGCATTGTTGGTGGCGACCGTGAGATCATATCAATAGATATCGTTCGATCAATTCATGCAAACCACGCCAGGTGTAGCGACATAAATAGTTCATGCGAAATGTTTGCTTCTATAATTCTAGCCCACCGTTACCCGCTTCTGCAGCTCTTCCAGCTTTAGCAATCCACGGTCCGCAAAGGCCAGCGCCATTTTATAAAACGCCCGGGCCCGGATTTTTGTATACGTATCTTTGCTCACTGGCGGATCCAAAATGTAATTGTACACTTTATAATCGAACACATCGTCCTGCTTCATATAACGTTCGCGGATAATCAGCCGTTCCCGTTCTCCAAGTCGCTCCACTATCGTCTCGATCATCTCGCAGTAGGCCCTTCGGGCTGCAGGCACGTCCACATTGTGAACGGCAATTTGCGCCGTCTGATCGGAGGTAACATTTGTCGGCCCATGAAAACGTTCGGTGTAGGAAGCGGTAATGCTGGCTTCTTTCGCTTCAAACGTGATGGTTTTGTAAATCCGGTATTTTTCAAGTAAAGCCTCGACGGCGGTTTGTGTTTTACGGCGGTCCAGTTCTGGTAGAAGTTTGTCCATTAGGTATGCGCTCCTTCATTTCAAAAGTAAAAATAATATCTGGCTTGTTCGCATTTTTGTTCGTATAATAATGTTAACATACCACTTTCTGGAACGTATCGTAAACCAGCAAATTTGAATCTTTTTTGTGGATAAGGATGATATTCCTCTCTTTTATTGCCATTTGGTATAGATTTCATTTCTTTTCTTTACCTTTTGGTAGCACAGCGGTATAGTAAACGGGAAAGGACCCTAGTTTGTACTCGGGATTTGATGGAAATCTCGACCTATTAAAGGAGTGGACATATTGTGGAAAACGAGTTTGGAAGCCTGTTAAAACAACTGCGGGAGCAAAATGGAATGTCAATCAACCAACTGGCTGAGGCAGCCGGGATCAGCAACTCACAAATATCCAGAATGGAAAACGGTGTACGCGGCGTCCCTAAAGCCCCAACCATCCGCAAATTGGCCGAAGCGCTGAATACTTCGTATGAAGAGCTGATGACTGCAGCAGGTTATTTGGAAGGGGCAATCGACCTGAACGCTAGTGTAGCGGAACAATCACCAGAGTGGGCTACCCCGAAGGACAGACGTGATTTCAAAAAAATGCTGGAAGAAGACGACGAGCTGATGTTTGACGGGATTCCTCTGGATCAGGAAGATCGGCAGCGGGTCAAGGATGTGTTGACCGGACTGTTCTGGGAAGCCAAGCAAATGAATAAAAGAAAGAAAAACAATAACGGAACACCGGATGGGAAGTAACTCACACCACGTAGACAACTTTCGATTACAACCGACAAAGCAGGTGAACACTGTGGATGAGATGATTCGGAAGTTAATCCGCAAACATAAGACCAGATGCCCTTTCGAGCTTGCGCATGCGCTTGGTGTACATATCCGTTATACCGATCTAGGAAAATCGACTAAAGGGCTGTATTACCGCAAGCTGCGGAGACGTTTTATCGTCATACATAACCAGCTTTCCCCCGAATGGCAAAGATTCGTATGTGCGCATGAGCTCGGCCATGACCGGCTGCATAAAGGCATCAGTCGTTTTTTCCTGGAGGAGCATTCATATTTCGCCCCAGGCAAGTTTGAACAGCAGGCCAACCGGTTCGCCATTCTCCTGTTAACGGCGGATACAACGATGGAACAAGAGGAAACGGTTCAAGATTACTGCCGGCGGAATGGCATCCCGCAAGAAATGTGCAAGTTTTATTCAACCATAGGACAATAATTGGTTCCTTGGTCTTATTACTCCCCTTCCCATTTGTCTATTAGAATGGAATAGTAGGAAAATTTTATCTATTTACTATAGGGAGGTTATGAAGCTACATGGTCAAAAGTAAATGGTTCGCTTCTCTTCTGTTGAGTACAGGGCTGCTGGCAGGTTCCATCGGAACAGCCGCCGCGGCGGAAGGGACCCCGGGTGAAGCGAGTGCGACAGCGCCAAGCGGCAAACATATCACCATCCTGCACACTAATGACACACATGCGCGTGCAGTCGCCTCTTCACCTGAAATGGGTTATCCCAAGGTAAAAGGAATTTTCGATCAATACCGCAGCCAAAATCCGGACACGCTGACACTGGATGCCGGCGATACCTTACACGGTACGCCGTTTGCCACGCTGGTTCGCGGCGAAAGCGTCGTCAAGGTTATAAACGAAATGGGTTACGACGCCATGGTTCCCGGCAACCATGATTTCAACTACGGATGGAACCATTTGGTCGAGCTGTCCCAGAAGCTTAAATTCCCGATCATTAGCTCAAACGTAAAAAAATCAGATGGAACGGATCTCTTTAAACCTTATATCATTAAAGAAATAGACGGCGTCAAAATTGGAATCATCGGCTTCAGTACGCCGGAAACCGCTTATAAAACAAGTCCTAAAAACGTGGAGGGCCTTAAGTTTATCGATCCGGCCGGCGAAGCCAAAAAGACGGTAAACGAGTTGAAGGGCAAAGTAGACGTGATCATCGGTGTCGGCCACCTGGGCATGGACAAGTCCAGTATCGACACCAGCCTGAAGCTGGTGAAAGAAGTGCCGGGCATCGATGTTTTCATCGACGGACACAGCCATACCGTGCTTGAACATGGCATGCAAGCCGACAACAACACGCTGATTGCCAGCACCGGTGAATATACTAAAAATGTCGGTGTTGTTGATCTTTGGGTAGATGGTGGCAAGGTCGTGAAAAAAGAAGCGAAGCTGATCAACGAGAAACAGGCGGCGGATATCAAACCTGATCAAAAACTCGAAGCGCTCGTGGCTTCCATCCAAAAGGAACAAGAGCCAATTCTGAAAGAAAAGCTCGGCGAGACGCTAGTCAAACTTGAGGGCTCCCGCGAAAAAGTCCGTACTGGCGAAACCAATCTCGGTGATCTCCTGACCGATGCCATACGTGACGTAAGCAAGTCCGATATCACCATAACGAACGGCGGTGGCATCCGCGCTTCCATCGAAGCCGGAACCATCACCAAGGGAAATGTTATCACTGTACTGCCATTTGGCAACCAGATCGTATCGCTTAAAGTTACCGGCGAGGACATCGTAGCCGCACTTGAAAACGGTGTGTCCGACTATCCGGAGTCCAAAGGCGGATTCCCGCAAGTATCCGGCATCAGCTTTAAAATCGACAAAGCAAAACCAAAAGGTAGCCGCGTCCACTCTGTCATGGTTGGCGATAAAGCCATTGATCCGAAAGCCACTTATACGTTGGCTACAAATGACTTCATGTCGATCGGCGGCGACGAATACAAGATGTTCAGTAAATATCCTCAAGCCGGTATGTACGGTGCGTTGGATGAGGCGCTGATCACTTACATTCAAAAAGGCGGCAAAGTAGCGGCTGAAGCTCAAGGACGTATCACGGAAGGTGCTGCCCCTGCAGCTCCGGCTCCACAACCAGAGCCAACCAAGCCCGACACAACCGTAAAACCAACGGAACCTGTCGTTACGCCACAGCCTGACACAACTGTAAAACCAACAGAGCCTGTCGTTACACCTCAGCCTGACACAACTGTAAAACCAACAGAGCCTGTCATTACGCCGCAGCCTGACACAACTGTAAAACCAACAAAACCTGCCATTACGCCGCAGCCTGAACCATCCAAACCGGCTCCGGTTCCTGCAGAAAACATCTATATTGTAAAAAAAGGCGACTCCCTCTACTCCATTTCCCAAAAATACGGAACGACTTGGAGAGTGCTGCAAAACCTGAACCATATCAAAAATGCCAACCTGATCTATCCGGGGCAAAAAATTAAACTGCCGGCTTAACCGGCAGCGCACAACCAAAAGGAGCTGTACCCGCGCCTGCAAGGCGATTCGGTACAGCTCCTTTTTCATAACATTACTTGGGATTTATGAAAGAACCCCGTTCCGGATATGCGTCGCCGCAAAATTCAGTGGATTAAACCAGTTGCCGCTCTTAGCCCAGGTAGGATCCAGAGGAACCCATTTTTCCTTTTCACTTAAGAAAACTTCATTCCAGGCATGCGGGCCATAACCACCCTGACCGTTATAACCCTGTCCGGTAACGACCCGGACTTGCAGTCCTTGCGAACGGGCCATCATAGCGTAAAGGCGGGCATAGTCGATGCAGACCCCTTTTCTCGTATCGAACGTGTTCTGCGGAGTTTGCTCATGCCAGATGCCCTTTTGCTCATAGTCATCGACCTTCCCATGGTCGTATTGCACTCTTGAGCCTACCCAGTCATACAGCCGTCTTGCCTTTTCCTCGTCTGACTTTGCCCCTTTGACGATATCCGCTGCAGCCGCGTCAATATCATCAGGAATCGCATGGTCGATTACCTCGTATTTGCGCTGCATAATACCGCTAAGTTCTTTTTCCACGGCCTTCGTAAACACAGGCAGTTTATCCTTCACCAAAGTTCCAGATAACGGTTCAAGAACCCGCTGCGCCCCTTCCTGATAAATCGGGGAAGCTTCCACATAACGGGCAAAGGTGGTATTCGGGTACAGCGATACGTACACAAACAGCAAAGCTACGACAACCATGCAGCGTGCCACCCCGATCAGCAGGCCGATGACCGCTCCTGACAAACGGCTGAGAATCGATGAGGACTTCCTTGTCCCCGATGCAAACAGTGCGCTTTTCCCGCCAAAAATAAGCACCGTGAGCCAGCTCATCAACAAGCGGATGATACTGTAACTGAGAATAAACAGTACGGCGAACCGCAGCAGCGGAAAATCCGCCATCGAAGATATAAACGTATAATAAAGCTGCTCCCAGACCTTCAGATCACGGTTCGGAATCGTACTCGTATATTTCGTAAGCCATTCCTGCACTTTGGGGGATACCCATAATGTGAAGGGAACGGACAACGCCAAAGCCACTAAAATAAAAACTCCCTGCCGCAGAAGGGAGAGAAGTCTTCCAGCTGAACGCGACGCGCCCCGGCGCCAGCCTTGAAACAATGAAAATAGCATAATCAGCAGTAGAAAAATCGAAATCACGTTAAACTCTTGCAGACTCTTTATCCATGATTGCAGCATAAGACAACCTCCCTCTATGCGCCCCATGGAAAAAGCCTACTTTACTTGCCTGAGGCGGCATTCAATTCTTTTTGGACTCATTAATAAATGATTGGACGGTATCGTTGATCTTCCACTTCCCGAGTGATACACCGCGGAGCGAAACATCCACTTTTTCTTCCCCCTTTTGGCCTTTCAATTCCAGATTAGGCGTTGTAATCGTGAAGTTCCCGGCTGCATCCGATGTATATTTTGCTTCCTTGGATTCCTTCATCATAAGATTCATCGCTTCACTTTTCAGCGTGTCCACGGTTTCCGTTGTTACGTCATTCACCACGTTTTTGATCTTTTCGATAGAAACCCCACTGTACACCAGCAATGCCACAACGATGATGATGACGATCGCCCATTTCACCACAGTTTTCACCAAACCTATGACCACAAACAGCACAATGAGAGCAATAACGATCACCAGCCAGTTTTGCTGCAAAAAATCGGATAATACCTGTGTATTCATTCATCCCCACTCCCATCAGCTTAAGTTTGATATCAGGCCCTTAACGGACATTAGGCCTTTAATAATTCCGAAGATATCCGCATCGTTATTCATAGAATATAGATTCCCCGCAAGCAGACCGACTCCTATGAAAGTCCGTTGAAAAGACGTTTTTATTATACATGATTCTCTTGCAACCTGTCAGCTTTCCCTATTTTTAGGTTCTCCTTCCCTCTCTTCAAGACCATATCGATCCTAAAATAACCCCACCTTTGCGGGGACCCCAATAAACTTATGAAAGAGGGGGTCTAATCCAGAAAGTACAAGCGTACATGTAGATAGAATGAATCAAAGGCCAAGCATACTTTGGTTCAATCTATGACGCGTCTTATGTACAGAAAGGAGCTGCTCAGGTGAAAACCGCGATTTGGCTGTATATGTTTTTATTTCTCGCTTTCTTCGATCTTCATGCCCAATATCCCATTTTAACTCCGTTTGCCGTGTCTCTCGGGGCAGCGCCTGTTTTTATCGGCTGGATGATGGGCATTTACGCCCTTACACATCTGCCGGGAAACCTGATTGCAGGAACTGTGATTGACAAACATGGCAGCCGCCGATATATCATTTTCAGCCTTGTTTCAGCCGGAATCGTACTGCTGCTTCAGTCTCAGGTACATTACCCATGGCAGCTGCTCCTGCTTAGGTCTATCAGCGGTTTTGTCCTGGCTTTCCTTTCCCCCGCTTGTCTGACACTACTGGCTTCGCTGTCCTCCGACAAAGTGACCCAGGGCAAATTCATGTCCGGCCACGGCGTTGTTCATACGCTCGCCTCCGTCGTGTCGCCTGCGGCGGGGGCATTCATTGTAGCCAAAGCAGGATATTCGGCGACCTTCCAAAGCCTCGGATGGCTGCTGATTGCTACCGGCATCATGGCCGTATTCAGCGTACCGCGAGCGCTTCAACAAACGACCTCATTCTCTGCACTCTCCAATGGAGGACTTGCGATAGACGTACCGACATTTCAGGTACCTTGGCGGATATTTATTTTGCCTCTTGTCATTTCATCCTCACAAGGGATTTTATTCTTCGAGCTGCCTCTCCGTGCTACCGGCATGGACGGTATCATGTCGACCGGTATTTTGTTTTCCATTATAAGCATCGGCGCGTTGGTCACATTGAGCATGCTGTTCGTAAACCGTTACTCTCCTTACAAAAGAGTCCTTGGTGGTTTGCTTCTGCTTGCGGTTTGTTTTTATTGCCTTGCCGCAATTCAAGCGATCCCGCTGACGGTTACACTGTTTATTCTTGGTACGTCCAAAGGAATCATTTTCCCAGCGATGGCCTCGTTGTTCATTCAACTGAGCGGAGGCAACAAGCTCGGCAGGGTGTTCTCGCTTCAGTCTATCGCCATGTCCATCGGCTCCTTTATCGGTCCGATCGCGGCGGGGCAGCTGCGAACCGTCGTCTCACCTTATTTTATTGCATTCGTTTTGCTGATGGTTGGACTGATGATGCTTCCGGGCAACCGCAAACCGGGATCTCTATTTCATCCGAACACGAATTAAACACCCGCTTCCTAACCGCTGTATAGGCTTAAACCTAAATCCGCCTGGTTAGGCTTCTACACAAAACTTAACCCCTTTACCCACATAGGATACATTGTGTCTTGCGACATAAAAGAGAGCGGGGTGAAAAGCATGAGTTTTTATGGTAACTGTGGCTGCGGTCCTGTGGCGCCGGTTGCGCCAGTCGCTCCTGTTGCGGTAGCTCCAGTCGTTTCGCCATGTTGCGGCAGTAACATTGGGATTGTTTTGGTGCTCTTTATCTTGCTGGTAATTATTCTTCGCGCCTTCTGGTACTAATGTAATTCAATTAAAAAGACGATCTGCCAATCCCCAGGACAGATCGTCTTGTTTTTTGCATGTATGACAGAAAAAGAGCTACACTAAGGGGAACCGGGTAGAACTTCAATTTTCAACATTTCCCGGGGAATTTCGCTAGGAGTGATCTCCAGCTCCCGCACCCGAGGTGAAATCTTATGAGCATATTCATTATCGTGGAAGGAAAAAATGACCGCAGCAAGCTGCGGCGCTTGCTTCAGGAGGAGATCCGGATATTATGCACGTTCGGTACCTTGAATTCCTCCAAACTTGAAGCGCTGCGCAAAGAAATAAAAGACGAAGAAGTATATCTATTCATGGATAATGACAGCTCGGGTAAAAAAATTCGCAGCATGCTCCGTGACGCCTTCCCCGATGCAGGGCATATCTACACACGACGCGGTTATCCCGGGGTTGAAGGGACTCCCGATGAGTATCTCGTTGCCCAGCTTGAAAAAGCGGGTCTTGAAGAATACATTATTTATCCCGATCCTCCGCTGTTTCCCTGATGTATCCAAAGTAACTCTACAAAAGAGTATCAGAAAGAAGTCCGGGTGCCTCTCAAAGAGGGGCGCTTTGGAGCGGCAAAAGTACAGAGTGGAGCCTATGCGTAGGCGCTTATTCCCAATACTTTGCGGGGACCCCAATAAACTTAAGAAAGAGGGTAGTGATTTATACTTTCTGATATCCAAAAAAGCGCCACGGTTCGACCTCTGCGGTGAACCAAGTGGCGCTTTCAGTTGTTACGGAGCTATTGCTTAGCTAGCTTCTCTATATCCTTGGCAAGTGCTTCTGCAGTGACATTATCGGTGTCGTTAGCGTTGTAAAGCTTACGTACCTTATTGTCCCGATCCACCAGCGCGATGACATTGGAGTGGGCAAAATTATCTTTGTTATCTCCCACGATGCCGATCTTGAACGATTTCTCGGCAACCTCCCGAATCTTTTGATCATCGCCTCTCAGGAAATACCACCCGTTATAATCCACATAAAATTTATCCCCAAACTCTTTGATCTTTTCCCGGGTGTCCACTTTCGGATCGAAGGAGATGGAGACGAATTCCGCGTCTTTGGCGAACGTACCATCTTTAATTAACTGCTTCTGCGTTTTGGAGAGCAGGAATGTCGTTACAGGACATACATCCGGACAGGTGGTATAAAAAAAGTAAAAAATCCGTACTTTCCCTTTCGTATCATCAAGCGTTACCGTTTTCCCATCTACATTTTCCAAAGAAAAATTCTCGACTTGTCCTAAAACCGGAAACTTTGACTTTGACTTACCGATCCCAGTACCGGTATAGATCAGGTAACCTGCCATAATAATGATCAAAGCCAGCAAAACCCATGTCCATTTATAACGTTTCAACATGATTTTATCCCTTCCCCTCTCCCTAGTTACCTGCCAGTTAAAACTGCTCAAAACAACGGTTATGTAACGATCAGGCAGAGGAGTTGAAGCAAAGCTTCTACCTGATTCCTAGAAAAAATCCCATGCAAACATGGGATTTGTCGGTAATATATTTATTAGTGTACGGTATTCAAAATCATCACAATGAGACTCAAGGTCAAAAAGTTGATCGAAAACATAAACAACTTCTTCGCCCATGCATCGTCATCCTTAGCAGTCAGCCCTTTAATGCCAAGGTATAGCCAGAAGAGCGACAGGAGTGTTCCAATGATCATGAAGTAAATGCCTGTATAGCCATACGCATACATCAGGACCGGAATAGGAACGAGCAGCACCAGATACGGAATGGTCTGGATTTTGGTACGCTTGATTCCTTTTACGACTGGCAAAAGCGGATAACCCGCAGCTCTATATTCCTCTACACGACGGATGCCCAGAGCCCAGAAATGCGGCGGCTGCCATAAAAACAAAAGCGCAAAGAGCAGAACCGCTCCGAGGTCGACGTTTTGCGTCACAGCGACGTATCCGATAACTGGAGGCATAGCGCCGGAAATGGCGCCAACCGATGTGCTCCAAGTTGAAGATCGTTTCAGCCACATCGTATAGACGATCGCATAAACAAACATTCCGATCAATCCGCAAATGCCTGCAAGTACCCCTGAGAAAATAAAAAGGTCTGCCAATCCCAGTACACCGAGAATAAAAGCGTACCAGAGCACAACCGAAGGTTTAAGTCGACCGGATGGAAGTGTACGGTTTCGTGTGCGTTCCATTTTCATATCGAGTTCGCGATCAAAATAATTGTTATATACGCAGGCGGAAGCCATAACAAGTACGGTTCCGAGCAGTGTCAGAATCATTTTCCCAAAATGAATATCCCACTGGGATGCGACCCAATAACCTGCAAAAACAGCAATTAGATTAGACCGGATAATCCCGGGTTTTGTAAGTGTTATGAAGTCTTTCCATGTCGCCGATGAATCAGGCGGAGTTTGCTTAATGGAAAGTGTCGCGGAATCCGAAGGAGCCTGGTAACTTAAATGATTGTCCACGCCTTTAAGAATCCTCCTTATTCTGTCATTATGGAGGAATTCTAACCTCCGCTATAAAGTTTATCATATCAAAAGTTAAAAGTGTTAGACAATCATCCCCAAAATCATTCACCATTTTGACAATTTAGTGACACATTTTAGTATGGGCAAACCCTTATATATTCATCCAAAAGTGGGTAGTAACTATATATTAAGATGATCTGCTGCAGGATTTGCAAAATGTTCTTGATAACCGCCCCCATGAGTACAGGAATTGCATATCCAGATTTGATACAATAAGAAATAAGAACAACACGAAGGAGACATGGTAATGGATACAGCCACACATTTTGTGATGGGTCTCAGCCTGGCTGGTCTCGCCTACGTTGATCCGGCGGTAGCCGCAAGCCCTGCACTCGCAACCGCCGTACTTCTAGGTACGGTCATTGGTTCTCAGGCCCCCGATTTTGACGGGCTTTTACGCCTCAAGAGCAACGCTCTATATGTGAAAAATCATCGGGGCATCACGCATTCACTTCCCTTTCTTGTTATTTGGACTGCGCTGATTAGCAGTGTTCTAACACTGATTTTCAGGACGGTGCCCGCGGGGCACATCATCCTCTGGACCGGAGTCGCCGTATGCGTCCACGTGTTCAGCGACTTATTCAATACGTATGGAACCCAAGCCGCCCGCCCATTTACGGAACGCTGGATTTCCTGGAATATCATTCATATCTTTGATCCGTTTATGTTTGCAACCCACGCCGCAGCAGTCCTGCTTTGGAGTACTGGAGCTGTGCAGCCAGCCCCATTGTTCACCGCGCTGTATATTTTGAACGGATTTTATTACGTATGGCGTACTATCGCCCATGCACTCAAAGCGGCCGAAGTCAAACGTATGGATACTACCCGCCAAGCAGGGGACCGGTACTACGTCATTCCAACCGTATCCTATCATAAATGGCATGTCGTCAAAGCTCTTACAGACGGCAGCTTTGAAATCGGCGTTCTGCACGGGAACGAGCTAGAATGGCGGAAGCACGCCCGTACCGAACAACATCCTGCTATCGAACATTCCAAACAGCATCCGGATGTGCAGGCTTTCCTCTACTTCACCTCATTCGCCGTTGCCGAGGTCGAACATTTGCCATGGGGCTATATCGTTCGCTGGGCGGATGTACGCTACCGCCACCGCAAGCAGTATCCTTTTGTGGCCGTGCTGGTGATGGATAAGCAATATCAGACGATCAACACTTACGTTGGATGGCTGAGCGCCAAGAAAATGGATAAGAGGTTGTCCATCAATTCAGGTTAACCATGCTTTGTCGGATACAAAATTAGTTCCATACAATGTGCGAGTGACCGCTGCGGTTCGGACAAAGGAAACCGCTTCGCTTCTTCAGAAAAATTCCGCCTTCTCCGATGAAGTAATTTTCATAGTATAGATAGCTTTCTACCGAAAGCTTTTGGCGAACGCAGACACGCTTCCGAAGCAGCCTTTTTCAAAAAGCTTCCTTCCCCTTCGCTACTTTCGATTTTTGTCAAACATTATTTATCATGTCGAGCCTTAATTGAAGCTTAGTAAAAGCAGCTGTTTCCTTCAAGGGGACAGCTGTTCTCACGAAAACGAGGTAGTTATTGTATACATACGTCGGGAACTATTTGGCTTTTAGGAATTCAAACTTGACGAAAACTGTTCAGTAAGAGAGAATCACCCTAGAGAGCGTTAAGATGCAAAATAACCCCACAAAGTGACGTGTGACCTTTGAAGCTTATTCCGATTACTTTGCGGGGACCCCGGAAATCTCAAAAAGCCCGAAACGCGAATGCGCTCCGGGCTGTAAATTTATCAAATTATTGACGGCCTTGCAGTGATTGTTCAGCCATTTGAACAAGACGTTTGGTCATGTATCCTCCAAGAGATCCTGTTTCGCGGGATGTCATGTTGCCGTAGTACCCGTCCTGAGGAATTTGAATACCCAGTTCTTGAGCGGCTTCCATTTTCATTTGCTGCAAAGCTGCTCTAGCTTGCGGTACAACCAGGTTGTTTGAATTAGATTGAGGCATATTAAGATCTCCCTTCAATTCTGCGTGATGTTAATACAAGCTTGCAAGCTTATTATGGCTCGGTCGCTGAGAGTTATACAGAAAAGAATTCATATTTTATTTGGAGGTTTTTTAAAATGGGTAAAGGTTTATCCTTCTGGTTTGCTTGCTCATCCATCTTGGTCCTGGGAGCTGCCGCCATCTTTATCAGCTATAACGGTTGGATCGCGCTTCTACTGGGTATTCTGGCCATTTGTAATATCGGCTGGGGTTTTGTGATCAAAGCTAAGAAGAACCGTCTAAACGGTCCCAAAGCCGAATAGGCCGCTACGGTTACGGATCGTTCTTTCGACCGCTACCGCTTCGTAAGAATCGATTCCGTCCCCTTCACTACCTTCACTCTTGAATCAACGCATTGCTATCTGTTTCTTGGCAGTAGGAAACCCATCCGTTCCTTCACATCCGAAAGTGTACGCGATGCGGTTTCCATGGCGCTAGCGGCACCTTTTTCAAGAATATCGTAAAGCTGTCCGGACTCGCGGATTTCTTGATATCTCTTTTGCAGCGGCTCTAGCACAGAGACAACCACCTCAGCCAGGTCCTTTTTAAAACCGCCGTACATTTGTCCTTCATATTTATTTTGGACCTCTACAAGAGACATACCGGAACACTCTGAATAAATACTCATTAGGTTGCTGACTTCAGGCTTTTGGGCAAGATCGTAGCGAACCTCTTTACCGGAATCCGTCGTAGCACGGCTGACTTTTTTGCGAATCTCATCCGGCGTGTCGAGCAGGGCAATATAACTGCCCGGATTCGGATTGCTTTTGCTCATTTTTTTCGATGCGTCATCCAGGGACATAATCCGTGCACCTACTTCAGGAATATAAGGCTCCGGAATGGTGAAATATTCACCGAAGCGGTGATTAAAGCGCGCAGCCAAATCGCGGGTAAGTTCGAGATGTTGCTTCTGGTCTTCACCAACCGGCACCAGATCCGCATTATATACCAGAATGTCCGCTGCCATCAGCGAAGGGTATACAAACAAGCCAGCCCCAACGGAGTCCTTCCCTGCAGTTTTATCTTTGAACTGGGTCATCCGTTCCAACTCGCCCATCGATGTCAATGTCGTCAACATCCATCCAAGTTCTGCATGAGGTGGCACATGAGACTGCATGTACACATTTGCCTTGTTAGGATCGATTCCTGCTGCGATGAACAGGGCGGCTACCGCCTCCGACTGCTCTCGCAATGCTTTGGGCTCCTGCGGTACTGTGATGGCATGCAAATCCACGACCATAAAGTTGCAAGCATAATCATTTTGCAGCTTAACAAAGTTTTTTATAGCCCCAATATAGTTTCCCAGTGTCAGCTTGCCGCTTGGCTGGATTCCGGAAAGTACTGTTTTCATGAAGATCCCCTCCATTTTATTTTCGTTTTGATAATATGCAAAAAAGGCCCCATCGTCCGCAAGGGACGTGAGACCGTGGTGCCACCCTTATTCGCTGCAGGATTTTTTAATGGTTGGCATAAGCAAATAAACCAACAGGATCCAAAGCAGCCTTTTCCATTCCTTAACGTGGAATGATCCGGCCGGTCTACGCGGGAAGATACCTACTTCCGTTCAACGCGGCACTCAAGGGTCCATTCGGCAAAATCGGCCCCACCGGTTCACATCAACCACCGGCTTTCTGAAGGTTATGCCGTCTTTGCTTACTTGTCCCTGTCATCGTGTTTCATAATCATTGAAAAGCTATATGCAATGCCTATGATAAATCTGAACTTGTCCAATTGTCAAACTCCTTTTTTTGAATGAATGAATTATCACTTTTGCCGAAGCTGAATCTTTCATGTTCCGACATCCTCCGCTTGCGTTTTTTACGAATTAGCGGCAAAATCTGTTATTATAAGGATAAGTTATCGTAAGCTATCTTGAATTATAGTGGAAAAAGGAGCATCGATATGAAACAAGTGACCAAAGGGCGATGGAATGGTTACGACACTTACATTCTTCATAGTCGTGAGCTTGAAGTCACGCTGCTGCCGTGGCTGGGGAACAATGTAATTTCCATCTGGGACAACATCCAGAACAGACAAATCCTACGAAGACCCGATGAAAATGATTTGGCATTCTATATGCAAAAACCCTATCATTTCGGTATGCCGATGCTTATTCCGCCGGGCAGAATTCGCGGAGGCCATTTTGAATACGAGGGCCGCGAGTATCAATTCGACAGAAATACCGCTGGCGACAATCATATCCACGGACTGCACCGTACACAGCCATGGAGAGTCAGCGATATTGAGGAAGATGAAGAGGGCTGCGCATTAACCACGGAATTTCTGACTGCAGACGATCCTCACTGGATGGAGCAGTTTCCAGCTCCCCTGAAGCTTGAAATGACAATGCGTCTTCAGGGCTCCCGGTTGACCCAGCATCTAAAGGTTACCCATTTGGGGGATATGCCCGTTCCTTTCGGTATTGGATTTCATACATGGTTTCTGCTTGACGGACAACCTGCTGACTGGACACTCCATCTACCGGTAGATGCCATTTATGGACTGGACAAGGACCTGATCACAACAGGCGAAGTTTTGCCTTTGGGGCCATTGGAACAGCTTAATAAAGGATTAAACATGCAGGGAACTAATTTCGACACGATGCTGCGAATCGGAAAAGATCAGCCGGCCTTGGCGACGCTGCTGCGCAGCGACGGCTACGGACTCAAATATTCTGCTGATCCTCGGCATTATAAACTTTGGGTGCTTTACACCAAAGGTGATGCAAACGAATTCCTCTGCATCGAGCCTTATACTTGGCTGCCCAACGCACCAAATGTGCAGGCAGGACCCGATGTCACGGGACTTATTCGGCTTGAGCCCAAACAGTCCATCGAAATGGATCTACATCTCGATATGGTGTACCCAATCGAGGCTCATACAATTCAAATAACCCCACAATGAGTATCGGAAAGAAGTCCGGGCGCCTCTCGAAGAGGGGCGCTTTTGCGGAGCAAAAGTACGGAGTGAAGCCTATGCTTCGATGCGTATTCCAGATACTTTGCGGGGACCCCAAAAAAACTTATAAATTAAAAAAGGAGGCCTTTCGCCGTTTGTCGAAAAGCCTCCTTTTTTGTGCGCTAATAATTTCCATACGCTTTCGTTCTCTTTTGCTGTATGTTTTCAAATCTTTAAAACCATAATAACTCCATAAAGTTCAAAGGAGGTGACAAACATGGGTCAAGCAGGACAACAAAACCAAGGTCGCAGCAACCGCTCGAATAACCTGGTGGTGCCGCAAGCAAATGCTGCAATTCAACAGATCAAGATGGAAGCTGCACAGGAACTGGGTGTTCAAATGCCTCAAGACGGATACTTTGGTAATATGACTTCCCGTGAGACTGGTTCTTTGGGAGGTTACATTACAAAGCGTCTGGTACAAATGGCAGAACAGCAGCTTTCCGGTCGTCAATAATCTGCTCTTTGCATTTGTATAATGTGATATCATGTCGATCAGCGGCAAGACGCGAGTCATACCTGCTGATCATGCGGTTTATCCGCGAAAAAAGGCAGCCTTTGTATAAAGGTTGCCTTTTTTGTTTGAATATAATTTAGAGTTATGCATCTAACTATAATAAGTAATAATTAAATATGAGTTCAAAAAATTTCGGTAAGCGTATCTGAATATGTATGTCTTGGGTAGCGAATCATTAAATTAGCCATATTATAATTGGATTCCAGAGTGGCATCGACAACAACTGCACCCTGCCGGACTGCGAATTCATAACTGATTTCCCCATGGGTCCAGTGGCGCTTAAATTTCAAGCTCTCCAATGCCATGACTCGGAATGAAGAATATTGAACCGGAGTCAGCCCGGAACCTTCGGAACGGATTATTCCGTTTCTTCCCTCCAGCGGATTATGACGAATCCCGAACTTGCCAATAACATTATTGCGTATTTGCACAAAAACCGTACCTGAAGATAAGCCTGAAAGCTCTTCTTCGAGCTCTTTGAAGACCAGATCAAGCTGTCTTGCTAGGGATAATTGCTCAGTTTTTATCATTCCCTTCCTCCTCTCTTCAATTTCCGCCAAAATATATTAGGGCTTATGACTCATTATAAGACAGGAAATTCATTCATACAACAATTTCAAACATAATTGGGTATTTATTACTATTTATTTCGCTTTTAAATATTTTTTAAGCCGAAATTCCGATGTTTTTCTGACTTATATGACAAAATACTCGATTATCCTAAAACTCGAAAAAACAGGAGGATACCGTCTGTAGACAGAACCTCCTGCTTCTTTTGCCGAAAATTATGTTATATTATGCGAACAAAAAAACATATAGTGTGTGTTCAAAAAGGTCGGTTTTAAACCTTTATACAAGTCCCTCTGTCATGGTCATGAATTCTTCAACATCCTGCTTAAGCAAATCGGAAGCACTTTGCCAGAAATCGCGTCCCGTCAAGTCCGCATTCAAGTGCTTCTTGGCAAGCTCTTCAACGGTCATAGCACCCGTATCCTGAAGCAGGGCATCATATTTATCCGCGA
>JAIRVF010000020.1 GCA_031254035.1 Paenibacillus sp.
CATCACCTGGAGGCGTGTCGAACCGAGCGCATACGCCGCTTCGCGGTATTTTTTCGGCACCATGGAGATCGCCTCATCGCTGATCCGACAAATGGTCGGGAGCACCATCAGGGCAAGCACCAAAGCTGCTGCCAGAAGTCCATCACCCAAATTCTGCCCGCTCAACCTACGCAAGAAAGGAATCAAGACGGTCAATCCAAGATATCCATATACAATAGACGGGATGCCGACGAGAAGGTCCAGAACCGGACGCATCATGTTCTTGATCCATTTCGGAGCGATCTCTGCGATCAAAACAGCAAGCCCTACGGCTACCGGCACCGCCATGATCAATGTTAAAGCTGTAAGGGATAACGTATTAATGATGATCCCTGCTGCTCCATAATGATCCTCCTCCGGAGTCCAATTAAAAGAGAGAAAAAAGTCGGTAAAAGAGATATTGGTAAAGGTTAACATCGCCGTTTTGCCGATAAAAAAGATGACCAGCCCAAGGACGAAACAGAGCGCCAGGATGCTGAACAAAAAATAATATTTAAAGAGCCGGTTCGCCATTCGGGCGCGCACATAGCGGCTAAACCGTTTATCGGATGGCTTTATGAGCAAAGCAGGATCTTCGGGCACATATTGCTGGGTAGACGAGCTCACTTTCGTTTCCTCCTATAAAGCAGCCAGCCCCACTTCCATTCAGGGCTGGCTGTAGTATTACATCTTCAAATCTCAAGCAGGTTGCTACTTAGAATATTAGTGCATTGCGGAGATCGGAATGAATTTCAGCTTTTTCAGGGAGCCTTCTTGGAACTTTTGGCTTTGTACATATTCAATGAAAGCTTTCGTTGCACCTGTAGGCTGTCCATTTGTCATGTAGTAACCGTATGCCCAAATTTTATAAGTTCCGTTGATCACGTTGTCGGTTGTAGCAGCCACGCCATTGTAGCTGATTGCTTTCACATCACTGTTTACGTATACGAGGTCGATATAACCGATTGCGTTTGGAGTTGTTGCAACAGCCGTTTTCATGTCGCCGCTGGAGCCAACTTCCTTGTAGTTTTTGTCCTTTTTCACGATATCGCCGCCTGCCAGCGCTTTTGACTGATAGTTAACGCGTGTACCGGAGCCGAATGCGCGGGTAATGACCACGATGTCCGCATTGTCGCCGCCAACTTCTTTCCAGTTGGTGATTTTGCCGGAATAAATGCCTTTTAGCTGTTCTGTCGTCAGATTGTCAACTTTGACGTTTTTATTGGCGATTGTCGCAAAAGGAATGACTGCAACCTTGTTTGCCACCTGTCCGTCAAATGCTTTAAAGCCAGGGACATCCGTGCTTGCGTCCCAGTCACATGCGCCGATATCAGCGATGCCTTTCTTTACAGCCTGTGGTCCAGTGACAGAACCTTTGCCGGAAGCAGCAATTTTAACCTTAGGATTCAGCTTTTGAAATTCCTTCGCAGCTTGAAGAGTCAGAGGAAGCAGTGCCGTGGAACCGTTAATTGTGATTTTGCCGGAAAGGCTAGATGCTGCTGATGCGGAACCCACCAAGGTAGTTACGGCTACCAGTGAAGCTGCAGCCAGCAAAGATATTTTCTTGAATACTTTCATTTGAATGATCTCCTCTCAATTTATACCAAATTATTTAGTAAACTCACTTGTGTTTCCGTTTTGAACGACGATCACTTTACCATCTGCAATAATAGCCACCTTGGTGCCATCCGCCGAAATGGCCAGATCGGTAATATCGGTTTTCGTGCTGTAAATCTCGGTTTTCACGCCTGCAACAATGCTGTAAACTTTATTGTTTCCATCAGCGGTAATGCCTGCTGCAACAACATTTCCGTTGGAAGATGCACTCAACGTAACATCCACATCTCCGATCAGATCCTGGGTTTTTCCATCTGCGCCAATCGCCTTAATAGCTCCCTTAGCATTCTCATTGTTTGAATCGGCACTCAGATAAGCAACACTGCCGTCGCTCAGGAAGGCCGGGTACAATTTATTGTCGTTGGAAGTTGTCACAACTGCAGGTTTCGCATCTTTTACGCCAAGATCAAACGTGTAGATTTGCTCACCCGCTTTAGAGTAATCAATTTTGAGCGATTCCTCCGAGCTGTTCTTGTCGCTATCCGCAATACCGGTAATGTTGACGATATATGCAATTTTCTTCCCATCAGCCGAAACACGAACTTCGGATTTATTTTCCACCTTGTCAGCCACAATCTCGGTGATTTTGCCAGTGCCTACTGATATGTAAGAGATTTTCTCCTGTTTGTCGCCTTGCACGAAATAAATCTTTTTACCGTCTGCCGACCAAACGAGGTCGGTTTTAATGGATGTGTCGGAACCCAGTTTATAAGGCTGCCCTATACGTACGCCGATCAAATACAGCTGTCCTGTTTCATCCGTATATGCAGCCGAATCCCCACTTGGAGAAATTACCATATTTGACACGTTGTTATCTGAAGATAATAAAAATGAGCTGTAATCGGTATTCAAGCGAAATAATTTTGTAGTTTCCTCATCATCTTTTACGGCAATCACTTGGCCTCCGGTGTCAAAGCGCACAGATGCAAAACTTCCCGTGACTCTTTCTTTCTTCAAGATTTGCGAAGTTTGTCCGACATTTAGAATCTCACCGCCAAGTGCAGCCACCATCGGATTCAATTCGACATACAAGTGGTTATCTTGCATAACTGGAGCTGTCGTAAAAGGGTGCGCCTCTCCATCCAGCTTGAATGTGTTGGAACCTGCTTCGAGCTGCAGGCTGTGTCCGCTTTTTTCGGATTTGATCGTAATAACCCCGTTGGAGGTGGTCACCGTCGCACCGAAATATTTAGCCAGATCGCCAGCACCTATCAGCTTGACATTCCCAGTTTGGAGCATTGAAACGGAAGTGCTTTCGCCGTTGATCAAAACCTGCTCAGTTGTTACGTTGAACTTGGTTGCTGTGGCTTTGGATTCAGCACTTTTGACCGGTTCTTTCGTCGCTGCTGCGTTTGCGGTCCCTGTGGACAGAGCTGTTGTTACGAATGCGGCTGCCGCGATAATTTGAAACATTTTTTTGTTTTTCAAATGGCTCACCCTTTTCTTTATCACATATTGGATATAGGTCTATTTTCGTATACATTTGTTAAAACCGTTCAATCGGAATGTTATGAGTACGTTAAATATTTACCGTTGTCTTTTAGAAAAATAGGTATTATCCTAGTTAGAAATAGAGCTTATCCTAGGTAAATCCCTGATTATGGTAGCTAATAATGTAATCCCATTGTTAACTGAATATTATGGAGGTCAAAATTGTGTATGTAATCGGATTTATTTTATCGCTTGTTATCGTGCTCGCCCTCATTCCCCCTTTGCGGAAGCTGGCGATCCGAGTCGATTTTGTCGACAGACCAACCAGCCGAAAAATTCATAAGGAACCGGTCCCTCATCTAGCGAGCATCGCCATCTTTCTCGGTTTCATGATTCCATATCTAATCCTGAGCCGTCATTGGGACCTCGAAATGGCCGGCATCATCGGCGGTTCACTTCTGATTCTGGCAATAGGGATGGTGGATGACTGGTACAAAACCCGGGGCAAGGATTTTCCGGCCCTGCCGAAAACTATTGTGCAGGTCGCTGCAGCCGTGATCGTCTATTTCTCCGGCATCTCCTTTGTTGGCGTAACCGTTCCGTTTACCGGACATATGATCGTGTTTCCTGATTGGCTTCAGTTCATTTTGACTATTCTTTGGATCTTTGGTGTGACGACGGTTATTAATTTCATGGACGGGCTTGACGGTTTGTCTGGGGGAGTAGCCGGTATTTCGGCGCTGACACTTTTCGTTGTGGCGATTGCCAAAGGCCAGGCCCAATCGGCCATTATGGCTATCATCCTGGTTGGCGTTGCGCTAGGATATCTTAAATACAACAAACCCCCTGCCAAAATCTACATGGGCGACGCTGGGGCCACGTTCATCGGCTTCATGCTTGGCATTATCGCGCTTGATGGCGCATTTAAGCAGGTCACTGTAATATCGATTCTGGTGCCGGTGCTGGCGCTTGGTGTTCCGATTTTCGACAACATCTATGTTGTTATCAAGCGTTATCTGAATGGACAACCGGTGTATAAAGCTGACCGAAGTCAAATCCATTACCGTTTGCTTTCATGGGGGCTAAGTCCAAAACAAGCTGTCCTATTCATTTATTTGATCAGCGTCTGCTTGTCCCTTTCATCTATCATTTTGATGCTCTTAAGTAAATCTTCATGATTACACCAAAGCTCCACTAGCCTGGGAAAGGCAGTGGGGCTTTACTTTTTGGAGGACAATTCTCAAACAAATGACCCGAGACGAAAACACGGAATGATCGTGCTCGCTTCGGGTCATTTGTTATGCAATTGATAAATGTTAGCAGAAGGTAAAGTTGACAGAGGGATACCGTTGTATTAATACTCCGAGGAGTGGCTTTTGACATAGGAGAGATGTGGCAATGGATGCTTATCTCCCTCCTGAAAAATTTAAAAACCACTCCGAAGAGTGGCTTTGGACGTCCCAAGTCGGGGTACAGCCCTTCGGGCTGACTGCGAAGCGAATGCTAACGAAAGCGGATGCTCCGACGAACCCTATTGGTTCTCATCCCTCCTGAAAAATTTAAAAGCCACTCCGAAGAGTGGCTTTAGACGTCCCAGGAGGGATTCGAACCCCCGACCGACGGCTTAGAAGGCCGTTGCTCTATCCAGCTGAGCTACTGGGACTTATTATGTAGTAAAACGGTGCGTTTATTATTATAGCGCATTTCTCGAAAAAATCAAAGAGAAATTTTTAAAAATGAATCATCAGCAGTTTGGCGGGGTAATATGATAACAGCAAACCTACGTAAAGGAGTTTTTGCAATGCGCCAACTATTGTCGGCCTTATCGTATTTCAGCATCTTTTTCGCCCCTTTCATTTTCCCGATCATTGTCTGGATCGCCTCAAATGATTCGTATGTCGCCATGCATTCGAAACGAGCGCTAATCTCGCATATACTTCCATTTGTCGCAGCAGTTCCCCTGCTGATTTTAACGTTCGGAGCGGATAATCCAGGTTCAGTTCTCGGGTATGTTATCCTTTTCATCATTATTTATTTCGGGACATTTATTTATAATATCGTCAAAGGCATCCAAGTGTTACGCGAATATGCATAACCTACGGGATGAATCCCCTCCATTATATGTAACATAGATCTTGGCGTATTTCACAGAACAGGTAACACTTACAGATTTTTAATGAAAAACCTCCGATTTTCCGGAGGTTTTTTACTTTAGGGGTTACTTATTGCCAAAACGTCTCGGGCTTTGCGGAATAGCCATATTTCTGTTGTTTTTGTTCAAGACTTCTTCGGCGAATTCAGTCTGGTGGGCATACTTGTTGCCTTTCGTTTTTTTATACGTGAACGCCACTTTCGCTCACCCCCCTACATTATAGTATGGGGAGCTAACGGAGCAGATATGACCTTCAATATATGGTTGTACTTGCAAGGATGATGAAGTGAAGGAAAGAGCAACGTTCCTTTTGTCATGAACAAGATCCCGCTTCTTGTGACAAGTTCTCCCATACAGTCTTCACAGAGCAGGACAGACATTTTATCCCTTTCTTCGGCATATAACTGTATCACTTTGGCAAATGTGAATTTTACAATAATCCCGAACCAAAATTATGACAAAATCCTGAGAGCGGGATGGATACAAATGGACAAACGAGAAAGAAAGGATGAGCCGTCATGTGCGGAATAACCGGTTTTGTTCAGTGGAGCGGCGATTTGACGCAAAATTCGCAGACTCTCGTAAAAATGACGGAAACCTTGACCCCAAGAGGGCCGGATGCATATGGAACGTGGATTTCGGGCCCATGTGCCTTCGGTCACCGCAGGCTTAGCGTCATCGATCCGGAGAACGGGGCGCAGCCCATGCTTGTATACGATGATGAGGATTTATACACCATAGTATACAACGGGGAATTATATAATGCAGCGGAACTAAAACGGGAGCTGCTAAAAAGAGGGCATCACTTCCGCACGAATTGCGATACGGAAGTTCTTTTGGTCTCATACATGGAATGGGGACCTGCCTGCATCGACAAATTCAATGGCATTTTTGCGTTTGCCATCTGGGACAGCGTTCGCGAGCAGGTTTTTATGGCACGCGATCGGCTTGGCGTTAAACCATTTTTTTACAGCCAAACCGGGGGCCTACTAGTCTTCGGCTCCGAGCCGAAAGCACTGCTTCAGCATCCGAAAGTCGAATCCGTCGTAGATGCTGAAGGATTGGCGGAGATTTTCATCATCGGTCCGGCACGAACACCGGGTCAAGGAGTGTACCGGGATATCAAGGAACTGCGTGCGGGGCATGCCATGATTTTCAGCCGTAAAGGCTTGAATATTTATTCGTATTGGAAACTCGACAGCCATCAGCATGAGGAAGATACCGAAACAACTGCAGCGCAGTTGCGTGAGCTTCTTCAAGATACACTGGAGCGCCAGCTCGTTTCCGATGTTCCCGTGTGCACACTGCTCTCTGGAGGACTGGATTCAAGCGCACTGACAGCCCTTGCCGTGCAATATTATAACCGTACCGGTCAGGGGCGGATGGATACCTATTCGGTCGATTACGTAGGCAACGACAAGCATTTCAAATCCCATGCTTTTCAGCCCGGCGCCGATGCCCCTTGGATCCGCCGGATGGCCTTAGAGCTCGGAACAAATCATCATTACATCGAGTTCGATACTCCGGAACTGATCGAATCGCTAAGCAACTCTACCCTGACGCGAGACCTGCCTGGGATGGCAGATGTGGACGGTTCCCTTTATCTCTTTTGCCGGGAAATCAAAAAAGGAGCTACCGTAGCGGTATCCGGAGAAGCCGCGGATGAAATATTCGGCGGTTACCCCTGGTTTCACCGGGAAGAGATGCTGAATTCAGGAACTTTCCCCTGGGCCGTTGCTTCGGAGATGCGAGCTAGCTTACTTTCCCCTGAAATCCGGGAGTGGACACGGCCGCTTGAATATCTTGCTGACCGCTACGACGAAGCAGTGCGAGAGGTACCAAAGCTCCGCGGTGAAAACGGAAAACAGGCGCAAATGCGCATCATGTCATATCTGAATATCACCCGTTTCATGCCCACTTTGCTCGACCGCAAAGACCGTATGAGCATGGGCGTCGGCCTGGAGGTCCGTGTCCCTTATTGTGACCACCGGCTTGTTCAATATGTGTGGAATATCCCCTGGGAGATGAAAATGACCGGAGGTCGCGAAAAAGGCATTCTACGCAAAGCTTTAGAAGGTGTATTGCCGGATGACGTGCTTTACCGCAAAAAAAGTCCATATCCCAAAACCCATAATCCCGATTTTCTTGCTGCCGTCAAAAAGCAAATCCTTGATATTCTAGATGATCCCACTTCACCAATCCTTCCGCTCGTTAACCAGGAAAAAATTCGTGAGATCGCCGTCTCTCCCGAAGCGTCTTCCAATTTACCGTGGTTTGGCCAGCTGATGTCGGGCCCGCAATTATTCGCCTACCTTGCCCAGGTCAACAATTGGTTAAAAACTTACCATATCTCCATAAAATAAACATCATCCGATTTAAAAACCAGCTAATAGATTGTTAATTGATACTTGTAAGGTTACTTATAGCGTGAACTAATGCTAACTTCCAAAATGTCCCGATCATTCGGGATGATGCTTACCCTAAGGTACGTAAGTAATGAAAAAAGGGGCCGCCCCTCCGTCTGAACAGCCTCCAATGGTTAGTGTAGACTAACATTGAGGAGCAGTTCAATGACGGGGATGGTCCCATTTTTCTAATGCGATTTAAGATGTTTTAAATGATTAAATCCGCCACCACCGGATAATGATCAGAAGGCATTTTGCCCTCGAAGTGATCCGTAATAAACCCATGATTCAACACATGAATCTGATTCGTAACGAAAATAAAATCGATCGGTTTTTCAAACTCAATTCCATGTTTCTCCCCCCGTGTCAAAAAGGCTGGAAACATCCGTGCCGCGATCTCCCGCGAATCAAAACCTTGAAACGTAAATGGTGGCCCAAAGCGGTTATAATCCGCCACCTTACTTGCATCGCGCAGTAAAACCGGTCCCGGTTCATTCTGCTGAGTGATGACTCGGTATGGGTCAGAATCCTCGGTTACGTTGAAATCACCTGTTAAGAGTGCCGGAATGCCAACCGCAAGTTTTCCGATCCGTTCCAGAATCAAATGAGCGCTTTGCAGGACGGCTATTTGCCCTATATGATCGAAATGAGTGTTAAAATGCAAAAATTGGCGACCCGTATATGTATCTTCAAACTCCGCCCAGGTCACGACGCGTCTGTAGGCAGCGTCCCAGCCAAGAGAGCCAGGCTCTTCCGGTCTTTCCGAAAGCCAGAAGGTACTTTGGCACAGCGGCTTCAGCCGGTTTTTGCGGTAAAATATGCAGGAAAACTCTCCATCCCTAACTCCGTCTTCTCTTCCGACGCCAATCCAGCCATATTCCGGCAGCAGTCGCTGTAGATCTTCAAGCTGGTTATATTGCACTTCTTGCATGCCAACCAGGTCTGGGCGGTGAAAGCGGATCACTCCCGCTACCAACTCCTTGCGGCCAATCCAGCCGTTCTCCCCATCCATCTCAGAGGCATTTTTGATGTTATAGGACATGCACCGCAAATCCATTTCCGGCTTCTCTGCTGACATTTCCTTCACTCCATTCAGTAATGATGAAACTTTAGTCTCCCCCATCATACCAAAAGACGGTTTATTTCTTTACATCAACTAATTTAAATCGCTCACACACTAACGGAATATTCTCAGAAAATTCAAGCCCAAACCTGCGGAGCTCTCTACTAAAATAGGCTTCGTGAACCTCTCTCCAATACCGATAGCTTCTATCCCCTTCCCCCTCAGCACTAGCAAAATCCTCCGGAACTTCATTCATAGGCATTATGTTCACTTCGACGGTCTGAATAATGGCTACTGGCAAATCCCGGCTGTTTAATATAATGCTGTAATCACCGGCGGAAGGAAGAGGTTCATTTTCAATTTCATAACTGATCAAAGACGAACATGTTGCTGTTTTAATACCGTCAATGACCAATTGGGCTAGATGATCTGGTTCTGCTCCGAATGGCCAAGCGCTTACCGGTTTCGGTTTTTCTTGATCTTGCTTTTCCCAAAACTCATTCCAATACGATTGTGCCGCCTGATTCATAGTTATCTCCCCCGATTCCATATCAATGGTTCATTATGTATGTATAAAAAACCACGGCAGCCTGCATTCAACGCCGTGGTTTTTTAAAAGTTTGATAACGCACATGTTTTAAATCGTTGTTTCCTGTTTCAGCATGCCGATCAGACTCCGAAGCGCAGCGCCCCGGTGGCTGATGGCCTGCTTATCTTCCATGGAGAGCTCTGCCATCGTCTTTTCGTAGTCCGGTAGATAAAAAAGCGGATCGTAACCAAATCCACCACAGCCAGCCGGCTCGGCCGTAATCCACCCATCCACCTCGCCGCTGGCTTCGAGGGATGCTCCAGATGCCGGATTATACAGCACCAATGTGCAAACGAAACGTGCCGTGCTAAGGAGTGGCAGCTGTGTATCATCGCCCATTTTTTTATCTTCCAGGAGGCGCAGTAGCTTCTTGTTATTTTCCTGGTCCGTCGCTTGCTCCCCGGCAAATCGTGCCGAATACACGCCCGGACGGCCATCCAGCTCATCCACGCATAGACCAGAATCATCTGCCAGGACAGGCAGGCCGAGAGCATCCCCGACCGTTTTGGCTTTCTTCAGCGCATTTTCGGCAAATGTTGTGCCGTCTTCCACCACTTCCGGCAGCTCCGGATAATCAAACATGCTTTTGACCTGTATCCCAAGCTGGGAAAAAGCATGCTCAAACTCCTTTACTTTTCCCGGGTTTCGTGTCGCCACGATGATCAAATCGCTATCTTGAAGCATTCTTAAACCTCTCTCCCTGTCTGACCAGAGCCAATCATCAGGGCGATCGGTCCAAGAACTTCCTTTTGTTTCTCGATCAGCTGCAAAATTCCTTGCTCCCCAAGCTCCAAAAGCTGGTTCAGCTCCTGACGAGAGAACGGGCTCTCCTCGCCGGTTCCTTGCAGTTCGACAAAGGTGCCGCTGCCTGTCATCACCAGATTCATGTCAACCTTCGCGCTTGAATCCTCCTCATAGTTGAGATCAAGCATCGGTTCTTCATTCACCACACCCACGCTGACGGAAGCTAGATAGTCCGTAATCGGAAAAACCGGCAGCTTATGCTGCTGCGCAATTTTGCTTACGGCAATGGCGAGTGCGACGAAAGAGCCTGTAATCGAGGTTGTCCGTGTTCCTCCGTCTGCTTGGATTACATCGCAATCGAGCGTAATCGTACGCTCGCCGAGTGCACGAAGATCAACGACGGAGCGCAGCGCTCTGCCGATCAACCGTTGAATTTCCATCGTCCGGCCGCTGAGCTTGCCACGAGCGCTTTCCCGCTGATTGCGAGATTGCGTTGCCCGCGGAAGCATGGAATATTCCGCCGTAACCCAGCCTTTCCCCTGTCCCTTCAAAAATGGGGGGACCTTCTCATCCACCGTTGCTGTACATAATACCTTCGTATCTCCCATTTCTATGAACACGGAGCCTTCCGCATACTTGTTCACATTCACTGACAAATTCATCGGTCTGAGCTGATTGCTGCTTCGTCCGTTTGATCTCATCTTTTCTGCCTCCTACATTTACGCATCCTTTGAACATGGAATAAACAAAAGATCCTGAATTTTTCGAATTCATTCCATATTTAAGCAACTAATATTTTATCAAAGTGTCGGCACAAAAGCACCCTTGAAAAACCGCTCAAATCGGAATTTCATTGATATAATCCGGTCTGGAGACCGGCTTGCTGTAATCCATGTTGTCATTGCTCACGACCTGGGACTGCCCGTTCATGTCAATTTTCACTTTTGCATTGCCAGCATTTTCGGATACGGTCAGGACAACGGATTGAAGCAGCTCCGAAGGAATTGGGTCATTCTTTTCAAACATATCGTCCTTCAAAGAAACCGTAACTGTACCGTCTTTTTCCGATTTGACCGATTGAACTTCAGTGCCATCTGTCATCACCTGTTCGAGACCATCATCCTGCTGTGGGCCTTGGATCAGCTGATTTAACGCAGCAGTTATTTTGTTTTGCCCCGGCTCCGGCTGTACCAAGCGCGTTACAGGCACATAATAGGAATAAACGCCATCGGGTGTAGCCGTAGCAAAATAGACTGTCACCGGCGTCGAATTCGTCAAGCTCGCACCATCCGCCTTTTGCAGATTAATGCCGAAACTACGGCTGAGCGGCTGGTCCAGTGGCGTGCCATTCAGTGGCATTTCCGTCAGTCTTTGCCCATCAACCCATAGCTGGACGCTTTGAACCCCAGAGAATCCGGTTAATGTCCATGTTATGGCTTCCAGTATTCTACGCTCATCCGGCGCATTATATTTGTTGAACGCGCTGTTGAACTCCACAACCGCCATCTTTTGATTCTGATCCACCGTGACGCTGTTAACCTGAGTTCCTTTTGGTAGCAGACCCACAAAGCCCTTTGGAACAAATTTGGCATAAGTACCTTCAGACACCAACGCCTGAAGCGCCTGCTTCATATGATCGGTATCTTTCGATTCCGGGATTCCCAGGGATACAGGGGCCAACATTCTTTTTTCATTCATCAGATATACGGTTGTCATTGGACCGGTTTGTTCTCCCTTATTGGTTGAGACCGGACCTTCCGTCATATTCAGCATTTGTTGTTCAATTCCGACCGGCGGCTTGTCAATATCCATGGAAGACTGGGATCCAAATAGGCTGCAGCCGGACAGCAATACGGGGACAGCCAGCAATCCGGCAGCGGAAATGCCGCGTATTTTATTTCTTCTTGTCATATGCATGGTTCCTCCTAATCATTTTGTACAGATTGTACTACCATGTATACGAGCCCTCGCTTCAAAAAATAACAGCCGGTCCAAAAAAACGCTTAAGGTATAAAATCCGTTTTTCCGTAAACGGTGGTAAAATTCCGGCTCCTATGCATAATAGGGCAAAATTGGACAAACTGTAATGGGAGAAAGATGCATCCTTACTACCACTTGCTAACGGGGGAATATGATGAATGATCCGAAAAACGAAAAGATACCGTACAGCCTTAACAGCCGGAAAGTAGCCGACTCTGCGCTGGAATGGCTCGCAAAAAGAGGAGTGAGTCTGGAGGAAATCGCCGACCTCGTGGTGATCCTTCAGAGGAAGTATTATCCAGAGCTAACGATGGAAGAATGTATGGATAGTGTTAAAAGAGTGCTGAGCAAACGTGAAGTGCAAAACGCGGTGTTAACCGGTATTCAACTGGATGTGCTTGCCGAGGAAGGTAAGTTGTTTTCACCATTGCAGGAGATGGTGCTGAATGATGAAGGCCTGTACGGCGTGGACGAAGTGCTGGCTTTTTCTATCGTGAACGTTTACGGCAGCATCGGTTTTACCAATTATGGTTACGTTGATAAGATAAAACCCGGCGTCCTTGAACGCTTGAACGATAAAAGCACTGGGGAAACCCATACCTTTCTGGACGATATTGTCGGTGCAATCGCCGCAGCCGCAAGCAGCAGCATCGCACACCGGAAACAAGCCGAACGTGAGCAATTAGGTGATAGCGGGCCTTTTAGTTCGGAAGATTAAACCATATTTTTTTGATTACCCTGCGGCTGAGATTAAGAGATAGGCTGTTCCTTCCCCGCCGACAGGGGATTTCGGTATTCACGCAAATCGACTATCTAATTTTTATGCGCCCGCAGCCTCCTTACCTTGCACTACACAACTCGGGTGGGGCTGACCTGATCATGCCGTGCCACAAGCGTTTCGTTTCGCTTTGACCAGCCGCTTCCTTTAAAAACAAACAACGATACCGCCATACTGACAGCTGCAAAAGTGCCTACCGCGGTAAACCCATGAAACCTCCCATATAAAAGCCCGGCAGTCCATGAACCAATCGTTGTCGCTCCGTACATGACCGAATTGGCCAAACTGGAGATCGTTCCACGGATGTCCGGGTTTAGTCCTGTCAACATGCCCATTAGCAGAGGAAATAAAATCCCCCCCATAGCACTAATGACGAAATAGACCGCTGATACAGCCGTCACGACTAATCTTTTCATATGTATTCTCCTCTATCCTATATTAGTTCATTAGTTAAACAAGTTTTGAACTATAAACTCAAAAAAAGGGACTTCCTTCTACAACGTATCCAGAAATCCAGGCAAATATGTTTGGAACGTATCCAGATTGATTTTCATATATTTCGTTTGCGCTTCCTTGCGCACTTTAATTAAGTTCGCCTCCCTCAAGGTCCGGAAATGATATGAGGTATTAGATTTAGACATCTCGCAATGATGTCCCACTTCGCCGCAATTCATCTCTTTGTCATGGTTATACAAAGTCCTGATGATCTCCAGTCTGGTTTCATCCGCTAAAGCTTTGAAAATTTTAACCCGTTGTTCAGAATCCAAAAGTTTTTGAGTAGTAGTCATAAAACTATTGTACTAAGTATTTATGAGAAGTCAATTCAAAGGTTTCAACTAAGGTGGCTCAATACTGAAATTTTTTTGGACATTATGCGAGGTAGCCCGCTACGGTTACGGATCGTTCTTTCGATCGCTGTTGTCTCCAAATTTCTTGATTCTATTTTTCAAAAGGTAGAAATTCGGAGACAAAGGCGAACGCTACCGCTTCTTCAGATCGATTCCGTCCCCTCCGCTACTTTCGCTTTTTTGTCAATCACTAATCATGATGCTGAGCCACTAAAATTGAATCAATTATTGCACGAATGAGGACAGTCGGGTGAAATGTTCTTACAATCGCGGTTTCAACTATCTATTAGATACTGCCGACATAAATGATACAAGGAGATCCCGCAAGCGGATGTCTCCTTGTTATAGTGTGCATTCAAAAAGATCGGTTTTCAGCACCGAAGCTTATGCTTCCGATATGCGTTTTTTCAAAACCCTTCAGTTGAATGAAGCTAGGGACTGAGGTTATAGGTGCTTATTAGCAAATATAGTACCTTGCCACACCATCTGTCCCACTCTGCGAAGTGATCCTGCCCCGGCGCTCAAGTTCCCGCGTATGGGCAAGCGTCTCGCACATGGCAAAGCGCATCTGGTGAATGCCTAGTTTGCTGCTAAAAAGTGAAATGCAGAGCTCGAAGCCTGAAGCCGGTCCGGAAGCGATCAGCTGCTCGAGCTTCGCCAGCCTCTCTTCATGATGAAGCAGCAACGTCTCCAGCCGGTCATCAAAATGTTGAAATGAACTGCGGTGGCCCGGATAGGCGGTGCTGACCTCAAACTTCTTCAGCTTCTGCAACCCCTGCATAAAAGATTGCAGCGGTTCAGGATCACTCCCCGGCATTAGGCTTACATTCGGTGAAATCTGCGGCAGCACCGCATCTCCGCACAATATGATGCCGCTCTCCTCATGGTAAAAGGATACATGCCCAGGCGCATGCCCCGCCGTTTCAATCGGCAGCCATTCGCGTCCGCCCATAGCAAACTTCTGACCTTTGAGAATAAAAGATACCTCAGGTTTCGGCGTAATTTGCGCTAGAAAACCGTTCATATGCGTCTCAAGCTGATCCGTCCATTCTTCAGGCATCCCCTGACTGGAAAACAGTTTCAGCAAATCCGTTTGTATCGTTGATCCAGGTCCCCACATCAGCAGAGTTTCCTGAAAGGAACGCTCTGACATCCATACTTTGCAGCCGGATAGCTGCTGAAGCCAGCCAGAACAGCCCAAATGATCCGGGTGATGATGTGTCAGCACGATTTGCCTTATATCGCTGAATGCCATACCTAGCTCGGCAAAAGCCTGCTTCCATTCTTCTTCATTGTCCGGAGTATGCGGTCCGGGATCGATAATGGTGACCCCTTCACTTTCTCTCAGCACGTAGCTGTTCACCCAGCGAAGGGGGAAAGACATCGATATTTTCACTTGTATGATTCCGTTTTGATGATCTGTTATTTCCGGCATGTTCACGTGAATATCCCTCATTTCAATTCACTTACGGCTCAGGGAGGTGCCCCCTGCTGCCTGACATCATGCTATCAGATTAATTCATCTGCCGCATTTTGCCAAGTTGGGTACGTCGTCTTTCCCTAACCAAAACGACCGATTTGCGCAGACCGGGATGCACATGAATTCCAAGAGATTTTGTTCCGTAATGAGAGCACTGCCCTGCCTTGATCTATTGTATTCACAACAGGTGTTGCAGAATTACCCCTCGTTACTTAACGTGCCCAGCTTTTGTTTGCCGCTGCCTGTTACTCTTCTCCCCCAAGAAACGGATAAAAGCAGGCTCAACACCAGTATAACCGCTCCAAAGGAATAAGGGAGATTCATATGTACATCAAACAAAATACCGGCGAGCGCAGGACCGAAAATATTCCCTAGACTCATATAGGCATTGTTCATCCCCATAACGAATCCTTGCTCTTCAGCGCCCGCCATTTTGGATAACATCGTATTGATTGCCGGTCTCATAATAGATGTGAAAGTAAAGAAAATGAGGATCAGCAGCATATTGTACCAGAAGTTGCCGGAGAGCAGCATCAGCACCATCGTAATTGCCGAGACTAGGAAAGAAACGTTGATCAGCTTCTTTTCGCCAAAGCGGTGCAGCAATTTATTGATAAGCACTCCTTGAATAACAACGCCTACCAGCGACCCTACGGTAATCATAATCGAGATTTCTTTTATTGTGTAAGCATATTTGTTGTCGACATACAGGCTGAAGATCGCTTCAAAATTGACAAGGCCAAAGGTTAGGGTAAACACCAGAATCAAATAGATAAAATACGGTGCTTTCACGGAAGCAATCAGCTGTTTTACGATGCTTTCACGTTTGTCCTGCGATTGTCTGGCTGCCTGCAGGCGCTCTGCAGTCAAGGTTTCCTTCAGCATAAATAAAGACAAGACTGTGGCGATCGCTGCAATCAAAGCTGAAATATAAAACGGGGCGCGAAGACCCAAATCCGCCAGAAATCCGCCGATGCCCGGCCCGATTACGAATCCGAGCGACATCGCTGCACCAAGCATACCTAGGCCCTTGCCGCGCGTATCCTCTGTCGTGCTGTCCGCCACATAAGCCATCATAGCCGGAACCATCATCGCGGCCCCAATACCGCCCAATAACCTGGAGGCATATAACATCCACATCACATTTGCGATCGCGAATAAAAATTGAGAGAGCGTGAATAGCAGAAGCCCCAAAACAATCATCAATTTACGTCCGTATTTATCGGACCACTCCCCAGCAAGCGGGGAAAATAAAAATTGGGTCAGCCCGGAGGCGGCAATCAGGTAACCAGCGGCCGTTCCTCCCGCATTAAAATCCTCAAGCAGTTTAGGCAGAATCGGAATGACAAGTCCGATACCCAACATGGCGATAAACATATTGATCATCAGTACAATAAGCGACTTGTTCGTTTTGGTAGCAGAAGACATGAGTAGTTGTTTCTCCTTATCCAGTAATTTTTTGAATATGTTAATCTGTATAACGTTTCATTTCCGGTAACCCGGCCAAGCGCTCAGCAAGCTCGCGCATCTCTTCGGTCCCTAGCAGATTATGGAGCATGCCCTGTACGATAAATCTGCGCGGCGAAGGGCTTTGGAGCTCTTGATCCAACATCTGAATCGAGTCCCGAATATCCTGCATCGCGTTCCCGGAATTTTGCAGCAAGTCCGCATTTCGGTACATCCGGCTAATCAGGCCTTCGATACTTTCCATTTCCGGCTCTGACGAGCCTAGTCGCAAAAAACCGGGATAGTTATGTTCGTCGAGGATCGGTTTTACACCATTCTCCATTAAACCTTCCGCCATATAACTAAGCAGGTTCAAAAGATAGCTGGACAAATCTTTTACGTTAATAGCCACGTTTTCCAAAATCATCAGCTCATTGTATTTTCCAAGCAGCGATAGTAAGGCAAAAACCAATTCCACCGCATACGGTTCGATCCGCGGACCGTAAACCAGCTTGAACATCTGCCCAAAATGTTCGACCACTTTCGCCTGTACTTCCCCCGCTGCCTTCAAAATCTCATCGCTAACAGCATTCGGTTGTTCCATCATCAGCATTTTAGCTAGGTCGCGATGCGACAAACAGTCCCTAATATGGAGCTCGATTTGAAGTCTCAAGTTTTCCACCGCAGAGATATCATTCTGGTTCATGACGGACTTCAGCTTGGAATACGTCCGATCGTTTACCATATAGAAAATGGATAACAAAAGCTGGTCCTTGGATTTGTAATGCTGATACAATGTCGCTTTGGACATGCCGCAACCCTCGGCAATATCCTGCATGGTAGAGCCGTTAAAGCCCTTGCGGGAAAAAATCTGAATGGCCACCTCCATAATTTCCTGTTTGCGGTCGCTTGTCATGACGTCACTTTTCCTTTCATCTTTGTAGTCACTCAAAAAACTATGTAGTTTTGCAAGTGAACCAATTGGTTTTATTGGATTGTAACGCCTCTCTCTTCACCCGTCAAGGGAACAGAACATTTTTGACAGCTATGCTAGGACATCCCGTTATTTGCCGTAAAATGATGGAAAATTATGTGGTAACGGCCCCACAATATGACAAATGTTTTCATAGGAAGGTGATATATTAAAACTGCACTTATGAATTAGTGTATAAAATGGAGGGATTAAACATGGAAAATTTCGAAAACGAACTGCAGCTTTCCGACGAAGAGGTAGAATCTCAAATCGACGACATTGAAGAAGACGAGGACGAGGACGAAGACGCCGAATTCGAATCCGACGAGGAGGAAGATTCAGAGGAAGAAGATTCTGAGGAAGAAGACGAAGATTCCGAGCAATAACAGAAACAAATCCCTTCTCCAAGAATGCCAAACTTTATCATCTTAATTTCAACCTGTTCAGCCATGAACAGGTTTTTCACTGTTTCGATCCTGTAGAAAATGGCTTGCAAAACCAAACAGGCGTCGGGTCCGCTCAGGGAACCCAACGCCTGTTTTTTCATACAGCGCTTATTTGCTCAATGTCTCGGTCAGAACAGGTACGATTTGCTTTTTGCGGGATACAACGCCTTTTAATACAGCTTTGTTGTTTTCCAGCTTCACGCCATACGCCGTTTCAACAGCCGAAGTTTCTTTACCAAGCGTCAAAGCTACGGAATCACTGTTCAGGATGTCGGTAACGACAAATACGAACAGATCTAAGCCTTTTTGGCTGATGATATTGTTTAGAGCTTCTTCCAATTCAGCTTGACGATTTAGGACATCGTTGACATCGACAGCGTTAACTTGGGCAATTTCAACCTTACGCTCGCCCATTTGGAATTCCTTGGCATCCAGCGAAATCAGCTCAGCAATCGTTTTGCTGCTCATGTCGGCTCCCGCTTTCAACATTTCAAGACCGTATGCTTTCAGGTCCACGCCAGCGATTTCCGCCAGTTCGCGCGCAGCAGCAACGTCCTCGTCCGTGCAAGTTGGAGATTTCAGCAGAAGCGTATCCGATACGATCGCTGATACCATCAGGCCCGCGATTTCTTTCGGAATTGCTACATTTTTTTCTTTGAATATTTTGTTCAGGATCGTTGCCGTACAGCCGACAGGCTCAGCGCGGTAGTAAAGCGGATGGCTTGTCTCGAAGTTCGCGATCCGGTGATGGTCGATGACTTCCATAACTTGAACCTGATCGATGTCATCCGCGCTTTGCTGGCGTTCATTGTGGTCAACCAAAATGACTTCGCTGGCATGTTCTGATACCTTCTCCACCAAACGCGGAGCTTCAACTTTGAACGTGTCTAGCGCAAATTGCGTTTCACCGTTTACGCTGCCGAGGCGTACAGCTTCTGTATCAAATCCCAGTTGTTTTTTCAAATATGAGTAGACAATTGCTGATGTAATTGTATCCGTATCCGGATTTTTATGCCCGAAAATCAATGTTTTAGCCATGAGTTTCTCATACTCCTTATCCATTGTTAAAGTACAGACATTCCTTCAAATGTCTTGGTCTAGGCGTGATCAAGAAAATGGCTGTATTATTTTCTTGATCGCGTCTACATACGATTATAGCGACAATTTGCTAATATTCCAATTCCTATACAGATTTATTTAAAAATGAACATTTTGGTTAAAAAGTTAGTGTTCAGCTCAAATCTCGTAAACCGTTCTCTTTGGAATCTCATTTAGGGGCAATCCCTCTTTATAATAATGCGATGGCTGCAGAAGAACATAAAAAATATGTGTACGGTGAAAGCCTTGGCTCTTCAGATGTCCGTCTATCATTTTGGCGATGGCATCATGCTTTTGTTGTTCCCTTGGAAACATAAAAATTTCAACCGACTGCGGGCTGTTTGCGATTTTTTCCACATGTAAAATTTCGATTTTTACGATTTCCTGCGGAATGTTGGCGATCGCTGCAAACTCCTCAATGATTGCGGGCGCGACATGTTCCACCACGTTTTTTTCAAATCCCGTAAATCTGACAAAAGGCAAAGCTCTTCCCTTCTTTCCTGAAGTTGGTGTTTCAGTGGTTCTAAGCATTATATAACGTACCACAAAAACACCGGAGGAGTCACCTTGTGTAAAGGGACCCTTAAGATCAGGGTCTCATTTTCCTAGATACGGTTGTTTAAGTACTCGCTCTCTTCAATGGCCTGGTCGTATTCGCCCTTTGCTGCATAGACATATGCAGATATGTAAGACACCATACTAATACAAAGCATCGGCCCTCATGTTACTAAACCTGGTGCCGACGCTCTCATGTTATATGCTGTTATCGTAACGTGTGCATTCGTTTTAACTCGGATCTATTCGGAGGCAGACATCGAAGATAATGCTCAACCAGTTCATGCAGCTCAATCATTTTTCCATAATTTAGACGTGACTCTTCCGCAGCAAAGGCAATCATATGACTCTGTATAGAAGATCGAGCTGAGGTCAGCGTATTCTTCGAATAGCCGCTAATGTTCTGGCACACTTCCCGAATCATGGCGTCAATGCCTTCGTGTCCTTCATCATGAGCATGATGTTCCTCCTGCTTACCCGTACTAAAGTCAAACACCGTAAAGGACTGCTTCGACAGGTCCCCACGGATTTCTCCCCTTGTTCCCGTAATCTGCACGATTCGTGAGCTATCATGCGTGAACGCCGACAGGGAAAACGCAGCTGTTGCTCCATTCGCAAACTGCATATTTACAATTTGATGATCGACCACATCATTGTCACACGCATAGACACAACGCCCATAAGGTGATTTACGCAGATCACGTAATATCCCTTCGTCCGACAACTCCTGTGTAAAGTGACTCGCTCTGCGGCGCCCCTCCCCTAAATAGTAGCGGTAGTCAACGAAGCTGCATGTGCTCTCATAAGGACAGCCGTCAGCGCAGTATACAGGAGCCCCCTCAGGAGCATTCTCCTTTCGAAAATGAAACAGTGAACCGAACGAGGTGATCCGCTCACAATCCTGTCTCATTAACCAAGAAATAAGATCAAGATCATGACAGGATTTCGAAAGGATGATTGGACTCGAGGTTTCTGACTGATTCCAGTTGCCTCGCACGTAACTGTGGGCCATGTGGGCATAGCCGATATTTTCCCGCAACTGGATATTGACGATTTGACCTATATCTCCCTTGTCCACAATCTGCTTAATGGATGACCAAAACGGTGTATAGCGCAATACATGACATATCGTGAGCAGGCGATCATACTTGCGAGCTGCTCGTTCCATTTCTAAACACTCCTCAGGCAAAGGTGAGATAGGCTTCTCCAGTAGAACGTGATACCCCATCTTCATAGCTTGCATGGCAACTTCATAATGCATCCGATCTTGTGTACAAATAAAGACAACATCTGCGAATGCAGGCTTACTCAACACATCCCACCAATCCGAATAAACATGCTTTGGCTCGATATGATGCTGCTCTGCAAATGCTGTTCTTCGACTTATATTAGGTTCTGCTATCGCTACAAATTGCAGCTGCTCCGGGTGCTGAAGCGCGTAGGGAGCATACACCTGCGCCCCACGAATTCCCGCACCGATCATAATGGCTTTAACGCTCATATGTAATTACTCCCAGTGACTATTATTTAGCTTCATCAGTACTCTTAAACTCTAACGATGTCTAATGTTAGGCTGTCTACCATTCATGCATCGATCAAACATTATATCTATTATACAATGCCGATCCCTCTATAACAGGAAGATTCTTCACTTCTACTCCAAAACTTTCACAGCTTCCATAGTCTTCATCCAAATGCGCAAGATTCCGCTTTCTCTCTTCCCTCTGGTGAGGCCATTTTGACGACGCGGTAAGATTCACATTAAATTATCTTCTGTCTATTGCACACACTTTCTCTGACAAGTACTTCAGCTGATCAGCTTCTCCGACGTTCCCACTGTCCAAACCGCACCACAAAAACACCGAAGGAGTCACCTTGTGTAAAGGGACCCCTCCAATAAACTTAGCTACTCCATAATTGTAGATGGATTGGCAACCAAGTCGATTTTCTCCTGTACATGTTCCTGATCTCCAAGAAATTGGCGTCGCAGCGGCTTCAGATCATCATCCAGCTCATATAAAATCGGCACGGCCGTCGGAATGTTCAAGTCCACGATATCCTCGTCGCTGATATTTTCCAGCACCTTCATGAGCGCCCGGAGACTGTTGCCATGGGCCACGATAAGCACCTTTTTACCTGCCTTGATCTGCGGCACAATTTCCGCTTCCCAATACGGCACGACTCTGGCAATGGTATCCTCGAGACTCTCGCCGAGCGGAATTTCCTGTTCAGTCAGCTTTCCGTACCGTTTGTCTTTTTGCGGATACCGATCATCCTCGGCTGTAATTTGCAGCGGTGGCACATCGTAACTTCTGCGCCAGAGCTGAACCTGTTCGTCTCCGTACTTTTCGGCGGTTTCCTGCTTATTCAGCCCCTGGAGCGCGCCATAGTGTCGTTCGTTCAACTTCCAGTTTTTATGGATGGGAATCCAGAGAAGGTCATTGACGTCGAGTATGTAGTTGAGTGTTTTGATCGCCCTTTTCAGGACGGACGTAAACGCAATATCGATCTCGTATGGGACTTGCTTAAGCAGCTGGCCTGCTTTGATCGCTTCATGGACGCCTTTTTCTGTCAAATCAACATCCGTCCAGCCCGTAAATCGGTTTTCCTGGTTCCATATGCTTTCCCCATGTCTTACTAGCACTACTTTATACATTGTTGAATACCTTCCCTACTGCCTGTAAAGGCGGTGGATTAATGGTCAACGTTTGACCGCCCATAATGTATTACCCTTTTATTCCGTTCTTTGATTCATGCGGGCGATATAATTTTCGGAGGTCAAGAAATTCAGTTTGTGGGACTGCTCATCGTATTCGTAGACAAGCACATTGCCATGTGTTTCCGAGTTGGGGTTGTTGTCAATGACCGCGAAACGGTTTCCACCCAGCGATATGACCTGCTCTCCGGGTTTGCCTGGAACGTTTGGCTGACTTACGTTTGACTGGTTTTGGTTGTTCTGTGCGATGACTCCACTAACCTCCGTTTGCAGGCTTCCCGACAAGCGTGTTTCCTGCACGGCCTGAGGTTTTGCAATCATAACAATCAGACAAATAATGACGACCAGCAGCATACCATTTAGGGCAAGCAATAAAACACTGTTCTTTTTATCCAACAGATCATTCCTCCAAGAAAAAGATTGGATGTTTTCCCTCGGTGTAAACGAGATATTCACTCCCCGTCGCCAGGTAAAAATTAATTGAAAACTTGATGAGCCGCTGGTGCTCAAAGAGAATTTTGCTAAGGCGGAAATAATTGGCGAAGCGCTGGGTTGTAAACATTGGCCATGAAAATTCTCACTTAGGCATGATTGGTGCCATGGTTAAAGTGCTCGGCTAATAAATCCAAAGATACTCTGTCCATTTAAGGTCGGGGTATCTTTTAACGCTAGCCAGCTTCGTTGAAGTTGAAACCATTGCCGCTAACGAAACTATGACACGCTATTGGAGCAAAATCGAGGCTTATTCAAATCTAACGAAACTACAGATCGTTATTTGGACAAAAACGAGTTTCATTACCCATTATTTTGTTCAATAACGATACCCAGTTCCGTTAGAAAATTCTGAAGCTTAATTTTGCTCTAATAACGATTGTGAGTTTCGTTAGAAGGTGGCTTTTAGAAATGATGCTTCCATCGGTTCCGTATTATTACAATAACAACTTCCTGGCAAATAACATTGTCACGCTCATGTTTGTCTACGTCTTGCCTGAAAGACAGTTCCAGTGAAAAAAAGAACCATGCACAGTATACTGATCAGCAGCGGCGACCAGACATCCCCGCTTCCTTGCTGAAGCCAATTTACAGAAACTTGTGGCAGTGTCCCTGGACTCCAAGTTAGATCAAAAGGAAGCATACCTGAAGCCATTGTTAGCAGCAGTAATATCCCAAGACTCACAAAAGCAATCCCAGCCGCAGGGTTCAAAAACGAGCCGACAAACAGCGTAACTGCCCCCGCAAACCACATCCATATGAGATACAGAAAGCCCGCTTGTATAGCTGCCGCGGTATTCACTGTACCGATCATCTGTACCGTATAATACCACGCGCCAGCATATCCCAGTACGAATGACACTGTGACTAGTGACAACATACTTGCCCATTTGGCGGCCACATAAGAAATAAATGAAACCGGCTTGGAAAAGATCATCGCTGAAACGCCGCTCCGACGTTCCCCGGAGATCATCGTCATCAAAGATAATACAAGGATCAGCAGCCCGACGGAATTGTATTGACCAAGTGTCTGGGCCAGAACCTCAGCTCCCGACGGGATCTCGACCGTAATCGTCATGCCTTTAGGCAAATTGCCAGCTGACTTCATAATTTCCGGCATAAAGCGGTTTATTACCGGCTGCATCACGCCGAGTAATAAAAAGATGATCGGTACCCACAGCCATTTGTAGCTCCGGCCCATCTCCAACATTTCTTTCCGGAAAAATAATATAAATTGTCTCATGCATTCACCACCTTCAGGAACAAATCTTCCAGTGTGCTTTGGCCCGATTCTAGCTTACGGATCATGACCCGATGCGACACCGCATCCGCCATCAGTTCCAATGAAGCTTCCTCTACATCCGTTACCGTCAGTTTGGCCCAGGTCCTTCCTGTTTCAGCCTGGCTAACAAAAGCTTTCCTGCTCGTTGTGGCCAGCCATTCCCTGGATGCTTCATCCGCACCAACTTCAATACGGATGACGGGCTCGCTGTATTCCCTGCGGATCTTATCAAGGTTTCCTTGCAGCGCAATCCGGCCACTTTGAATCATGAGAATTTCATCACAAACCTCTTCGGCGTCATGCAGCACATGAGTGGAAAAAAGTATCGTCGTTTCGTGGCGGATCCTCTGCAGCAAACTCAGGACGTCCTTGCGTCCCAAGGGATCTAGTGCAGAAACAGGCTCATCCAAAATGAGTAGTTTAGGACGATGAATTAAAGCCTGCGCCAATCCAAGCCGCTGCTTCATCCCCCCAGAGTAACCGCCGATTTTCCGCTTGCCCGCATCCCGAAGTCCCACGGCTTCAAGCCATTCCTCCGTCTTGAGTGCAGACTCCTTCCCCGTAAGTCCGGCAAGCTCTCCGGCATAACGCAGAAATTCTTTACCTGTCATCCATGGATAAAAAATGGGCATTTGCGGCAGATAGCCGATATACGGCCTGCGGTCCGGAACAGAGACGCCGCGATGCAGCAACTGGATTGAACCCGAAGTCGGCTGCAGCAATCCCGCGAGCATACTGATCGTAGTCGTCTTCCCGGCACCGTTGGGGCCAAGAAGGGCGGCGCAGCTTCCTTCATGGATATGAAACGTGATCCCATCCACAACCGTGCGGTCTTTGAAACGTTTGGTTAATCCTTCGATCTGAAGCAGTGGCTGAGTCATGATGTTTCCTTCCTCCCAATCACAAAATAGGCAACGGGGCCGATCACACTAACGAACAAGATTACAATGGCCCACATCCATTTCGGGCCACGTGTCGAATCTGCTTTATATAAAGAAGTAAGCCCCATCACAGCTAAAATCAAATATATGGCCAGCAACGGTGCAATCAGGTTCCATGGTATTTCCGTATGCACGCGCCCGTTCTCCCTTCAAATAATTCAGTCTGATCTGAAATTGGCATAATCCCGCTTCATGTCAGTGAAGACGATCCTTATTTCTCCCTTTTCTTCGCGGCAAGTAGATATAAATGAACCAGTAGACTATCAGAGGCGTCGGAAAATGGATCAGCCCGATCACTCCCCAAAACCAATAGTATTTCGTGTGGCGGCGGGCATTCCGAAATAACCACAGACTTTGAAACAGTAAAATACACCCCACCAGAACAAGGACCCCAATCGGCACTGAATCAGGATAATGTTTATGCATGACCTGATTTCACCTTCTTCCGGGATTTTAACAAGAAACGCAAAGCAAAAGCGATGACGCCAACGAACACGGCTCCTTGTATGGCAACAAAGACTGTAAGGTTGCTTGTCACCAGAAGTATGTTGCCACTAATAAGCACAAAGGCGATGATCAGGAATATAATCCATTCCAGCATGGCCCGTTTTCGCAGCTTTTGCTTGTGCCCAGTCACGAGCTGCTCTAGTTCATGCAGCGGCGGCGGTTCTGGATGCTTTATGGTCAGCTCCATTTGATCAAACCCATGAAGTAGATGTGCAATCAGAGCCTCCTCCTCCGCAGAACTCTCGTCATCCATGTTCATCCCCTGTGGCGGCAGGTTTGGTGCTTTCGGATTATCGACCACTTGCTTTCGTTTATTCCTTTTCATCTGTCATCAGCTCCTTTCTTAACTGCAGCAGTCCGTTGTGTATTCTAGATTTTACCGTTCCCGGCGGAATGTCCATCATTTCAGCAATTTCATCATACGCGTAACCGTAATAGTGCTTGAGCAGAATTGGAAGACGCCATTCATAACCGAGCCGTGACAACGCTTGTACCGCATCGGTCCAGGCCTCCTCCCTATGCTTCAACTGCCATTCGGTTTTACGCAGAACCTGCTCCTGGTCCTGCCAGTTCCTCTCCACCCGCTTGCGGCGCATTTGGTCAATATAGATTCGTGTCGCCAGCGTGATCATCCAGGAAGAGAATTTGGATTTTTCTACATTATATAGATGGATTTTTTCTATGCATTTCAGCATGGTTTCCTGCGCGATATCCTCAGCGATAGCCGGGTTCATCGTCATTTTGATCAGATATTTCTTTATGAAGGAGTAGTGGGCTTGCAGCAGCTGCGCCATCGCCTGTTCGTCCCCGCGCTGGGCGCGTTTGATTTGCTTATGTTCATCCACCTGCTTCCACCCACTCCTCTCACAGCATTGTTTTTTCTAATACAACATCAACCATTGAACTACAAAAGCCCGTACGCGACTCCTGCAATCACCCATAATACGTATAGGTTCCATGATTCGTTCACTAACATTCAAATTTTTTTCGAAAATATCTTTCCATTAATACACAAAACCAAAAGTCATAAATAACGGTAATATATGTATATGGTATTTCCACACTTTTTTGGAGGTCTGGAGCCAACCTGTTGATCCTATTTTAGCATTGTAGATTATATGAATGACGTTTATTAACTACGGAGGTGCTTGAAAAATGTCAATCGTGCTTATTCTCTTTGGAATTATTGTACTTGTTCTAGGTATCATTCAGATTAAGAATCCGTCATTCGGATGGCAATCTAGAGAAGGCTGGAAAGTGGATGGGGATTCCGAACCAAGCGACTTCTACTTGATCCTTGCTGAAATAGGAGGAATAGCCGCTACGGTCATGGGAGGGGTAATGTTATTCATCGGGATCTTAAAGCTTGTCTTATAAAAAAGGGATCTCCCCTAAAAAAGCAAAAAACCTTCTCACCATGCCCTCCTTAACAAATAAGGAAGACACAGTCCAGAAGGCCAAGGGCGCTTGAAGGCTCGATCAAATCTTTAATTCCCCGAGCTTGATTAGCTCGACGACGGCCTGAGAACGGCCTTTCACATTGAGTTTCTGCATGACGTTTGAGATGTGGTTCCGCACCGTTTTCTCACTGATAAACAACTGTCCGGCGATGTCTCGGGTTGTTTTATCCTGAACAAGCAGTTCGAACACTTCTCGTTCACGGTGAGTCAATAAAAATTTGCTTTTATGATCGTTCCCCTTCAATGGTGTCACCCCTCCTTGCTCGGGTTTGTATGGTATAACAAGGTTAAGGGATACAGTCAAATCATATTATGTAAGGTCCTCAGCAATGGTGTCGTTACGGCATAAAAATGGGCTTAAGTCCTTGGTAGCAGGGGGTTCGCACCCGATTCACACCACAGGATTTCCCTTCCATTAAAAGTTTAGGTGAACATGCGGATATCGAAAATAATTGGAGGAAGTGAAAAAAGGTGATCGCAAGAGCGGTCGCCTTTTTTTCTGCACACTTGATTTCGTCCTTCATTTAACACCCGAAAAACAGGTTATCTTGCGAATCTATCACTATAGTTCGCAAGATAACCTGTTCCATTTTCGGTCTTATTTGGGGTTTGTCATTTCCTGAAAAATATCCTTTTAAATATTTCCGGATTCCCCCTTGTCATCACACATCTTTTGACCTATGATGATGGTAGATATAAAAATTATTTTCTTGGAAATGAAAATTTTCATTAAAATAATTTTCATTAATTTGCAGCATAAGGAGGTTCTTTCGTGGCACCTATCTTGTATGCCCTGGCACAGGAAAAAGAAAAACTGTCCCAGCAGGAACGCCGGATTGCTGACTTCATTCTCACTTCCCCAGCGGAAGTGGTACATATGGGAATCAAGGATCTGGCCGAACAGTGCGGAACCAGCCCAGCGACGGTGACCCGTTTTTGCAAGGTATTCCATTTAAAAGGATATCCGGATTTAAAGGTCAAGCTGTCCGCGGAAATTGCCCATACGGAAATGCAGGAGCGAAGCCAAGTTTCCTCCTATCAGGACATCGTAGCCAACAATCCGTTATCCAAAATCGTGGAGGCTATGGAAGCCAATCATCTTGCCTCTATCCGGGATACCACTTCACTTTTGGATATGAACCGGCTCTCTGAAGCCATCCAGCTGCTGTGCAATGCACAGCGGATCGATCTATACGGTGTCGCAACCTCATCGGTTGTCGCGCTCGATTTTCACCAGAAGCTGATCCGGATCGGGAAAAACTGTACCGCTTTTGCGGACCCCCATATGCAGATCACTTCAGCTTCAACACTTACAGACCGGGATGTAGCCCTAGCTATTTCTTATTCCGGGGAAACCGAGGAGACCATCAATGCTCTGGCCTGTGCCAAAGATAGCGGGGCAGCGACAATCACCCTCACTTCATACGGCAGCAACACGCTGGCATCCATGGCTGATATTCCCCTGTTCGTCTCTTCCCTGGAGGAAGGCATGCGCAGAGGAGATATGGCTTCGAGGATCGCGCAGCTTCATATTATTGATATTCTTTTCATGGGCATGAGCAGCGAGCAGTTCGGACAATATGTTCCCAAGCTGGAACAATCCTATCAAAACGTCCGAAACTACCGCAAAAAATCAAGGGGAGGTTATTAAAAGTATGAACATCTACACATTCAAACAGGAGGCCGATTTTGTTGCAACTGGTGCGGGCCTCATCGCAAGCCTGCTTCACACGAAACCAAGGTCCGTGCTCGGACTGGCTACAGGCAGCTCGCCGATCGGCATCTATCAACGCCTAATTGAAATGAACCAGCAGGGTCTTGTCAGCTTCGCCAAAGTTTCCAGCTACAACCTCGACGAATATGTAGGCCTGCCGGAAGGACATCCCGAAAGCTACCGCACCTTTATGAACGAAAAGCTCTTTAATCATATCGATATTAAAATGGAAAATACGCATATACCTAATGGCAATGCGGCAGATCTCGAAGCCGAATCCAGAAAATATGACGCCATGCTTGAAGAAAACGGACCTATTGATCTACAGATTCTAGGCCTGGGACATAACGGCCATATTGGATTCAACGAACCGGATGATAGCCTTATTAGCGGAACGCATGTTGTTCAGCTTCAGGAGAAAACCCGGACAGCCAATGCCCGCTTCTTCCCTTCCTTGGACGATGTGCCGACACAATCGATTACAATGGGCGTCGGAAGCATTCTGAACGCCAAACAAATTATGTTGCTAGTACGCGGAGAAGATAAAGCTGAAATCGTCAAGCAGGCATTAACAGGACCAATCACGACCCAATGCCCGGCATCGCTTCTGCAATGTCACCCTAACGTCATCGTGCTGTTGGATCAAGGAGCAGGGAGGTTATTAGTATGAGTGAGGTTTCTAGTCAATTATTATACGGCAAGGTTGTTGTTCCAGGCAGCGTAATTAAAGAAGGCGTTGTCGCAATCCAAGACGGCAAAATTGTTTATGCAGGCGAAGCCAACAGTTTGCCGGATCAATGGAAACCGCTCGCCGCAAGCAGCAAGAAAACCGACGGTTATATCGTACCGGGCTTCATTGACATTCACGTTCATGGAGCCAGTGGTGAAGATTTCATGTATGCCGGTAAAGCCGAGCTGGATAAAATCACTTCCTTCCACTGCTCGCAAGGAACGACTGCCATGCTCGCAACCACGATGACAGCTCAGAAACAAGCTATTGACAAGGTGCTGTTGGAAGTCGATGCTTACAGAAAGCAAGACATGCCTTTTACAATTCTTGAAGGTGTGCATTTGGAGGGTCCGTTTATTAGTCCGAAATGGCCTGGAGCCCAAAATCCGGAGCATATCGTCAATCCGAACGTAGAATGGCTTGAAGCTTGGGAAGCACAGTACCCTGGCTTAATCAAGCAGGTAACCCTTGCTCCTGAACGCGATGGTGCGCTGGAGACAATTGCTTGGATGAGCGAACACGGTATTAACGCCGCCCTTGGTCATACAGATGCAACCTATGAACAAGTGGAGGCTGCGGTTGAGGCTGGTCTGCGTCAAGCCGTTCATACCTTTAATGCCATGACGCCAATTCATCACCGCAAGCCGGGCACGGCTGGGGCCGTTCTCAGCGACGACCGGATTAACGCCGAGATCATTGCCGACGGCATTCACGTACATCCGGCATGCATTAAGATTTTGACAAAAGTGAAGCAAGACGACAATCTGATTCTGATTACCGACGCAATGTCTGCTGTCGGTATGCCTGACGGTGATTATGCCATCGGCGATCTGCCAGTGCAGGTGAAGGACGGTATTGCCATGCTGAAAGGCGAATCCAATAGTTTGGCTGGCAGTACACTGACCATGATCAAAGGCTTCCGTTATTTGGTCGAAACTATTGGTTTGAGCGTAGAACACGCATCCCGCGTCGCCAGCTACAATCCTGCCAAACGTCTTCGCATTGAAGACAGAACAGGTACCCTGGAAGCAGGAAAACAAGCCGATGTGCTGATGTTGGATGGTAATCTGAATATTCAGGGCGTTTGGGTACGTGGACGTCAGGTATTTTAATTACTGTACATGCCAAAATTCGCTGTAATGAAATGTAAAAAAAAGAGACACCCTTGACTCCCTGTGTAAAATAGAAGTGCGACCAACCACTCTACGCAGAGGAGATCAAGAAATGTCTCATACGTATACGTTAACACAGCATTGCAAATGGAACAATATCTTTCAACAATGGAAACTCCCGTTGTATTTTTCCAAATCTGTAATGAGTCACATCACTCACTTTGTAGATGGAATGTTGTCACCTGGATTTACAGGTACCTTAACAGACATTCATCGCGAAAGTTTACATCATCGGGATCGCAGAAGCTTAAGTCATTTTTTATCCCACGGAAAGTGGGATGAACAGTTCCTGAAGCAAATCGTACGTAATATCGCTTATCAGCAAGTCAAATTCAGCGCTAAACACAATAACAGTCCTATTTTTGTCATTGCAGATGATACAGTGTGTGAAAAAACCAAACCTTCGTCACGGGCGGTTGACTCGATTCAGGGATCAGCCTTTCACCACTCTCATCTCAAGGGCAAGAAGGTCTATGGTCATGCTGTAGTGGAAACCATGCTTCGGGCAGGTGATGTAGTATATCCCTTTGCCACAGAACGTTACGAATCCAAAAGCAAGAGTAAGATTGATCTGGTTTGTGACATGATCCAGCAAGTGCCCAGGTCTCATCACCAAACTTACGTATTAATAGATTCGTGGTATCCTTCAGCCTCTGTTCTTCAGGTGAGTAGTGAGCAAGGATTCCATGTCATTAGCGGTCTTAAGACCAATCGCATCATTTACCCACAAGGGATTCGCCAATCGATTAAAGAATTTGCTTCGTTTATTTCGAAGTCTGATACCGATCTCGTGACCATCGGAGTAGACTCTTATCACGTTTATCGATACGAAGGAAAGCTCAATTTGCTTGAGAACGGAGTCGTTCTTTTCTGCTGGAAGAAAAGCGAAAAATTCGATCCTAAGCAGGTTAAAGCTTTTCTAAGTACGGATGTTTCTTTAACGAACGAGCAAATTTTGAGCTATTATAGCATGCGATGGTCGATTGAAACGTATTTTCGAACGGCGAAAGTCCACCTCGGTTTGGATCGATATCAAGTTCGATCTACGAAAGCGATCGATCGCTACTTGGCGCTGCTTTCTTTTGTTTCGATGTGCTGTATTTACAGCGGGCAAGGCAACCTTTTAGATGGATTGCACCAATATCGACGAGAAAAAAAGCAACATTGGATTGAATATGTTTATAAACAAGCTCTATCTGGAGTAGCTCTCGCTCAAATTCAAACACAACTTAGAGCTGCATAGGGATATTGTCAGCTTTTTTGGATTTACAATTTCTTGAAGTGATTATTGGCAAGTACAGTTAATTATTTAAAATAAGCTCTCTGGATCATTTTCATCCAGAGAGCTTTTCTCTTTTTTAAGAGCTAGTAGATACAGGGGCCAATTTTAAAAAGCGAAAAGCAGCTCGGTTTGTAACCTTCAGCTGCTTTTCATTGCCATTAATACATTGTATTTCTGCCTGCAGGCGTTCTCCCAAGCGGAGCAGTTGGAGTCGGAGTAGTCCCAAAAGGCGTCACGCGATTGGTCGTGCCTGTATTCAGCGGGAAGATCCGCTCGACCATGGTCGAAAACTCGGACACTGCACCGCGGATCGGATGTCCGTTTTTGAGATCGGCTGCATAATTGTTGACACGTTGGACAAAATCAGGATTAGCGGACACATAAACATTTTTGATGCTTGGATCGGCTTTTTTAACACAATTGTCGATTTTGGTTTTAATGTGGGCACCTACATTGTAATTTTGGGAGTAGGTTTGAAACGTGCCTGACGTTCCCGGTGTCGTTGCGTTAAATCCGCTGATTCTGGTAATCGGTTCACCGGAGCTTGTTGTATAAGGACGCAAATTGCCATCGGTCTGGTTTGTTCCAGTTGCACCATAACCACCTTGCGTGCCATATATACTGCGGTGGTTAATGACAGCAGAACCGTTGGTAATACTGTTGTTGCTTAAGCTGTTGTTGTTGAAGCTGCTGTTGTTCATTGTTCCAAAGCTGTTACTGCGGAATTGGCCGTGAGTACCTGTCGTAGAAGTCTTCCCTTGTATGCCAGGTTCTAGGGACACAGCCACATAAGCGCTGTTTCCTGCCTTAAGAACATTCGCCGTACGCACTTCCTTCATCGCTGCTACTTTATCCGCAATATGTTGGCCAGAAGTCAGATTGCTTAAGTCATGTCTTGAACTATACGTACCATAATGGCCGTCGGTATTATATGTTGAGTAACGGCCCCCGTCTCTTAAAGAATTGACATTAATCCGTCCGTCCAGCGCTCTTCCATCACGCACGTTTTTGGTGTGGACATTGGTATTTGCAGGCTGTTTTGGGAAACAGCCGGTTACACCGGCCACGCTTACAAGCAGTGCTGCGGATAAGGACAGACTAATTACTTTAGATCGCATCATGAGTTCATCCTCCGTTATGAAATTGATGTAGTAACATCGTTTAGGATGACCGTACGATCAAGACGCTATGCTGAAAGGATTTGGCATCGACCCGCTTCTCCCTGGCTTATTTGGATGGCAGCAAAGCTTTTATTTGGCCGATATTCTTTTCGAACAGTTGCATGTCTTTATCGGATACCGGATAAATGAAAGATGCCCCGGACGGAATAATCCAAAAGGTATTCGGTTCAGCTGCTTCGCTTGCAATTTGGTACACTTTTTCTTCCGCTTCAGTGCCGCTAGTGACCGTTACAGTGGAATCAACCGCTTCATTTTTTAATGAAGAAACTGATCGTTTTGCCCCTTCCCCTTTGGCTAAAAGCGAGTTCATTTGCAATAAAATTGTATCTGTATCAGCCTCTGTTACCGGTTTGCCGTTTAATGTCCATGCGCTTTTTGCCACCTCATCCATCTGACTGATCCTCCGCAGCAACCATGAGATTCTTTTTCCGTTCCATTCGACCGAGATGACGCCTTTTTTCTCCACCCAAAGGGGTTGTATTTGCTCCGCACCCGGTGATGCTTCGGTCCCTTTTTTCCCCGGTGCATCAGATTGATAAAGACGGACAAAATACCAAATGCAGATGACCATAAGCACAACAACCAAGAAAGCCAAGGCGGGTAACCATTTTTTCACTCAAACTTCCTCCCTTCGTCAACTCATAAAATAAGAATGATATTACATATTACCCCGATGGAAGCTTCTTACTACTTTTACGCGAAAAATAATTCATTTTTTTTGAAAAGGGCCCAGAAACCAACTTCTCCGTCGATTCAAATGCTATTCATTTCGAGCGGTCGCAGTTAAAGTTTAGGATGAAGGTACTTCTCCAAGATTTGTTTATTGCTGAAGACGGCCGGGTCGTCGGGCAAATAAGAACGTGCAATCTCATTATGATGATAGGCCTGTTCCAACATTCCCAGTTTGCCGTAACAAATAGCCAATTGCAAATGGGGATACCACGAATAATAGATCAGGTTAACCAAACCCCAAGTATTCGGTTTTTCCAACTGCAATGCCGAAGTGTACCAAAAAACAGCTATATTCCACTTTTGCTGCGAGAAAAAATGATTGCCAGTCAAACAGCAATGTTCTGCTTGCGGCAGGTCATATTCAAAAGATTTTAGTAAATAGTGAAGCTCTTTTTTCTGGTTTCCGGCTTGATGATAATAAGCGGCCAATTTGCTGCAAGCCTCAATGCAAAACTGCGAATCGGCTCCTGCCTCATCCAAACATTGAACATATAGTTCGATCGCTCGATCCTGAAAGCCGTTGAACATTAGTTCATCCGCATAATGAAATTTGTCCCTAGAAGAGAGCGGCTCCCCTTTGGCGATCATCTTTTCGTAAATATTCAGATTGCGTTTGGTTGGCTGGACGACTTTCATATGAGAAATGGCAATATCACTAACATAGACTTTAGAACCATTATCCAAACGTAAAAGTTCATGTACCGGTCCTACCCACCCGTAATTCTTGCTCCTTTTGACCAAGCGATTTCTTCGACAGCTCATGGCCGGTTTTCCTTGTCCGTCAAAAGCCAAATGATATTCCATCGCAACGGAATCCACTTCGTGATCAAGCGCCCGTTTCAATTCAAGCAGCTTTTGCTGGTCTTCCTCAAACAGTTGATCATCCGCATCCAGCCACATGATATATTCCTTTGTTGCCAGGCTGAATGAATAATTACGCGCCGCAGCAAAATCGTCAATCCATTCAAAATCATAAATCCGGTCCGTATATTGAGTTATGATTTCCTTGGTGCGGTCCGTCGATCCCGTATCCACAATGATGATTTCGTCGGCGATCTCCTTCATGGAATCAAGACATTTGCTGATGGATTGTTCCTCATTTTTGACAATCATACATAAGCTAATCGTGATCAATAAAAAGCACCTCCCGGCTCGGACGTTCTTACGATCACTGCCCGTTTCCGACGAACGAGTCGAAAGATTAAAAAAAGATACCGCCTAAAAGGCGATATCTTGATCAATCATTAAGGGGTTGGAGCCAATCCATTTTGAGCAATACCCGAAAATGATTCAGGTCCGGTACGGGTAACAGTGCCTGTACCTCTAATAAAAATAGTATACTCCGTCTGAGCTGCTGCTGGTGCTGTAAGGTCTACGGAATTAACAGTTATTAATCGAGTTTCATTGCCCTCAAAATGTGCTTCAGCTGTATAAATAATGACCCCAGATCCGAATACAGTAGTAGCCCCTCTCTGAATGTTAATCGTTACGGTTGAGGCTCCCGTATTAGAAAGACCAATCGTTCCTATAAGGTCTACGATCAAACCATTCGTTCCCGTACCTGCGACGTTTTGTGTTTGCAGACCAATAACGCCAAACAATGCGGGAGTTGTCGTTACAGCAGTCCCAGGAGAACCGAAAGTACTGGAGTTTTCAGAAACTCTCATATCAAGAAATCTTCCCATTAAAATCACCCCCTATCAACTAATCTTCTTTATTTATATGTTTCATTCGTATTGAGAGATTGGATGATTGATAGAAGTCAACCATCCTATTTTTCACGCTGTCAGTTTGCTGTTCCCACCCAAACCTCTTCCCGACCCGATTCATATATATAGAAGAAACTGATCAACTGAGGTGTGTTATGAAAATATTGATTTCATATTATCTGCCCAGTGGTGGAATGGAAACATTGAACCGGCTGCGGGCCGAGGCCTTGTCCAAACACAGGGTAAATTGCTACTTTCACTATCTATGGCCTGGAAACGGCGTACAAAATATTAACGGCCTCCCAATCTGCATATCAGATCATGATGGGGAAATACAGCATTTACTCCATACCGAGCAATTCGATGCGGTGATCGTTTCCCATAACTATATGACCCTGGAACGTATCCGTAGCCTGGGCTTTCGTGGTCCTATTCTATTTGAAGTTCAGGGACTTGGGCAAAGACATGATGCCGTGCAAACCTTGATGGAAGCGGCCCCGTTTATTCGAAGTTATTCGAACGGGGTCCTGTATCCCGTAACCTCCCATTTGATCGAGCTGTTCCGCGGCATGTTTCCTGATGTAGGACAGTTTTGTTTTCATAATCTGCTAGATACCGAACGCTTCGGCTACCGCTCACTCCCCGTTCATCCTTATCCCATCGTAGGGTGGGTGGGACGTATCGAAACGAATAAAAACTGGCGAGCCTTTCTGCAAATTGGTTATGAACTCCGGAAGATCTTTCCTAACCTGCAATTGTGGTTGTTTGAGGATGCAACGCTCAGAAAGCAGGAAGAACAGGATGCCTTCAACCATATGATTGTCTCGCAAGATATGGGATCTTACCTCTTCCGCCTCTCCAACGTCCCTCATCAGGAAATGGCGGAGTATTACTCAAGGATCGGTGATGCGGGTGGATTTCTCGCTTCGACTTCCATTCTTGAGGGATTTGGTTACGCGGTCTCAGAGGCGATGCTTTGCCGTTGTCCTGTTTTGTCTACCGATTCCGATGGGGTACGAAGTTTTATTGTGCACAACCAGACCGGGAAATTTTACCCGCAGGGCCGGATTGATATTGCCGCTCTGGAGGCAGTGGACCTGATCAACAACCATCCACTTAGGGAACAAATCCGAAATAATGGGGAAGAGCATATCAAATCGAATTTCTCAGCAGACTTGTACTGTAATCAATTTTTGGAAATGATGCATTCGCTCGGGGTACATTAAAGGACCGGATTTCAAATCCCTTGAATTCTGGCGGGCCGCCTCCTGAAGCCTCCTGAACCAAAGTTGAACGCAAAAAAGGGCGATTCTCCAAAGCTGCCGCCAGCCGAGAAACGCCTTTTTGGTATCTTTAAAACTCCTATCTTCGTTTGATGCTATCGCAAAAGAACACCCTCTACCCTTGGATGAAGGATTCAAGCAAATAAGCATATCGAGAGCGCGTAAATAGAATCTCCTGCTCGATCGCGGCGCGGTGTTTAATCGTTCCCATTTGATCATGTCGCCGGTATTGAATCAGCGATTGGTTTACATAGTGAAATTCGATCCCCGACGTAATCAGACGCAGCCACATTTCATAATCATGCGTGTAAGGCAGCGTTTCGTCAAAAAGCCCCGTTTGAAGCAGCAAATTCCTATCCGCAACAACCGTACATCCGTTGATCGGATTACCTGTCAACAGCATTCGGTAGAAAGACTGCATATCCGTAATCTGAGGTCCAGCATGATGCTCCGTTATCTGTCCACTTGCGTTAATATAGTCAAACGAGCTATAGCTGGCTAAAGCCCCGCGCTCCAGCATAAACTGAATTTGGACCGACAGCTTATGGGGGTAAAAGATATCATCGGAACTGAGCCAGGCAATATATTCTCCCGATGCCATACGTATGCCGTGATTCAGTGCCGTGGCCGTACCTCCGTTGCCTTTGCCCAGATAGAATACCCTTTTTTGAAACTGCTGGATTCTATCGGCATACTGGGTCGAACCGTCATCCACTACAATGATCTCGACATTTGGATACGTCTGGTTTAATGCGCTTAAAATAGCCTGATCGACATACGGATCGTTATAAAATGGAATAACTACCGTCACTTTTGGATAATGCATGCTGGATCGTTCCCCTTTCTCCCCGATCATTTTCCCGGTTTTTGCAAGCGAAAATAGGCCAAAATATCCCGAAGCGAGGTTTCTAGCGAAATTTCTGGGCTCCATCCCAGATCCCGGATATGTCCGGAAGGCGATGCGGCCAATGTCGCGGAGGAAGCGCCCTCCTCTCCCCACTCCAGCGGAGCTTGACTGCCTGAAATATAGATCATGGACGTGGCAATCTCTCCTAATGTATGCGAGATCCCCGAATCGACTCTGACAGTCTGTCCCGGCCTTCCTTTTTCGAATAAAAGTCCATATGCCTTTACCGCATCCCTCACATCCAAGAAATCTCGCCGGGTTGTTTTGGAGGTGATTTTGAACGTTTCCCCTTTCCCTTCATTTTCAAACGTCGTGATATGCCGGGCTAGCAAAGAACAAAAACCGGTCGAAGGCCCCGGACCGATCAGATTTGAAGGTTCCGCGAGAATAACGTCCTGCCCAAATAGCTCTCCCCAGGATAAGGCCACGGCTTGCTGCAGGCTTTTGCTAAGACCATAGGGATGAGGCATTTGAAAAGGGGGCGTGAGGGGATACACCAGCATGGAGCCGGCAATGACGATTCTGCATGCTGGCAAAGAGCGGAGCGAATCCAGCAGGTACAAGGTAGAGAGGACATTCGTTTCAATATAAAGCAGCGGGCTCTCCCATGACTCGGGAACCGAATTCTTCCCTCCCAAATGCAGCACATAGTCTGGCGATAGTCTGCGTATTAACTGCTCAAGCGCAGATTTATCCAACAAATCGCATTCATAATATTGGATTCCTTCCGGTGCACCCCCCCGTGGGGGTAATCGAACCACAGCAGCCACCTGCATGCCCTGCCTGGCAAAATGCCGGCAGGCATGACCGCCGGTAAAGCCGGAGGCACCTGTAATCAGAATGACTTGCTTACGCGTGGAAGTTCGTTCATCCATTTTTTCAGCTCCTTCAGCATTTCCCGGTGATGCGGAACGGCATAATGAATATCGGTTCGAGTGGATGCCAGCGTCCGATCCTGAACCGGCTGATCGACAGGCACTACCGTGACGTTTCCGACCTCCCAGATTTCCTGAAACAACAGCAGCAGATCATGTTTGCTGATCGGTACGGAGTGGACAAGGTGGATCAATCCTGAAACCGGCGAGCCCATCAACTGGTCTATGGCTTTGGCCAATTCCAGCGTAGTTACCCCATTCCACATGACCCGGCGGTATCCAGTGACGGTTCCTTTCTGGGACATAAACCAATGCATGAGCCCGATACCATGATCTCGGATTTCCGGACCAATAATGGAGGTCCGTATGGTCAAATGCCCTGGTGCCCGTACTTCGCCTAGCGCCTTGGTCAAAGCATAAGTGCTTGTTCCATCCGGTTTGTCATCCTCCTCATATTTCCCTCGGGTTCCTTCAAACACGCAATCGGTACTGATATGAATCAACCTTGCGCCGAGCCTATCGGCGCCGCTACGCAGCTGGTGCGGCAGAAGGCCGTTGATATGGTACGCATTGATCCGGTCTTCTGCCGCAAATTGATTTAAAACACCGATGGCATTAATCACAATGTCGGGTCTGACGATTTCCAGCAGATTGTCAACCATGTACGATTCAGAGGCATCAAGAAAAAGACCCCCGGGGTCATGCTTTTCCCGGGTCGTGTAAAACACCTGATGTTTGCTTTGACGCTTGAAATAATCTACGAGTATATGGCCTGCCATCCCGCCTCCACCCAAAATCAGCAGTTTCATTACAGGAACCCCCCGCGCCGGAGAATATCCCTAATCTCCTCTTTGCTCATCAAGTGGTCATTCGAGCTGAAACTGCTGAAAGTTACCGGCTGACACTTGCTATAACGCTCCTTGAGTTCGGGCATATGAAGTGTTGGCAGAATGACCAGATACTCATCCAATACTACCGTGGTCATACTTTCAAAATCACTCATCAGAATTTCATGAATCTTCTCTCCCGGCCGGATACCTGATTCGACGATACTTACATTTTCCTTGCTGGAAGCTTCGACCAACACCTCCGCCAGATCTACGATTCTGCATGCCGGCATGGTCATGACAAAAATTTCGCCCCCATGGCTGATCTCGGCGGCTTTGAAAAGCAGTTTGATCGCATCTTTAAGCGTAAGAAAAAAACGGGTCATTTTCATATCCGTAATCAGAACCTGCCCCTGCTTGCGGATTTGATCTTTGAAGACATGCACGACGCTGCCATTGGTTCCAAGAACGTTACCGCCCCGAACGGTGACAAAATGGGTGTCACTGTTCAGCAGATTGGCGTATACAATCAACTTTTCTCCAATCGCTTTGGTCATCCCGTAAAAATTCGAAGGATTGGCTGCCTTATCGGTGGAAATATAAAATACTTTCCTTACCTTGTTTTCAATCGCGGCTTCGATTACGTTTTGGGTGCCAATCACATTCGTTTTCAGTGCTTCATAAGGCTGATCTTCACATACCGGAACATGCTTCAGAGCCGCGAGATGGAACACATAGTCGACGCCCTGGCAAGCAGCGATCAACGCTTCCTTGTCGCGGATATCTCCGATCCGGAAATTTAAGCGTTTATGTTCAAAATCCCTGCTCATAGCCACCTGCGAAGATTCATTGCGGGAATAAACGATGACTTCTTTCGGTTGTTGCTCCAGCAGTTGGGCAACCAGTTCATATCCCCATGATCCTGTCCCACCGGTCACCAAAATACGTTTATTTTTAAACAACATGAATGTTCCCCCCAAGCAGAAATTTGACAACCTTATCCGAAACGTTTTCCGCTAGGTAACCTTCTGGGCAAACCCATTTCGGGGTTAAAGCGAGCATCATGTCCGCCGCATGGGCGATTACGCTAGCATCCAAACCTGTGATGACATTACTACCGCAGTCCACCGTTTCGGGGCGCTCCGTTGTTTCCCGCATCGTTACGGTCGGAACCTGCATAATGCAGCATTCTTCCTGAACCGTTCCACTGTCTGTCAGTACACAGCAAGCGTACCGTTCCAACATGATGAAATCGAAAAACCCAAATGGCTCATGGAATTCTACCAACGGATGCAGGATCAGATCATTGAGTCCCGAAATACGTAATGCCGTACGTGGATGGATGCTGCAAATCATCCTCCGCCCGTACTTTTCGGCGATCAGATTTAATCCTTCCACGATCTGCCGCAAACGTTCCGGATGATCCACATTTTCCGCACGGTGGGCCGTGACCAGAAAGTAATCCTTCGGCTTCAGAGAGAGGCTGTTCAGAATATCGCTTTTGGCAATGAACTTCTCATAATGATTCATCACTTCGTAAATCGGATTTCCGATCAGTACGATGCGGGAACTAGGGTAACCCTCCGCAAGCAGATGCTTTTTACTCTGTTCCGTATAAGGCATATTAATCGATGAAATCGTATCGATGACCCTACGGTTCTTCTCCTCGGGGACCCCTAGATCGAAACAACGGTTGCCAGCTTCCATATGGACGACCGGAAAACCCAGCCTTTCGGCCAGCACTGCGCATAACGCACTGTTGGTGTCGCCCAGCAGTAGAATTTTATCGGGCCCTTCTTTGGTCAAAATATTCTCCATTTGCAAAAACATAGATGATAGCTGCCCCCCCAGCGAAGCAGCGGCGTCCTGCAAAATGTAATCCGGTGCGCGCAGGCCCATCTCCTTAAAAAAAATCCCGCTCAGCCTTTCTGCAAAATTCTGTCCGGTATGAACAAGCACATGTCGCTCCGCATACCGGTCCAATTTCGGGAGAATAAGGCTAAGTCGGATAATTTCGGGCCTGGTTCCCAAAATCGTCATAATTTTCATAGCATTCATCTCCTATTTTCTTCTGGTTGATTTGGAGCGACGTTTCAAACGCCTGCCAGCTCCCGCCTTTCTTTTTTTACGGCGGCTAGCTGGTGAAGCGGACAGGCTCCTGATCGGTTTTCCATGCTTTCTTTTCCTTCTCCCTTTTCTCTTTGCCTGGGCATGAATACGTTTCGGAGAAGGCGTAGACATGGATTCCTTACTCGCAGATACTTGCCTCGATATGGCTCCGCTCATCCAATCAGGATAATTCTGTTGCAGTTCATGCATAAAAGCGTGAATTTTCTCGCGATAAGCATCCATACCGTACATGGCTTTCGCCGCGATCGCGCTCTGAGCTCCTGTATTCTCCATGAGCAAGGGGGTATTCAGCAGTTCGGATACCTTAGCCGCCAGCGCAGCGTGGTCGCCAACAGGTACGACAAAATACCCGTTTCCCGTGTTCCTCATCATCTCCCCGAGCCCACCAGAGTCGAAGGACACGACCGGTTTGCCACAGAGCATACCCTCAAGGGCCGTCATGCCGAAACCTTCCTTTATCATGCTTGTAACGACAAGAATATCCATCGCACTGTATGCCGAGTGAACTGACTCAACAAAAGGTACAAAACGGAAACGAGTTCTATAACCGGAGGTGTTCACTACAGCTACGCAGCGATCATAATACACCTGATCTGCCGGTTTTCCGATGATAACAAACCGGCAGCGCGGGTGAAATTCGACCAAAATACGCGCCATGCGAATAAATTCGAGCAGCCCCTTTTCCGGATGGATAAAAGAAGAGATGTAACCTACGCAGGAGTGAGAGTCCTTCAGGTGAAGAACCTCGCGGTATTTCGTTCGAATCAGCATCTGTGAAGGGCAAAGCAGCTTATCATCTGCGGATGGAGGAAGCAAAATGATTGGTCTGGAAACGGCGCCGCGGAAGATCCGGGCTGACGCCTCAGAGATTGCGATCAGGCAATCGCTGTATTTCTCAACAACGCTCACAACAGACGCCGTGTATTCGGTTATTTTCATAATCTCGGTAATTTTCCACAGAACCGGTATGCCAAGGGTTTTTGCCGCTATTGCAGGTAAGGTATTGACAATGGTATTGGTCAATACGATATCTGGTGCCGTTTCTTGGATGCAACGAACGACGGAAGTGAAGTCCGGGTGGTTCCGGAGTTCTTCTGCTTCATGTTCCAGCCGTTTGCCGGGTTTATACATGCCATATAACAAGGGGTAAGGTTGGATTCGTACCGTAATGCCCTGTTTTCGCGCATAAGCTGTCAATTTGCCTTCATGCGGAGCTACCAGGATACATTCAAAATAAGAGGTTAATTGAAGGCAGAACAACAAGAGGAGCTTTTCGGCCCCCGTAATGCTAGCTGTATTGCTGACATGGGAGAATAACATAAGTCTGGGCTTATACACTCTCATCGATATGGACCACTGCAAAAAAGCACAGGGTACGATTCACACCTCCTTTCACCCAAGCAATACAATATATTAAATGACGATTTGTACCGGCACGACATATGTTCCCCTCCATATGACCAAAAACGAACGGCTGGAAGCTATACGGTCAAGCGAAAATAACAGACAACATTTGGTTCAGTCGATGGCCGTAGGTATGCTCGCCCAGCGTCCGCTCAAGAGCACCCAAAGCGATATCTCTGCGTTCTTTTTCATGGGTTAGATAGTATTCGATCTTGTCAATTAGTTCTGCAGGAGAACGATATGTCTCAATTTCCTTGCCAGGAGTGTAGAATTTGGTTAAATCGCTGCGGTAATCGCTGAGCTGAAGGGTTCCGCAGGCGGAGATTTCAAAGGTACGTGGATTCGGGGATGCGGCAGGTATTTGGGTCGTATTATAGTTAACGGAATGATCTTCATGGGAACGATGAAGATTGATTACGATCTTGGAAGCGGAATAGGTCTCGGCCGTTTGCACCGGATCCATCCATTTATTAACCTCAATCCGGTCCCCGTAGGCGGTGTAACTAGGCAAGCGGTCCCACCAAAGACCGTTGATGATAGTATTATGCTGCATTAAACGATCCATGATCGGATTCAAGTAATCGATACGGTTCAAGTATGCCGAACCGATAAAGCTGACTTCTCGGCGCCGAATGGATGGCATTCCTATCGGTTTATAGTGCCCGGGATAAGCCGCGAAAGGCAAATGATGCACCTGAGAGCAGCCAAGCTGCTGATAAATCGGTATACACTCGGATTCAAGGGTAAATACGTAATCGTAATGGCTGACATTTCCTACGGTCAAATCTGAATAATAAGGATCATCCGTCAGCCAAACGGCTGTTTTGAATCCCAGCTTACGAACAGCATCCAGTTGATCATTTGGTACATACATGCCATCCAGCACAAGAACTAAATCCGGCATGACTTGATTGACGACTTCGCTTCCCAGTTGTCCCGGCTCAATGACTGTCAGCTGTGCTACCATCCCGCGCAACGTGGAGGATATAGCTTCATCGATCGGAGAATATGGGAATCCTTTTCCCGAGGTGACATATAGGATATGAAGCTGGCGAAAAGGGAATGTCACGGAGTGAGTTCGGAAGATATAATCGGCACGTCCTTTCAAATACCCTTCGTCATATCCCACCTGATAGCCAGCTTCGCGTCCCCGTGCTTTTTCAATCGGACTCATCCGCACGGGTTTCACGACTCTGTGACGACGTTTGATGGTTGACATGTGGTAACCCGCTCCTCATCCTTTTTTTAAGAGGTTGTTCAAAAAGGCCGCTTTTGATAAGAAAACCATCTATCGACGTACTTTCTATGAAGACAGACCGCTTTTAGCGGATGTTTTTCTTGCGATATAGAATTTCATCAGCGTAGCTAGATAACTTATAAATTCTATATCTAACACGAAGTGAAGCGACCTTTTTGAACACGTACTTTAAACAAGTTCCAGTAATTCTTTCATTCTTGAAATGAAGGTATGCTCCTTACGCGTGGTCCACAATCCGCGCCATGCTATCTTGAGTCGCTCATCTTCATGCTCTAGGTAATAGCTGATCTTTTCCTGCAGTTCTTTGACTGAACCGAAGGTGACGATGTCATAGCCCGGTCTGTAGTGCAACTCCATATCCTCACGAACATCTGTAATCTGAAGGGCCCCGCAGGCGCTGATTTCATAGGTGCGGGGGTTGATAGATTTGGCTTTGATCCGATGGATGTTCCGGTTGTCCTGCCCATACTCGTCCGGACGGTGAATATTTATGACGATTTTGGCCCCGTTGTAATAATTGACGGTATCCTCCGGCGGAATAAAACCCATATGAAGCGAACGACTGAGCTTCTTGATTTGGGTAAGCCTTTCCCAGAAGGCGCCGGCAATCAGCACCCTCTTATCCTCCAAAAACGAAGCCATCTTATCAAATATAGCCACCCTATTCCAGAATGCATTACCTATAAAACAAATATCGTACAGATACTCAGTCCCCGGATGCTGCGGCTTAAACATGTTCGTATTCACGGCCAATGGCAAATAGTGCACCCTTGAAACCCCTAGCTCGCGGTAAAATGGAATACATCCCAATTCATGGGTGAACACAATGTCGTATTTGGTGCACGTTCTGGCTGTATCTTCCGTAAAATACGGATCGTCAACGAACCAGACTGCCGTTTGCATGCCCATTTCGCGAATTTTATTAATATCATCCAAATGTTTTTCCGGAAATACATGCAGCCCATTCATAACCAATACCAGATCAGGTCGTTCACTTTCAGCCATCTTTAGCATGTTTAGAGCTTCCACCACGATACATTCACTAACCAGGCTGCGGAGCGCCTCAGCCACACCCTGATCAATAGCGTGAAAGCCCTGAGGAACATACAATACTTTCATATCCCGGAAACTGGGCTGCGGTAATGGCGCTCGTTGTTCTACGGCCTGACATAAGCCCAGTCTGTAGCCGTCCCCGTAGCCTTTACGGTAACCCTTGCCAATCCCTGCCACTTTTACATTCACCCTGCCTATCGTGATTTATAAAACAGAAAAAAATCTCTTCTTGCGCTGGCATCTTGCCAGGATTCTATAATTGCGTGTTCAAAAAGGCCAGTTTTCAGCACCGAGGCTTATGCTTCCGATGTGCGTTTTTTCAAAACGCTTGAATTGGATGAAGCTAGGGACTGAGGAGCGGAGCTACACGTTTTCGTAGAAAACGACTTCGTAAGCATCTGCTTGTATTGGGTACGTGAGCACCTAAAATGTTTCCAGAGGAAACATACTTCGAAAGCATCCGCTTAGGCCCGGGTGAATTCAAGATTCGATGCGAAAGCCAGCTTCCCGATTTACTTCGTGATCAAAAGTGGACTTTTTGAACAACTCTATAATTATAAATATATGCTTAAGGGATACTTGCATCATGGACGGCAGCCTTTCAGAGAGTAAATTGGCTTCTGTCATGCTTTTACACGGCAAAAAAGCCTTCAACATCATGGTTTCCATGAAGTTGAAGGCTTACCTGCTTCCATCCCGGGCTTCTATATTTTTACTCATTTCGATTGGTATGCCAACTGATGCCCATCCTCATAACCTTTAGCGAATCCTGCATTGAACCCCTCGTTATAGGCCTCATTATATCCTTCATTATAAGCGGAATCCGGGGATCTACGACGTTTGTTCTGCTCTACCGAAACCGGCAGATCCCGTCTGCCCTTGCGTTTTGTCCGGATGACTCCAAGCCGCTTCACCCGTTTTGTTCCACCCTTGACGGGGCGAAGGGAACGTTTGACCTTTTGCGAGCCGATCTTTTTGCTTCTCTTCAATCGGGCTTTGCGGTTAAGAAGAGGCTTATGCCTCCGGGAATTGGATTTTACTGACCCAAAAGCACGTTTCTTGGTCTTCATCCGTTATTCCTCCTGTACTTCAGTCATCATGTATGCGGCAATCGGGAACATTTAACCAGGGCGGTGCAGGAGTGCCGCTGCGTGGATGGCATAACGTGATTCCCTGCAGCATTTCGCACATGGTGGCTTGATGATGCGTAAGAAGGCGGATATTTTCCTTCAGATTCCGGGCGGACAGTTCTGAATAGGAGGATATATCCGCAATGCTGCCAAGAATCCGAGCAAGGGCTTGCTGGCTTTGCGCAATCGATGTAAGCAGTGCGAGCTTGGCTTCCTGCTCTTTGAGAAGCAAGCTCATTTGCCGATATCCCCTAGATCAAGGCCGGTGCCAAACATGCTGTCATCGTCAGAAAGCCCGCTCTCTTCCTGAACAAGAATGGCTTTTAAATTACTACAGAGCCCGTTTTCAAGCTTAGTAAGCCCCTCAAGCAGCTCAATGATCTGCTCGTGAATCTGAAGTGGTTCCTTAAGTTGTTCATCATGCGTTTGAAAGGCATTGACGGTCAAATGGTTTATTGTCCAATTCCTGACTTTTTCCGCCTCGACTGCTTTGGCCTCCAAAATCATGGCGATGTTCCATTGTATTTTGGAAGCAGCGTCTAGCATATGCAAAAAGGCCTGTTCCCTACTCATTCGCAGCCCCCTCCAATATCAAAGCTCCATTTACTCTTCTTCATAGCTTCCAAGCTCCCTCACAACTTGACTCAGCGTTTCCGCGAGCGCTTCCTCCAGGTCCGCGATCCCCCCCAGGTAAGCAATGATGTTTTTATTGATCTGCCCAGAGCTCTCTATGATTCCACTAACGCCATCAAAATCAGGATCGGAATCCGGAAGCTCATGTATAATCTGGGAAATCCGGACCACCACATGGCGTTCGGCATCCAGAACTCTGGCCATCTGCTGGTGGGAATGCGACATATGGGTTATCATTTCATCAATTTTGTCCTGCATGGATCAATTCCTCCTGTTGATGATGTTCTGCCAAAAGCTGTGAAAGTCTGCACCACCCGATCCGCTTCTGCCTCCCATATTCTATGCCGGCGGCCCACATACAGTTCCCAGAACGGCCTCCGAGTTGGCGATTTTATTATAGTGCAGGATTCTGCAGTACCGGTGGGGCAATTACAGGTAACCCCCGAGGAACGGATTGAAGCAATTCCATAGGGAGATTCGTTATGATCCTTTCCTTCAAATTCCACCGCTCCAGCGCAAAATCAGAAACAAAGGGGCGGAGAGAGTATTTATCCCATTGATAAACGGTTCCGTCCCCGCTGCGGAGAAGCTGCCCATCAGCCAGATGGCCGTTTGAATTCCAAGGCAGCACCAGCATCTCTTCCCACGCCATTTCATTTGTGGCTGTGGGGATGCTGCGGATATCCAGTCTGGACAGCAGCACCGATTCACCCCCTATTTGTTCCATCAATCCGCTGCACGGATATTTATAACCGTGATATAGCAAAAATCTTTGCTCTCCTTGATCTCGGATCCATACGTGAGAAGGAAAGAAGTCGGCGGGCGTTCCGGACCGGCCGATGTGTGTGCCGTTTCTAAAAAATGAACCGTTCTGCCGAACTTCATTCACCCATCCATGGGGATTTACCCATTTTTTTGTGTAATACTGCCCGTTGTTGCTTTGAACCTCTTCAAATTGTTTTTGCCCCAGCTTCTTCATGCTGACGCTGCCAAAATGATGAATAAACGAATCCCCGGCGATGACAAGCTTTAATCCGCGGAGCCGGATTCGGATCATCCAATCATCGTCCTCGAAATTCCCAATCCGGAATCCTTCGTCGAAATAACCTATATTCTTCAGCAGTTCCCGCCGAAAAAGAATACAGAACCCAACGAGCCGTTCGGTCACCCTCCATTTGCTTTGATCCGGCTTGCTTCGGGCGGCGGCATATTCCCACATCTCATCTACCGTCTTGTAGGGAACATCAATTTGCTGCTCTCCACTGATATAATTCGATACCGGACCGACAGCCCCGATCTCGGGATCGCTCAGCAGGCAGCGCATCATATGGGTCAGCCAGCCCGGTGTTACCAACGTATCGTTATTCAAAATGACGATGGTATCGCCTTTGGCCATCATAAGGCCTTGATTGACACCGCCAGCAAACCCCCTGTTCATCTCAAACCGCACAGACCGCAGTTGTCCGGCTCTTTTTCCCAGATAAGCAGCGGTGCCATCCGTCGAACCGTTATCCACTACGATGATTTCATAAGGCTCGGTCGTATGGGACTCGATGCTCTCAATGCAGCGAACCAAATAATCTACCTGATTGTAACTTGGAATAACGATGCTTGTGCCGTGGAAAGGCTGGTCGAATGTCTCTCTGCCCCTGGCAACCCCCCGCGCGTATCCCTGCTCGTACCCTAATTGATAATGTATGTTCGCATCGGGTATCGGGTTTTTCCCCCTGTTTTGGTAATCTTGATTTGCAGGCTTTCGCTTTCGCATCTTTATTCTTCTCAAAAGCATCCCTCCCTGCCTATAGCTTGGCAAACCTGAAGCTGACTATGAAAACCTCCTATGGTTACGGGTCATGACTAATTGTAAGAAAGTTCGCCCGAAACCAGCTTATTGGCCAAATGTCCGAAATCAATCGCCGTTTTCCCAAGCTCCACCGCAATTCTCTGACAGATCACTACGGCGGGAATCCCGCTGGCTACAAGCGCTACATCAAAAGGGTATTCGGCCGCTTCAGCAAGAACACGGGGAATATCCGCAAATCCATTTACCGGGGTTATGCTCCCGATAATATCTACGGAGGACGCCGAAAGCACTTCTCCCAGCTGCTGGGCAAAGTTACCGATTGTAAGCACACTTCTATTCCGCAGGAGCTGCTGGAGCTGCCCATGCTCATATAGTGCATAATTGATCGTGGAAATCGTTAAACTACGAGACTCGTACGCTATGCCGTAATAACGCAAAATCGGGAACAGCAAGCCCTGATAGGTAGGAAGGCGAGAGGTAGGAATCCCGATGATATCCGCTTTACGCACCGCTGCGGCAAGTTGGCTGCGGGCGTTGTAATCAGGTAATGTTATGCCCGCACTGGGAAGGAAAGGCCCTGCCGCCTTAGCATCTTTCAATGGAAGGACGGTATCATGCGCCAAGGTAAGTAGCTCGCCGTCCCCCAGGCGGATAACCGAAAGCGGCCGCCCTTCATCCAATGACTCTACGAGACGCCGGTAAACTTCTTCAGGCCGAAGAAGATCCTTCAGTTTTGGTACGTACTGCAACAAACCCGCTGACATAATCTCTTTTGCAGACACCTCGGGCAAAACCGTATAAGGGGGCAACAATGAGCCCATTTCCTCTTCCGCCCCCACCGAACTGCCCGCCCTGAACCCCATATCAAACCCTTCTTTATAGGAAACCGTCTGTGTCTGCCTGCCGTCTGATGGCTGGATATGGGCCCCAGTTTCTCCTTCCATAATTCGATGATCTTCCGGCAAATGTCCCTTCATCCCTGAGGGTGCAAGTACAGGAGGGGTATTGCGGTGGAGGTAATCACGCCTTCTTGAAGGTCCGCGTCTACTCCATCGTGATCTCATCCGCATCTGCCGGGCGATTGTGCGGCCGCGCCTTGCTTTTGCTTTTCTTCCGCTTCCTGCGGCAACAGCCTTCTTCCGGTATGGAACGAAGGCTGCCGTCTTCTGGGATAGCCGTCTCATGGGAATCTTGTTCCTGTCCCGCCTGCCAAAAAGATGCCTTTCATTGCACTTCTCCTCCTTCGGGTTTGTTTAACAGCTAGATATATTCACGTGGATCAAAATTCCACTTTTTCATGAACAAACGATAATTCCTTTCGATTAATGCCTGCAGATCTTCCGGCCGTGATCGTTCGAAGCTCGCGCTACCTTTGTGATGAACGAGCACATCGCTGCATATTAGGAGCCTGAAGCCTGCGATTCTGGCGCGGTGGCAGTAATCATCATCTTCATAGTGCCCAGGAGAGTAAGCTTCATCCAGGTATCCGATCCGGCTCACAACCTCTCTTTTGATCAACATACACATACCGATAATCCTTTTTGTCTCGATCCAGCGCTCGTTATCCGAACGGTTATTCATAACGGAGATTTTCTGGAAATCGGTCAGATTGCTGTAGGCAACCTCCACCTTCTGCATGCCGCTGGCTTCATTCGTCACGGGTCCGACCAGACCGATGTTTGCGCTGCTATCCACCGCTGCAAGCAAATTCTTCAGCCAGTTTCGAGTCACAGTCACATCGTTGTTAAGCAGAAGAAGATAGTCTCCTTTCGCTGTCTTCATGCCAAGGTTACATGCCTTTGGGAACCCTTCATTGACAGGAAGGGAAATAAAAGTTATCCCTTCCCGGATGCAGTACGCATCCGTTTTATCCGTTGATGCATTATCCACTACGATAATTTCGTAAGGAACATCGGTATATTTCCGGATAGCTTTGACACATGAGGCCAGCATAGGTAATCCGTTAAAAGTCGGGATAATGATGCTGGTCAATCCCGGCTGCTGCATCATATGGTATTTCTCCGCATGGCGACATCCTTGCGGGATATATAACCCGCCGGACCAAAGTCCCCGTACCGCTCGAATATTTCCTGCAAGGCCTCCGCATGATCTCCGATAATCATTCTCGCTACCGCGTTGCCTCTGCCGGTATTGTCTCTTCGCTTCCTGTTGCGGGAGAAGACGTCAACGGCATGTACGGCCTTGACCCGGTAACCTCCCAAAATCGCCATGGCCTGCGCCTTCGGAGGAACGGTTAGATGCTTCGGATTCAGCTCTTTGAACAAACGTCCCGAAAGGGCATGCGGGACGGCTGTCATGGAATTCGCCCCCAAATCGCTGCGTCCTAACACCATGTTCAAAAAGCTTTTGCAACACGTCACCTCATCTTGACGAGCAAACATTGGAAGATGCTTGTTCAGGTCATTTAAGGCCACATCGCAGTCACCATCCACCGCATATAAAAAAGGAGCCAGATCTTCCGCCGGGATAACCAGATCCCCATCACAGAACAGGACGTTATCCGCTCCGACAAGTCTAGCGCCAATGCTTCTTCCAACGTCATGTCCGAGCCGCTGCGGATAATAAACGACCGTCACCAGTCGATGACTGCGGGAGAGCGCATAACTATTATCGCGGCAACCGTTCAGAACGACGATAATTTCCTGCAGTGGAAGCCGTTCCAGCTCGTTCAGCATCGCGTGAATGTGTTCCTCCTCGCTGCTTGCACAAACGACAGCAGCAGCGCTTCCCTGCAGTAAAAGCGGTATTCCACGTTCGCGGCGCCCTGAAGCATTGGCATAACCCTGACAAAAGGCCTCCGACAAGCGCTTCATACGGTTGTATTCCGGCCTTGGATATATATTAGCGTTCATCCATTCCACAAATGATTGCTGAAATCTGGATTCATAGAAGTGCTTGGAATCCTTCTTTTCCGCCTGCGCAATGCTTCCAGCCTTCCATCCGGCGTTTATCGCGCGGTTCAGCAGAAGATCCCTACTCCCCCTGGGCGCGGCGGAAGAACGCCTTTTTATTTTAGACAGAGTTTTTCTCCTTTTTATGTTCATGTTTGGCTGCCGGCTTACACGTCCTTTTTGGCCTGCCCCTCTTTTTCTATTGTTCATTTCCCCCACCTTCCCGTCCTGTTTCTGTCCCGGTCTAGGTCGCTGAATCCGGCACGAGGATCCGTTTCGGACAAATACCACGCGAGTGCCTGCAGATGGTCATTAATCACTACCTGCTGAAGTAGATCCTGACCGTTTAATTTGGTTCTGCGCCGATTCAGCCTGCCAACAGGAACCTCATAAACGGCCTTCACCTTCATGCCGGACCTGACCGCTATAGCCTGAGCAAGCGGAGGAACGGAAAGATTGGCGGTTCCAATGATATCGGCTGCTTCGCGGCTGATCGCATGTGGAACAGCGGTCAACGAGGCCCCCGAAAGATCGCGACGTTTAAGCATCGAGTTCAGTGTATGCTTGGCTAAAACCACAGGATGTGCCTGACGTAGGCGAACCTGGCCGCGATAACTGTTCAGTGCCACATCGGTTCCGCGGAGCACCGCATTCATAAAAGGGCGTAGCTGCTTATGCCCAACCTTCATGTCCGCATCCACAAACAACAAAACTTGACCTGACGCCGCTTCGGCACCGACAGTCCGGCCTACGTCATGTCCAAGCGACTGCTCAAACTGCAGTACTTTGGCTCCCAGTGCTGTAGCAATCTCCGCCGTTCGGTCGGTGCAGCCGTTGGCCACAACGATCACTTCGCATGCGTCATGGACACGCCAGGCTTCGCGAATGACATAACCAATCGACTTTTGTTCATTCATCGCAGGGATGATAACCGATACGACCGGGTGCTCACAGCATTTGCGTCCCGAAAGGCATACCGTGCTGCTTCGTTTGCTTCCCCTCTGCAGATGACGTTTTTGTGCGGTTGGTTTGCGCATGCGGACATCCCCCTGTTCTATCTGCTGATATTTTCTTGAGTATCGTATGCTTCCATAAAAAGGGGGGAAGCGGCGTTTGTACATGGAATTCGGTCTGCTGCCGGGAGTCCAGGTTCAGTGCTAAAAAATAATGATCGATCTCAAAAACCCTATGATCTGTAAACATTCAAATGAAAAAAACGGGCAATCAAGGATAAACGCCTAGATCAACCCGTTTTATTAAAAATTTTTGGCTCAATAATGAAATTTCTCGTACATTGCGTGAGATATATTTATACAGCTCCAGATTCCAATCCAACGGCAATCCAAGAAAGGAACCCGAAGCTTTCTGCCTCGGCCTGTCGGCGGACCACTTCGAGAAATGCCATATCCTCCCGTTGAGTTTTCAATACCACATAAAAATCGGGATGATTGCACATAGCAACGATCACGTAATGCTGGCTTGGATAGGGTTCTTCAAACACGATTGAAACCTCAATCTGCGTTTCCCCTTCGCCGATTTGGAAAGGTGACAAAGCGTTGGGGTTAGACCAAAATAGGCAAGATACGAGCGGACAAACGTCCCTTGCTGGCGCGATATCAGCCGCATAGACTATAAAGCCAGAGGAACATGATGAATCGTTTTTTACGTTCGTTCCGGCTGATAGATCGTTGTAATCAAATGTAGGATGGGAGGGGTGAAGATGTGGTTTTCTTATGTCGGAATTCTGATGAATGCGGCCATGCACCGGGAAATTCCGCATGGGAGGACCGGACAGGAATCCCTCGCTAATTATGAGGAGGCCGCTCGAATCTACGGGCTGATTCCGTGCTTTATTCGGCTTCAGGATATAGACGTGGAGAACGGACACTGCACCGCCTATGTGCTAAAGGATACGGGGTACATGTCAGTCCGTATTCCCATTCCACGTGTCATTCATAACCGGGCAATCTACCTAGACGTACGCTCACAGTTTAAGATTAATTCCCTCCTCCGTCAGGGCTATATGATCTTCAATGGCTTCAATCGTTACGGCAAAGACGAAATCCATCAACTTCTCCAAAAAGATCCCCAGCTGTCGCCCCATCTTCCAGAAACCAAAAATGCCACATCCTCTACCATTTCGGAGATGATGCGGCATTACGATGATCTGATTATGAAGCCCTGCTCCGGCAGCATAGGCCGCGGCATAATGCGGCTGCATCGTGGCAGATCAATCTGGAAGCTTACCTATTCGCCAAGCAGGAAGTCATACGGCTTCAAAACGGTGGCTCTTCGGCAAAACAAGCTCCCGAGCGTTATCCGTAAGCAGATTACCCAGATTCCTTACCTGATCCAAGAACGTATTGCCCTTGCTGAATTCAAAGACAGCCCGTTTGATCTACGTGTGTCTGTTCAGCGGAGAATCTGCGGGCAATGGGGCATTACGGGCATGTATGCCAAAGCCGCTTCCACGCGCACTTTTTTATCCAATTTGGCGCAGGGAGGGAAAGCACTGGTCGCTTACGATGTCCTTAGCGAAAGCCTTCCCCATCTTTCTGCTGATAGGATCGTTTCGGACGTGCGGACACTTGCTCTACATGTCGCCAAAATACTGGAGCAGGATCTCCCCTATGCAGCGGATTTTGGTATGGACATCGGTCTTTCGACTGCTGGAAAACCTTATTTTATCGAATGCAATGGACGCGATCAGCGCTACGGATTCCGTAATGCCGGACAGATCGAGCTATGGAAGGAGACGTACCGCCAGCCCATGGCATATGCGCGTTATTTGATCGATCGTTAATATCCGCTTCCTCTCTTGGGCTTCATAAATCAGCGATGATAGCGGACATCTGCGATACCAAACCATGGAAGGTAAATTGCAACTAGGTAAGCGGCGCATGGGGCTACGACTAGCAGCAGGACAGCGGCCCCATCCGCCCAAGATATTGTTGATTGGTAATAATAGGTTCGCGGGCCTTTACCGTTAAACTGTTTTGCCTCCATAGCCACGGCAACCCGGTGTGCTCGGCGGATACTTTGGGAGAGCAGAGGCACGGCATACAGACGTATATGTTCCACAAGTCCTTTGATTCCTTTATCTTTGATCTGCGCCCCACGTACCTGAAGCGCCTGCCGACGGATTAGGAATTCCTCCCACACCATCGGCAGCAAACGAATTGAAGCCATAAAGCTATAGGCAAATCTAGGTGCCAACCTGAAGCTTTGCATCAGCGCGTAAAAAAGCCTGACGGAAGGCGTTGTGCTGACGAAGAGCAGTCCTTCCGCTGCAAACGCGATCGACCGGAAGCCGAGATGAAGTCCTCTGTAAAAGCTCTCTTCGGTAATGCGCAGCAGCCCCCACTGCCACCAAAGCGTATCTCCCTTACCAAACAGAATCATGGTCATGGAGGAAGACACAAACAACAGGCCAAACGGAAGAACAAACAGCAGCATTTTCCGGACCGGAAAACCGCTGAGTGTAAACAGCAGAAGAGTATACATTGCAGCCTGATTGATCGCAAAATCGATGCTTCGGGTCTGCACCGTTACGAGGAACAAGACGATCAATACGATCAACTTTATGGCAGGATTAGCACGCTGCAAAACCGTCTGCCGGACAGGCGTCAACAGATTAATCATGTTCCCACCCGCATTTCTGCTCGCCTGGCGGGCAATCGTTCTTTGACTGCGCCATCCAGCACCTCCCATATACGGGTTGCGGTATGCCGCACAATCTCTTCCTCATGAGTCACCATCACGATCGCGGCGCCTTGCATCTGCATCGCCATGCAGTAATCCAGGATCGCAAACGTGTTCCGGGCATCTTGTCCAAAGGTCGGCTCGTCCAGCAGCAGGATCGGCTGGCCGCATATGACGGCGGCAGCCATACTCAGTCTTCGCTTCTGCCCCGTGGAAAGCTGGTACGGGTGACGATGCTCCATCCCCGTCAAATGAAACGAATGGAGATAGCCGCGGGCTTTTTCCTCGGTCTGCTCTGAACCGAGTCCTGTGGTCTTTAAGGAGAAGCTGACCTCATCCAATACGGTTTCAGCAACGAACTGAAACTCCGGATTTTGAAATACATATCCGATCCGGTTCGAGGGCGGGCGCATTTTTCTACTCCGGCTCCGGCGCTCCCCGACTGTTTCCGGCATCTTCCCGCCGCACAGCACGTACTCCCCGCGGAAACGCAACAGTCCCATCAAACTGAGCAACAGCGAGCTTTTCCCTGCTCCATTCGGGCCGGTGACCGCAATAAAATCTCCGGGATAAACCTCTGCCGCCTCCACATGGACCAATGGCCGATCCGTGCGATAGACCGTATATTCGCGCAATGCCATAAGCGGTGCCGAATTGCCCCTCCCCGGAGGCTTCGCCGCTTCCTCGCGGTGGGTCTCCACAATCCGGAAGAAATCCTCCCATACTCCGGGGTACCAAATCCCGTATTGCTGCAATTCCCGCCGGAAGGTACGGAATATCCTTTCCGGGCTGCCATCGCCAATGACACTCCCATCCGGAGCGAACAGAATGATCCGGTCCATCCGGTCCGCGATCTCTTCAATGCGGTGTTCTACCACGATCAGGGTACGCCCTTCCGCCGCATCCCACACGGCCTCCCACATCTGTTGCCGACCTTCAGGGTCCAAGAGCGCCGAAGGCTCATCCAGAAAAATAACCTCCGGCTCAAGCAGCAGCACCGATGCAAGCGCCAGCCGCTGCTTCATACCCTGGGACAAGCTGTCTACCGGCACATGAAGCTCAGCCAGATCCAGGCCGACCGATACAAGTGCCTTTTTCATCCATGGATGCATCTGTTCGCGTTTGACCCTTCGGTTTTCCAACACAAAAGCCAGCTCTTCGTCCACATAGGGCATGCAGAACTGGGTGTCCGGGTCCTGGAATACGTACCCCTTGGACTCTGGAACCTGGATCTTCTCCGCTTTCAACGGCACCTCGATAACATGTGGTATCAAACCGCCCAGCACCTGCAGCAGGGTCGATTTGCCGCAACCGCTCGGGCCGAGCAGCAGAATCTTTTCCCCCCTGCGGATGGAGAGGGACAGATCCTTGAATACGAAGCTGTTTTCGCCCGGGAATTTAAGGCGGAGCATCTTGACCTCTGCGGCAACCTGATCTTGCGTAACCCCATTATTTTCAATCATGATCCAGTGCTTCGTAATCCTGTTTGGCCACAGGTCGCAGAAGCTGCGTAACACCGGTAGCCTCGAGGGATTTTGCCAGCGCATACGCTAAATATCCTGCTAGAACAGCGGAGCTGATGATCCGAAGCGTGTATTTATAAAGCACCATCCAAAGCGTGTAGTCGGCCACATAGCCGTAATAAATATCAATAAGCAGCGAGCCTATCGCTGCCGCCGCACCTGCGAACGCGGCCGTCCCCATACGGAAGCTGCGGTAGCGGAACACAGCGAAGACCATCTCTGCGGCTAGTCCTTGCACCACGCTATATAGTACCAGCTGGATGCCCCATTCACTGCCGAACAAAATTTCCACATGGGCCGCGGCGACCTCTGCCAATATTGCGACCCCGGGCTTGCGGATCAACAGCATGGCAAGCGTCGGCGCCAAAAACCAAACTCCATAAGCCAGTTGATGCGCCTGAAAAAACAGCGGCTTGAATAGATCGTACACAGAACTCCAAAAGTGGTACACAACTCCGAGCACAAGCGACAGCAATATCGTCACCAACAGATCGCTCAGCTTAAGCCCCTTTCTTTTTTCAGCAAGTATTACATGTTCCATCCTACATCTCCCTCTTTTCTTTTAATTATGGGTTGTTCAAAAAGTCCAATTTTGATCACGAAGTGAATCAGGATGTAGATTCGGCATCGAATCTTGAATTCAGCCGGTCCTAAGCAGATGCTTACGAAGTATGTTTCCTCCGGAAACATTTTAGGTGCTCACGTACCCACTACAAGCAGATGCTTACGAAGTCGTTTTCTACGAAAACGTGTAGCTCCGCTCCTCAA
>JAIRVF010000025.1 GCA_031254035.1 Paenibacillus sp.
GAGTTTTTCTGAAGATATAAGAAGGTACTTCGGAGATCTCGCATCCCTATATCGCAAGAAAAATTACCGCTAAACGCGGTCTGTCTTCTATGAGAGTACGTCGATAACGTTTTTCTTACGCACTATATTTTTTATTAAGCATGAAAAAGCTCCCGTTACAGTAGTCGTTTTATTTATTTCACCTGTCTACCGTAAGGGAGCATATCACTTATGGGCAGCCCCAGTTTATTTTTGTTTTCTTCGGGGATGTGGCTTTATTGTAAGCCGCCGCGCGGTCAGGCGATACTCTCATCGCTGTTGCCTCCAGTTATTTTGAATCTGAAATGCACTAACGAAACTGGCGAGCGTTATATCCACTAAAACGGTACCAAATTAATTTTAACGAAACTACAGATCGTAATTTGAGCGAAATACAGCTTAATGAACCGCTGTTGAGCTGAATAACGTTACCTAGATTCGTTAGACATTTTAAAAGCTCTTTTTTGCCCAAATAACGATTGTGTGTTTCGTTAGCAGATGAACAGAATTGTTATTCAAGTCAAACTCATCCGTTAACATGGTAGGATTCGAACCATGCTTCGTCCATTCGCAGCCATCTTTATTATTCTAACCATAAATATTGTTAGAGAATCACCGCTTCCAGCCCGAATAGGAAGCTCTACGACCTGCGATAAAAATAGCTGCCGAGCCCCTTTCTCGACAGCCTGAGGGAGCATCCTAGACGATGCTCCCTGCTTTTTTAAGTTTTTGGGGTCCTCGCAAAGTATTGGGGTAAGCATCGGAAGCATAGGCTCCACTCGGTACTTTTGCTCTGCAAAAGCGCCCTTCTTTGAGAGGCACCCGGGCTTCTTTCCGATACTCTCAGTACTTTTTCTCCGCAAAAGCGCCCCTCTTAGAGAGGCACCCGGACTTCTTTCCAATACTCTTTATGGGATTACTTTGCATTTAAGTCCACGTTCTAGTTATCCGTTTTTCCGACCAGTCGATCAGGCTACTGAAGCTCCCAATTCGTCACTTTTTTGATGGCTGCATCGGCATTTTTCAGATTGGTTACGCCCATGCTCAGGAGCGTGCTCCATTGCTTGACACGATTTTTGCCGTTTGGCGGCGTGTTGTATTGATGGGTATCAACAATTTTGGTCCGTTCCGCATAGAATTTCGTCATAAATGTCTTTTCGTCCTTGCTGTTGCCCGAGCGGGAAAGAAGGCCTTCCAGGCTGCCAGAATCGCCCGTCGCCCCTTGATTCAGCGCAGTGTCAACGAAGGAGCCGATGGTCAGAGCTGAATTGAAGCCGCGATTTCTGGCCTGGTCAACACTGTATTTGATATAAACGTTATAGAAGGTGCGCCACATTGCTTCTCTCCAGGCGGCATCATTTTGGAGACTGCTGATCTTTTTGATGAATTGGCTGTCGCTATCTGAGATTACCAGAATGCCGTTGTTCATTTTTCCGTTGATGCCAAGCCGCTTGAGTGCGCCTTCAACACTTGGATTGCTGGCCCCTTTCGCCCGGTCGTATTCCTTGAACAACTCGGGACCATCCGGACCTTCGTCGTTTGGCCCTCCAGTGGTTGCTCCGAAAATTCCAATGGTAAATCCACGTCTATCGTCAAGCCTTTCACAGTATCCATAGAATTCAGTCCAGTTGAGCGAGTCCTGCTCTGGTTTGTTTACGAGCTTCATGATGTTATCCCATTGTTCTCCGTCAAGACTCGTATTGGCTTTTAAAAATTGCAGGGTTGCAGGAGAAAACTTGGAATCATGGTCTTCTGCTGCCGCAAACTCATAGCTGCTTACATCGGTGTCTGCGGGCGTCAGAGCTTCGCCGGCTTCAATGCCCGGATCGTCGCTTCCAATCTCCGCAGGATCCTGAATTTCCGTTTGAATCCCTTCATCATCCGCATATACTTTCGTTTGCACCGGACCGGAAAAAGCCGCAATGGAGCCGAGCAAGGCAAAGCTGAGCAGGATCGCCGTAAATCTTCCTCTTGGGGTGGATTTTTTAGTAGTTGTCGTATTCATCATTAATCCCTCCATTATTTTTTTGCCGAGCACATTCAATGTGTGGACTGTAATAAAGTAAAAGCGCTTTAACTTTTTAGGAAAAGAAAAAATAAGTTAGTGAAAATCAATAACATAAAACTAGAATAATATACTCGAACTTATCATCCTCCTTTCACTTATAAAATTTAAGCGCTTTAACTTTTGGGGTAAAGAAAAACATCAGCATCGAAAAGAGACTGTTCATGGTGCGAGGGATGCCCTTACCCCAGCTGCTAGTCTTCATTTGTCTGTGATGTAGCCTGAGTATACTGGATAGATTTGTCATCGTATAGGGCTTATATAACTAAAATGATTTGCGTTTTATGTGTAGAACCATTTTCCTAGAAAATGCAGAATTTAGCATCATGCAGTTTTTTGTAGAACGAGGTCCCTGTGCTTAGTGTTAGGAAGTAACGGATTCTGCGGCGCTCGACACGAACAGATGAAATTCAATATGATAGGTGAATGTTATCCCAAGAAAATGATTGACGCGGCATATATTTCATGCTAAGTTGGTCTCGCGAAATCATTTTACTAAAATAGTTTCGTCACCATTTTCCAATAGTTCGACAATTCAGCCCAGATTAACTTACCCCACCTTAGACAATCTCGCCATCAAAGCAACAAATTCACTTCACATTAGACAAAACTCACTCCATCTCAGACATTCTCACCACCGAGACAAGATAAAACTCACCTCATCTCAGACATTCTCACCACCGAGACAAGGCAAAATTCACTTCATCTCCGAATAACACATGAGCAAGACGCGGAACAAGATAACTTTATGGAACTAACCGGGGCTCATTGGTCAAACTTTAAGACTACCAACGGTATGAGCCACTCATCCCAAATCATTTTTGCAGGAATCAATTTCATAAATTCAATTCAAGTACACCAGCGATATTATGGGATTGATTTAAAGTTGAATAAAAAGAGGTCGTAGGATGGATAAATGGTATAGTCCTTCAGAATCTTCGGGTTCAAGCACCGTAACGATCAAAGATATAGCGAGACTCGCAGGGGTTTCAATTGCAACCGTTTCCAAGGTGCTGAACAACAAGGATCAGGATATCAGCGAAGAGACGCGGACCAAGATTAACAAGGTGATCAGCGACAATAACTATATCCCGTACCGCAAAGTCGTCAAGCGGATGGGGGCGAAAAGCGACACGATCGGACTTGTGATTTCTTCCGGCGGGGTTGCTGGCAAGGAGTGGATCCGGGGAGCAGAAGCTGCGGCATATCAAGAAGAGATGAGTCTGATCGTATGCCACACGGAAGGCCTTGCGTCAAAGGAGAAACGTTATTTTAAAATGCTCCGGGACCGCCATGCCGAAGGTATCGTGTTTGTGCCGAGTTCGGATATGGGGCATAGTCACGAAACGCTGATTGCCCAAGACGATGAGGATTGGCCAATCGTGGTTGTAGATCATCAACAAGGCGGACCGGACATGCAGCATCTGGCGCTTGATTTTGAGCAGGGGATGCATATGGCTGTTCAGTGTTTGGCCGAACATGGGCACGAGCGGATCGGTTATATTGGCGGTCATTTAGATGATGCGTCAGAGCATGCCAAATTCGAGGGGTATAAAAAGGCGCTGTATGAGAACCACATCAATTTTGATAAAAGTCTTATTTTTGAAGGCGCATCCGGCGGCGAAAGTTCAGTGGGATATGAAGGCGCCAAGCAGCTTTTATCCATGGGGGCAACAGCGATCGCAACCAGCAGCGACGTAATCGCATGTGGTGTCTATGCGGCAGCAGCCGAGCAAGCGATTCGGATCCCGGAGGCGCTTTCCATTATCGGTTTTGGCGATTCGGACATCTGCAAGCTGGTTATTCCGACACTCAGCTCGGTGCAGTTCCCGTTTTATGAAGGCGGTTTTGCAGCGGTGATGGCCCTGCTTGATCAGATCCGGAACCGGGAGAAGGGGAAAAAGCAAGTGTTCCAGCCTTCCACCATTGTTCGTGGCAGCGTGGCTGCACCGCGTCTTATCGATCTGACACCAAAAGAGAAAATCGCCATTGTAGGTAGTTTGAATATGGACATCATCATGCGGGTGCCGCATATCCCGAAGGTGGGAGAGACGATTTTGGCCCAGGAAGTCAAAAACGCTGCCGGTGGCAAAGGCGCGAATCAGGCGGTTGGCGCGGGCAAGCTTGGGGGAAAGGTGTACATGATCGGCAGGGTCGGAAACGACCTACATGGCCGCGAGCTGTACAACAGCTTGATTAAAAATGGCGTGGATGCAAGCGGGGTTATCTTCGACGAGCTGCTGCCAACGGGGAACGCCTATATTCACGTGTCCGACAAAGGGGAAAACAACATCGTCGTTAACCCCGGGGCCAATTCCAGATTAAGCCGGGAACAAGTGCAAAGCGTGGAATGGATTTTTGACGAAGTGTCGTATTGTCTGGTGCAGATGGAGATTCCGGCGGACACGATCCGTTATGTGGCGAGGATCTGCAAACGTAAAAACGTCAAACTTATCATCAAACCCGCACCCGCGCATAACTTCAACTTCGACAATTTTGAGGAGGGATTCCTGATCGTTCCCAATGAAACCGATCTGGCTCTGATGTTGCCGGGTGGGCAAACCGTTGAAGAAAAAGCGTACCAACTGCTGAACATGAACTATCAAAACGTCATTGTGACGATGGGTGCAAAAGGCTGCCTGCTTGTCAATGCGGATACGAAGCAGTATTTCGATGCAGCGGATTTTCAGGCGGTGGATACAACGGCGGCGAGCGATTCCTTTATCAGTGGAGTGACCGTGGCGCTGGCGGAGGGCAAGGATTTGATTGAAGCTATCCGTTACGGTTCCCTGGCGGCTGGCATTACTGTCAGTAGGGAAGGAGCACAGCCGTCGCTGCCCGATCAGGATACGATGCGGATCTACATGTAAATGAGGATTTTTCAAAAAATCCAAAAAGCGACTTCAATCAAGCAATATAGAGATCGAAACGATTGAGTTCGTCTATATATTGTTCCCGGGAGCGTCCTTGAATCGAATTTTGCAAAATCCTGAAATGCATAATAGGGGGCACAGATGAACATGGAGGAATACAAAATTTTAGCGCCGTGCGGCATGCTGGGGTATGGATTTCCGAAAGCTTCATTCCAGAAAGGGATGGAGCATAAACCGGACGCTATTGTCGTTGATGCCGGATCGACGGATGCCGGGCCGCATAAGCTGGGCGCAGGGACGGCTATCGTCAGCAAACAGGCTTGCAAAAAAGATCTGGAGCTGATGATTACGGCCGGAGCTGCTGCCGGCATCCCGGTCATTATCGGCTCAGCCGGCGGCAGCGGCGCCCGGATTCATGTGGAATGGACGCAGTCGATCGTGATGGAAATTGTAAAGGAGCACCAGCTTAGCGATCTGAATATCGCGGTCATCTGGGCGGATATACCGCATGAGGCGGTGAAAGCCAGTCTGGCGGCTGGCCAATGCGAGCCTCTGAATATGAATGTGAAGCCACTTACGGAAGAACGGCTTGAAGCGACAACCCGCATTGTGGCGCAGATGGGCCATGAGCCGATTATCCAAGCGCTGGAGTCGGGGGCCGACATCATTATTTGTGGACGGGCCTATGATCCGTCGCCGTTTGCGGCGGCAGCCATCCATAACGGTTTCGATCCGGCTTTGTGCTATCATCTTGGCAAGATTCTGGAGTGTGCGGCGTTATGCGCCGATCCCGGAACGACCAAGGACTCCATGCTCGGCATTTTGAAAAAAGATTCCTTTATCGTCAAGCCGCTGAACGACAAGCGGAAATGCACGACCATCTCGGTCGCGGCGCACACGTTCTACGAAAAGGATCATCCATATTTACTGCATGGACCGGGATTGATTCTCGATCTGGAGCAATGCACATTCACGGAACTCAGGGACGGCAGCGTCGAGGTTCGGGGCAGTAGAGTTCATGAAACGCATGTGTATAAAATCAAACTCGAAGGGGCGATGCGAACCGCTTACCGCACATTTGTCGTTGCCGGTGTCCGCGATCCTCTACTGATTTCGAGAATTGAAGAAGTGGAAGAACTCGTCAAGCAGCAGGTCGAGGAGTATTACGATGATATTTCTGAAAGCGATTACGAGATTCGTTTTATCAATTACGGCCTAAACGGCGTCATGGGACAGCTTGAACCTACACCAACACCGGGCCATGAGCTTGGAATCGTGATTGATGTCGTAGCGAAAACCCAAGAGCTGGCCGATATGATCTGCAGTTCCGCTCGTTCCACCCTCCTGCATTATGGCTACGAGGGACGGAAATCAACGGCGGGAAATCTCGCTTTTCCGTTTGCTCCGAGCGATGTCCCGTTTGGCGCCGTCTATGAATTTTCCGTCTATCATTTGATGGAAACCCGCGATGCACTTGAAATGTTCGCCTGCGAATTCATTCAGGGGGGATCGAGATGAAGTTATACGATGCTGCCGCCGTGCTGCGCAGCAAGAACAGCGGCCCTTTTGAAATTACGGTAGATGCTCTGTTTGATAATGCCACAACCTACAACAAAATCAAACAGTCCGGGGTTATCAATAAAGAAACGATTTCCAAACTGTACAATATTGCGCCTGAGGAGATTACACAAATCGTTTTTTTCGATCAAGCCTTGGGATTTAAAGTTACCTTTGCCCGCGGCGTGTCTTCCGGTTCATTTATGGATCGCGACGTTTACGGGGCGCAGCAGCATGCGCCGTTGATGAACTTGGAGGTGAAGGTATGAGCAGGATGAGAACGCTGCCCGCTGACCCAAGGCCTTCCAAGCTCAAGCAAATCCGGGCCGACAAAATCCTGTATCTGATGCTGCTGCCGGCCATCGTATTTTATGCACTATTTCATATCTGGCCGATTTACGAGATGAAGCTTGCTTTTTACGATTACCGCATTATTGGCGATGATGTTTTTGTTGGCTTCAAGCATTTCAAGGAGCTGTTTAATACGCCTATTTTCACCCAGGTTATCGTGAATACGCTGGTCATTAGTGCGATGAAGATGTTTTTGCTGTTCCCGCTTCCAATATTGTTCGCTTTGGCTCTGAATGAGTTTATGAATGGCGGTTTCCGGAAAACAGTTCAGGTTGTGTCCTATCTGCCGCACTTTCTTTCCTGGGTTGTCATCGCCGGCGTATGGTATGAATTTTTATCCCCTTCGACCGGAGCCATTAATCAAATTCTGACGTTTTTCGGACTCCAGCCCCATGATTTCTTGACGGAGAAGAGCAGTATCCGCTGGGTGCTGGTAGCGAGCGAAGCCTGGCGCAGCTTGGGATGGGATTCCATCATTTATTTGGCGGCGATCATCGGCATCAGCCCTACGCTATATGAAGCGGCGCGCGTGGATGGAGCAGGACGCTGGCATATCATGACGCGGATTGTTCTGCCACATCTGTTTATTCCGATGGTAACGATTTTTATCTTGAACATCGGCTTCATCATGAACGCGGGACTGGATCAAATCCTGAACTTTAAGAACGACTCCGTTGCCAGCCACATCGATATTATTGATACCTTCGTGTACCGGATGGGTCTCTTGAACGGCCAATACTCCTTGGCTACCGCCGCGAATTTATTCAAAAGCGTCATCGGCGTGGTTCTGGTTCTGTCCACCCATTTCTTATCGAAAAAAATGACCGGCAAAGGCGCATGGTAGGGGAGGTAATCAAGTGGTAGGTAAAAAATTCACGCTGCCCAAGCTGGCTATCGGGCTGGTGCTGAGCTTGATTGCACTAGTGATGTTCATCCCGGTGATCAATATTTTCGCCAGAGCCTTTTCCCATCCTGACAAGGTGCATGAGCTGACCGGTCTTAGTGTTATTCCCAAGGGATTCTCGCTGATCAACTTCCAGGTGGTGCTGAGCAACCCGATTGTCGGACAAGCCATTGGCAATTCGCTGTTTATCACGATCGTTGGTACCTGCCTTAGCCTGTTTTTCACGACGATTACCGCCTATGTGCTGACCCGGAAAAATCTTGTTGGCAAAACGCCAATTATGATTTTTTTGATCATCATCATGATTTTTGAACCTGGTTACGTACAGGAATATTTCGTCATGAAGGATTTGCATCTGCTGGACAGCCTGTGGTCCATGGTTGTATACCGGATGGTTAACGTATTTTATCTCGTCATTATGATGCGGTTCATCGAGGAAATTCCGGAATCATTAATGGAAGCCGCCAAAATCGACGGCGCAGGACATATGCGCGTATTTGTCCGAATCGTGTTGCCCTTGTCGCGGATACCGCTGCTTACCATCGGCATGTTTTATGCCATTGCCAAATGGAATGAGTTTTTCAAATCGAGCATTTTCCTGTCCAGTCCAAACAAGACGGTATTGCAGGTGCTGCTAAGACAATTTGTTGTCGAGCGGGACACCTCAACCCTTGTAGGGATTTCGGAGCTGCTCAAGAACAGCAATGTGGCGCAGCTGGATTTCAATGCATTAAAAGCGGCTACCATCGTGGTTGCTATGGTCCCGATTCTTATGCTGTATCCCATTATTCTCAAGTACTATACCAGCGGAGTGGTGGAAGGCGGCGTTAAAGAATAATAGATAGCCCAATCAAAAAGGGAGGTTAAAGTCGTGAAAAAAATGTTAGTCATGGTTATGGCGGTACTTATGATTCTTACAACGGCTTGCGGTTCAGGGGGAAAAGAAACTGCGCAGGAGACGCCGGGAAGCTCTGATGGGGGAAACTCTAATGCGGGAAATGGGGAGCCGGTTACAATCAGCATTGTTTATAAAGACATGGCTGCAGACGATCCATGGATCAAAGCCGTTGAAGAGGGATTGAAGGCGGAAGGCAAAAACGTAAAACTGGAATTCGTTCCTGTGCAAAGTGGTACGTATTCCGAGAAGCTGGGACTCCTGCTGCAAAGCGGCACGATTCCAGATTTGATCTACTTCCAGGGCGGTGATTACCAATTTGCGATCACCCAGAAGATTTTGGAGGATCTGACACCGTATATTGAAAAATCGACTTACGTGAAGGCGGCGATGACCCCTTTCAATCACGAGCGTACCCAAAATTATCCGTACCTGGTATGGCTGTCGCCAACAACAACCAAGGTACCGGTCGCACGTCAGGACTTTTTCGATAAAACCTCTTCCGGCAAAACGCTGCTAGAAAACCCAAGCATTGATAATTACTACAATTTCTTTAAGGAAGCGAAAGAGAAAAACGGTGCTAAGTTTGCATATACGGTACCTGGGGATTTGGAAGAGTTGGATGCTGTATTCGCCCAGGCGTTTGGCCTCACCTCAACCTGGCTTAAAGGAGATGACGGCAAATACGTATTTGGCAGAACGACAAAATTTGAAAAAGAAAAACTGGAATTTTATGCGAAGCTTTATAAAGAAGGACTGCTTGATCCGGAGTTCCTGACCAAGAAATGGGATACGAAGGAAAAAGCGTTTTATGACGGACAAGCGGTAGTGATTGCCGGAACACAGGGCAAGGTTATCGACATGTATAACAGCAAATCGGTTTCGCAGAACGGAAAAGACGCTACTGTAATGCCGTTGCCACCAGCCAAAGGTGTCGGTGAAGGTTACTTGCCGATCGACGTCAGCAAAGAGAGCCGCGGTGTCGCGATTTCCAGCGTGTCTAAAAACAAGGATATGGCCTTTGCGGTCTTGGAATTTCTGGCCAGCCCGAAAGGGCAAATGCTGGAGAAGCTAGGGATTGAAGGCGAGCAATACACTATTGAAAACGGCAAAATCAAATTTACGGATAAATACGCCGAGTGGTATTCGCGTTTCGTAGCCAACACCACCAGCTTCAAGGCGGATCATGAATTTGACCCATCGACGCCATTCTTGTCCGAAGCAGCCACGAAATCGCTGGACCTGGTAATATCCAAATCGACCAAAGACAACGCTTTTATCATTCCGGATGATCTGCAGGCCAAATATGACGCGGCTATGTCCGTATACAAAGAATTTGCGGCGAATGTGGTGACAGGCAAAATATCGATCGACAAGTTTGATCAATTCGCTCAGGACTGGAACGCTGCGGGCGGTAGTGATTTGACTGCCAAAGCAAATGAAATCATCAAATAATTGAACGGTCAGGCGGGGGCTTAGATTTGCGAATAGCCTTATAGAGGTTGTTCAAAAAGTCGTCCGCTTCCTGATTCACTTCGTGATCAAAAGCGGACTTTTTGAACATGCATTTATAGAGCCCCCCGCCCAATTTCTGAATTTTTCGTATAAAGGAGTGAAAGCCAGGTGATTTCTTTTGCAGACCGGGTCAAAGGCGTCATTTTCGGAACCGCATATGGCGATGCGATGGGCGCGGTTGTTGAGAAACTAACATACGATGATATTAAAGAGAAATATGGGAGAGTGGAAACCACACAGCTGAGCTGGTGGAAGTCGGAGCTTCCGGAAACAACGAGACTCGGCCGTATGAGAGGGCTTGGTATCGTCACCGATGATACGCTCATGACGCTGGCGCTCATGAAGGTATACGATACGGAAAAGCGCCATTTAGATGCGTACGATCTGGCCAATGAGTTCGTGAAGGAAATTGCTTTCCGGCCGCGTTATATTCCGGAATTCGGTAAGGAAGCCCTCATAATGGATAGGTTGTTTTATCCCGAAAAACATATATTTACCCGGCATGTGCTCGCGAACTGCGAACCGCGCGAAGGCGGATACGGCAATATGGTCAATTGCGGGGCTGCAATGTATATCGCACCGGTGGGCATCGTCAATGCCTGCAATCCGAAAGCGGCCTACGACGAAGCGATTTTATTCGCGTCCGGGCATCAGGTCAGCTATGGGCTGGAAGCGGCAGGGGTCATGGCCTGCTGTGTGGCCAAAGCGTTTGAGCCGGGAGTTACGGTGGATGAGATCGTGGAGACGGCGCTGATATATGCAAAGGATGGCACGAAAGAAGCGATAACCGATTTATGTACTGCCGCCAAAGTGCTTCGTCCGATGAAACAAGACCGTGATGCGGTCGTACGGTATTTTCATCAAATGATCCAAAGATATTCTCCAATGGGAGATGACGTTAATCGCAGTATCGACAAGGTCGGTATCCCTTCGAATCACTATACGCCAAGCCGGTTGTTTGCGATTGAAGAGCTGCCGCTGGCGTTAGCCTACATCGTATTGCATGAAGGGGATTTGACGGAGGCCGTTAAGGATGGCGTCAGTTCGGGCAGGGATACCGATTCCATCGGGGTCATGGTCGGCGCGATTCTGGGCGCCATGTATGGCGTGCAGGCGATACCGGCTGATGAAATCCGGGCCATTGAAGAAATCAACAAGCAGGAGATCGGCAAGCAATGCGGCATTTTTGCGGAGACGGCTGCCACTATGATTCGCAAGGATCTGAAAGAACAGGAAGCACGCAGGGAGTATATGGACATTATTCAATTGTAATGCGAGTTCAAAAAGACCGGTTTTCAGCACCGAGAAGATTGGATGAAGCTAGGGACTGAGGAGCGGAGCGTACGTAGTGGGTACGTGAGCATCGGAAGGCCCGGCTGAATTCAAGATTCGATGCCGAGTTCACTTCCTGATTTACTTCGTGATCAAAAGCGGACTTTTTGAACAACATTTTATAGGTGGTGCATAACAGCAATGATTCCTTCTAATTATGTAGAGAAAGTGTACGCCGGTTTTTTGGGTATGAATGTGGGCATCCGTCTGGGAGCTCCGGTGGAACCGACTCACTGGACGTATGAAAGAATATATCAAACGTATGGCGAGATTAAGGACTACGTCAAACCGTTCAAAAATTTTGCGGCAGATGATGACGCCAATGGTCCGTATTATTTTCTAAGAGCACTCTATGACGATGCGAAAGAACAGGACATCACGCCAAATGATGTGGCGCGTGCATGGCTTAACTATTCCCGGGAAGGCGTCGGGATGTTTTGGTGGGGCGGATACGGTGTAAGTACGGAACATACCGTATACATCAATTTGAAGCGCGGCATTCTCGCGCCGCAGTCCGGATCCATTCCGCAAAACGGATTAATTGTGGCAGAGCAGATCGGAGGTCAGATATTTATCGATACATGGGGACTCATCACCCCTGGGAATCCGAAAAAGGCGGCTGATTTGGGCGAGGCGGCAGCTCGGGTTTCCCATGACGGGGAAAGTGTGCTCGGGGCACGGTTTTTCTGCGCGGCGATATCTCAAGCATTTGAAACCAGCAATATCGAAGAGATCATTGCGGCAGGACTAGCGCAAATTCCAGCGGAATCCACGTATTCGAAAGTAGCGCATGCCGTGCTGGATTTCCATAAAGAACATCCGGATGATTTCCGTTCCTGCCGGGAAATGCTGGAGCGCGATTGGGGATATGACAAGTATACGGGAGTATGCCATATCATTCCGAACGCAGGCGTTTGCGTGCTTGCCATGATTTACGGGCAAGGCGATTTCAACCGGACTGTTGAAATTGCGACGATGTGCAGCTGGGATACGGACTGCAATGCCGGGAATGTAGGAACGGTTCTGGGCGTAGCATGCGGCGTGAACGGCATTGCGGACCATTACCGCCAGCCGATTAATGATTCGATTGTCATGTCGGGCATTTCCGGTTATTTGAACATTCTCGATATTCCGACATACGCCAAAGAGCTTTCCATTCTCGGTTACCGCCTTGCGAAGGAGCCATGTCCGCAGTGGTTAACCGACAGTTATAAGGAAGACGAGATCTACTTTGACTTCGAACTGCCGGGTTCGACGCATAATATCCGGGTTTCGGATCCGGTTCTCTGCCGGGCAAAGCATACCGAGGAGATTACCTTTCAGGGGAAAGGGGCGCTTGAAGTCGTTTTCGACCGCATGGCGCGCCCTCAGAATGCCAAAGTGTATTACAAACCCTTTTATACAAGGGATGAATTTAATGACGAACGTTATTCGCCGACATTTGCACCCAAAGCATATCCAGGACAAAAGGTTTCCATGCAGGTTTACTTGGATCAATGGTCCGGCAACGAAGCGATGGGCATCGCTCCTTATATCCGGCTTGCGACAAGCAAAAAGGAGCTGGTACAGGGATATATCAAGCTCGTGGACAAGGAATGGCTGCATGTCGAATTTACGATTCCGGATGCCGAAGGCGAACTGATCGATGAAGTCGGCATCGTGCTTGAAGCTTATTCGCCTGCCAAGTTCAAAAGCATGGGACGCATTTTTATTGATGAGTTCCGCATCAGCGGTCTGTCGGAATACCATATCGATTTTGCCAAACAGAAGATCAATTTCGGATGCGTAACGCCATTTTCGCATAACCACGGAGCATGGTCGCTGGAGCAGGATGCGATGTACCTGATGACCGCCGATCCGGCCGAGGCTTATACAGGCAATTATTTTGCCAAAGATTATTCGGTATCGGTCCGGATCAATCCGCAGTATGGCTGCTCGCATTTGGTCGCTGTTCGGGCGCAGGGTGCGATGCGCGGGTATCATGCCGGTTTGGATGAAGACGGTGAGGTGTCCTTGTATATCAACAATTTCGGTTATAAAAAGCTGGCTGGCCGCAAGTTTGTCTGGGAACTGGATCGCGAGTATGATGTGAGGGTAACGGTGCAGGGTTCCACCATTACGCTTACAATCGATGGCGAAGAGTTAATCAAGCATGAAGACAATACATTTGCATACGGCATGTACGGCGTCAGCACCTTAGGCGCAGCAAGAACGTATTTCCGCGATATTCGGTTGACAGAGCGAATATAACATCCAAAAAATCTGAATCGAGGATATATATGAAAATTATTGTGATAGGTAGTGCAAATATGGATATGGTGATGGAAACTGGCCGTATACCAAATAGAGGGGAAACAATACACGGGGAGAAATTCTTTTTGTCATCCGGCGGCAAGGGGGCCAATCAGGCGGTGGCATGCGCCAAAATGGGTGCGGATACCTGGCTGCTGGGTAAAGTGGGAGATGATTTGTTTGGCAAGTCGCTAGTTGAAAGCTTGGCTGGATATGGCGTAAAATCCGATTTTATAGCGGTTGAACATGGCACCACCTCTGGCGTCGCCGTGATCACCGTTTGCGAAGGAGATAATGCGATCATTCTTGATGGTGGGGCTAATAAGAAGGTGACGCCTGCATATATCCAGCAATTTGAGGCAGAGCTGTTGTCGGCCGATGCGGTGCTGCTCCAGCTTGAGATTCCGCTTGAATCTGTTTATGAAGCGGTCCGGCTGGTGAAAGGCAAGGTTCCGATTTTTCTAAATCCGGCCCCGGCGATGCCGATCGACGAAGATATTCTGCAGGGATTGGATTACTTTGTACCAAATGAACATGAAGTTGCATTGTACACGGGGCGCGAGATTCATGACGTTGAAGACGCTTTGGCTGCGCTGGATCTGCTGCGGGCGAAGGGGATCCGCTATCCACTGATCACGCTCGGGGACAAAGGGGTCGCGTATTATAACGGCACCCACAATGTCCATAAAGAAGGGCGCAAGGTGAATGCCGTAGATACAACGGCTGCGGGCGATACATTTGCTGGCACGTTGGCCGCGATGATTTGTTCGGGTAAAGGAATGGACGAAGCGGTGGACTTAGCCCAGCAGGCTGCATCCATTGCCGTTACGCGTCCTGGGGCGCAGCATTCGATTCCGGCGATTAGCGAGCTGTCGTAAGAGCAGCAAGAGTATCAATGAAGCCGTCTTCCCAATCGGGAGGGCGGCTTATTTGGTTGATTGGAATTTTGCGAAATTCGATTTGAGGGCGCCCCCCTGGAAGTATGTCTAACGCACATCATGGAGGTTGATTCGCTAAAAGTGGCTGTTTACAAATTCTAACGGACACCACGACCGCTATGTCCGTTAGGGACGGGTAGGAAAACTCATTGGAGGGATTTGCTAGGAGAATAGGGAATTAGTACCTTGTACAATGTTTTTGGGTTATCAGTGGAAGGGGGAGAAAGATGAAAATATATAACAAGCTTTACCTCGAGGCATGCGAAAGCTACTTGTACATGTCCAAGGATAATATTATCACCAGACAGCGCCGAAGTGAAAATTGGCTGCTTTTCAATGAATCACTGGTCAAAATAGGGGGCATCATCTTCATCTTAGCTGGTTATTTGACAGCAAGGTTGGCGGTTAAAAGTGAGCTTTCTTTTACGTCATGGAGCCTGTATATAAGCATCATTTATATTGGCCTGCTGTTTTTCGCCAGCCGGAGTTCAAAACGCTGCCGGGCATATAGCGATGCGGCCGAAATTATGCTTCAGTTTGATAACGAGGAAGCCCGTCACAAATATTATGATGAAAAACTGAGGCCGCAATTTCAGTAAGGGAAACGATGCCCGAGTACATAGTTTTTTCCGCTTTCACGAGCCCACGAAATTATCATTGGCAATCAAGTTGGTGTATGATCAATGAGAACCAATTTTATGGGATTATCATTGATTATGCATAAAGGGGGATACGCCCATGTGGATTGCCTATGCATTTGGTTCGGCATTATTTGCCGGCATCACGTCCATACTCGCGAAGATTGGGATCCGGAACGTGGATTCCAATCTGGCAACCGCGCTCCGAACCTGGGTCGTGTTATTCTTTTCCTGGCTGATGGTTTTTATCGTTGGGTCACAGCATACCATAACGGATATTGGCGGGGGAACCTTGTTCTTTCTTGTGTTGTCCGGCCTGACCACCGGCGCCTCATGGATCTGTTATTTTCGTGCCTTGCAACTTGGGGATGTCAACAAGGTCGTACCGGTGGACAAATCAAGTAATGTGCTGACCATGATTTTGGCCTTTATTTTTCTTGGCGAACGGCTGACGTGGGTTATGCTTGTGGGTATGGTTGTGATTGCCGTCGGTACCTATATGATGATCCAGAAAAATAAAGCGCAGCAGGCCGCAGCCCCCGGCAATAAAAGCTGGCTTATCTACGCCAGTTTGTCAGCGGTGTTTGCGGCTTTGACATCGATTTTGGGCAAAATCGGTATTGAAAATGTGGAGTCCAATCTAGGAACGGCCATCCGGACCGTTGTTGTGCTCCTGATGGCCTGGCTGATTGTGTTTGCCCAGAATAAGCAGGGGGGAATCAAGGACATCGACCGAAAAAGCTGGCTGTTTATTACCTTATCCGGGCTTGCGACAGGATTATCTTGGCTATGCTTTTATAAAGCGCTTCAGGACGGTCCGGCCAGCGTTGTGGTTCCAATCGATAAGTTGAGTGTGCTTTTAACGGTGCTGTTTGCGTTTGTGTTCTTCAAGGAAAAGCTGTCGGTGAAATCCGCGTTCGGATTGCTGCTGCTGACGGCAGGGACGTTAGCGTTATTATTATAGGTATAACCCAAGCCGCCTATAGGGTGCTCCTTCAGGCGGCTTTTTTACATAGAGATTTCCTCAAAATAGGTTGGATCATGTATGATGATTTTTTTTCCTAACACTAGGGCGTGTCTGAAAACTAAAAAAAAATATGGTATGATTTGAGAAAAACGAATGGAGCATCAAGTATGATCCAAAGACGGTATGAACTAAGTGATGAACAATGGGAACAAATTAAG